>NZ_CP054707.1:0-660638 GCF_003721175.2 Halarchaeum sp. CBA1220
CGACGTGCTCGCCGGTGACGCGCTTGACCTCGTAGAAGCCCACGTCGAACTCCGACCACTCGAGTTCCTCGGCGTTCCGCGTGACGACGCCGTACATATCACACGTGCGGAGCGCTGGCCGCCTAAAGCGTTCGTTCCCGGGACGCGTCGCTGGGAGTTGGGCGACAGCGGAGGATGGGGGCGGCGCGTGCCGCGCGAGTGCGGTGCTCAGTCGATGCGGTCGATGTCCTCGGCGGGCTCGGGCTCGCCGCCGGCGACGAGCTTGTAGACGAGGACGATCAGGGCCAGTGCGAGGGCGAGCTTGACGGTCGTGCGCATACGTGAGCGTACGTATCGGTCCACTATACCTTTTCGGGAATCGGCGCTCAGACGGCGAGGTGGTCGGTGATGTCCTCGCGGACGATGGTCTCGCAGTACGCGCATCGGACGCCCTCGGAGATGACGTCGAAACGCGTCTCGACGGGTTCGCCGGCGTTCGTGATGCAGTGGCGGTTCGGGCAGTGGAGGAGGCCGACGACCTCCGCCGGGGGCTCGATTTCGGTCTTCTCCGCGACCTCGTACTCCCGAACGATGTTCACGGTGGCGTCCGGCGCGATGAGCGAGAGGACGTCGAGTTCGGCCTGACTCATCTCGCGGCCCTCGACCTTCACGATGTCCTTCTGTCCCATCCGCCCGCTCGGAACGTTCATCCCGAGGCTGACGCTCTCGCCGCCGCTGCCGTCGATGCCGAGGATGGCGAGGACGTGGAGGGCTTCGCCGGCGGGAACGTGGTCGATGACGGTGCCGTCGCGGATCTTGGAGACGCGGAGTTCGGTGTCTTTCTCGGTCATGATTACTCGAGGAGGAGGTCGAGGAGCGCCATGCGGACGGGGACGCCGTTGTGCGCCTGGTCGAAGTACGTCGCGTTCGGCAGGTCGTCCACACCGGGGTCGATCTCGTCGACGCGCGGGAGCGGGTGCATCACCGCGAGGTCGTCCTTCGCCGCGTCGAGCGTCTCGGCGTCGATTCGGTACTGACCCGCGACCGTCTCGTACTCCTCCTCGTCGGGGAAGCGCTCGCGCTGGATGCGCGTCACGTATAGGACGTCGAGTTCGGAGAGGACGGCCTCGAGGTCCTCGTGCTCGCGGACGTTCGCGCCCGACTCGTGGAGGTCGTAGCGCACCGAGCGCGGGAGACGCAGGCTCTCCGGGCTGATGAAGTGCTGGCGCGCGTCGAAGTTCGTGAGCGCGTGCGCGAGCGAGTGGACCGTCCGGCCGTACTTCAGGTCGCCCATGATGCCGATGGTGAGGTCGTCGAGGCCCGCGTGCTCGTCGATGGTGTAGAGGTCGAGGAGCGTCTGACTCGGGTGGTGTCCCGCGCCGTCGCCCGCGTTCACGAGCGGGACGTCCACGAACTCGCTCGCCATCTGCGCGGCGCCCTGACTCGGGTGCCGGAGGACGATGCCGTCCGCGTACCCCTCGATGACGCGGACGGTGTCCGCGAGCGACTCGCCCTTCTTCACGGAGGAGGACTCGACGGACCCCATGTCGACGACGTCCCCGCCGAGGCGCTTGGCGGCCGTCTCGAAGCTCATCTTCGTGCGCGTGCTCGGCTCGAAGAAGCAGAGCGCGAGCAGCGCACCGGGATGTCGGTCCGCGTGTGCGGCCGGGTCGTCCGCGAACTCCCGCGCTCGCGAGAGGACCTCCTCGATGTCCGCCCGCGAGAGCTGTTTCGCGGTGAGCAAGTGGTCGTGGCGCATCGTCACTACCCCCGCGCGCTGACGCCTTCAAGTTCCCGAACCTTCTTCCCGGATGGGGTGCCCACCCGTGGGTATGCTTGCCATCGCGGGCGGGAAGGGCGGGGTGGGGAAGACGACGACGGCGCTCGGCCTCGCCGCCGCCTACGTCCGCAGACGGCGCCGGCCCCTCGTGGTCGACGCCGACCACGGGATGCCGAACTGCCACCTCTACGCGGACACGCCCGGCGAGCGCGGCGTCGCGGACGTCGCGGCCGGCCGCCCCCTCGCGGACGCCGTCGAACCCGCACGCGCGCTCCCGGGCGTCGACGTCCTCGCCGGCGGTGGCGTCGCCCCCGAGCGCTACCTCGACGGGCTCCCGCGCGGGCGCCCGGTCGTCGTCGACACCGCCGCCGGCGCGGGCGCGGACGTCGGGGCGGCGCTCGTCGCCGCCGACGGCGTCGTCGTCGTCACCACGGCCGACGAGGAGGCCGTCGTTGACGCCCTGAAGAGCGCGGCGCTCGCCCGCGCGCTCGGGACGCCGGTCGTCGCCAGTGTGGTCGTCGGAACCAGCGACGACACCGACGGTATCGCGGCGGCGCTCGACGCGCCCGTCACGGCCGTCCCGCGCTCGCGTGCGCCACTTCGTAACACGGGTGTTGCGGCCGCATACGACAACCTCGCGACAGCAACGGGGCCGAATCCTTAACAACGCTACCGCCCCTACTGAGGCTACATGGCGGATCGGCTCCCGACGGGAATCGACGTCCTCGACCGGAAGCTCGGCGGTGGCATTCCATCGGGGAGCGTCCTCGTCTACGAATCACCGCCGGCGAGCCAAGGCGAGCTACTGCTCCACGAGATCGCACGCCCCCGGGAGACGCTCTACATCACCACCGACCGCACCGAGGACGCCGTCGCGGACGCGTTCGAGAACACGAGCGTTCCCGTCGACCCCCCCGACGTCCGCTACCTCGCGAACGACGCGCCGCTCGACAACGCGCGGCGACTCGTCCGCAACACCGGGGAGGACGAGACGCTCGTCATCGACCCCGTGGACGCCCTCGAACGCACCGAGCGCGCGCGCTACGAGACCTTCCTCTCCGAGCTGCAAAACCACATGCACAACACCGGCGGCGTCGCCGTCCTCCACGCGCTTCGCGGCTCCCACGTCCCCGAACTCCGCGACTCGACCATCCACATGGCCGACGTCGTCTTCCGCCTCGAAACGACGGTCAAGGGAAGCGACGTCGAGAACACGCTCTCCGTCCCCAAGTTCCGCAGCGGTAGCGCGCTCGACGAGACGGTGAAGCTCAACCTCGGCGACCGCGTCACCATCGACACCTCGCGCGACATCGCCTGAGCGGCCACGTCGCGTCCTCTATCAGACGCCGAGCGCCGCCGCTACGCGTCGCGAAAAACGTGGAGAATCGCGATGGGGTGCTCGGGCGTTCGGTCGCCCCCTCGGGCCGACCTATGCCTCGCGGCTACGCCGCTCGGCTATGGTCGCGCCCTCGCTCGCGCTCGGTTGGCGACCTATTCCTCGTCGAGTTCTTCGACGATCTCGTCGGCGTCGACGTCGGCGTCCTCGAGGGCGTCCTCGATGTCGCCGAGGTCCTCGCCGCCGGCGCCACCGGCGCCGCCCATCATGCCGCCCATGCCGCCCATCATGCCGCCCATGCCGGAGCCGTCGATGATCTCCTGGACGATGACGCGGTCGACGTCGATCTGGTCCATGATCTGCTGGAGGATCTGCTGCTTGCCCATCATCCACTGCTGGTTGAACTGGAGCTGCGGGCTCTGCTCGATGTACAGCGTCTCCTTCTCGACGGTCTCGGTCTCCGTCTCGGGCTCCTCGTCCTCGTCGGACTCGACCTGCACTTCCTCCTCGACCTCGTCCGTCTCGATGTGCATGTCGAGCTCGGCGTCGAAGTACATGCTGAGGAGGCCCTGGGCCTTCTCGACGCGGTCCTCGACCTCGCCGACGATCTCGTACTTGTACTCGATGTCCTCACCGGCGAGCATGTGGTTGAAGTCGACGCGCGCGCGCCCACCGATGATGGTCTCGACGTGGCCGTGCTCGCCGTCGATGTCGACGTGCCCACCGGGGTAGCGGTCGTCCTCGGGGATCTTGTCGGCGCTCACGGTTCGGACCTCGCTCTCGTCGTACTCGCCGAAGGCGTCGGCGGCGGGGACGACGACGGTCCCGGTGTCACCGACCTCCTTGCCGTAGATGTCCTCTTCGACGGGCTCGAAGATGTGACCGTCGCCGAGCACGAGCGTGCGCGGGGCGAACTCCTGCTCGTCGGTGTCGACGCCCTCTTCCTCGGCGACCTCCTCGTCGGTCGTGTCGACGAGGTCGCCGCCCTCGACGGTTCGTGCGGTGTACGCGAGTTTGATGAAGTCGCCCGCCTGAAGCCCTTCGGACTCCTCGGACGCAGATTCGTCAGCCGCCTCGGCCTCTTGCTGGTCGCTCATACGCACACGAACTCCCGTTCGGCCCTTAAGAATCACGTTTCTGCCCCGTCAGTTCAGCGCATCGTCGCGAGGTCGCAGGTTGCGTCGGCGTCGAGCGAGAGCCACGTGGTGAGTCGGGTCTCCTCGTCGGCGTCCGTCGGGTAGACCGTACAGCGGTCCGGCCCGCGTTCCTGCGTGACGGTGACGGCGTCGAGGGCGTAGTCGGGGGCGGCGACGGTCGTGTGCGCCGCGTCGCCGGCGGTGGAGTCTGCGGACATCCCACTCGGAGAGGCACGGCCGTCACGTATGAAGGCTGCTAAGAGGGGTACGGTCGTCTCTATAGCCGTCCCGATCCCCGCGATTCGGGCGTTTTTTCCCGACCGGGGCCACGTCTTCGAGGTATGTACGAGGTCGAGGTGAAGGTGCCGGCGGACCACGGCGACGTCCGGGACGCCTTGGAGTCGGTCGGCGCGGCGGAGCGAGGCACGGTCGAGCAGGCGGACACCTACTACGACGCCCCCCACCGCGACTTCGCGGAGACGGACGAGGCCCTGCGCGTCCGGCGCGTCCGCGAGGCGGGCGCCGAGGACGCCGACGCGCGAATCACCTACAAGGGCCCGAAGGTCGACAGCGAGTCGAAGGCCCGCGAGGAGATCGAGACCGGCGTCGCGGACGGCGCGGACGCGGGCGCGCTCTTCGAGGCGCTCGGGTTCGCGCCCGCCGCGACGGTGCGAAAGACCCGAACCTACTACGACTACGAGGAGTACACGGTCGTCCTCGACGACGTCGAGGGCCTCGGGCAGTTCGTCGAGGTGGAGCGCGAGAGCGAGGACGTGGCGTCCGCGCGCGAGGGCGCGTTCGACGTCCTCCGCCGCCTCGGTCTCGACCCGGACGACCAGATACGCACCTCCTACCTCGGCCTCCTCCTCGAATAACCACGGAACATATTCTCGGCGCCTTTCCTTTCCGCAAGTTATAGAACCGCCGGCGGCCAAGAGGGGGCAATGACCGAGCGGAACATCCGCGTCCAGCCGATCGAGCGCGGGGCCGTCGAAGACGAGGAAGTCGAGATCGTGGAGCGAAAGGGTATCGGCCACCCCGACTCCATCTGCGACGGCGTCGCCGAGCACGTCTCCGAGGCGCTCGCGCAGGCCTACCTCGACCGCGTCGGGAAGGTCCTCCACTACAACACCGACGAGACACAGCTCGTCGCCGGCACCGCCGCGCCGAAGTTCGGCGGCGGCGAGGTCGTCGAGCCCATCTACATCCTCGTCGTCGGGCGCGCCACCAAGCACTACGTCGACGAGTCCGGCGAGGAGTACGAGATCCCCGTCGACTCCATCGCGCTCGAGGCCGCGCGCGACTACCTCGACGAGACCCTGCCCGCCATCGACCTCGAGACGGACGTCATCGTCGACGTGAAACTCGGCGAGGGCTCCGGCGACCTCCAGGACGTCTTCAGCGAGGAGGAGCGGACCGTCCCCGAGGCCAACGACACCTCCTTCGGCGTCGGCCACGCCCCCCTCACCGAAACCGAGGAGCTCGTCCTCGAGACCGAACGCCACCTCAACGGCCCGTATCACGACGACAACCCCGCGCTCGGCCAGGACGTCAAGGTCATGGGCAAGCGCGAGGGCGACGAGATCGACCTCACCGTCGCCGCCGCGCTCGTCGACGCCTACGTCCCCGACATGGACGCGTACAAGGCCGAGATCGAGCGCATCCGCGAGTACGTCGCTGACCTCGCCGACGAGTACACGACGCGGGACGTCACCGTCCACGTCAACACCGCCGACGACTACGAGGAGGGCTCCGTCTACCTCACCGTCACCGGCACGAGCGCCGAGCAGGGCGACGACGGGTCGGTCGGTCGGGGGAACCGCGCGAACGGCCTCATCACGCCGAACCGCTCGATGAGCATGGAGGCCACGTCCGGGAAGAACCCCGTCAACCACATCGGGAAGATCTACAACCTCCTCTCCACGCAGATCGCGGAATCCGTCGTCGCCGACGTCGAGGGCATCCGCGACCTCCGCGTCCGCCTCCTCAGCCAGATCGGCCGCCCCATCGACGAGCCGCACGTCGCGGACGTCCACGTCGTCACCGCCGAGGGCGTCACCGTCTCGGATATCGAGGCGGACGTCCGCGCCATCGTCGACGAGGAACTCGCGAACGTCACCGACGTCACCCAGCGCGTCATCGACGGCGAGCTCACCACCTTCTAACCGACCTTTTGCTTCGCTCGCTTCGCTCGCTGGCAAAAGCTCGACCAAAAGAGCAGCGTGACCCCTACGGGGTCACTTGCGCCTCGCGGCGAAGCCGCGAGTGAACCGCTTCGCTCGGGTTCTCCGAACCGCTCGCTCGCGGACGCTAGCCCCGAGTACGGTTCATCGGCCGACGTCGTAGAAAACCACTCGCCGCACTCGTCGCGGGACGGCGATGGCCAACGTGACGTGCCTCGTTCCCATCGCCAACGGGGCCGGGAAGCGACGTTCCTTTAGTTCGTCCGCTCCTCTCTCGCAGCATGCATCCGCCGGACGCCGACGCCGTGCTGGTTCGTCACGGCGACGTCGGCATCAAGAGCGACGCCGTCCAGTCGCGCATGGAGGCGCGCCTCGCGGAGAACCTGGAGGCGCAACTCGAGGCGCGCGACATCGAGGGGTCGGTGGAGACGGAGTACGGCCGCCTCGTGATACACACGGATGACGTGGCGGCGGCGACGGACGCGGCGACCGAGACGTTCGGCGTCGTCTCCGCGAGTCCCGCGACCGTCGTCGAGCCGTCGCTGGACGCGATCCGGTCGGCGCTCGCGGACGCGGCGCGCGAGCACTACCACGGCGGGACGTTCGGCGTGGACGCGCGCCGGGCGGGGCGCCACGACTTCGACAGCCGCGACGTCGGCCGCGAGGGCGGGCAGGCGGTCTGGGAGGCCGTCGAGGACGCCTTCGACCCCGAGGTCGACCTCGACGACCCGGACGTGACGTTCTCCGTCGAGGTGCGCGAGACGCGCGCGTTCGTCTTCCTCGAGAAGCGCGCGGGCCCGGGCGGGATGCCGCTCGGCACCCAACGGCCGCTCGTCGCGCTCGTCTCGGGCGGCATCGACTCGCCGGTCGCGGCGTGGCTCGCGATGAAGCGCGGCGCGCCCGTCGTGCCCGTCTACCTCGAACTCGGGCCCTACGGGGGCCCCGACCACGAGGCGCGCGCCGTCGAGACGGTCGGCCGCCTCGCGCGGTGGGCGCCGAACGTCGACCTCGACGTCCACCGAATACCGGCTGGCGACGCCCTCGAGCGCCTCGCCGACGCCGTGACGAACACCCGCATGCTCTCCTTCCGGCGCTTCATGTACCGGGCGGCCGAGCGCGTCGCCGCGGACGTCGGCGCGGTCGGCGTCGTCACCGGCGAAGCCATCGGGCAGAAGTCGAGTCAGACGACCGCGAACATGGCGGCGGTCGCGGGGGCCACCGATCTCCCCGTCCACCGCCCGCTGCTCGCGTGGGACAAACAGGAGGTCGTCGCGAAGGCGCGCGACCTCGGGACGTACACGGACGCGACGATGGACGTCGGCTGCGACCGCCTCGCACCCGACCAGCCCGCGACCGCCGTCTCTCGCGAGCGGGTCGTCGCCGCCGAACCGGACGCCCTCCTCGAATGGGCCGAGGACGCCGCCGACGCCCGCGAGACGGTGGCGGTCGACCCGGATTTCGACGACCGGGCCAGCGAGGACGACGCGGACGACGCGGAGGTGTCGAACGCGCGATGACGGACGTCTGCATCGTCGCGAAGGAGGGCAAGCGCCTCCCCGGCGACCTCTACGCCTACGAGACGGCGTATCGGGCGCTCTCGACGTACGACGCGACCTACCCGTGGGAGAACGCGCTCGCCGTCGAGACGATAAGCCTGGGAACGGCGGTGTCGCTCCTCAACGACCTCGACTGGTATCTCGCGCGCGTCGCCGCCGACGCGTTCGTGCGCGACCCGAGCGTCAGCGAGACGGAGTGGCTCTCCCGCCCGCTGGCGCGCGACCTCCGGGACGGCGACGGCGACCCCGAGGAGCGCGTCAACCGCCTCAAGGTCTACGGCGTCGAGGACGGCCGCCTCGTCGACCCGACGATGGTTCTCCGGGGCGACGCTCAGGAGGGGACGTACGAGCGCGCGGAGTACGACGACGCCGTCGTCGTGCGCGTCACGAAAGACGAGTTCTTCTGAGCCGCGCGCACGTCCCGTGGCGCGTGGCGCGTGAGCCCGGGCGTCAGTACTCGTCGGTGAACTGCGCGTAGCTGAGGTCGGCCCAGTAGACGGTGCCGTTGTAGCGGACGACCCACGAGCCGCGCGTCTCCTCGTACTCCACGGCGTCGTCGTCGTGCGCCCGGAAGCGCTCGAGGACGCCACGGAAGGCGCTGTCGTCGGTGCTCTCGGCGTAGTAGCTCCCGTTGGTGGCCTCGGAGACGACGGCGCGTTCGCTCTCGTTGAGGTCGCCGAGCGTGAACAGGTGCTCGTCCTTCAGCTGCCGGGCGTAGTCGTCGGAGTCGTTCGCGACGACGGTCGACGTGTAGCGATACGTGGTGAGCGTGACCGGGCGGACGTCGCTGACGCGAATCGGGTAGGCGTCGCCGTCGTAGACGACGGCGTCGTACTCCTGCGTGGGGACGAGGACGGAGCGGTTGGCTTCGGCGTCGGTGTACGTCGCGCCGACACCGAGGTCGTAGCCGTCCGCGCGCGGGTCGTGGCGCGGCGGGAACAGCGTGTCGAGCGCGCGCCGGTCGACTTCGGGGAGGTCGTCGTACGCGATGCGGTTCGCGGAGACGTTCGAGGCGTTGTAGTCGACTTCGAGGTCGACGCTCGTCGCCTCGCGCTCTCCGGCGGCCGTCCACGAGAGGTCGTAGTACGACCCCCGGTACGCGAACGGCAGGTCCGCCTCGACGGGTGCTGAACGGCCCTCGATGGTCGCGGAGCCGTTGCGGATGGCGTCGCGAATCAGCCGGGCCTCGGGGTCGGGTTCGGCGTCACCGGGGGGCGCGTCCCGACTCGCGTGGTCGGCGAGGTCGGCGTTCGAGACCGGGTCCATCGAGATGCTCCCGGCGGCCGAGCAGCCGGTGAGGAGCACCAGCGGGAGGAGGGCGGCGAGCACGAGGTGGTGGCGGCGCATACACAGTCTCGTGTTAGAAGGGTGGAATAACTTGTGCAGACTGAAAGCGCGACTTGAGCGAGTCCGCGGGCGACGGGTCCGGGGCGCACGCGACGTCGGATTTCGCGTGCGAGACCGCGAGGCCGTCGCACAGCGGTCGGTTCAGTCGAAGACGCCGGCCGTCAGGTAGCGCTCGCCGCTGTCCCAGAACATCGTGACGATGAGGGGCTCCTCGTCGTCGTCGGCCTCGTAGGCGTAGCGTTCGGCGACGCGCTGGGCGACGAGCGAGACGGCGCCGGAGGACTGGCCGACGAGGACGCCCTGCTCGCGCGCGAGACTGCGGCACTCGGCCTCGGCGTCGTCGATGGCGACGGTCTCGACGGTGTCGATGACCTCGACGTCGAGGATGTCGGAGACGAAGCCCGGCCCCATCCCCTGGAAGGCGTCCTCACCGGGTTCTTCGCCGGAGAGGACGGCGTTCCCCTCGGGTTCGACGGCGACGACCTCCATGTCGGGGAACTCCTCGAGGAGGCGGTGGCTGGTGCCGGTGATCGTCCCACCAGTGCCGACGGCGGCGACGAAGGCGTCGATGTCGCGGCCGTCGACCTGTTCGAGGATCTCCTCGGCGGTCGTGCGGTAGTGCGCGCGCGGGTTCGCGTCGTTCTCGAACTGCCGGATGGGGTAGGCGTCGGTCTCGGCGGCGATTTCGGCGGCGCGCTCGTTCGCGTCCGTCATCGACCCCTCGACGAGTTCGAGGTCGGCGCCGTAGGCCCGCAGGAGGTTCCGGCGCTCCTGTGACATGTCGGCGGGCATGACGATGGTGAGGTCGTAGCCGCGCGCGGCCGAGACGACGGCGAGGCCGATGCCGGTGTTCCCGCTCGTCGCCTCGACGATGCGGTCGCCGGGGGAGAGGTTGCCGGCCTCCTCGGCGGCGAGCACCATCTCGCGGGCGGGGCGGTCCTTCGCGGACCCACCCGGATTGAACGACTCGACCTTCGCGGCGACGGTCGCGCCCTCGGGCGAGGGGAGGCGCAACAGGGGTGTGCCTATCGCGTCGAGGATGCTGTCGATCATTGGGGAGTGGTATGGGTGAGGGGGTTAAACCGGTGGCGCTCGACCGAGAGTATCGTTCCGCCGGTGGCACGGCCGTTAAGCCCGTCGAGTACCTAGGAGAACTATGTCCGAGAAACTGGAGACGATGCGTCCGAACCCGGCGTGGGACGCGGAGGCGCACGAGGAGACCGTCGAGTCGTGGGCGCGCGTGGCGGACGACGTGACGGTGAAGGTCTGGGGCGGCGACTGGTGCGGTGACTGTCGCGGCCAGCTCCCCGACTTCGCGGCCGCGCTCGAGGCGGCGGGCGTCGAGGACGTCGAGCACTACCCCGTCGAGCGCGTCGACGGCGAGAAGCAGGGCCCCGGCGTCGAGGAGTACGGCATCGAACTCATCCCGACCGTCGTCGTCGAGGACTCCGAGGGAGCCGAGCTCGCGCGCTTCGTCGAGGAGGAGGACCGCCCCATCGCGGTCTGGCTCGCCGAGCGCCTCGACGAGCTCGAGGCGTCCGCCTGAGCTAGCGGTACTCTTCTAGCCACTCGGTGAGCGCGTCGGTGTCCGTGACGGGCGGCGAGCACGCGCGCCGGCAGACGTACGCGGTCGGGCCGTCGCGCGCCTCGCGCCCCGCCCAGATCGGCGGCGCCTCGTCGAGTCCCAGTCGGTCGAGCCAGCCGTCGAGGCCACCCGCCGTCGGCGGACGCCGCGAGAGCAGGCGGTCGGGGAGGTAGCGCGCGGCGACCTCGTCGCGCCACACGTCGGGCACGTCGTCGGCGGCGACCGTGAGTTCGAGGTGCCCGCGCTCTCGGTCGGCGGCGGCGAGGACGAGCGACGGGTGCGTGAACCCACGGTTCTCGACGGTGTCGGCGTGCGTCGCGAGGACGTCGTCGACGACGGCGCGATACTCGCTCTCGGGTCGGAACGCGGCGAGGGCGTCGAGCACGGAGACGGCGACGCCGGTCGGCGAGGGCGTCGAGCGGTCGGCGAGGTCCTGCGGGCGCGCGAGCAACTGCTCGCCGCTCGACGGCGTGAAGTAGAGCGTGCCGTCGGCGTGGAACTCGGCGACGAGCGCGTCCGCGAGGTCGCACGCGAACGCGAGGTGCGCGACGTCGCCGGTGGCCTCGTAGGCGGTGAGCGCGCCCGCCGCGAGGAAGGCGTAGTCCTCGAGGTAGCCGTTCCCCGAGGCGGCGCCGTCCGCGTAGCGTCGGGCGAGCCGGTTCGCCTCGTCGTCCCAGAGGTGGTCGCGGACGAATCCGAGCGCGTCGGCGGCGCGTTCGGCGTAATCGGCGTCGAGGACGAGGCCGGCCTCGGCGAACGCCCGTATCGCGAGGCCGTTCCACGCGCCGATGACCTTCTCGTCGCGCGCGGGCCGCGTGCGCTCCGTGCGGGCGTCGTAGACTTCCGCGTGGGCGCGGTCGAGGCGCTCGCGGGCCTCGTCCTCACTCATCCCGAGGTCGTCCGCGACGGCCGAGAGGTCGCGCCGGCGCGTGAGGACGGTCGACCCCTCGAAGTTGCCCGATTGGGTGACTCCGTAGTACGCGCCGAAGACGGTGGCGTCCGCCGGGTCGTCGACGGCGTCGCTCACCTCGTCGAGCGTCCAGACGTAGAACGTGCCCTCCTCGCCCTCGCTGCGGGCGTCGAGCGTGCTGTAGAAGCCGCCCTCGGGGTGGGCGAGTTCGTCGGCGAGGAAGTCGAGCGCGCCCGCCGCCACCTCGCGGTAGCGGTCCGCGCCCGTGAGCTGGTGGCCGGCGAGGTAGACGCGCGCGAGTTCGGCGTTGTCGTACAGCATCTTCTCGAAGTGCGGGACCGTCCACTCCCGGTCCACGCAGTACCGGTGAAACCCCCCGCCGAGGTGGTCGTAGAGGCCGCCCGCCGCCATCGCGTCCAGCGTCTCGGTGGCGACGGCGCGCGCGGCGTCGGCCGGTCGCTCCTCGCCGTCGTCGGGGTCGCCGGCGTCGTCGTGCTCGGTCCCGTCCGCGTTCGCGGCGGCGCGCAGGAGGACGTGCAGGCGGCCGGGCTGGGGGAACTTCTGCCCCTGTCCCCAGCCGCCGTGCTCGCGGTCGGCGCGGCGGACGCCCTCGCGCGCGGCGGCGTCCAGGACGTCGCTCCCCGGGGGCTCCTCGGCGGGCGTCGGGACGGCCTCGACTTCGCCCTTCAGGGCGTCCGCCCACTGGTCGGCGCGCTCCTCGACGGCCTCGCGTTCGCCCTCCCAGCGCTGGTGGAGCGACCGGAGGACGTCGCGAAAGCCGGTCTGGCGCTCCGTCGATTCGGGCGGGAAGTAGGTCCCGACGTAGAACGGGCGCTTGTCGGGCGTGAGCCAGACGGAGAGCGGCCATCCGCCGCCACCCGTCGCGAGCTGGGCGACCGTCATGTAGAGCTCGTCGACGTCCGGGCGCTCCTCCCGGTCGACCTTCACGGGGACGAAGTGCTCGTTCAGGTAGTCGGCGATGTCGGGGTCCTCGAAGGACTCCTCGGCCATCACGTGACACCAGTGGCAGGCCGAATAGCCTATCGAGAGGAAGACCGGGACGTCGCGCTCCTCGGCGGCCTCGAAGGCCGCGTCGTCCCACGGCTGCCAGTTCACGGGGTTGTCGGCGTGCTGCTGGAGGTACGGACTCGCCTCGTCGGCGAGGCGGTTTCGGTCCGTCGGGTCGCTCATGTGGAGGGGTTGCGCGGCGAGGCGGGTAAAGGGTCGTGCGTCGGCGCTCCCCGCTCCGGGGTCGGCGACGCCGCCACCGTGCGCACGTCCATGCATACATCCCGGGTCGTCAAGAGCAACCTTTACACCGGTGTGCTTTCTCTCTCCGTCCATGACCGAGACCGTCCTGCTGGTCGGCGGCGGCGGCCGCGAGCACGCCATCGCGCGTGCGCTCGCCGACGACTGCGACCTCTACGCCTGCGCGTCGAATCGGAACCCGGGCATCGTCTCGCTCGCCGAGTCGGTGAAGACGCTCGACGAGAACGACCCCGACGCCGTCGTCGCGTACGCCGAGGAGGTCGGCGCGGACCTCGCCGTCGTCGGACCCGAGAGCCCGCTCGCGGCGGGCGTCGTGGACGCCCTCGAAGACGCCGGCGTCTACGCCTTCGGCCCGAAGCAGGCCGAGGCGCGCATCGAGACGGACAAGCAGTTCCAGCGGGAGTTCATGGCCGAGCACGACATCCCCGGGACGCCGTGGTTCGAGACGTTCGACGACGCGGCGGACGCCGCCGAGTACGTCGAAGAGCTCGGTGAGGAGGGCGAGGACGCCGCCGTGAAGCCCGCAGGCCTCACGGGTGGGAAGGGCGTGCGCGTCACCGGCGACCAGGTGACGCACGCCGAGGCCGCCGACTACGTCCGCGAGAGCGGCCACGACGAGTGGGTCGTCGAGGAGCGCCTCGTCGGCGAGGAGTTCACGATTCAGGCGTTCGTCGCGAACGGGCAGGTCCGCACCACCCCGGCCGTCCAGGACCACAAGCGCGCCTACGAGGGCGACGAGGGGCCGAACACGGGCGGGATGGGCAGTTACAGCGACGTCGACGCGACGCTCCCGTTCATGACGCAGGACGACTACGACGCCGCCGTCGACGTCATCGAGGCGACCGTCGACGCCCTCGAAGGGTATCGCGGCGTCCTCTACGGCCAGTTCATGCTCACCGACGCGGGCCCGAAGGTCGTCGAGTTCAACGCGCGCTTCGGCGACCCCGAGGCGATGAACACGCTCCCCGTCCTCGAGACGCCGTTCCTCGACGTCCTCACGGCCGCGCGCGACGGCGACGACCTCCCCGAACTGTCGTTCTCGGGCGAGGCCACCGTCTGCAAGTACGCCGTCCCCGAGGGCTATCCCACGGACCCGGAGGCGGGCGCGGAAGTGACGCTCGACGAGGAGTCCGTGGGTGAGGCGCTCCTCTTCTACGCGAGCGTCGACGCCCGCGAGGACGGCGTCTACACGACCACCTCGCGCTCGTTCGCCGTCGTCGGGCGCGGCGACTCCATCGCGGCCGCCGAGGAGCAGGCCGAGTCCGCCCTCTCCGGGCTCGGCGAGGGGTTCCGCGTCCGCCACGACGTCGGCAAACCCGACCTCGTCCAGCGACGCATCGACCACATGAGCGAGCTTCGCTAGCGCGACACACACCGTCCCCTGCTTATACGTACCAGCCGCGAGTAGCGTCGCACATGTCCAGCGACGAGGTCACCCGACTGCTGAAGAAGGCGTATCAGGACGAGATCGAGACGGTCATGAACTACATGTCGAACTCCATCGTCCTCGACGGCGTGCGCGCCGAGGAGATCAAGGAATCCCTCCAGGCGGACATCCAAGAGGAGCTCGGGCACGCCGAGCAGCTCGGGAACCGCCTGAAGCAGCTTGAGGAGGCCCCGCCCGGCTCCGGCGAGTTCGAGGCCTCCCAGCACAGCCTCCAGCCGCCCGAGGACACCACGGACGTCCTCTCCGTCATCGAGGGCGTCATCGAGGCCGAAGAGGACGCCATCGCGACCTACCGCGACCTCATCACGGTCGCCGAGGAGGCCGACGACCCCGTCACCGAGGACCTCGCGACCACGCTCCTCGCCGACGAGGAAGCCCACCGCACCGAGTTCCGCGGCTACCGCAAGGAGTACAAGAAGTAGCGCGGCTCTCGGAGTCGCGAGTGAAGTGCATGCGAACCGACGCGACGCCTCGCCGTCGCGGGCGGCCTCTTTTCAGAGTTCTGCGGCGTACTCGCGCGCGCTCTCGAGCGTCGCCGCCGCGTCGAATCCCGGGTACGTCCCATTCTCGTAGCGGACCTCGCCGTCGACCATCGTGAGCGCGACGTCGTCGCCGTGCGCGGCGTAGACGAGGTGCGAGTGGACGTCGTGAACCGGCGTCGAGCGCGCGCCGTCGGTGCTGAGGCAGACGAGGTCGGCTTTCCAGTCCTCGCGGAGTTCGCCGACCCGCTCGAAGCCCGCCGCCTCCGCGCCGTTCCGCGTCGCCATCTCGAAGACGGTCTCGGCGGGAATCACGGTCGGGTCGAGCGAATCGACCTTCCCGAGGAGGCTCGCCTGACGCATCTCCGTGAAGGCGTCGAGCGTGTTGTTGCAGGGCGGGCCGTCGTTCCCGAGCGCGACGTTGATGCCGCGTTCGAGGTAGTCCTCTATCGGGGCGATGCCGGACGCGAGCTTCATGTTCGAGGACGGGCAGTGCGTGACGTGCGTGCCGGTCTCCGCGAGCACCTCGCGCTCGGTTTCGTCCGTCCAGACGCAGTGCGCGAGCACGACGTCCTCGCCGGTGAGGCCGACCTCGTCGAGCCAGTGGACGTTCCGCATCCCGGTGCGGTCCTCGACCGTCTCGATCTCGTCGCGGTTCTCGCTCGCGTGCGTGTGAATGCGCACGCCGTCGTAGGCGTCCGCGAGGTCGCGCGCGCCGCGCAGGCACGCCTCGCTACAGGTGACGGCGAAGCGCGGCGTCACCGCGTAGCGGACGCGGTCGTCGAACGCGCCGTGGTACTCCCGAATCAGGCGCTCGCTCTCGGCGAGGCCCGCGTCCGTGGCCTCCTCGAGGCCGTCCGGGCTCGCGGTGTCCATCAGGACCTTCCCCATGCGGGCGCGGATACCGGTTTCGCCGGCGGCCTCGAAGGCCGCGTCCGCGTGGTGCACGGAGAGGTGGTCGACGACGGTGGTGGTGCCGGAGGCGAGACACTCGAGGTAGCCGAGCTCGGCGGCGACGCGCATCCCCTCGCGGTCGAGGCCGGCCTCCATCGGGAGGACGGACTCGAAGAGCCAGTCGAGGAGTTCGGTGTCGTCCGCGATGCCGCGCCCGAGGCTCTGCACGGAGTGGACGTGCGCGCCGACGAGGCCGGGCGCGACGACGTCGTGGTCGCGGCGTTCGTGCTCGGCGTACTGTTCGACGAGTGCCTCGCGCTCGCCGACGGCCGCGATCCGGTCGCCGTCCGTGACGACGGCGCCGTCCGCGATGGCTGTCTCGGCGTCCACGACGACGGTCCCCGTGAGTAGCATCCGCTCCCTCTCGGCGGTCGGGGGACAAAAGCGTGGGGGATAGCGCACCGTGGCGGCGGCCGACCGGTCGGCGGACGACGCCGGCGGCCGGCGTCGCTCGTCGGGCGGCCCGCGCCGGTCGTCGCGTCAGTCGTCGGCGGCGTTCACTTCGTCCTCGGCGTCCGCGTCCGCCGGGTCGGGCTCCGGTACCGTGACGTCGGGGAGGCCGGCCTCGATCTGCTCGCGCCGGTCCTCGAACTCCCCGGGGAGGACGAGGCGGCCGCCGAGGTCGTCGAGCGGTTCGTCGCTGTCGTAGCCGGGCTCCTTCGTCGCGAGCTCGAAGAGGACGCCGTCGAACTCGCGGAAGTAGACGGAGCGGAACCAGTGCCGGTCGATCTGCTGGGTGGGACGGAGTCCCATCGAGCGGACGGCCGTGCGCATCTCCGCCTGCTCGTCGTCCGTGGGCGTCTGGAAGGCGACGTGGTGGACGGTCCCGTGGCCCTGCCGGGACGCCTCGACGGTCGGGAGCGTGTCGACGTACTGCCCGACCTCGCCGGCGGCCGCGAAGCGCGTCCGCCGGTCGCCGGGCGTGTCACCCTCCGCCTGCTCGGTGCCGACTTCCTCGAGCCCCATCGTCCGCAGGAGCCGTTGAGTGGGCTGGGGGTCGGTGAGCCAGAGCGTCACCGAGTGGAAGCCGCGAATCGCGTGCTCCTCGGGGACGAACGCCGTCCACGGGACCGTCGGGTCGTCCTCGGGAATCTCGACCGCGACGAGTTCGACGGGGAGGCCGTCCGGGTCGCGGAACGGCAGGACGGTCTCGCCGAAGCGCGTGACCCGGTCGTCGTAGTCGACGCCGTAGTCCTCGAAGCGCGCCTCCCAGAAGTCGAGGCTCCCTTCGGGGACGCGGAACGCGGTCCGCGCGACCTGCCCGGACCCGACCTTCCCCTGCGACATCTCCTCCCACGGGAAGAACGTCATGCTCGTTCCTGGGGTGCCCTCCGCGTCCGCGAAGAAGAAGTGGTACGTCCCGGGGTCGTCCTGATTGATCGAGCGCTTCACGAGGCGGAGACCGAGCGTCTCCACCCAGAAGTCGAGGTTTCGCTGCGGGTCGCCCGCGATGCACGTGACGTGGTGAATGCCCGGCGTCGGGTTCGGGTCAGCCATACTTCGAAAAAGGCACAGAGGGACTTCAGTCCGCGCTAACCCCCGTGTCACCACCCCGAGGTGAGGTCACGAGGCGGTAGCTATGCGGCGAGTGAACGACCGGCGCGACGGGAAAAGGAGGAGGCGCGCGTTACTGGAAGGCGGTGCCGTAGCCGGCGCGCTCGCCCTCCTCGACGGGTTCGGCCGTCTCGAAGCGCTCCTCGATCTCGTCGTACTGCTCGCGGACCTCCTCGTCGACGCTGGCGTGGACCTCCTCGAGCGCCTGCTCGAAGTGCGCCATCGTCACACGGACGTTGCCGACGGAGTCGGCGGCGTCCTCGGGCGAGACGGTGTTGACGAACTCGCGCGTCGCGGCCATCGTCGCCTCGCGGACGAGCGCTTCGAGGTCCGCGCCGACGAAGCCCTCGGTGCGCCGGGCAACCCGGTCGAGGTCGACGTCGTCGGCGAGAGGCTTGTGCTCCGTGTGCACGTCGAGGATGGCGCGACGGGCGTCGCGGTCGGGGACGGGCACGTGGATGTGGCGGTCGAGACGACCCGGCCGGAGGAGCGCGGAGTCGATGAGGTCCGGGCGGTTCGTCGTCGCGACGACGACGACGTCCTCCAGGTCCTCGATGCCGTCGAGCTCCGTGAGGAGCTGGCTGACGACGCGCTCACCGACGCCGGAGTCGCTCTGGTTCCGGCCGCGCTGGCCCGCGATGGAGTCGATCTCGTCGAAGAACACCACCGTCGGCGCGTTCGAGCGGGCCTTCTCGAAGACCTCCCGAACCCCTTTCTCGGACTCCCCGACGTACTTGTTGAGGAGCTCGGGGCCCTTCACGGAGATGAAGTTCGAGTTCGCCTCGTTCGCGACGGCCTTCGCGAGCAGGGTCTTCCCGGTGCCGGGCGGGCCGTAGAGGAGGACGCCCTTCGCGGACTCGAGGTCCATCGACTCGAAGACCTCGGGGTAGTCGAGCGGCCACTGGATGGTCTCGCGCAGGCGCTCCTTCGTGTCGCCGAGGCCGCCGACGTCCTCCCAGGTGACGTCCGGCACCTCGACGAACACCTCGCGCATCGCGGACGGCTCGATGCCCTTCAGCGCCTCCTTGAAGTCGTTCTCGGTGACCTGGATGGACTCCAGTATCTCGGCCTCGATCTCGTCGGATTCGAGGTCGAGTTCGGGACGGATGCGTCGCAGGGCGTTCATCGCGGCCTCCTTGCTGAGGCTCTCGATGTCCGCGCCGACGAAGCCGTGGGTGTTCTCCGCGAGCTCGTCGACCTCGACGCCGTCCGCGAGCGGCATGCCGCGCGTGTGGACGTGGAGGATCTCCTTGCGGCCCTCCTGGTCGGGGACGCCGACCTCGATCTCGCGGTCGAAGCGCCCGCCGCGCCGGAGCGCGGGGTCGACGGCGTCCACGCGGTTCGTCGCGGCGATGACGATGACGTCACCGCGCTCCTCGAGGCCGTCCATGAGGCTGAGGAGCTGGGCGACGACGCGACGCTCGACGTCGCCGCCGGCCTCCTCGCGCTTGGGCGCGATGGAGTCGATCTCGTCGATGAAGACGATGGCGGGGGCGTTCTCCTCGGCGTCGTCGAAGACCTCGCGGAGCTTCTCCTCGGATTCCCCGTAGTACTTGCTCATGATCTCCGGCCCGGAGATCGTCTGGAAGTGCGCGTCGATCTCGTTGGCGACGGCCTTCGCGATGAGCGTCTTCCCGGTGCCGGGCGGGCCGTGGAGCATGACGCCTTTCGGCGGCTCGATGCCGAGCTGCTGGAAGAGCTCGGGGTGGCGCATCGGGAGCTCGATCATCTCTCTCACTTGCTCGAGCTCGTCGTCGAGGCCGCCGATGTCCTCGTAGGAGACGTTCGGCGTGCTGTCGCCGCCCTCCGCAGTGCGGCCGCCGGAGATCTCCTCGGCCGGGATCTCGCTCACCTGAATCTCCGTGGAGTCGGTGACGACGACGGTGCCCTCGGGTTCGGTGCCGGCGATCTTGATGGGGATGCGCTGGCCGCTCATCTGACCGAAGCCGCCGAAGCCGAACGGGACGCGGATGGTCTGCCCCGTGGTGACGGCCTTCCCGGAGAGCCGGTCGTGGACGTACGGCGAGATGTCCCCACGAATGCGGAGGTTCTGCGGGAGCGCGACGCTGATGGACGTCGCGGGCTTGACGTCCGCCTTCTCGACGGTGACGCCGTCGTCGATGCCGACGTCGGCTTCCTGTCGGAGGTCGCCGTCGATCCGGATGACGCCTTCGCCCTCGTCCTCGGGGTAGCCGGGCCAGACGCGCGCGATGGCGCGACCGTCCCCGCTGCCCTCGATGACGATGTAGTCGCCGTTGTCGAGGTCGAGTTCCTCCATCGCGCGCCGGTCGACGGCGGCGAGGCCGCGACCCGCCTGGTCCTGCTTGAGGGGTTTGACCGTCAGTTTCATCGGTCCACCTCGACGGTGACGACGCCGTTGTTGATAAACGCGCGGGCGACTTCCCCAGTCGGGAGGTCGATCTCGTACTGCGCGTCCTCGTCGTCGCCCTCGACGACGAGGATGGCGGTGCCGTCGACGACGTCGACGCTCACCCGCTCGTCGGCGAAGGACGTGTCCGCGACCACGACGGACTCGTCAGCGTAGTCGTAGCGCTCGACGGGCCCGCTCTGGTCAGTGAGTGTGTTCTGGGGGCGCATTGTTGCTAACCATAGGTTAGGCCTTGAAGTATATAAACGTGTCGCAGAAACCGGCGGTTTGTTATAAACAACGGGCGGAGCGGTAGAATTGCGGTCCACACTCGGAGCCGGTAACGCGGTCGCGTTCGCACCGAGACGACGCGGCCACGCGACCGCCCGGCGACGGTGCCCGCGACCCGCCCCGCGACGGCGCTCGCAGACTCCCTCAGAGGTCGTCGAGGTCCGCGTCGCTGTGGCCGTGCTCCGCCGCCGGGAACTCCCCGCCCTCGACGGCCTCGCGGTAGCCGTCGACGGCCTCGCGCATCTCGGCGGCGACGTCCCCGAACTGCTCGGCGAACGGCGGCGCGCGCTCCGAGAGCCCGAGGACGTCCGTGATGACGAGCACCTGTCCGTCGGTGTCCGGACCGGCGCCGATGCCGATGGTCGGAATCGCGAGCGCGTCGGTAATCTGCTCGGCGACGTTCGCGGGGACGTGCTCGACCACGAGGGCGAACGCGCCCGCGTCCGCGTGAGCTTCGGCGAGCTCCAGCACCTCGCGGGCCTCCTCGCGCGTCGTCGCGCGCCGACCGTACCCCCCGTACTGCTGGACGTGCTGGGGCGTGAAGCCGAGGTGCGCCATCACCGGGATGCCGAGGTTCACGAGGCGCTCGGTCAGCTCGACGGTGTGCGGGCCGCACTCGAGTTTCACCGCGTCCGCGCCCGCCTCCGAGAGCAGGCGGCCGGCGTTCTCGACCGCGTCCCCCTCGTCCGCGCCGTAGCTCAAGAAGGGCATGTCGGCGACGACGAGCGCCTCCTCGACGCCGCGCACGACCGCGCCCGCACGGGATTCGACGTCCGCCATCGTCACGGGGAGCGTCGAGTCGTGGCCCATCACGGCGTTCCCCATGCTGTCCCCGACGAGGACGACGTCCACGCCCGCCTCCTCGACGATGCGCGCCGTCGGCGTGTCGTACGCCGTCAGCATCGTTATCGGGGCGTCGTCCTCGCCGTGCGAGCGGATGTCCTGCACCGTGGTCATACGGGTGTGTATCGCCGCGCCGTCGTTAAATACGCGGCCTTTATGCGCGCCGCGCGCCGACGGACGCGTGTGCCAGAGGTAGTCGAGGAGACGGACCCCGAGGGCGTCGACTACGGGTGGGTGATGCAGACGACGTTCGTGCTCACAATCGTCGTCGGCGCGCCCGTCGTCGCCGTCGTCTTCGCCCTCAGCGGCGTCGCGGTCCCGACGTGGACGGCGAAGGCGGCCTTCGCGCTCCGCGTCGGCGCCGTCGTCTGGTTCCTCACCGCCGTCTGCGTCTACCTCTACGCGCGACGCCTCGACGTCGCCACGGACGGCGCGGACGCCGACGGGGAGTGAGAGCGGGGAACCCCTCAGACGTATCGGAACCCCGTCCCGGCGCGGCGCGCCGTCTCGGCGTCGCGCTCGGCGTCG
This sequence comes from Halarchaeum sp. CBA1220, assembly GCF_003721175.2. Taxonomy (GTDB): domain Archaea; phylum Halobacteriota; class Halobacteria; order Halobacteriales; family Halobacteriaceae; genus Halarchaeum; species Halarchaeum grantii. The sequence continues at coordinate 21,546 of NZ_CP054707.1, forward strand.
CCGACGAAGACGACCTCGTGAGGTTCGAGGCCGAGCGACTCGACCGCGCGGAGTAAGGGTTCGGGGTCGGGTTTGCGCTCGCGGCCTGCGAGACTGTCCCGGCCGACGACGTCTCGCACGCGCGCGAGCAAGCCCTCCCGGTCGAGGGCGATGCGACACGCGCGCTCGCAGTTCAGCGAGCAGACCGCCGCCGGGAGCGTGCCGTCGCCGAGTTCGTCCGCGTGCGGGAGGCGGCGCGCGCGCTCGGCGCCCGCGCACTCGTGCTCGCTGATGAGGTCCTCCGCCGCCTCGCCGACGCCCGCGTCCTCGGCGGCCTCGAGCAGTTCCCACGTGACCAGCCCGTCGGGGTCGACGCCGGCCTCGACGAGGAGCGCGTGCAGTTCGCGCTCGACGGCCGCCCAGTCGACGGCGAGGTCGACGAGTGTCCCGTCGAGGTCGTAGACGACGCCCGCGTACGACGCCCCGTCGCCGCTCGCCGTCGCCGCGCCCGGCGGGTCGATCTGCTGGTCGGTCACACCCGCTCGTTGCGCCTCGGCGGGTATAGCGCCTTCGGCGTACTCGACCGGAAGCGCTGGCCTTTTGGCTCGGCCGAGCACACAGAGGGGCATGACGAGACACGCAGACGGCCGTGTCGCCCCCGCGACCGGTCGCGCCCGCCACGGCGGTGACCGCCGTGCTTAGTTTCGGCCGCGTCCGGAGGGACGTCGCGGCGGTCCTCGAGAAGGACCCCGCCGCGAAGAGCCGTCTCGAAGTCCTGTTGTGCTATCCGGGGCTCCACGCCGTCTGGGCGCACACGTTCACGCACGCGCTCTGGGAGGGCGGCTATCGGCTCGTCGCCCGCCTCCTCTCCCAGCTCGTGCGCTGGCTCACCGGCGTCGAAATCCACCCCGGCGCGACCATCGGCGAGCGCGTCGTCATCGACCACGGGATGGGCGTCGTCATCGGCGAGACGGCGGTCGTCGGCGACGACGTCCACATGTACCACGGCGTGACGCTCGGCGGCGCCGACAAGCGCCCCGTGAAGCGCCACCCGACCGTCGGGGACGGGGTCACCATCGGCGCGGACGCGACGCTCCTCGGCGACATCGAGATCGGCGAGGGCGCGAAGGTCGGCGCGGGCGCGGTCGTCACCACGGACGTCGAACCGGACGCGACGATGATCGGCGTCCCCGCCGAGCGCGTCGACCGCACCCCGAAGGCGGACGTCGAGGACGTCGCGACGCCGGACGACGGCGACTCCGCGACGGCGGAGCGCGACGGTGGCTCGGTCCCGGACGCAGATGACGCGGACGGGACGAGTGACGCGGACGCCGATAAGCACTAGGGACGGCGTTCGAGACGACAGGAGGGCCGGCATCGTGGCTCGAGGACTGTTGTGAGTCTGTTCGATGAGCGTCCGTATTCTCCGCGAGAGAAGTGTGAGGGCGGCCGTTCCGGCCGCGCGTGGCAGGTTTCGGGATGCCGCCCGGTCATGAAGAACGCCGGTCTGGCGTCACTCGCGTATATATACCGATTTATAATTAATCTTCCGTTCGGACGGCGGGTGCGCTCCGACGGTGAGCCGAGTCGGATGGCCGCGACGCGCTGGAGAGCGGGCCGGCAGCGCGCGCCGAGAGAAGAGGTCACGTCTCAGTGGCGCCGTGGCTGTGTGACGTCGCGTGGCGTCCGACGGCGGCGACGCGGGCTACTCGGAGAGCGTCACGCCGAGGCGCTCCTCGAGCGCGCGGACGACGCTTCCTCCGACGCCGGCCTGCGTCGCGCGACCCTGTTCGACGGCGAGCAGGTCGTTCTCGTCGACGTCGAGTTCCTCGGCGAGTTCGGAGAGCTGGAGGCCTTCCTCCTGTCGGGCCTCCTCGACGATCTCGCCGTAGCCCGAGACGAGATACGGGAGCCGGTCGCGCTCGTAGTTCGTGCCGTGCTCCTCCCAGTGTGAGGAGTCCCCACGAGCGGCGTCGAGTTGCTGGGCGGCCGCGCGAACCGCGCTGTTCTCCTCGCGCTCGCTCCCCCCGCTGCTCCCCGAGGACGAGCCCGAGTCTCCCTGGTTCTGGTTGCGACGGCTACGCTTCTTGCTCTCGTCGAGATCCGCGCAGCTCTGACAGACGGAGAGCTGGGCGCCCGCGACTGACGCCGTCGTGAGCGAGTCCGTCGACGTCCCGCAGAGCTCGCAGGTGCCGCTGCCGCTACCCCCGGAGGAGCCGCCCGTGGAGTATTTTGCCATACCCCCCGGTACGCGGAGGTACCATTTTAACCAAACGGTCGTGCTGAGCCGTCATCCGCGAGAGACGACGCCGAATCCGGATGCGACCGGCCGTGCGTGCGCCTCGCGGCCGGCGTCTCGGTGGGACACCGGCGAGTGCCACGCGTCGTCCGGGCGCCGTCGGTGGTGTGCGACACCGAGCGGAGGACGCTCGCGTCGCTCGCCGGGGAGTCGACGCCGCCGGGCGGCGGCTAGCGACTCCGCTCTTCGGTGTTGGGTCAGTAGGAAGTTGTGCGTGGGTGATGTCCCGGGAGGGAGATCACCGTGCATCGCTTGACCCCGAGTTGAGGACTCGGGTACGTGCGATGCGTGGGACCGGATTTGAACCGGCGAACCTCTACAGGACAGCGCCCTCAACGCTGCGCCTTTGGCCTAGCTTGGCTACCCACGCTCGCTCGTGCGTTCGCATTAGTCTGTACCGCCGGGTTAAGTAAGAGACTTGCGATTCGACACCGGCGTGCGAAACCGATGCAGGGTCGGAGACCCACCCGTTCGCGGCGGTTTCCACCAGAATCGACACGACACCCTCCCCCCGTTCTGCAAATGTTCTGGCGGAGAACACAGGGGGCCGAACTCGACTCGATGCGCCGGCACCCCCTCCCCCCGTTCTGCAAGTGTTCGAGTGCGCGCGGACACCTCCCTGTCGCGGCGCACGAGGGGGACCACCTTCCCCCACCCCCATTCTGCAAGTGTTCCGGGTCGGAGAGCGGTCGGGGTGTGGACGAAATTCAGCGCGGCTCGCGGACGTCTCGCCGTGAGACGCACACCGCGCCCGTGTCACGCGATACGCGCGACGCCGCGCCCCTCACTCCTCGTCGCCGAGGACGGCAGTCACGATCTCGGGTTCGACGTCGAGCTCGTATTCGTAGTACTGCCCGCCGCCGCGACCGTGGTTCCGGTCGTACTGCGCTAAAAATCCGAGCATCGCGAGGTCGATGAGGTGGTCGTGGACGGAGCGCTGGCTCAGCGGGTCGGCAGCGTTCTCCGCGCAGACGCGCTCGTACATCTCGTAGGCCTGCTTCGCGCGAACCGGCGTCTCGCCCTCGAAGGCGATGTTGGTGATGGCGAGGAGCGTGTAGCGGCCGTGGGTCGTGAGGTCGCGGATGGAGTCCTTCACGCGGCCGCGTTCGACGCGGTTCTCGGCGGCGTCGACGTCGTTCTCCACGACGGTCTCGCGACCGTCCTCGACGGCGACGTTGGCGGCCTCTCGCAGGAGGTCGATGGCCTGCCGTGCGCTCCCCCGGTCCTGCGCGGCGAGCGCCGCACACTTCGGGATGACCGAGGGGTCGAGGACGCCCTCCGCGAGGCCCTTCGAGGCGCGGTCCTCGAGGATCGTGCGCAGTTCGGTCGCGTCGTACGGCGGGAACTTTATCTCGCGCTCGCAGAGGGTGTCCTGCACCTTCGAGGAGAGGTCGTTGCGGAAGGTGTAGTCGTTCGAGATACCCACCACACCGACCTGCGAGTGTTCGATGTTGCCGTTCGCCTTCGCGCGCGGGAGCTGATAGAGGAGGACGTCGTCGTCGCCGAGGTTGTCGATCTCGTCGAGGACGACGAGGACGGTCCCCTCGCGGGCTTCGATCTCCTCGAAGAGCGCGGTGAGGACGTCCGACGTCGAGAGCCCGGTCGTGATGGCTTCGCGCTCGGTGTCCTCGCGGAGTTCGTTCACGAGGGCGATGGCCGCCTGGTACGAGGAGGGGTGATGGTGGCAGTTCACCTCCGCGACGTGGACGTCGTCGACGTCCGGTCGCTGGTCGGCCTCGACGCGGAGCATGTCCATCATGTAGCGCGTCACCGCCGTCTTCCCGACGCCGGTCTTCCCGTAGACGAAGACGTTCTCCGGCTCCCAGCCGTCCACGACGTCCTGCAGGGCGTTCGCGTACGCCTCGATCTCCTCGTCGCGTTCGAGGATCTCGTCGGGCTCGTACTGCTGCTTCAGGACGTTCTTGTCCGTGAAGACGCCCGTGCGCTTGCGGAACGGCGTGTCCATCGCTGTCTACCTCCGTTTTCGGAGCTACCGTAATAAATGTACTCTTCTCGTGTTTCCTCTGTTTCAGGAGATGCGTTCGTTTCGAGTGTTCGTGTGGAGCACCGTGTTGCCCCGTAACACTACCTCGGGGAGGCGGCTATGCGCAGCGGAACATTTGCAGACCGGGGTGGGGGTGTCGGGGGAGAACCGCGCTCGGACACCCCACCCCTCTCTCGGCGGGTCGAACATTTGCAGAACGGGGGGAGGGGGTGGGCTCGCGACGACGGGGGAGCGACGCCACTCGCGAGACCGACGAGTGACTCGACAGAACCGACTGCGCGAAGCCGGTAGAGAAGAGCGTGAGACGGGGCGGAGCGTACGCGCGGTCAGTCGTCGGCGGGAGCGTCGACGTCGGTTCCGACGGCGGGTCGGACGACGTCGCGGTCGGTCGCCTCCCCGTCGATGTCGTAGGGGTATTCGCCGGTCACGCAGCCGAGACAGAGGTCGGCGCGCGAGCGCCCGATGGCCTCGGTGACGGCGTCGATGGAGAGGTAGGAGAGGCTGTCGGCGCCGATCTCCTCGGCGATCTCCGCCTCGGACTTCTCGGCGGCGATGAGCTCGTCGCGCGTCGCCATGTCGATGCCCATGTAGCAGGGCGCGACGATGGCGGGCGCGCCGATGCGGACGTGGACCTCCTCTGCGCCCGCCTCGCGGACGAGTTCGACCAGCTGGTTCGAGGTCGTGCCCCGAACGATGCTGTCGTCGATGATGGTGACGGACTTCCCCTCGACGGTGGACTTGATCGGGTTGAGCTTCAGGCGGACGGCGCGCTCGCGGGCCTCCTGGGTCGGCATGATGAACGTCCGGCCGACGTAGCGGTTCTTCATCAGTCCCTCGGCGAACTCGACGCCCTCGCCTTCGCCTCGCTGCGAGGCCTCGGCGTAGCCGGAGGCGAACGCGCGCCCGGAGTCCGGGACGGGCATGACGACGTCGCCCTCGACGCCGGACTCCTCCCAGAGCTTGCGCCCGAGTTCGCGGCGCACCTCGTAGACGAGCTCGCCGTCGATGGTGGAGTCGGGGCGCGCGAAGTAGACGTACTCGAAGAAGCAGTTCGCGGTGTTCTCGGGCTCGACGAGCTGATAGGAGTCGAAGCCGCTCCCGTCCTCGCGGAGGACGACGAGCTCGCCGGGGCGGACGTCCCGGACGAGTTCGCCGCCGAGGGTGTCGATGGCGGCGGACTCGGAGGCGATGACGTAGCCACCGTCGATCTCGCCGATGCAGAGCGGCCGGTTCCCCTCGGGGTCGCGAACCCCGAGGACGGTGTCGTCGTGGCTGATGGTGAGCGCGTAGGAGCCGTGGATGCGGTTCATCGTCCGCTTGACGGCGCGCACGAGGTCCTCCTCGAGGAGGTTGCGCGCGAGGTCGTGCGCGATGACTTCGGTGTCGCCGTCGCTCGTGAACGCGTGCCCGGAGTCGGCGAGTTCGTCGCGGACGGCGTCGGCGTTGACGAGGTTGCCGTTGTGGCTCAACCCGAGCGCGCCGCCCTTGAACGAGACGGTGAAGGGCTGTGCGCAGGACTTGTCGACGCTTCCGGCGGTCGGGTAGCGGACGTGGCCGATGCCCGTCGTCCCCTTGAGGGCCTCGACGTCGTCCTCGTCGAAGGCGTCGCCGACGAGCCCCATCTCCACGTGGCTGTGCTGTTGGAAGCCGTCGTGGGTGACGATCCCCGCCGACTCCTGCCCGCGATGCTGGAGCGCGTAGAGCGCGTAGTACGTGGGGAGCGCGGCCGCCCGGTCCTGGAGGGAGATACCGACGACGCCGCATTTCTCTCGCGGTCCGCCCTCTACCGTCTCGTCCCGCCGCTCGGTCATGGTTCTCCCTTGCGTCGCCATCACGTAAAACACCCGTGGTTGTGAATCTAATCGCCGATATTCCGCCACGTGTATGCACATGTGTGCATCATAGCCGCCGGTGACCGGCGCGCCCGGGAGGCGTGAACGACCGGCTAGCGGCGGAGCGACGAGCGGGTCACGGAGGAGGACGAGCGACTACCGGAGGCTGATACGGACAGCCGTCCGAAGACCGGACGGCCGGCTACGCACAGAGAGAGCGGGAGAGAGAAATCGACCGCAGCGAAGGACTTACTCGTCCTTCTTCGACTGCCAGTTGTAGCTCCGGCGCTTCGCGGACTTCCCGAAGCCACAGCTCGAGCAGACCTTCTTCCTGGAGTGGTACGACTTCTCGCCACAGCGGCGGCACTTCACGTGCGTCGTCTTGTTCTTCTTCCCCTGGCTCGGGGTGCCGGATCCAGTCATGGGTTAATCGTCACGACGTTATCGCCGCGTATAACCGTTATGTCTTCACCCTCCTCGGTGTTCTCGAGGACGAGGTTCATGTGCTGGTCGTAGCCCGTGAGGACACCCGTGAACTCCGTTCCGTCCTTCAGGACGACTGTCACGGTCTGCTCGAGGGAGGCCTCGAGGACGTCGAGGGGTCGGCCGCTCATACCACACCGAGCGCCCGTCTCACGCTTAAACGTACCGACTCGCGGACCGAACGAAAGTCCCCGACGCCACGGCCCCGAGTCAGCGCCACACAGACGCGAGACGGCGCGCTCAGAACTCGACGGCGAACGACTCCCGACCGGCTTCGCGGGCGGCGAGCGCGGCGAGGAGGTCGGCGGCCCGCTCGAGGTCGTCGAGGTCGACGACTTCGGCGGGCGTGTGCATGTAGCGGTTCGGCAGGCCGAGGTTGAGCGACGGGATGCCGCTGCGGGTCGTGTAGAAGGCATCCGCGTCCGTCCCCGTCCGAATGCCGGTCGCCTGATACTGGACGTCGATACCGTCCGCGCTCGCGGCGTCCCGGACCGCGTCGACGAGCGCGCCGTGGTTGCCCGCGCCGCGCGCGATGACGGGGCCGTCCCCGAGGCCCACCTCGTTGTGTTTGTCGCTCGGGAACTCGGGGTGGTCGGAGGCGTGCGTGACGTCGACGGCGACGGCGGCGTCCGGGTCGAGGTCGTAGCCGACCATCTTCGCGCCGGAGAGCCCGACCTCCTCTTGGACCGTCGAGACGGCGTAGACGGTCGATTCGACTCCGCGCTCGGCGGCGCGTCGGAGGGCTTCGGCGGCGACCCAGACGCCGACGCGGTTGTCGAGGCCGCGCGCGGAGAGCAGCGACCCCTGGAGGGGGTGTGGCGTCTGCGCAATCGTCACGGGGTCGCCGACCGTCACGAGGTCGCGGGCGTCCGCTTCGTCCTCCGCGCCGATGTCGACGGTCATCGTCTCGATGTCGTCGTACTCGGTGTCCTCCTTGTCGCGGACGTGGATCGCGGCCTGCCCGACGACGCCGTTCACGGGGCCGCTCTCGGTGTGGACGTGGACGTGACGGGCCTTCGAGACGGACTTGTCGCTCCCACCGACGGGCGTGAGGTGGAGGTAGCCCTCCGGGCTGATCGCGGCGACCATGTAGCCGATCTCGTCGGCGTGTCCGGTGAACGCGAACTCGGGCCCGTCGCCGCCGTCGTAGACGGCCACGGCGTTCCCGTACTCGTCGGTGTGGACCTCGTCCGCGAACGACTCGACGTACTCCACCCAGACGCGCTGGGCGGGCGTCTCGAACCCCGAGGGGCTCGCCGTCGCGAGCAGGTCGTCGAGGAAGCGGCGCTGGTCTTCGTGCATACGTCACTCGGCGACCGGCGACGGCAAGAACCCAACGGTACCCGGGGACGCCGCCCACAGCGACCGCACGCACGGCGACCGCGCCCGCAGACCCCCGGCCCCACACCGGCCGCGCCCACGCCAACCTCGTCGCCGACGGCCCCCGCTGCCGGAACCGTCTTGTGTCGCCCGCGAGAACACGCGACCATGGGATTTATCGATATCCACGTTCACGGCCTCGACGAGACCGACCTCAGCCTCTTCCGCTGGGACTTCTCGAAGGGCGCGGACGAGTCGAGCGAGACGGACGAGGCGGGCATCGCGCCCGCGCCCGTCGAAACCGAGGGCGAGTCGCCGGTCACCGGTGACGACGCCGCGTCGAGCGGTGGCACGCCGAAACTGGCCGCGCTCGGGTTCGTCGTCGTTCTCGGCTTCCTCGTCGCCACCGGCCTCCTCGTGAAGCGCACGCTCGGCGGGAGCGAGGACGCGCCCGTCGACGAGCGCGACGAGCTCGAGGACATCGACGCCTGAGCGACGCGCCGCGACCCAGTCTGAGGACAAGGCCTTTCCCGGTACGGCGCGCAGTCCGCGTATGAACCTCCTCGACAGCGCCCGCGCGGTCGCCGGCGCCTCCGGCTCCGAGGCGGTCGACTGGTCGGCCGTCGCGACGGCCGCGAAGGGCGCGACCGACCCCGGCGCGCTCGACCTCACGCGACGTGAGCGCGAGGGGTACGCCGCCGACGTCCGCGCCGCGCGCTCGCGCATCCGCGACGTCTCCGGGCTCGGCTTCGACGTCCCCGAGACGGTGGAGATCCAGAACCGCCACCACTGGATCGACGCGAACGTCTCGACGTTCCGCCGCGCGTTCGAACCGCTCGAACAGGGCGGCGCGCTCCCCGGTGTCGCGCGCACCGTCAACACCGCGACGACGGCGGGCACGCTCGCGTTCGTCGCGCGCCGCGTCCTCGGGCAGTACGACCCGCTCCTCCTCGCGGACGCCGACGACCACCGGCTCTACTTCGTCCACCCGAACATCGCGAGCGCCGCCGAGAGCCTCGACGCCGACTTCGAGCGCTTCCGGCGCTGGATCGCCTTCCACGAGGTGACGCACGCCGCCGAGTTCGGCGCGGCGCCGTGGCTCTCCGACCACCTCGAGTCCGGCCTCCGCGAGGGCGTCGCCGCGCTCTCGGAGGGCACTCTCCAGCGCGAGGCGTTCGGGGAGCTGATGACGACGATGACCGCCGTCGAGGGGTACGCCGAGCTCCTCATGGACCGCGCGTTCGACGAGGACTACGACGACCTCCGGCGGAAACTCGACGAGCGCCGCGACGAGGACGGCCCGCTCGGCGGCCTCGTTCGGCGCCTCCTCGGCTTCCACTTGAAGCGCGAGCAGTACGAGCGCGGCCGCGAGTTCTTCGAGGCCGTCGCGGACGCTCGCGGCGTCGAGGGCGCGGGCGCGGTCTGGCACTCCCCGGAGACGCTTCCCTCCGACGCCGAACTCGACGACCCCGCGATGTGGCTCGCCCGAATCCCCGAATAGCCGCCGAGCGCGGCCCGCAGTCTACTGGAACCCCTTCCCGACATCGTCGTCCTCGATGAGGTCGTCGAGCTCGGCGTTCAGCAGCTCCTCGGCCTCCTCGAACGTCTCGGAGAGGTTGTCGAGCTCGTCGGGGCGGCCGTGGCTGTCGTACTCGATGGGGCCGAACGCGGGGCTCTCGACGACGTCCATCACGTCGTCGAAGAGGTCGCTCGGTGAGGTCGGCGCGTCGGCGTGCACCTTCAGGACCTCTTCGAGTCGGCGGGCCTTCGTCTCCGCCTCGTCCTCGTCGGCGACGCCCTGCCGGACGGCGAAGCGGCCGCCGTCGTCGTGGTCCGGGAAGAGCGGGTCGAGTTCGTCGTCGACGCGTCGGGCGACGCGCGCGCCGGCGCCCTTCACCTCGAAGGGGTTCTTCGCGTAGGTCTTCAGGTGGTAGACGCCCATCGAGGGATGGCCGAGGTAGAAGTCCTCGCCGAGGCCGCGCGCTCGGTCGCCGGCGACGGCGCGCCACCCGTCGGGGTCGGCATCGGAGTCGGTGACGTCCGAGAGGATGTCCTGCCAGTCCCTGACTCGCATACGCGAGCGGTACGCCACGGGGAGGCTTAAGCGGTACGTCACCGGCACACGGCGGGCGGAGAGCACGGGAAACGACAATGTTCAAGCGACCGCCGTCCCTCGGGGCGAACGTGCCGGCACTCTCCAGCGCGGTGCTCACCGGGCTCGTCGTCCTCCTCTGGGCCGCGTTGCTCCTCTACGGGGCGTCGGCGCTCTGGTGGCTCGTCGAGGTGCTCGCGCTCCGCTCGAAGAGCTACCACCCCGAGTCGTCGTTCGCGCACGGCCTCGAGGAGGTGCAGGTGCGGGTGTTGACGATAGGTGCCGAGGACGTCGTGCAGGCGACGGTGAACAGCGTCCCGGACGGCGTCGCGGACGTCCGCGTCATCGCGGAGAAACCCATCGACGTCGAGGGCGCGCGCGTCCACGTCGTCCCCGAGGGGTTCGAGTGCGCGGCGACGAACAAGGGCCGCGCCATCGAGTGGGCGCGCCGCGAGGTGCCCTGCGAGCGCGAGTACGTGCTCTACCTCGACGAGGACACGCTCGTCACCTCCCTGACGGGTCTGCCGGACGCGGACGTCGTCCAGTTCACGGAGAAACCGATCTACACGGGGTCGGCGCTCGCCTACATCTGCGAGGTCTTCCGGGTCGGCTACCAGATCGAGCAGACGGCGTTCGACTCCCTGCGCTATCCGCTCTACGCGTGGGGCGGCGGCATCGCGTTCCGCCGGGAGATCGAGGACGCGGTGACGTGGGACGTCCCCACCGTCACCGAGGACACGAACTTCGTCTGGCGCGCCGCCGACCACGTCGATCTCGACTTCGCCGTCGTGAACGCGCGCTTCCGGAATCAGGCGCCGCCGTCCGTGACGGCGCTCGTCAAGCAGCGCCGACGCTGGCTCTCCGGGACGATGCAGGACGACACGCTCCCGACGTGGTACACGCCGCTCGCGTACACGCGCGTCGTCGCGTGGGCGTTCAGCCCGCTCGTCCCCGTCCTCGTCGTCGCCGCCTACTTGATTCCGGGGAGCGCACCCGGACTCGAGCTCTACGGCCTCGTCTCGACGTGCCTCCTCGCCGTTCTCGTCGTCTACATGCTGGGCGGCTGCCTCGCCTACCGCAAACACCCGCTCCTCTGGCCGCTGTTCGTGCTCGCGACGCCGCTCGCCGTCGTCACGCACGCCATCGGCGCGCTCTGGGGCGTCATCGCCCCGGTGGAGACCTTCGAGGTGACGGAGAAGGTCACGCCGGAGACCATCGAGGACGTCCACGAGTCGACGATGGAGCGCGGGGATATCGCCGCGCACGACGGCACCGAGCGACTCGTCGCCGACTCGGCCGACGAGTACCGCTGGCAGGTCTTCGACGACTAGAGGCGACAGCGTTTTTCGCCGTCCGCGACTACCGACGGGCGTGACTATCCGGGGGACGGTGACGGACGTCGGCGACGTGCGCGCGGTGAGCACGCAGTACGGCGAGCGCGACCTCGCGGAGGTGACGCTCGACCCCGGCGACGCGCCCGACCGGACGCTGACGCTCTGGGGAAAGTGGAGCGAGACGGCGGAGTACCTCGACGCCGGGATGGACCTCCTCCTCACGAACCCCGAGGAGCGCGAGTGGAACGGCGAGACGCAGTACGCGACCTCGGGCGACTCCTACGTCGTCGTCGAACCGGACTACCTCGTCGACGTGACGGACATCAGAGAATGGGTGCAGTGCCCGCGCCAGTACTACCTCTCGAAGCTCTCCGGCCTCCCGCTGAAGTATCCGGTGACGAAGGGGACGCTCGTCCACGAGGTGTTCGGCGACCTCCTACGCGGACGGGACCTCGACGACGCCATCGACGACGCCATCGACGACGCCGGCCTCGAACTCGGCCTGCTCGGCGAGGACCCCGAGTCGGTCCGCGAGGAGGTGCGCCAGCACGCCGCCGCCATCGAGGGGTGGCTGAATCAGGGCCTCCTGACGGAAGACGACGACTGGCGCTCTGAGTACACCCTCATCTCGGACACGTTCGGCATCAAGGGCCGCTGTGACGCCATCCGGCGGGGGATGCCCGTCGAGTTGAAGACCGGGAAGAACACGAAGCGCGACCCGCGATTCCACGACAAGATTCAGGCGGCGTGCTACGCGCTCATGCTCGAGGAGCGCGGCATCGAGGCCGACACGGGGACGCTCCTCTACACGAAGAACGCGGCCGTCGACCGCTCGGAGGAGGGCGGCGACCTCTCGCCCGCGAAGGAGTTCTCCATCGGCGCCGGGCTCCTCGAGTTCGTGGTGCGCTCGCGAAACCGCCTCGCCGCGATGGAGCACGGCATGTCGGTGCCGACGGGGAAGGAGGCGAACGCGAAGTGCGAGTACTGCTTCGAGCAGGACGCCTGCATGGTCGTCTCCGGGCGCCTCGGACAGGAGTCGAAGGCCGGCCAGATCGGGAGCCTGCTCCCGGAGGCCGAGCGCGACTACTTCGAGGAGCTCTACGAGGCCGTCGAGGCCGAACGCCGCGAGATTCACCGCGAGTACGTGAAGCTCTGGGAGCAGACGCCCGAGGAGCGCGCGGACGACGACCGCGCCGTCATCGGCCTCCAACCCGACGGCCGCGAGGAGCTCGCGGACGGCCGCTGGCGTCTGCGCGCGACCCGGCCGTCGGCGGCGTCCTCGAAGATACGCGAGGGCGACCGCGTGCTCGCGAGCGACGGCGACCCCGTCCACGGCGACGCCGAGATGGGGCGCCTCACTCGCCTCGACGAGTCGGAGGTGGTCGTCACGACGGACGAACCGCTCACCCTCCGGCGCCTCGACGTCTACCCCTCGGAGTACTCGGTCGACGGCATGCTCACCGCGCTCCACGACTTCGTCCTGAAGGGCGACGCACGCCGGAAGGACGTCCTCTTCGGCCGCGAGGACCCGACGTTCCGGGACGAGGAGCACGACGTCGTCCCGAACAACGACGCGCAGAACGCGGCCGTGAACCGCGCGCTGAACGCGGAGGACTTCGCGCTCGTGCACGGCCCGCCCGGCACCGGGAAGACGTACACGATTGCGACGCTCGTCCGCGCGTTCGTCGAGCGCGGCGACAGAGTGCTGCTCTCCGCGTTCACGAACCGCGCGGTCGACAACGCCCTCGAAGCCATCGAGGAGCAGGGCTTCGAGGAGTTCGTCCGCGTCGGCACCGAGACCGGGGTGCGCGAGGACATGCAGGACTACCGGCTGGAGAGCGTCGGCGGTCCCCACGAGCAGGCCGAGAAGCTGGGCGGCGCGCCGCTCGTCGCCGCCACCACCTCCTCGTGTGGCTCGCGCGTCATGCGCTCCCAGGAGTTCGACGTCGTGCTCGTGGACGAGGCGAGCCAGCTCACCGAACCGGGGACGCTCGCCGCCATCAATCGGGGCGCGACGTTCGTGCTCGTGGGCGACCACCACCAGCTCCCGCCGGTGACGCAGTCCGAGGGACGGCTCGCCGAATCGCTCTTCGAGCGCCTCATCGAGGCGCACCCGGAGGCGGGCGTCCTCCTTGAGAGCCAGTACCGGATGCGCCAGCGCATTCAGGCGTTCTCCTCGACGGAGTTCTACGACGGCAGACTCCGTCCGGCGACCGGCGAGGTCGCGACGCAGTCGCTCGCGGACCTCGGCGTCGACTCCTCGCAGCCGGACGTCGTGGACGGCGTCGGCTTCGTCGACGTCACCGGCACGACGGACGCCCACGTCGACCCCGAAGAGGCCGCGCGCGTCGCCGATATCGTCGAGTCCTACCTCGACGCCGGCCTCGACCGCGCGGACATCGGCGTCATCGCGCCGTTCCGAGCGCAGGTCGGCGAGATCGGCCGCCGCGTCCCCGAGGGGGTCGCGGTCGACACCGTGGACCGCTTCCAGGGCTCCTCGAAGGAGGTCATCCTCGTCTCGTTCGTCGCGACCGGCGCCCTCGACGGCCCCATCTTCGAGGACTACCGGCGCTTGAACGTCGCGATGTCGCGCGCGAAGAAGAGCCTCGTCCTCGTCGGCGACGCGGCCGCGCTCGGCACGGACGACTTCTACGCGCGGATGCTCGACTGGGCGCGTCGATGAGGGCGACTCTCCTCGGGACGGGCAGCGCGATTCCGACCGGCGAGCGCGCACAGACCGGCCTCCTCCTCGAGGACGGGGACACGCGCCTGCTCGTCGACTGCGGGAGCGGCGTCCTCGGCGCGCTCGCCCGCGCGGGCGTCACCCCCACGAGCCTCGACGCCGTCCTCCTCACGCACCACCACCTCGACCACGTGAGCGACCTCCTCCCCGTGCTGAAGGCGCGCTGGCTCGCGGACGAGCGCGCCGCGGCCCTCCCCGTCGCGGGCCCGCCCGGCACGAGCGCGCTCCTCGACGACCTGCTCGACGTCCACGACTACCTCGCCGGGCGCGTCGTCGTCGACGCGCGCGACCACGCGCCCGAGGCGTTCTCGCTCGCCGGCGTCGATGTCGAGCCCTACGAGACCGCGCACTCCGCGTCGATGCGCTCGTTCGCGTACTGCTTCGGCGACGCGCTCACGGTGAGCGGCGACACGCCCGCCGATTCCGGCCTCGCGGCGTTCGCGGACGGGACGACGCTCGTCCACGACTGCGCGCACCCGGACGGCGCGGGAAGCGACGCCCACCCGACGCCGACCGAACTCGGTGCGGCCCTCGCGGGCCACGACTACCCCCACGTCTACCTCACGCACCTCTACCCGGCCGCCGACGCGCGCCGCGAGGACGCGCTCGCCGCCGTCCGCGAGCGGTACGACGGCGCCGTCTCCGTCGCCGCGGACGGCGAGCGGCTCGACCTCGGTTAGGTCAGCCGATAGCGGAGGAGCGCCGCGATCCCCCCGAGGTTGCGGAGGCGCTCGCCGGGCGCGAACTCGTGGCTGAACACCGTCACGTCGCCGCCCTGCTGTTCGACGGTGGTGATGACGTCGTTGACGTCGACGTCCCAATCGCCCTCGCCGGCGCGTTCCTTGCGGAGGCGCTCGTCGAGGACGAGCAGCGTCTCGACGGCGCCGAAGTCGGCGGCCTTCGCGACCTCCTCGATGCCGTACGCGACGGGTTCGTCGGTTCCGAGGCGCTCCATCAGCTCGTCGATCAGCTCCGACTCCTCGGCGATCCGCGTCTCGGCCTGCACCTCCTCGACGGCGCCGCGCTTCAGGACCTCGTGGACGCCGCGCCCGCCCGCCGCCGACGTGTCGACGGTCGTGACGCGCTCGACGAACGCCATGTTCTCCTCCTCGAAGTAGTCGAGCGCGTCCTGCTTCGTGAAGCCGGGGCCCGCGAGGATGACGGCGTCCGGGTCCATCCGTTCGAGCGCCTGACCGAGCTCGGCGAAGAGCTCCTCGCGTCCGCGCGCGTACTCGCCCTTCCCGGTCGTCCCGGTGAACGACCCGGACTCGTCGACGCCGTACTGCTGGACGGTGTGGATGTAGGCCTCGCCCTCCTCGATGGTGGCGATGGCGACCTCGGGCTGGTCGGCGGTTTCGACGGCCTCCTCGACGCGCTCGATCTGGTCGGGCTTCCAGCGCTTCGTCACCTCGATCTCGTCGAACTCCTCGACGTTCAGCGTGTGATGGAGGCCGAGCTGGTCCTCGCGCGAGCAGTCCGTGATGACGCCGGAGACGCGGAGGCGGTTCGCGAACTTGTGGAACTCGACCTCTTCGGCGTCGAGCGCGATCCACATCGGCTCGCGCTGTCCGCCGGTGTCGCGCATCTGGTCGTCGTTGCGCTGGATGCGCCGCGTCGTGTCGCCCGCGACGCGGTCCCCGGGTTCGAGGACGTACGCGAGGTGCCAGAGGTCGTCGAGGCTCTCCGGGAGGAGCGTGATCTTCTCACGCCCACCCTCGCGCGCCTCGCGGTCCTTTATCTGCATGCGTCGAACTCCGGGTCGGCGGGCCTTGTGTCCTGCGTTGCTCACGCGTCGCTACGCGACGCGTTCGGCAGGTCCGAGCTATTCGCGCCGCTCCTCGCCGTCGCTGTCGTCGCTCGCGTCGGGTCCGTCCTCGACGCGCTCGACCGCGTCCGTGGTGGGCGGCGTGCTCTCCTCGGCGTCGCTCGACTCGCTGTCGTCCGCGGCCGACTGCGCCTTCGTCTCGTAGGAGAGGGCCCCGTAGCCCTGCTGGCGGTCGTCGTCGTCATCGTCGCCCGCGCCGCCGTCCTCGTCGTCGGATGCGCCACCGTCCTCACGGTCGAGGCCCATCGCGTCCGCGTACGCTTCAGCGTAGCAGTACCACGCGACGACCTGCGCGTAGAATATCACGAAGACGCCGACGAAGAAGACGACGAGGAGGGCCTGTCCGACCGCGTTCCCGACGAAGAAGACGACGAGCGCGAGCAGCCACCCGACGAGATACCGCGTGTTCAGCGTCGCCTCCTTCAGCGTCGCTATCGAGAACGCCGCCATCACGTCGTCCTCGCGCACCCAGTTCGCAACGGCCGCCGGGTAGACGTAGCCGACGAGCACGCCGTAGACGGCGAGCGCGAGGAACACGAGTGCGGTGAGCGCGAACCCGAGGAGCGAACTCGTGTTCGGCGACCCCTGCATCGCGTACGTGAGGACGACGGCGATGATGGCGAAGAACACGACGCCGATGACGACCGGGATCGCGTAGACGACGCCGACGAGCACCATCTTCAGGCCGTCGACGAAGAGCGCCGGCCAGTCCTCGAACGTCGGCGGGTCCGGGTCGCCGTCGAGGCGGTGGCGCACCACGTCGACGAGGTAGCCCTGAACGAACACGCCCGGAACGAGCGCGAACGGCAACACGAGCAGGCCGACGAACACGAACGAGAGCAGGACACCGAGACCGGCGGCGACGAGCGCCGCGATTGCGAGACCGCCGCCGATGAGGAGCGTCGCCGTCGACTCCTCGCCGCGCAGCGGATACTTCAGGGCGTCTTCGAGCATACGCGAGACGACGCCGGGCGACGTGAAAAGCGTGGGGTCCGCTCCGCCGTGTCGGCTCGTCGCGACTCCGGGGAATCGCGTTACTCGCGCGTGCCTGTTTCAGCGCTCGCGCCCTCGCTCGCGCTCGGCGTTTCGGCGTCGCGTGGCGACGCCTCCTCCTCACGCCTCCCTTCGGTCAGCGTTCGGTGGTTGGCAATCCCTGCGGGACCGCCCTCCGTCTCACGCATCGCGCCTTCCGGCGCTCCGCGTTCGGGTGTTCGGTCGCGCCCTCGCTCGCGCTCGGTTGCGACCTACTCCTCCGCGATGCGGCTCCCGCCCGGCGGCATGAACTTCTGAATCTCGTCGGGCGAAGCGACCTTGCGGACGAAGGACTCGTCCGTGAAGCGCTCGCGGAACTCCCGGTAGACGCGTTTGGCGGCGTCGCCCTGCGCGAACTTCCCGGGTTCGAGGGACACCGTCGTCTCCGCCTCCCCCTCGATGGCCGACGGCGGCCCGCCGACGACGCGCGTCGACGGCTCGCAGGTGATCCCCACGGAACACCCCACGGGCGTGTTCTCGAAGTACGTCCGGTCGCCGCGAATCGTGAACCCGCCCTTCGAGAGGTACTCGCCGGACTCGGCGGTCTTCGACACCTGCTCCGGCATCACCATGTAGGCGTCGCCGGCGCCCCGGCCGTCCTTCCACACCGAGGAGTACGTCACCGCGAACTGCGCGGCCTCCTCGAGCGAGCTCTCGGGGAGCTCGATGTCCTGGGAGGGCTCGCTCGGTGCCGAGGTCTTGAGGACGGTCACGGGGCCGCCGTGGGCCTGCGCGTGGAAGAAGCGGTCGTAGCCGTCCATGTACTTCTCGACGATCTCCTCGTTCTGCTCGGCGTTCCGGCCGCCGATGACGAGGAACCCGTCGCTCGTTCGGAACCAGCGGAAGCGGTCGTACCACTGCTCCTGCTTGCGAACCGGGATGGACGCACGCGAGAGCCAGTCGACGTTCTCGGGCTCTTCGTCGTCTTCCTCCTCGTCTTCGTGCTCCTCCTCGCTCCACTCCTCGCGGCGGCGCTGCCACTGCTCGAGTTCCTCGCGGGTGTCCGCAATCGCGGAGAGCGCGCCCTCCTTCTTCTCCTGAATGCGCTTGGCTTCCGTGTAGAGGCCGTCCGCGTTCTTCTCGACGCCAGCCTCGGGGTCGAGCGAGATGGTGTGCCCGTCGAGTCGGAGGCGGACGAGGCCGTTCTCCGGGTCGACGCCCGCAACGTGCTCGGCGGCCTCGATGCCCTGCTCTTTGCCCTCCTCGAAGCGCGCCTCGACGTCGTCCCAGCCGTAGCCTGCGCGCCGGGCCTGCCGGACCGTCGAGAGCACCTCGTCCACGAGGTCGTAGCGCTCGTAGAGGAGTTCGGCCTTCTCGCGCTCGGTTTCGGCTTGCTCCTCGAAGTTCTCTATCGCGCCCTCCTGCTGTTCGATGATGCGCTCGCGCTTCGCGATTTCCTCCTCGAAAGCGGGCTTCGACGTCGTCTCCTCGCCGCCCTCGTCGGCCTCCGTCTCGAGGTTCGTGAAGTAGTCGTCGAGCGCGTCGTTGAACGAGTCGAAGGCCTCCGAGCGGAGGTCCGCGCGCTCCTCCAGAGGGAGCGGCGTCACGTCGACGCGTCGCTCGGCATCGTCGTCCTCCTCGTAGTACACCCGTGGATCGGTGCGGCCGGCATTCACGTCGTCGAGGAGGCGCTCCATCGCGTCGTAGATGGCCTCGAACTCCTCGTCGCCCGCCTCCGCGATGTCCTTCGTCTTCTCGACGCCGGCGCGCGTGCAGAGCTCCTCGCCGTAGAGGCCGCCGAAGTTGAGTTGGGTCGCGACCGTCCGCACGAGGTCGGTGTCGGACTGGCGCATCCGCTCGGCGAAGCGCTCGTAGTCGAGGTCGAGCGGGTCGAGTCGCGACTGCGGGAAGCCGTACTGGCTCCCCGGCGCGACCGTCCGGGACTTGAGGCGCACCGTATCGAGGGAGTCCACGACTTCGCCGTTCTGGTCGAGCACCGCGATGTTGCCGTCGCCGAACAGCTCGGCGATGATGGTGGTGTCCTGGTCCTCGCGGCGGAACTCGAACTCGAGGATGCGGTCGAAGCCGTGCTGGCGGACCTCGTGGAGGTTCGCGCCGGAGAGGCGGTTGCGGAGCATCTTCGCGAAGTTCGGGGGTCTGCCGGGCGCGTTCGGCACGTGCTCGGGGCGCGCGACGTTCGCGCGCTTCGTCTCCCCGACCTCGACGAGGAGTTCGACGCGACCCTCGTCGAAGTCCCGCATCTTCAGGCGGACGAGGTCGTCGCCGTAGAGGTAGGCCTTGTCGACCACCGCGCCCGCGTAGCCGTTCAGTTCCGCGGTGAGCGCGACGAGGTCGACGCTCGTCAGTTCCCGCTTCTCGTCCATGATACCGGTCCTAACAGCCTCCCACCCTTTTGTACTGTGGTTACGTGGTCCCGGAGGGATCAGGGGAACGCGAGCGGGGAGTGAAACGACCCGCGAGCCTGTGCCGCCGACTCCCGCATCCCTTTGTCCGACGGCGCCCTGCACTCGCGTATGGAGATCGCTGTCTACGGCGCGGGCGGCGTCGGTGCGTACTACGGCGGCCGCCTCGCCCAGCAGGGCCACGACGTGACGCTGATCGCTCGCGGCGACCACCTCGACGCCCTCCAGCGGGACGGGCTCACCGTCGAGAGCGTCGCGGGCGACTTCGCGCTCGACCTCCCGGCGACGGACGACCCCGAGGACATCGGCGAGGTCGACGTCGTGCTCGTCTGCGTGAAGTCCTTCGACACCGAGGCGGTCGCGGGGCACCTCGACGCGTTGCTCGGCGCGGACTCGGCCGTGCTCTCGCTACAGAACGGCGTCGAGAACGAGGCGGTGCTCGCGGACGCGGTCGGAGCGGAGCGCGTCTGGGGCGGCGTCGCCTACATCTTCTCGACCATCAAGGAACCCGGCGTCGTCGAGCACACGGGCGGGCCCGCGAAGATCGTCTTCGGACAGTACCACGACGTCGCGGCGGAGCCGCCGGCGCGCTCGGCGCTCGCGGACGCCTTTCTCGACGCCTGCGAGAGCGCGGCGGGGATGACCGCCGACTACACCGAGAACCTCCACGGGACGCTCTGGGACAAGCTCGCGCTCATCTGCGCGCAGGCCGGCCTCACCGCGACGACGCGCCGGCCGTTCGGCGACGTCCGCGAGAACGAGGCGTCGTGGCGACTCTACCGGCGCGTCATGGAGGAAGTCGTCTCGGTGGCGCACGCCGAGGGCGTCCGCTTCGAGTGGGACCCGGTGAGCAAGTGGTTGGACGCGATGGAGGCGATGGACAACGAGGGGAACTACTCGAGTCTCCACTACGACCTCACGCACGGCAAGCGCATGGAGCTCGACGCGCTCCACGGGAGCGTCGTCGGGCACGCGCGCGAGCACGGCATCGACGTCCCCGCGAACGACGCCGTCTACGCGATTCTCGCGCCCCAAGCCGCCGCGAACGACGGCTGAGGAGTCGGAGACCCCGACGGGCGCCCGCTCGCGTCGCTCGCAGTGGTCTACAGGCGCTTCGAGACGTAGGGGCCGTCTTGGTGGTAGCCGAGCTTCCGCTTGTAGTACTGGCGCGCGCCGATGCCGGAGATGACGGCGAGCTTCTCGTAGCCGGCGTCGCGGGCGCGCTCCTCGGCCTCGCACATTAGCCGTCGGCCGTAGCCACGGTGTTGCTGGTCGCCCTCGCCGCTCTCCTCGCCGACGCTCACCGCGTCCCCGTAGACGTGGAGTTCGCGCAGGAGCGCGGCGCCCTCCAGTTCCTCGCGCGCCACTTCGCCGGGGAAGCGCAGGCGCGCGAAGCCCACCAGCAGGTCCTGCTCGAAGTCCTCGAAGCTGATGAACTGCTCTTGGCCACCGGCGGCCTCGTACTCGATGGTCCCCATCTCGACGGTCTCGGGCTCCGCGTCGTTCATCCCGACCTCACGACAGCGGATGCACTCGCACTCCCAGCCGTGCTCGTCCATCTTCTGCCACGCGAGCTGGCGGAGGTTCGACTTCCAGACGCCCGCGTCGATGAAGTCCGCCGGGATGTCGCGCTGGACGCGCTGGAGGCGAACGTAGCGCGGGAGGTCCTTCATCACGCGCGCGACGAGCTCGGCGGCCTGCTCGTTCTGGAGGGGGTCGAAGTCGTCGCGGCGCCACTGGTCGTAGACGCGCGTGCCGCGCACGACGAGCGTCGGGTAAATCTTCAGGTAGTCGGGGCGCCACTCGGGGTTGGCGAAGAGCCGGCGGAAGTCCTCCTCCACCATCGCCTCCGTCATCCCGGGCTGGCCGGGCATCATGTGGAAGCCGACCTTGAACGCCGCGTTCCGCAGGTTGCGGTTCGCGTCGATGGAGGCCTGATTCCCGTGCCCGCGATGCATCTCCCGATTGATGCGTTCGTACGTCGTCTGGACGCCCACCTCGACCTTCGTCCCGCCGAGGTCGAGCATCCTGTCCACCTGCTCGGGGTCGCACCAGTCGGGCTTCGTCTCGAACGTCGTCCCGATATTGCGGATGTCCCCGAACTCGTTCTCCGTCTTCACGTCCTCCAGATACCGGAACTCGTACTCCTCCTCGCTCTGCGCGAAGGAGACGCCCTGGGCGGGCGCGGGCTCGACGTCGAGGTCGTGGTCGTTCAGCGCCTCGAGGCAGCGCTTCACGAACCACTCCTGGTAGTCGTGACTGCGCGCCGTCATCGTCCCGCCCATGATGATGAGCTCCACCTTGTCGACGGGGTGGCCGATCTCGCGGAGCTGGTTCAGCCGGAGCGTCACCTGCCCGTAGGGGTCGTAGTCGTTCTGCTCGCCGCGCGCCGCCGCCGGCTCGTGGCCGGTGTAGGACTGCGCGCTCCCGAACTCGGAGGCGGGCCCGCCCGGACAGTAGAGACACTTCCCGTGCGGGCAGAGGTGCGGGCTCGTCATCACCGCGACGGGCGCGACGCCCGAGGCGGTGCGGACGGGCTTGCGCTGGAGGACCTCCTCTAACTCCTCGCGCCGGCCGTCGGGCGCGTGATCGAGCAGGTCGGTGTGTTTGGGCACCCGTGCGACCGAGTACTCCGAGCACACCTCGAGCTTCGCGCTCTCCACGTCGTCCTGCCCGACCTCGCCCGAGAGGATGCGCGAAACGAGGGCCTCGCACGCCGCCGCGAACGCCTCGCCCTCGCCGCTCTCGGCCTCGCTACTCATTGGGAGTGAATCAGCCGGTCGCGACGCAAAAGGATGTCGTTGGGGGGTCGAAACGCCGACCGGCGCGAACGCGCTTACTCGCCCGTCGGTCGCGTCGCTCCCGCTCGCTTTTCGCGGACCCGAAGGGTCCGCGTTACTCGAGTTGCGCGACGATGGCGTCGACGGCCGCCTCGACGACGGCGTCGCGCTCGCCGCTCAGGAACTCGACGCGGCCGTCCTGCGCACCGCGCGGGACGACGCCCGCCTCCGGGAGCTCCGCCTTGACGGTCTCGCCGACCGCGCGCACGTCGACGTCGCCCGTCGAGCGCACGCGGAGTTCGTCGCTGTCCGCGCCCACGAGGACGTACTCGCCGTCGGCGCGCTCCCGATAGAGCGCGTCGAGCAGGAGGTCGACGGGCGGGAAGTCGTAGCGGTGGGTGTAGCTGTCGACGTCGAGGACCTCGACCGTCGCCGCGCCCGCGTCGCGCGCTTCGAGGTGCGGCTCGGCGGTCTCGAACTCCGTCTCGAGCTTCTCGCGGAACTGCGAGCCGATGTGGCCGACGAGGCTCGTGTCCGCCTCGTCCCAGAGGAGGTCCGCGACGATTTCGCGCTTGTCCTCGTAGGCCTGATAGAACGCCTCGAGAGCGAGCGCGTCACGGACGTCCGCGACCGTCTCCGCCTCGTAGCCCGCCTCGGCGGCGAGGTCCGCGTAGACGGCCGGCGTCTCGCCCCAGAACGGGATCGCGGGGAGGTGGCCGATGTCCGCCCGAACGTCCGCGTTCACCATTCCCGCGAGGTGCGCGGCGAGCACGCCCGTCGAAACCGGCGTTTCGCCGTGCTGCGTGGGGGAGACGAGGACGTCCGCCGCGTCGGCGGCCTCGCCGTCCGCGTAGCCGCCGTCGAGCGCGACCGTCGGCGCGTCGTAGATGTCGAGCAGGCCGAGGCCGTCCACGGACTCGCGGGTGCTCCCGGAGCCGACGAGGACGAACAGCGGGTGCTTCTCGTCGTGGCGGTCGGCGGCCTCAAGCATCGACGTGACGTCCTTCGTCGCGTCGTCGAGCGTGTAGAAGCCGTCGTCGAGCGGCCGGCGGTCGACGTAGTGGTACTCGGCGTCGCTCGCGGTGTGTTCCTCGCGGACGAGCGGGAGGACGGCGCGCTCGATAGCGGAGCCACCGACGTAGCCCTCGACGTCCGCCGTGTGCCGGACGATGACGGGGCGGGACTCGATGACGGCGCGGCGGATCTCCGTCGCGGCCGCGACGAGGTCGTCGTGCACGACGTCGATTTCGGCGTCCTGCACGAGCAGCGTCTCGTCATCGGGGCTCGCGCGCTCGGTCACCTGTGCCTCGAGGCGGTCCTGAACGGCCTGCGCCTCGGCGCCCGTGAGGACGTCGAGGGCGTCCGTCTCGACCTGCAGTTCGCCGTGGTGGCGCTCGACCTCGCCGACGAGGTGGACGACGTCGCCCGCCTCGACCTCGGGGTAGGCCCGGACGCCCGCTTCGACGAACGCGGCGGCGTCGACCGTCCCCGTCTCGTCCGTCAGCTCGAAGACCGTCGGGCCGGAGGTCTGGCGGACGCCCGTGACCTCGGCTTCGAGCGCGACGTCGTCGCCGACGTGCTCGTCGAGCGCGTCGATCTGGACGCGCGCGACGTCGGCGTCGGCGCCCTCGGAGGCCTCCTCGGCTTCCGTCTCGGTCTCCGGTTCCTCGGCTTCCGGCTCCTCCGGCTCCGACTCCACGGCCGGTTCGTCGGCCGAGTCGGCTCCCGCCTCGTCGGCCACATCGGGCTCCGGCTCTTCGGACTCCGATTCCTCGGGTTCCGCGGCCGGTTCGTCGGCTGTCTCGGTCTCCGGCTCCGCCGAGTCGGTCGCGCCGGGCGGTGCCTCGGACTCGTCGTCGGGGAGTTCGGCGTTCGTCGGTGCGTCCGGGTCGTCGATGAGCATCCCACGGAACTCGCGTTCGGCCTGGCGGATCGACCACGAGAGGTCGACGTTCCCGTTTCCGTGGACGTCGTCGACCTGCACGTAGACGGTGTCGCCGGGCTCCCAGTCGAGCGCGTCGAGGCGCTGGGGAATCTCGCTCTTGTGGAGGAGGCCGGTGACGTTCTCACCGAGGTCGACGAAGACGCCGAACTCGGCGAAGCCGTCGACGCTCCCCTCGTAGTAGCGTCCGGATGTGAGCTGCTCAGGTTTCGAACCGCGGAACTCGAAGACGGCGTCCTCCTCGTGTGTCTCGCAGATATGACCGTCGGTGGAGACGCCGCAGATGATACACGAACCCATTTAGCGGAGACAAGTCCCCCTTCCCTAAACGACTGTCGAAAACGCGCGCGTGTCAGCCACGCGAAAACCGCGTCCGCCGTCGGCGTGCGCTCGCGCCCGTCCATCGACGGCACGCACCGCTCACCGCTCGCGCGTCGCGGCGTCGACCGGCGCGTCGCGCCTGACCTCGTGGCAGTTCCGACAGCGCGCCTCGTAGGCCTCCTCGGCGCCCACGACCACCGTCGGGTCGTCGTAGTGTGCGGGTTCGCCGTCGACGAGGCGCTGGTTCCGCGTCGCCGGCTCGCCGCACTGCGTGCAGATCGCCTGCAGTTTCTCGACGTACTCAGCGACCGCCACGAGCTCGGGGACGGGATGAAACGGCTCGCCCCGGAAGGTCTGGTCCGTCCCGGAGACGACGACGCGCCGGCCGTCGGCGGCGAGTTCCTCGCAGACCTCGACGAGTGCGTCCGGGAAGAAGTTCGCCTCGTCGATGGCGACCACCTGCTCGCCGTTCAAGTACTCCGGAATCGAGCGGACGCCCTCGACGGTGGTCTCGACGACGGTCGCGCGCCACGTCGACCCCGCGTGCGAGCCCAGCGACTCCTCGCCGTAGCGGTCGTCGATGGCGGGCGAGAACGCCGCGACCTCCTGTCCGGCGATCTCGGCGCGGCGGAGGCGACGGAGCATCTCCTCGGTCTTCCCCGAGAACATACACCCCGTGATGACCTCCACCCAGCCGCTGTTCGTGATGGCGTGCACGCCACGACGGGAGACGGGCGACGGGCAAAACGGTTTCTCTCCCTCACTCCCGGAGCCGGACGACCGTCTCGCCGTCGCGCTCCGCGAGCTCGGCGAGGCCGTCGTCCGCGAGGTCGTCCACGAGCCCCCGAAGCCACTCGCGGCCGTACTCCCCCTCGGGCGCGTAGTCGACGCGGACGCGCGGGCCGAGCGTGTCGAACGCGAGCTCGCCGTGCCGGGAGAGCGCCTTCACGACGCGCCCGCGCATCTGGCGGCGCGACCCCTCGAAGGTCGGCTGCTCGGGGACGTCGGGCGCGGTGAAGTCGCCGGTCTCGTAGGCGTCACACCACGGCCGCCACGGACAGCCCGCCTCGTCGCAGCTCGGGGTCTTCTCGCAGGCGACGCCGCCGAGCTCCATGATGGCGTTGTTCCAGACGCGCGACTCGCCGGCGGGCATGAGCGCGCTCGCGACGACCTCGAAGGCGTCCGCAGAGTCCGGGACGCCGAAGGCCCGATGGAGCACGCGCTTGACGTTCGTGTCGACGACGGCGTTCCCGTTGTCGAACGCGAAGGACGCGACGGCGTTCGCGGTGTAGGGGCCGACGCCCATCAGCTCCTCAAGCTCGTCGGGGTCCTCGGGGAACGCGCCGTCGTACTCGGAGACGACCTGCTGGGCGGCCTCGTGGAGGTAGCGCGCGCGGTTGTTGTAGCCGAGCGAGTGGCCGGTCCAGAACCCCACCACCTCGGAGCGCGGCGCGGCGGCGAGGTCGTGGACGGTCGGCCACTGCTCGAGGAACTCGTGCCACGCCGTCTCGACGCGTTGGAGCTGGGTCTGCTGGCTCATCACCTCGGAGACGAGTATCTCGTAGGCGTCCGTCGTCTCGCGCCACGGGAACGAGCGGTGGTCGTCCTCGTACCACGAGACGAGCGCGTCCTGCACGGCCGCGACGTCACCGGGGAGACAGTCCCGCGGGTCGGCGGCGGTGTCGCCCGTCTCGGCGTCCGCATCCGTCATGTCCCGCTCTCGGGGTGGCGCGCGCTTAGGGGTGGCGACACGAGTCGAAGTCGCGCCGTCGAAACCCCCTTCCCGCCGCCGCGAGAACACGGCCGTATGAGTCTCGACGACCTCGTCGACGACGTGCAGGACGCGAACAGCGCGCTGAAGACGGCCGAGTTCGACCTCGACCGAGAGGCGCGCACCGAACTCGCGATGCTCGTCGCCGCGCTCGACCCCGAGGACTCGGACGAGCTCGTCCGGCGCGCGATCCACGCGCTCTTCGACTCCTACGTCCAGTCCGGCAAGCTCGACTTCAACCTCCGCAGCGAGTACGACACGACGTACGACGAGTACCTCGCGGGGATGAGCTACGACGAGATGGCGGGCGCGGGCGGCCAGGGCCTCCCGCAGAACGAGGAGGAGGGGCGCCGCTACCAGTACTAGCCCCACCATTCAACAGCCCCGGCGGCGAAGTGCGAGCGATGATCCTCTGTGTCGACCCCGACGCGGACGCGCTCGCGGCGACCCGCGACGCGCTCGCGGACGCCGGGTACGAGACGGCGACGGCGGGGACGGCCGCCGAGGCGCACGACGCGCTCGACGCGACTGACTCGGACACCCTCGACGCGCTCGTCACCGAGTACGAGCTGCCGGACGGCACCGGCCTCGAGCTCGTTCGCGAGGTCCGCGAGCACGCGCCGGACACCACCTGTATCCTCTTCACCTCGACGCCCGTCACGGACGTCGACACCGCCGCGTTCGGCGACGTCATCGCGGACTACGTCACGAAGGACGACCCGGAGTCCCGCGCGGAACTCCGCGACGTCCTCGAGCACGCGCTCGCGTTCCAGTGCCAGACCGCCTACCCCCTGCCCGAGGACGAGGACGCGCGTCTCGCAGCGCTCGAGCGATACGCGCTCGACCCCGACGCGCTCGGGGGCTCCCTCGACCGACTGGGGGAGCTCGCGACCGCACTCTTCGACGTGGAGGCGGCCGCAATCGGCCTCATCGACGCCCACGAGCAGCGCTTCCTCGCCTGCCACGGTATCGCGTTCGACCCGATAGAGCGCGAGGAGACGGTCTGCACGTACGCGCTCCTCGACGAGGACGTGACGGTGATCGAGGACGTGCGCGAGGACCCGCGCTTCGAGGCGAACGAGGGGCTGCGCGCGGCCGGCATCGCGTTCTACGCGAGCGCGTCGCTCGTCACGCCGGACGGGCAGGCCATCGGGACGTTCTGCGTCTACGACGACGAACCCCGGTCGTTCGGGGAGCGCGAGCGCGAACTCCTCACCATGCTCGCCGACGAGGCGATGGAGCAACTCGAGCTCCGGCGCGAGCGCGTCGAGGGCGGGGGTGGTGCCGATGCGTGAGGGCGCCTACGGATTCGAGGGGCTGCCGCTCGCGGACGTCGAGGCGGGCTCGAGCGTCCTGATCGCGGGACCGCCGCACGGCGGGGCGCGGACGCTCGCGCTCCGCATGCTCGCGGGGGCGGCCGAGGAGGGGACGGTGGTCGTGACGACGAACCGCCGCGCGGGGCGGCTCGCCGGTGACTGCGAGCGCGCCGGAATCGCCATGGACGCGGAGCGCACGGCGATAATCGACTGCGTCGGCGGGGAGGACGCGGACGTGTCCGCTCGCGTCCTCCCGGTCTCCGGGCCCTCGGACCTCACGGGAATCGGGATGCGCTTCTCGGACGTCCACCGCTCCTTCGAGCGCGCGGGCGTCGACGGCGTCCGGACCGGCGTCTGCTCGCTCTCGACGCTGCTCTCGTTCGGCGAGCTCCAGTCCGTCTCGCGCTTCGTGCACACGCTCGTCGGCCGGGTGGACAGCGTCGACGGCCTCGGCGTCTTCCTCGTCGACCCGGCGATGCACGACGAACGCGCGCTCAGCACGCTCTCGCAGTTCTGCTCGGGTCGCATCGACGTTCGGGAGGGCGAGGACGGCGCGGAGCTCCGCGCGCGCGGCCTCTCCGGGCAGTCCCGCGAGTGGGTGGGCTTCGACGCGACGCTGGAGTAGCGTGCCCTCGACAACGGCCGCGACGGCGCGTCGCGTCGGGCTTAGACGACGTCGCCGCCCTCGTCGTCGCCCGCGCCGGCCTGCGTGACGCGCGAGTCGTCGAGGGCGTCCGCGAGGATGGCGAACCCGAGGTCGATTTCGCGCTCGGTGGCGTCGAGCGGCGGGAGGAGTCGGAGGGTCTTGTGCCCACAGCCGAGCGTGAGGAGGCCGCGCGTCAGGCAGGCCTTCATGAGCGCGCCGCGTCGCTCCTTCGAGTCGAGTTCGATGGCGAGCATGAGGCCGCGCCCGCGAACGTCGGTGACGTACTCCGAATCGAGGTCGGTGAGGAGGTCGATGAACTGGCGGCCGCGCTCGCGGACGTTCGCGAGGAGGTCGTGCTCGTGGATGGCCTCGATGGTGGCGACGCCCTGCGCGGACGCGAGGAGGTCACCGGCGCCCCACGTCGAGGAGAGCCGGCCGGTCTCCTCGGGGAAGAGGTTCTCGTTCGCGACGGTCGCGCCCACCCGAAGCCCCTTCGCGGACGTGATGACGTCCGGGTCGAGGTCGAGGTGGTCGATGCCCCACATCTCGCCGGTGCGGCCGAGACCGGACTGGATCTCGTCGCTGATGACCTTGAAGCCGTGCTCCTCCTTGGCGGCGGCGATGTCGCGGGCGAACTCGTCGTTGGCGACGCGGTAGCCGCCCTCGCCCTGCTGTGGCTCCAGAATCACGAACGCGAGTTCGTCGGCGGGGACGGGCCCGCGCGTGGGGTGGAGGGCGTCCGCGAGGCGGTTCCCGCCGGGGCCGTCCGTCTTCCACCCGCAGGTGCACTCGCCCTCGCAGGCGCAGTAGGGGAGGCTGAGGACGCCCGGCACCTCCGGGAAGCCGCGGCGCTGGACGGCCTTCGAGCGGTTGAGCGAGAGCGCGCCGAGGGTGCGGCCGTGGAACGCGCCGTCGAAGGTGACGCCGCGATGGCCGCGCTCGGCGTAACAGATCTTGATGGCGTTCTCGACGGCCTCGGCGCCCGAGTTGGAGAGGAACGCGGTGTCGAGGTCGTAGTGGCTCGTGGCGTCCGTGAGCCGGTCGAGCAGTTGGGTGGGTCCGGGGAGGTCGGGGTCCTCGACGCTCCCGCCGCCGCTGACGTAGAAGTCCTGCCCGGCGATCTTCATGGGGTCGACGAGGTCGAACGACTCGAGCTTCTCGAGTATCTTCGGGTTGTTGTAGCCGAGGGGCGCGGAGGCGACGTGCGCGGTGAAGTCGAGGAGGACGTTCCCGTCGACGTCCGTACAGAAGGGACCGACGGCGTCCTCGGTGATGTCCCAGACGAAGTCGTAGACGTAGGTGCTCGGGGCGGCGTGCTCGTGGTGGCGCTCGACCCATTCGCGGGCGCGCTCACCGGGGAAGGAGTCGACGCTGACCTCGGCGGTGTCCCTGTCCATACCCCATCTGGGACTGGCGCCCTCCTAAAGACCGCGACCGCGCTACACGAGGAGGACGGCGACGCCGGCGGCGGCGAGGAGGCCGGCGCTCGCGGTGACGACGCCGCGAGCGAACGCCCGGTTCGAACTCGCGGCGGCGAGGCCGGCCTTCACGACGATGCTCGCGCCCGTGGCGAGCATGACGGCGACGGCGGCCTCGTTCGCGGCGAGTTCGCCGGTGCGATAGAGGACGACGGCGGAGGTGGCGACGCCGGCGGAGGAGACGAGGCCGGAGCCGACGGCGGTGACGTAGAAGCCGAGCGCGCCGAACGCGCCGCGCGCGAGGCCGCTCCCGGCGACGATGAGGAGGAAGATGGCGCCGAAGCCGAGGGCGTTGCGCAGCGAGAACGGGCTGGAGAGTTCGACGTCGACGGTCGTCCGCCAGTCGGCGACGGCGTAGGCGACGGCGACGCTCCCGAGGACGACGACGGCGAGCGGGACGCCGACGGCGACGAGCGGCGGGTCGGCGTAGCCGAGCGTGAAGACGACGACGATGACGAGGTTGCGAAGCGCCATCGCGGCGTTCGCGAGGAGGACGCCCGCGACGGCGTAGTCGGCGGCGTCCTCGTCCCGGGAGACGTGATCGAGCATCGTCCCGACGACCGCCGTGGAGGACGCGAGGCCGCCGAAGAAGCCGGTGACGGCGATGCCGCGACTCCCGTAGGCCTTCACGACGACGTAGTTCGCGATGCCGATGCCGGCGACGAAGACGACCATCAGCCAGACGACGCGCGGTTCGATCTGGACGCCGTAGCTCGCGACGCCGAGCGTGTACGTGCCGGCCGGGAGGAGCGGGTAGACGACGAACGCGATGATGGCGAACTCGGCGGTCGAGCGCAGTTCCTCGGCGGAGAGGCCCCACGCGAGCTCGTGGAGCTCGCGCTTGAAGACGAGGAGGAGCGACGAGGTGACGGCGACGACGGTCGCGGGCAGTATCTCGCCGAGGCCGACGAGGAGGCCGACGCCGTACGCGACGAGGAGGCTGACGGCGGTGGTGAGGTGGAGGCTCGTCTCCGCCCCGCCGGAGCCGCGACGCAGGCCGTCGAGCATCAGGACGCCGGCGAGGACGACGACGAAGCCCGCGCCGACGGCGGAGAGGGCGGGGAGACAGCCCGCGTCGATGACGCCGTCGATCGGGGTGACGCCGCACATCGCGGCGTCGAAGGTGGTGAAGACGGTGCCGAGGACGCTGATGAGCGCGAACGTCCGGATGCCGGCGGCCTTCTGCGACCACTCGCGCTCGAGGCCGAGGAACAACCCGAGGCCGACGGCGACGCCGAGGCGGACGACGCGGCTGTCGATGGGGGCGGCGGCGAGCGTGCTCGCGAGGTCGACCACGACCACCGTACTACGGGTCGCGGGAAAAAAGACACCGGTGTGGGTGGGTTTTTGCCACCCGAGGGTGACGTGTCCGTATGGACTCGAGGTGGGACATCGACCGCGCCCGACTCGGCTGGTGGGTGGCGGGGCTCGCGCTCGCGAGCGTCCTCGCCTACGTCGTCTACTCGTTCATCGGGACGTTCGTCTTCGGCCTCTTCATCTACTACGCCATCCGGCCGGTCTATCGGCAGCTCCGGACGCGTATCCGCCCGCCGTCGCTCGCGGCGGCGGTGAGCATCGTCGCGTTCGCGCTCCCGGCGCTCCTCCTCCTCGCGTACGTCTCCGCAATCGGCCTCCAGGAGTTCAACGCCTACCTGACCGCGCATCCGGACAGCTTCGAGCAGCTGGAGACGATGCTCCAGCCGTACATCGACGTCTCGAGCATCGTCCAAGACCCCCAGTCGATACTGGACTCGCCGGACGCGCTCGCGGCGGTCCGGCAGATACTCGAGGCCGCGCAGGGCTACCTCGGCTTCTTCGGGAGCGTCGCGATCCACGCGTTCATGATGCTCATCATCGTCTTCTACCTGCTGCGCGACGACCAGCGCCTCGCGTCGTGGTTCCACCGGCGCTTCGACGACGCGGACGGCGTCGTGCACGCGTACGCGAAGCGCATCGACCGCGACTTCTCGATCATCTTCTTCGGGAACATCCTGAACGCGGTGATGACGGCGGCTATCGGCGGCATCTCCTACAGCCTCCTCGATTACGCCGCGCCCGCAGGCGTCGGGATCCCGTATCCGGCGCTCGTCGGCCTGCTCGTCGGCATCGCGAGCCTCGTCCCCGTCGTCGGCATCAAACTCGTCTACGTCCCGGTGAGCCTCCTCCTGCTCTTCCGGGCGTCGAGCGCCGCGCCGGGCGCGTTCTGGTTCCCGGCGGTCTTCGTCGCCGTCTCCTTCGTCATCGTGGACGTCATCCCGGACCTCGTGTTGCGCCCGTACGTCTCCGGGCGGAACCTCCACCTCGGGATGGTGATGCTCGCGTACACGTTCGGCCCCCTCCTCTTCGGGTGGCACGGCATCTTCCTCGGGCCGATGCTCCTCGTGCTCGTCGTCCACTTCGTCCGCCTCGTCCTCCCGGAGCTGCTCGCGGGCGCACGCATCGAACCCGAGGCCGTCGGGCCGTCCGTGGTCACCGCCGACACCGTCCAGACGTCGCTCGACGACGTGGCGGCGTCCGTGAAGTCGGGCGAGGACGACTAGTCGAGCTCGGTCCCGTCGCGCGGGCAGTAGCGGACCTCGGGGTCGCTCGTCGCGTACCCGCACTCGGGGCAGGTTCGGCGCGGAAGCGGTTCGCGTTCCTCGTCGCGTCCGCGAAAGAGCAGGGGGACGAACGGGACGAGCAGGAAGAAGAGGACCCAGCCGGTGTAGTAGTAAATCGCGACGCTGACGGCGAGCGAGGCGAGCAGGCCGACGAGCGCGGTGGCGTGTCGCGACTGCATGCACGCGTCTACGGCGAGGTGGCGTTTGTCGATGGCGGACGACGCTCGCGTCCGCGACCCGGTCGGTCGAAAATCGTTAATCATTAACCGAAGAATTGGGAATGGTGGTCTGAATCAATGATACGACCGGATCTCTCGACCCAGCGCGGTCGACTCGCCGTCGTCGCGTTCGCGGCGCTCGCCACCGTGCTGGTCGCACTCGCACCGACCCCCGAAGGGCTCTCGCTCGCCGGGAAGTACGCCGTCGCGACGCTCGTCTTCGCGGCGATCTGCTGGGTCAGCGGCGCGCTCCCGCTCGCCGTCACCGCGCTCTCGATTCCGGTGTTGCTCACCGCGTTCGGTATCTACGGCGACATCGACGCCGCGCTCGCGCCGTTCGCCGACCACCTCATCTTCCTCTTCATCGCGGGCTTCATGCTCGCGAACGCGCTCCAGAAGTACGACATCGACCGCCGGGTCGCGCTCTGGCTCATGGCGACGATGGGCTCCTCGCCGCGGAAGCTCATCGGCGCGGTCATGATCGCCACCGCGTTCTTCTCGATGTGGGTGTCGAACACCGCGACGTCCGCGATGATGGCGCCCATCGCCGTCGGCGTCCTCACGCAGGTCATCGGCCGCGAGGACCTCCGCGAGCAGGGCGACGACGGCTCCTTCACGAACATGCAGGTCGCGATGCTGCTCGGCACCGCGTACGCCGCCTCGGTGGGTGGCGTCGGCACCCTCATCGGCACGCCGCCGAACGCCATCGTCGCCGGCCAACTCGAGCAGCTCCTCAACTACGAGATCACGTTCTTCGACTGGCTCCTCATCGGCATCCCCATCGTCGTCGTCACGCTCCCCATCGTCTGGTTCGTGCTCACGTACGTCCTCTTCCCGCCGGAGGTCGACGACGTGAGCGACGCGCGCGCCGAAGCCCGTCGCTACCTCCGCGAGGAGGGCGACCTCCCGCGCGAGGGCCGGATCGTCGCCGGCATCTTCGGCGCGACGGCGCTCCTCTGGGTGCTCGGCGGCCTCGGGGACTTCCTCCAGCCGTACATGAACCCCGTGACGTACACGACGGTCTTCGGCGGCTCCGGTGAGACCCTGCTCGGCACGACGAACGGCCATCAGGGTCTCCTCTACTACGTGATGGTCGGCCTCTACGCGATCCCCGCGCTCGTCCTCTTCGACACGATGGAGTGGGAGGAGCTCGAGGACATCGACTGGGGCACCATCCTGCTGTTCGGCGGCGGCCTCTCGCTCGCCAGCGGCTTCGCGGAGACCGGCGCGACGAAGTGGATCGCGGAGACGGTGTTCAACGCGCTGACGGGCGCGCCCATCGTCCTCATCGTCGCCGTCGTCGTCCTCCTCATCATCTTCCTCACGGAGATGACGTCGAACACCGCGACCGCGACCATCATCGTCCCCGTGCTCATCAGCCTCGGCGGCGTGCTCGCGGCGACGCTCGGACTCGCGGACTACGCGGCCGCGATCTTCCTCGCGGTCTCCGGCGCCGTCGCTGCCTCCTTCGCGTTCGCGCTCCCGGTCGCGACCCCGCCGAACGCCATCGTCTTCGGCAGCGGCTACCTGGAGCAGAAACACATGATGCGCGCGGGCGTCGTCCTGAACCTCGTGATGACGGCCGTGCTGACCGTCCTCATCTACGCGCTGTTCACCTTCCTCTGGCCGGTCGTCCTCTGGTAACTCAGAGGTCGACGTACTCGTCTTCCCACTCGCGACGCGCTTCGAGTTCGCGTCGCCCGCGACGCGTCAGCGTGTAGTAGTTCGTTCGCTGGTCGAGTTGCCCCTTGTCGACGAGCCCCTTGTCGACGAGCGTGTCGAGGTTCGGGTAGAGTCGGCCGTGGTGGACCTCGCTCTCGTAGTACTCCTCGAGCTCCTCCTTGATCGCCAGCCCGTGCGGTTCGTCCCCACCCGCGATGACGTACATCAGATCTCGCTGAAACCCTGTCAGGTCGTTCATGTTACTACTGCCGATTGTCCGTATGCGGGTCGGTACTATAATTGTGGTGCAGTCGCGCCCGATGTCATGTAACCAAAATAAACTGATGTGTCCGTGCTCGTGACCGCCGCGCTGGTCGCGGCACCACTCACATTTGACGACACATTTATTACCACAGGGGCATTGGGTACAGGTGACGCTTCGCTTTGGAGGGCCGAAGCGTCAGCGGGGACCAATTCAGGGCGGCAGCGGGCGACCGGGCTGTTCCCGGTCGCCCGCTTCCATTCCGTTGCGTTTACCCGTGAGCGACGTTCTGCGTCGCTCGCTTTTCGAAGAATCACCGTTCGATAGCACCGCGTCCGTTCTGCGGAATCGACCTACAGTTTCGACATCCCCCGCGCCTCCTCGGCGGCGTCGAGCGTCGAGTGGAGCGTCGCCTTCGACCCCGCCGCGTGGACGGCGGCGTTGACGGTGCCCTCGAGCACGGGCGCGTCCGCGAGCACCGCCTCGACGTCCGCCATCTCGACGGCGAGCTCGGCGTTCATCACCGCGCTCCCGAGGTCGACGAGCACGACGACGCCCTCGCCGTCGTTGGCCTCCTCGATACCGGCCGCGATGGCGTCCGCGTCCGTCCCGATGCCCCCGTCCGGGTCGCCGCCCGCCGCGACGAGCGATACTTCCTGAGCCATCTGCGCGGCCACTTCGACGATTCCCTCGGCGGCCATGGCGCTGTGCGAGACGACGAGCAAGCCGACCATCTACGCGTCCCCCCCGTCCCCGGCGTCGCCGTGGACGGCGGCGTCGGCCGCGCTCGCGTCGTCCACCGACGCCTCGCCGAGTCGGTCCTCGGCGGTCGCGAGCAGTTCCTCGAGGACGAAGAGCGTGCTCGTCGCGCCGGGGTCGCGGTGGCCGACCCCGCGCAGGCCGAGGTAGGACGCCCGCCCCTTCGAGGCCCGCAGCGGCACCGTGTATTCGACGCCGCGTCGGGCGGCGTCGACGGCCTTCGCGAGCGCGTCCACAGGCGGGAGGTCGTCCTCCTCGACGGCGCGCTGGAAGGTGTGGACGGCGGGCGTCACCGCGTCCACCATCGTCTTGTCGCCGGGGCGCGCGCCGCCGCGGTCGGTGAGCTTCTCGCGGTAGGCCTCGGCGAACGCGACCGCGCTCTCGGCGTCGAGACCGCCCTCGAGTTCCTGCGAGGCGGACAGTACGGAGCCGCCGTAGAGCGGGCCGGCCGCGCCACCGACCTCGGAGACGAGCGTCGTCCCCACGGTCTTCACGGCCGCGTCGATGGGTTGCTCCGCGAGCTCGTCGCGCTTCTCGGTGACGACGCTGATGCCGCGCGCGAGGTTGTTCCCGTGGTCGGCGTCGCCGATCCGCGAGTCGAGTTCCGTGAGGTAGTCCTGCTCGTCGTGGAGGCGCTCGTCGATGCGCTCGAGCGCGTCGAGCAGCGCCTCCGTATCCGAGTCCGCGCTCATTCGCCCACCGTGAGCGCGGGCGTCTCGGCTGGCGCCGCGAGCAGCTCCGTCAGTTCGTCGTCGACCCGGCAGACAGTCACCGAACAGCCCTTCATGTCGAGGCTGGTCATGTAGTCGCCGACCCACGCGTCGTGGACGTCGATGCCCTCCTCGTCGAGGCGTTCGGCGACGCGGCGCTGGACGATGTAGAGCTCGGAGAGCGGCGTCCCACCCATCCCGTTCACGACGGTGACGACTTCCTCGCCGGCCGCGACGTCGAGGTCCTCGAGGACGTGGTCGAGGAGGGTGTCCGCCACCTCGTCCGCCGACGCCGTCTCCGTGCGCTCGACGCCGGGTTCGCCGTGGATGCCGATGCCGAGCTCCATCTCGCCCTCAGCGAGGTCGAAGGTCTCCTCGCCCTTCTCGGGTGTGACGCAGGAGGTGAGCGCCATCCCCATCGTCCCGACGTTGTCGACGACCTTCTCGGCGACGCGGGCCACCTCCTCGAGGTCCGCGCCCGCCGCCGCCTTCGCGCCCGCGCACTTGTGGACGAGGACGGTCCCGCAGACGCCGCGCCGCCCGCTCGTGTAGAGGGAGTCCTCGACGGCGACGTCGTCGTTCACGACGACCTGCTCGACGTTCTCGACGCCCTCCATGGCCGCCATCTCCGCGCCGGTGTCGAAGTTCATCACGTCGCCCTCGTAGTTCTTCACGACGCAGAGGACGCCCGCGCCGCCGTCGGCGGCCTCGATGAGGGCCGCGAACTCGTCGGCGGTCGGCGAGGTGAACACCGCGCCGGCGGCCGCGCCGTCGAGCATGCCCTCCCCGATGTAGCCCGCGTGCGTCGGCTCGTGGCCGCTCCCGCCGCCGGTGACGACGGCGACCTTCCCCTCTACGGGGCCGTCCGCGCGGACGACGACCTCGGTTCCGTCGAGGCGTCGCAGGCCGTCGTGTGTCGCGGTCATCCCGTCCAGCATCTCGTCCACGTACGCTGTCGGCTCGTTGATGAGTTTGTCCATGATTCACCGTACCAAACGCGGTGCGTGACAAAAACGTTCGCGCCGGTGTGCGCCCGAACGGGACACGCTTTTTCGCGCGTCTCCCCACGTGTCCGTATGGAAGTACGCGGGGAACGCGAATGCACGGCCTGCGGGACGCAGTGGTCGTACTACGAGACGGGAAGTATCGCCTGCCCGTCCTGCGGGAGCATCAAGAGCGTCGCGACGGAGGAGGAGCGCCGCGAGCAGACCGACCTCGCGCCGACGCTCGAACTGGACGACGCGGTCGCGGCCGCCGGCGACGAGGACTACCGGACGGCCGCCGAGCGCGCCCGCGAGGCCGCGCGCCGATACACGCACGCACGGGGGTTCCTCCGGGGTGGCGACCTCCTCGACCTCGACGACACCGTGCTCGCGGCATGGGAGCTGCGCTACGTCGCCTCGGCGTTCGCGCGCGCCTTCGACCACACCGAGGCGGAGTCCTTCTACTTCGTCTCGCTGCTGCGCGGCGCCCCCGACGGCGAGCGCCCGCCCGCGAGCGACGTTCCGGAGTCGATGCGCGCGGCGCGCGGGAACGGCTACGCGGACGCAGTCGCCGACTACCGCGACGACGTCCGACGGTACCTCGACGACGGCCCGGAGTGGGAGGGGATAGCGGGGCTCCTCGAGTCGCTGGACGACCACGTCCGCCGGATGCACGCGCTCGACGGCGAGGTCCCACCGGCCGAGGCGGATGCGCTCGTCGCGGCGGCGCGCTCTATCGGGCGGTACGCCCGCGACGGCGACGCGAGCGACCGGGAGGACGCCCGCGAGGCGCTCGCGGCGCTCGAAAGCTGAGTGTACGGCAGTATTCGGGCCCGGACCCTATCGTTCTCGGTATTGGAGGCGAGATAAACGGACGTTCGGGCACCGACGCCCGCCCTCCCTGCCCGCTCCGGAGCCGGCGAGCGATAAGTTTCTTATACCCGCATCGGCAACTGGTGGGTGGTACACCATAACATGGAACAGGTCGCGTCGCATCGTCCACCACCCACCGGGTCGCCACGTAGCCAGTGACACCGCCAGACACAGAGCCGATACGTCGGAGCATCGAGGTCGAGTACTGGGTCGTCGACGAGGAGGGCCGACTCGCCGTTCCGGACGGGCTCGCGGACGCCGCGCCCGGCGTCGAGCGCGAGTTCGTCGAGCCGCTCCTCGAGATAAAGACGACGCCCTGCGAGACGACCGACGAGCTGCGAGCCGAGCTGTACGACCGCGTCGGGAGCGTGCTCCGGCGCGCCGCCGAGGACGGGAAGAAACTCGTTCCGCTCGCGACGCCGATCAGCGACGACGAAATCGCCGAGCACACGAGCGAGCGCACGCGCGTCCAGAACCGCGTCGTCGGCGACGACTTCGCGTACGTCCGGCACTGCGCCGGGACGCACGTCCACGTCGAGCAGCTCCCCGAGCGCGCCATCGACCAGTTGAACACCTTCATCGCGCTCGACCCCGCGCTCGCGCTCTGCAACTCCTCGCCGTACTATCGTGGGCGACGCCTCGCCGCCGGCGCGCGCTCGAAGCTCTATCGGCGCCTCGCCTACGCCGACGTCCCGCATCAGGGGTGGCTCTGGCCGTACGTCGAAGACCGCGAGGAGTGGGTTCGACGCCTCGAACGCCGCTACGAGGACTTCGTCCACGCCGCCGCCGACGCGGGCGTCGACCGGCGCGTCGTCCAGCGCTGCTTCGAGCCCGAGAGCGTCGTCTGGACGCCGGTCCAACTCCGCGAGGAGTTCGGCACCGTCGAGTGGCGCTCCCCGGACGCCGCGCTCCCCGCCGACGTCGTCCGCCTCGCCGACCGCCTCGCCGAGACGACCGAGCGCCTCCGCGACGCCGACGTCCGCATCGAGGGCGATGCCGGCCACGTCGGCGAGGGCGACGTCGTCCTCCCCAACTTCGACGTCGTGCTCGGCTACGTCGACGCCGCCATCGAGGACGGCCTCGACTCCACCGCCGTCGAGAGCTACCTCGAACGGATGGGCTTCGACGTGGACGCCTACGACCCCGTCACCCACCAGCTCGAGGACGACGACTCGCTCGCCCGCGAGGACGCGCGCGCCATCCGCCTCGAACACGCCGACCGACTCGCCGCCGACGTCCGCGAGCGCGTGGCGGTCAGCGGCGACTGAGCCGCCGGCCTACGGGAGCGTGACGTCGACGTCCGCGAGGTCCCCTGCGGCCTTCACGGTGTTGTAGAGGAGCATTGCGCGCGTCATCGGCCCCACGCCGCCCGGCGAGGGCGTGATGACGTCCGCCTTCTCCTTCGCGCTCTCGAAGTCCACGTCGCCGGTGAGACGGTAGCCCTTCTCGGTGTCCGCGTCCACGCGGTTCGTCCCGACGTCCACGACCACCGCGCCCTCCTTGAGCATCGAGCCGTCGATGAACTCGGGGACGCCGGCGGCGGCGACCACGACGTCCGCGCGCGTCGTGTGCGCCTCGAGGTCTTCGGTGCGCGAGTGACAGACCGTCACGGTGGCGTTCCCGCCCTCGCCGCGCTGGAGGAAGAGGTTCGCGAGCGGCTTGCCGACGATGTCCGAGCGCCCGACGACGACGACGTCCTTCCCCTCCATCTCGACGTCCGCCGAGGCGAGGAGCTTCTGGACGCCGTGGGGCGTGCAGGGCTTGAAGCGCGCGTCGCCCGCGACGAGGCGGCCGACGTTCTCCGGGTGGAAGCCGTCGACGTCCTTCGCCGGGTCGATCCGGCGCAGGACCTCCCGGTCATCGACGTGGTCCGGGACGGGAAGCTGAACGAGGATGCCGTGGACGTCGGGATCCGCGTTCAGCTCGTCGATGGTCTCGTAGAGCTCCTCTGCGGGCGCGTCGGGGTCGATTTCGACGTGGATGCCGTTAATGCCGACCTCCTCGCAGTCGCGCTGCTTCATCGAGACGTAGGTGGCCGAGGCGTCGTCGTCGCTCATCAGCACCGTTGCGAGCCCGGGCTGGACGCCCTCGGCGTTCAGCGTCTCGATGGCGTCCTCGAGGCCGCTTCGGACGTCGGCGGCGACCGCGTTCCCGTCTACGACGTTCGTCATACCCGTAGCTCCGTCCCGCACTCCTTTAACACCACGGATACGTGCCTATATCCGGAGAGAATCGGCTATAAGTGTACACGGACGTGGGTTGTCGTCTACGCGAATTCGCGCTCCAGCACGCCGTTCAGGACGGCGCCGGCGAGGAGTGCGAGGCCACCGACGTAGAACCACGTCATCAACAGGAGCGCGACGCCGACGACGCCGTAGAGGTCGATGCTCTCCGAGGCCTCCGCGTAGAGGCGGAAGCCGAGCCCGGAGACCGTCCACACCACCGCCGCGAGCAGCGCGCCCGGGAGCGCATCCACCACGTCCACGTTCGTCGGCGGAAAGACGTAGTAGACCGGCAGGAAGACCGAGAAGAACCCGACGAACAGCGCCAGCGGCACCCCGACGTACCAGACGGCGTCCGTCGCCGAGCGCGCGAAGACCGCGATGAGTGCCGCGTAGAGGCAGAAGGTCCCCGCCGTCGTCACGAGCACGACCACGACTTCGACGAGCTCGGCGAACAGCCCATCGTCGGCGCTCACGCCGCTCACGTCCGTGAACACCGTGTTCATCGAGCTGAACGCCCGGCCGCCGCTCCAGAGCACGAGCACGACCGCGATTACGGCCGCCCGAAGGCGGGCGTCCTCCCCGCCCGTGATGCGGTGGAGCGGCCCCACTCGGATCGTCGTCTCCGAGAGCGCGTCCAGCCAGTGCGCCGCCGCCGACAGGTTCCCCGTCGTCTCCAAGGCGATCAGCACGAGGAGGCCGAGCGGGACGAAGAACAACAGCAGGTAGTACGCCAGCCCGGCCGCGACGAGGGAGATGCGCTCCTCGCGCGCCTCCGCGACGACCGCCGACGCGAGAAACCGGACGGTCGCGAGCGCCGAGCGGACACCCATGCCCCCCGATTCGCCCGCCCGCCGGTTGAACGCTCGGGCCGAACCGGCCGCAGGCACGCCCCTGCCCGGTTCGTCGCGGCAACCGAAGGGCGCCGCGTTTGCTCGCGGGTCGTTCCTCCCCGCTCGTGTCCCCGAGGCTCTAGGGGAGCCTCGGTTACTCGCGGCTCACGCCGCTCGTTTCGTTGCGGTCCCTCGCTTCGCTCGGAACCGCGTTTACTCGTACAGCGGGTGGTCGTCGCAGAGTTCCTGCACGTTGGCGGCGACCTCCGCGTAGACCTCCTCGTCGCCGAGGTTGTCGATGACGCGCGCGATGAGGTCGCCGACCTCGCGCATCTCGGCTTCCTCGAAGCCGCGCGTCGTGAGCGCGGGCGTCCCGGCACGGATGCCCGACGGGTTGAACGCCGAGCGCGTCTCGCCCGGCACCGTGTTGCCGTTCAGGACGATGCCGACCTCCTCGAGGGCCTCTTCGGCCTCCCCGCCCGTGACGTCGGGGTGGGACTCGCGGAGGTCCGCGAGCACGAGGTGGGTGTCCGTCCCCCCGGAGACGAGCGAGAAGCCGTGCTCCTCGAGGGTCTCGCCGAGCACTTCCGCGTTCGTCACGACCTGCGCGGCGTACTCCTTGAACTCGGGGTCGAGGGCTTCACCGAAGCCCACGGCTTTGCCCGCCACGTTGTGCATGAGGGGACCGCCCTGCGCGCCGGGGAAGACGGCGGTGTCGACGGCGTCCGCGTGCTCCTCGTCGCACATGATGATGCCGCCGCGACCCGCGCGGATCGTCTTGTGCGTCGAGCCGGTGACGAAGTCCGCGACGCCCACGGGCGAGGGGTGCTCGCCGGCGGCGACGAGCCCCGTGATGTGCGCGATGTCCGCCATGTGGTAGGCGCCGACGCGGTCGGCGGCCTCCTGAATCGCCTCCCAGTCCACCGTTCGCGGGTACGCGGAGAAGCCGGAGACGATCATGTCCGGTTCGACCTCCTCGGCTTGCCGGGCGAGCGCCTCGTAGTCGAGGCGGCCCGTCTCCGGGTCGACCTCGTAGTGCGTGACGTCGTAGAGCTTGCCCGCGAAGTTCACCGAGTGGCCGTGCGAGAGGTGCCCACCGTGCGTCAGGTCGAGCGAGAGGATCTTGTCGCCGGGTTCGAGGACGGAGAAGTAGACGCCCATGTTCGCGGAGGAGCCGGAGTGGGGCTGGACGTTGACGTGCTCGGCGCCCCAGAGCTCCTTCGCGCGCTCGATGGCGAGCTCCTCGACGTCGTCGGCGTACTCGCAGCCGCCGTAGTAGCGCTCGCCCGGATAGCCCTCGGCGTACTTGTTCGTCAGCTCCGAGCCCTGCGCCTCGAGCACCGCTTCGCTGACGTGGTTCTCGCTCGCGATCATCGCGAGGGTGTCGTTCTGCCGCTCGCGCTCGCCCGTCAGGGCGTCCGCGACTGCCTCGTCTACTTCCCGAACCCGGTCGTAGCTCATGTTCGAGAACAGGCCCCGCGTCGGGCTTAAACCCACCTGACTCCGGCCGAAACCGCCGTCGGAGCACGGGACTGACACACGGCGGCGCCCTCACGGCGCTCGCCCTCGACAGGAATATATGGCCCGTGACTGTACCCCACACATCGCGTGATAGAGTGCGAAGAGACCGAGGAGGGCGTCCGCGCGGTCGACGGCGCGAAACGCGACCTGCTGGTGCGCGCCCGCGACTGGCGCCCGGGCGGCCGGCGGCGCCCGCTCACCCGCCCGGTCGACGCGACCGTCACCGGTCGGACGCGCGCGCTCGTCCTGCCCGCGACCGTCGCCGCCGTCCACGACGAGGCGACCGGCGAGACCCACGACGTCGGCGGCGCGTGCGGCCGACTCGAACTCGACGACGGCACGTACGTCCTCGACGTCGACGCCAGCGTCAAGGCGTACGCGCGCTTCGAGGGCCCGGCGACCGTCGTCCGACACGGCGAGCGCTACGAGGTCGAAGTCGCGTTCCCCGCCGAGCGCTCGGTGACGCTCGGCTTTCGGAGCTTCGTCCGCTCGCCGAGCGAGACGCTCACCGTCCCGGAGTCGGCGCGCGGCCTCGCGACGGCGCTCACCGCGTTCGGCGCCGCACACCGGACGACGACGCCCGACCGGACGCTCCGGACGATGCGCCGCCACCCGCCGACGCTCGAGTTCGGCGAGACGACGCACGTCCCCGACGCGCTCGCGGAGCGGATCCCCGAGACGGGCGTCGAGCTCGTCCTCCCGGCCGACTACGAGACGCTGTTCGTCGCCGCGCCGCTCGCCTTCTACCTCTCCGCCACCGTCCGCATCGAGGACGGCGTCACGCCGCACGTCCGCGCCGACGGCGTCGGCGTACGCCACGACCTCACCGACCCCGAGGAACGGGCCCCGGAACTCCTCGAACGGTGCTTCTGGCTCGACGCGCTCGTTCGCGGCGCGGGCCCGCACGCCGTCGACGTCGCGGAGCGCGACCTCCTCGCCGACATCGGAGTCGATGCCGAGCGCGTCTACGACCAGTCGGTCGCCGAGCGCCTCCGGACGTACCTCTCCGCCCCCTACGAGCGCGTCGCGGCCGACCTGCCGGAGTGGCATCTCGCGATGTACGTCGAGCCGTCCGTCGAGCACGCGCGCTCGCTCCCCTACCTCATCGACCGACTCGCCCACGTCTACCCCCCGGAGACGACCGCGCTCGACGGCGAGGAGCTGATGGCGCGCTCGCTCGACGCCTTCTACCGCGCGCAGACCGGCCCCGTCGCGAGCGTCGACACCGTGAAGCCACACCTCCGGCGCGGACGCGTGCACGGCTGGCTCGCCGAGGGGACGCCCATCGACGTGTTCAAGGCCCGACCGGCGGCCTACGAGAACCGCCTCGACTACCTCGACGCCGGCGACGACGCGCTCTCCGTCACCGTGGTGTTGAACGACGCGGAGATGGCGGAGGAACACGCGTGCGTCGCCGACCTCTATCGCGAGCGCGCCGCCGACGTCCCGATGGAGGTGACGCTCCGCGAGAACGTGACATGCGAGGAGCTCGCGGCCGTCCTCGCCGAGCCGAACGACTTCGTCCACTACATCGGCCACTGCGAGGTCGGCGGACTGCGGTGTGCGGACGGCACCCTCTCGGCCTCGGACGTCGAGGAGTCGAACGCGCAGACGTTCTTCCTGAACGCGTGTGGCTCCTACCACGAGGGCCTCGAGCTCGTGGAGAAGGGGAGCATCGCGGGCGCGGTGACGTTCC
This sequence comes from Halarchaeum sp. CBA1220, assembly GCF_003721175.2. Lineage (GTDB taxonomy): Archaea > Halobacteriota > Halobacteria > Halobacteriales > Halobacteriaceae > Halarchaeum > Halarchaeum grantii. Next base: position 65,446 of record NZ_CP054707.1, read on the forward strand.
GGACGGTGCTCGACGAGCAGGCCGCGAAGGTGGGGACGGCGTTCGCGCGACTGCTCGTCAACGGCTTCAGCATCGAGCGCGCGCTCCGACTCGCTCGCCGCCGCATCCGGATGGGGAAGGATTACGCCGTCGTCGGCGACGGCACGCAGGTGCTCACGCAGTCGGACGCCCGCACGCCGGCGACGCTCACCGTCGACCCCGTCGACGGTGAGCGCTTCGCGGTGACGTACGAGTCGGGGTCGCCGTGGTCGCACGGCGCGACCTACCGCGTGTTCGCGGCGGGCGACGTCTCCGCTCGCCTCTGCGGGGCGGAGTCGACGGTCGAGCTCTCGCGGGCGGACGTCTGCTCGCTCCTCGAACACGTCGACGTGCCGACCATCTACGACGGCGCCTTCTACTGGTCGGACGAGGTGCGCTCGATGCTCAGCGAGGAGCCGCCGGAATAGGGTGCCAGAGCTCCTCTCCGAGACGATTATCCGACTCCGCTTGCTTTGAGTTCAAACTGTATCTGATAAAATTATATATGTCGAGCGGTCTTAGTCGTACACACGTATGACAGCGAATCTACTCGGCACCAGCGTCGGGGACATCTTGGGGGAGGTCTTCGACGCCGAGCCCGGCGAGCTCTTCGTGGTCAACCCGTCGGCGGACGCCATCGAGAGCGTCGTCGACGCCGCCACGGAGTTCGACGGCGCGCTCCCGGAGACACGCCTGCTCGCCGACGACCGCCTCCTGAAGGACGTCATGGGCGACTTCCTCGTCGCGAGCAACACCGCCGACCTCATCGAGTCGGGGGCGCTCGCGCTCCGTACGAGCGACGACCTCTCGCGCTCATCGCTCCTCGTCACCGACGACCGCGTCGTCGCGCTCGTCACGGCGGGCGAGCAGACCGCCGGTCTCGTCACCGACGACGAGGCGTTCGTCCCCGTCGCCGGTGACGCCGTCCGGGCCGACTGGGAGGCCGCCGAGGAATACACGCTCCGCACGCCCGCCATCTCGCGCGTCCGACAGACGCTCGACGACGAGATCGGCGCCGACGTCGAGGCCGACTTCACGGACGTCCTCGCCTCCCTCGAGACCGCGCGCGGCGACGGGGACGGCCTCGACGAAGTCACCGTGAGCCTGCTCGTCGCCGCGAAGAACCGCGTCCTCCTCTACGACATCTCGAAGTGGGGCGAGGACGTCGGCATCGCCTCGAAAGCGACTTTCAGCCGCACGAAGACCAAGCTCGAGGACGTGGGCCTCATCGACACCGAGAAAGTCCCCATCGACGTCGGCCGCCCGCGCCTCCGCCTCAAACTCGCCGACGACCGCCTCCAAGACGCCCCGCCGTCCGAGCTCGCGAGCGTCGCGCAGACCGTTCTCAGCTGAGGAATCCGGCCGTTTTTTCACCCGCTCGCGCCCAGTGAGAGCCATGTCACGAACCTACGCCGTCGTCGGCAGCGGCGCGGCCGCCGACGCCGGACGCGCCGCGCTCGACGACGCCGACCTCGATTCGGCCGGCGCGGACCTCGCCGCCGTCGCCGACGCTGATGTCGCCGTCGTCGTCGGTCTCGCCGGGAGCGACGGCTTCGCCGCCGCGAACGGCCACGCGCGCGACGGCGCGACGCCGTGGGTCGCCTGCGAAGTCGGCGGCCTCGGCGGCCACCCGCTCGCGAACGTGGACGCCGCCGTCTCCGCGTTCACCCCCGATTCGGGCTGTTTCGCCTGCCTCCACCGACGCGTCGACGCGACCGGTCCCGAACGCGCCGACGCGCCGAGCGCCGCCCGCTCCAGCGTCCGCTACGCGGGCGCGCTCGCCGGCAAGCGCGCGCTCGACCTCCTGGATGACCCGTCCCTCGGCGGGACCACGGTCGAAGCGCCCCACGCCGAGCACGCGTTCACGCCCGCGCCGTTCTGCGACTGCGGGCGCCACGAGCGCTACGGCGACCCCGGCCGCGACCACGCCGAGACGACGCTCGCGGACGCGACCGCGAAAGCCGAGGCCGCCGTCGACGCGCGAGCGGGCATCGTCACCGACGTCGGCGAGCGCGAGACCTACCCCGCGCCCTACTACATCGCGACGACCGCCGACACCGCCGCCGTCGGCGAGCAGTCGAGTCAGGGCCTCGCGGCCGGCGTCGGTCGCGACTGGGACGACGCGTTCGTGAAAGCCGTCGGCGAGGGCCTCGAACGCTACGCCGCCGCCGTCTACCGAGGGAGCGATTTCGACGTCGCGAAGCCCACCCACCCGGACGCGCTCTCGCCGGACGCGTTCGTCCGGCCCGCGGATGCGCCCCGCGTCGAGCGCGACGCGACGATGCGGTGGGTCTCCGGCGTCGACCTCTCGACCCGCGAGGAGGCCCTCCTCCCCGCCGAGTTCGTCCACTTCCCGCCGCCCGAGGAGTCCCTGAAGCCCGCGCTCACCACCGGCCTCGGCCTCGGGAACCACGCGGCACAGGCCCTGCTCTCGGGCCTCTACGAGACGGTCGAGCGCGACGCGACGATGCTCGCGTGGTACTCGACGTTCGACCCGCTCGCCCTCGACGTGGCCGACGACGCCTACGAGACGCTCGCCCGCCGCGCGGGCGCCGAAGGCCTAGAGGTGACCGCGCTCCTCTGCACGCAGGACGTCGACGTGCCCGTCGTCGCCGTCGCCGTCCACCGCGAAGAGGAGTGGCCGCGCTTCGCGCTCGGGAGCGCCGCGAGCCTCGACGCGAGCGCCGCCGCGACCGGCGCGCTCTGCGAGGCCATCCAGAACTGGATCGAGCTCCGCGACATGGGCCGCGAGCGCGCGCAGAACGAGCAGGGCGCCATCGGCGAGTACGCCGCCTTCCCCCCCGAGGCGCGCGCGTTCGTCGACGCCGACGCGTCGGTCCCGCTCGAAGACGTCGGCCCCGACGCGGTCCCCGAGGGCACCGACGAACTCGACGTGGTGCTGGGCCGCCTCGCGGACGTCGGCCTCGACGCCTACGCGAGCGACCTCACGACGCGCGACGTCGCGAGCGTCGGCTTCCGCGCCGTCCGCGTCCTCGTCCCCGACGCGCAACCGCTCTTCTTCGGCGACGCCTACTTCGGCGAGCGCGCCCGCGAAGTGCCCGCGCAGTTGGGCTTCGAGGCCGACCTCGACAGACGACACCACCCCTTCCCCTGACCGGCACGCGCGGAGCGCCGCTCCGGCAGTGGGCTCCCACTCGCGGGTCGTTTTCCCCGCTCGCGTCGTTAATGGGACCTCCCTACGGCCGGCCCCACTTACACCCCGAACGTCGCGCGCAGCATATCGCGCGTCCCGGGGCCGAGGCCGACGGCGAGCACGGCGACGAGGAGGAGGACCGTATAGCGCGGGTTCTCCTCGTACATCTGGTCGTCGAAGAGCGAGATGACGAACGTCGCGGCGACGAGTTTCAGCAGGAGGAACGGCCACGCGTCGCCCGTCAGCTGCGTCACCGACGCCGGGACGTACTGGCTCGTCACGTCCACGACGAACTTGTTCACGGGATGCTTCGGGTAGAGGTCGTAGGCGAGGCCGAGCTCCTTCCCGAAGTCGAGCCCGAGGACGTTCGACGCGCCGTCGATGGCGTGCCCGAAGATCACGACGACGCCCGCGAACCCCGTCCCCGAGAGGACGCCGGGCGCGTAGCGCGTGAGGAGCCAGTAGTCCGCCGCCGTCACGAGGCCCGCGATGACGAACGTCAACACCGTGAACACCGGGTGGAACGCGACGTTCGAGTCCACGACGACGAGCACGCAGAGGTAGGCAATCGTGAGCGTGAGCCACCCCGCGCCGAGCGCGAAGAGCGGGCGGTCGTAGCCGTCCGTGTAGCCCGAGCGCGCCAGCCACACCGCGAGCAGGAGCGACGCGAGCGTCACGAAGAACACCGTGAAGTAGATGACCGGGCTGATGAGGAGGGCGTTCAGCGGATAGCTGACGAACGCGCCCGCGACCGCGTCGTTCGCGTCCTCGACGACGCGGAGCGCCCCGCCGAACAGCATGAACGGGAAGAGCGCGTAGAGGAAGCTGTACGACTCGCCGACGCGGAGGCGACGCAGGAGGAAGACGACGCCGATGACCATGAAGACGAGCGTGAGCGCGTACCCCGCCTCGGAGACGAGCGTGTAGCCGGGTTCGGCGACGATACCCGACGCCGCCGCGCACTCCGACGCGCCGTAGAGGAGGGTCTGCGCGCCCCCGTCCCAGACCGCGCAACTCGCGCTGTGGGCGTCCGCGTACACCGGCCCCCAGAAGTAGTGCCAGACGAACCCCCCATAGACGCGGTCCGGGAAGGCGAGCGACCCGCCGACCAGCGCGACCAGCGCGACGGCGAGCGACACCGACCACGCCCGCTCCGCGTCCGACTCGGGAAACCTCATGCCCGAGTAACGGGCGAGGCTTCCCTTACTAATTCCGGTCCACCCCGCCGTCGCGGCGCCTCACCCCTCCAGCGCCGTCCGCGCCGTCGCCACGAGTTCGTCGTGCGCCTCGCCGTTCGACGCGACGAGGCCCTCGCTCGTCGCCGTCCAGCGCTCCCCGTGGACGTCCGTCACCGTCCCGCCCGCCGCGCGGATGAGCGCGACGCCCGCGACCGTGTCCCACGGGTGGCTCTCCTCCGCCGACACGGCGGCGTCGATCTGGCCCGCCGCCACCATCGAGAGCGTCACCTGCGCGCTCCCGAAGCGCCGCAGGTCGCCGAAGTCCGCGATGATGTCCGCGCAGAGCTCGCCCAGCCGGTCCGCCTTCGCGCGCGACCAGCGCAGCGTCGGCGCCACCGTGAACGTCTCCGGGTCCGTCAGGTCGCTCACCGACACCGGCGCGCCGTTCAGCGTCACCGACTCGCCGTCCGTCACGTAGACGTCCTCGACCGCCGGCAGGACGTTCGCCGCCGCGACCGGTTCGCCGTCCTCGACGGCCGCGACGCTCGTCGCCCACAGCGGCACCCCGCTCACGAAGTTGCTCGTCCCGTCGATGGGGTCGATGACCCAGCACGCACCCGAGTCGGGAATCTCCTTCAGCTCGTCCTCCTCCTCGCCGACGATGGCGTGTCCGGCGTGGGACTCCTGCACCACGCCGATCACCGCCCGTTGGGCCTCCTTGTCGAACGTCGTCACCACGTCCGTCTTCGAGCTCTTCTGCTCGACGTCCATCTCCGTACGGAACCCCCCGATGGCGACCTCCGCCCCCGCCGTCGCCGCCGTCTCCGCGACACGCGCGCGTTCGTCCATACCCGTGAATCGGCGGCCCGTCTCGAAAGTGTTCGGGTCCGCATGACGGCCGACGCCGTCGCTCGACGGTGACGCAGGAGCAGGTTGTGCGAGGGAAGTCCGTCCTGGACTTCCGCACGATGGGTGCGTGACGCACCATGACGTGCGAGGGAAGGGATTCGAACCCTCGAACCTCTACAGGAACGGATCTTGAGTCCGTCGCCGTTGGCCGAGCTTGGCTACCCTCGCGCGTCTCGTCGTTCTCGACACCGACGCGACTCGGGCCGGTGTCCACCCGCCCGTACGACGCATGGCCAAATAAAGCTCTTCGAAAGCGACCGGTACGCCACAGCGGGAGACGGCGACGACGATTCGACATGGCGCGGCGGCGGCGTCGGCCGCACAGCCCGGGGCGTGCGCCGATGTCGGGGGACGGCTTCGGGGTCAGGTGGTGGTTCTATGCCGTCGAGAAAAAGGCTTTACCGTTCGACTGACAGTAGTGAGGTAGACCGAATATCGGGCGACGAGCACGGGTGTTCACGGGACGCGGACTCGCGGCGGGCAATGGCGCGTGCCGGCGTCGGCGTGCCACCTGCGCCGCTCTCGTCGGCGGCGGCGCTCGTCGACCATCTGGAGACACTCATGCAGACCGCACTCACTTACCGCACGAACCGCGACCTGTTCTCGAATCACTACCTCGAAGAGCACCTGCCGGAGACGGAGGCCTGGGAGGCGGTGAGCGACGCCGAGCTCGAGGCAGCGCGCGCCGAAATCCGAGACCTCTGGGAGCGCGAAAAGGAGACGGCGCCAAAGCGTAACGAATCGCAACTCGAGCGGGCGTTCATCCGCCCAATGTTCGAGGCGCTCGGTATCCCTTTCGAAGTCGAAGAGAGCACGAGTCGGACGCAACGCCGACCCGACTACGGCTTCTTCGAGACCGATCAAGCCGCCCGCGATGCCTTCGACCGGCGCGAGGAGGGCGGTGACTTCTACGAGAACGCCGTCGCCGTCGCGGACGCCAAACGCTGGGGTCGTGCGCTCGACACGCGCGGGAGCGGCGAGCACGAGCGCGACTTCGAGAACCCCTCCTACCAGATCCACGTCTACCTCCAGGAGACGCCGGCCGAGTGGGCTGTCCTGACGAACGGGAAGAAGTGGCGCCTCTACTACGCACCGACGAGTCACCGTCTCGACTCCTACTACGAGATCGACCTCCCGACCGTCCTCGAGAGCGGCGACCTGGAAGCGTTCAAGTACTTCTACCTCTTTTTCCACCACGAGGCGTTCCTCCCGGACGCGAGCGGGGATTCCTTCCTCGACGACGTCTACGACCAGTCGAACGTCTTCGCCCAAGCGTTGGGTGAGGACCTCCAAGACAACATCTACGAGGCGATCAAGGTCCTCGCCGAGGGCTTCCTGCAGTATCCCGAGAACGACCTCGACCAGGGCGACCTCGAGCGGATACACGACTCTTCGCTCATCTACCTCTACCGACTCATCTTCGTGCTCTACGCGGAGAGCGAGGGACGCGACCTCCTCGACACGAGCAACGAGATTTACGAAGAATCATACAGCCTAAACACGCTCAAGGAGGAGGTCGCGACGGAACTCGACCGAACGGACCCGAGCTATCGGGCATGGCAGGACGACCTCTGGTCGCGTCTCGAGGACCTCTTCGAACTCATCGACCAGGGGAGCGAGTCGCGCGGCATCCCCGAGGACGACCTCCACGTCCCCGCGTACAACGGTGGGCTCTTCCGCACGAACCCGGACGCGGACGGGAGTCGCGAAGCCGTCTTTCTCGCGTCCCACAGGGTCGGCGACGCCTACCTCGCGCGCGTCATCGACCTGCTCGCGCGGAGCGAGGACGAGGCGGGAATGAAGACGTTCGTCGACTACTCCTCGCTCGGCGTCCGGCACCTCGGCTCCGTCTACGAGGGCCTCCTGGAGTACGAACTCAACGTCGCGGACGAGGACCTCTCACTCGACGACGGCGAGTACGCCCCGGCCGACGAGGGCGACGACGTCGCGGTCGAGGTGGGCGACGTCTACCTGACGACGGACAGCGGCGAGCGCAAGGCGACAGGGTCGTACTACACGCCCGAGTACGTCGTCGAGTACATCGTCGAGGAGACACTCGGCCCGCTCGTCGAGGACATCCGGGAGGACCTCGCGGGCCGGAGCGCGCGCGGCGACCGCGGGTTCGCGGCGGAGTTCGCCGAGCGCGTCTTCGACCTCACCGTCCTCGACCCCGCGATGGGGTCCGGGCACTTCCTCACGAGCGCCGTCGACTACCTCGCGCGCGAGATCATCGACGCCCAAGAGAAGCAGGCCGCCCAGCAGGGCGTCGAAACCATCGACGAGGACCACGACATCAACTGGGCGCGCCGGAAGGTCGCCCAGCGCTGCATCTACGGCGTCGACGTGAACCCGCTCGCCGTCGAGCTCGCGAAAGTCTCGCTCTGGCTGCGCACGCTCGCCGCCGAGCAACCGCTCGCGTTCCTCGACCACCACCTCAAGGCCGGGAACTCCCTCGTCGGGAGCGACATCGAGGACGTTCTCGACCAGGGCGAGGACGCGACGGCCGGCGACGGCCAGCTCACCCTCCAGCAGTCCTTCGACCACACGCGCCAGCAGGCCCTCGAGCACGTCATGGAGCGCTTCACCGACCTCCTCAGCATCGACAACGAGACCCTCGACGACATCAAGGAGATGGAGGAGGTCTACGAGGAGGTCCGAGAAGACGACCTCTACCAGCACCTCCTCGCGATGGCGAACGTCCACACCGCCTCCGAGTTCGGCCTCGACGTCCCCGACAACGCCGAGGAACGCATGGCCGAAGCCTTACGAAACGACTCGTGGGCCGACATCGAGGACCAGGACTGGTTCGAGAGCGCGCAAGCGATGGCCGCCGAGGAGGGGTTCTTCCACTGGGAACTCGAGTACCCCGTCGCGTTCTACGGCGACGACGGCGAGCGCCTAGAGGATAGTGGGTTCGACGCCGTCATCGGGAATCCGCCGTACGTTCGTATGGAAGAGTTCAAATCAAAAAAAGACTATCTGAATTCCGAATACGAGTCACACAGTGCTCGAACAGACCTGTATGTTTATTTTATTGAACTATCTCTGAATATTACACGGGAGAAAGGCCAATACGGAGTGATTGTATCGAACAAATTTATTCGGTCAAATTATGGTGCAGATATTAGAAATCTGCTCGGAACAGAAACTAATATTCAGGAAATTATAGATTTCGGAGGGCTCCCTGTATTCCCAGACGCAACTGTCCGATCTGCGATATTGCGTACCCAAAACACCGAGCCAGCATCTGATTCACCACGGTACACTCCGGTAGATTCCCTTACGTTTAATTCCCTAAAGGAAGTTGTTAATGATCAAGGATATAGTGTATCTACTGACAACTTCCAAGGTAGAAACTGGCGCTTAGTCAACGATTCGATCTCTAATTTGATGGATAAAATAAATGGAAACGGGACCCCTCTAACAAAAACCGTTGACGAACTCCAGATCTGCCGTGGTATCGTAACTGGCCTGAATGAGGCCTTCTTTATAGACGAGGCAAAGCGCCAGTCTCTGCTTGAACGCGATGCGAAGAGCGACGAAGTGATTCACTCACTCGTGCGGGGAGAGGACATACGACCGTACCATATTGACTCCTCCGACTCGTATATCATATATCTCACTCCTCAAACAGAAATAGAGGAATATCCAGCGGTCAAAGAACACTTAGAGGATTTTAAGGAGGATTTGGAGGGTCGCGCTACGGAACAGCGATGGTTTGAACTCCAGCAGCCTCAGGAAGCATATATAAATCTCTTTGATGGACCGAAGATACTATATCCAGAAATTGCGCCAGAAACACGGTTTGCATATGATTCTGGACCTCTATACCCGAATAATAAGTGATTCTTCATACCAACAGATGAGCAATATCTCACAGCGATACTGAATAGTACACTATCCCTTTTTTATCTTCAGCGAGTCGTCGCTAAATTAGAGGGAGCCTCGGTAGATAGCCTCTACTACGAGTTCCGGGCACAGTATATGCGAGAGTTCCCCATGCCAAAGAATGTAGGAGATTCAGATAGATTGACAGAACTATCAGAGAAGGCGGCCTCACTCCGCGACCGCCGCCACGCCCTCAATCTCTCCCTCCTCGACTACCTCGGCAACTACACCGAAGGCCCGAAGCTCCCGGACGTAGGCCTCTTCCAGCCCACGAGTTCGACCGTCCTCGACGCCACCACCGAGGAGTACGAGAAACTGCGCGTGGGGGACGTCCGCACCGAGCGCGACGGCCACAGTGTTACCATCGAGGCGACGGCGCGCTACAAGCCCGAAGAGGAGGGCGACTTCGAGACGGACCAATGGGGATACACCGAAACGGAGTACGTGGAGGCGTTCGCACTCGCGGACCTCACGGAGGCAGAAGCGACCCTCGTCGAGGCGTTCGTTCCGGTCGCGGTCGCGGAGGCGGGCGGGTTCGCGGGCTTCCGCGAGAACGCGACGAAGACGAACTCGCTCGTGGACCGGTTGAAGGCGATCACACTCCCGGATCCCGACGACGTCGCCGACGACCTCCGGCGCTACGTCGAGACGAAGGAGCGCGCGGACGAACTCGACGCGAAGATCGAGAAGACGGACCGGCTCATCGACGAGATCGTCTACGACCTCTACGACCTCACGGAGGCGGAGATCGAGGTCGTCGAGGCGGCGGTGGACGAGGCGTGACTCACGCCACGCGCTCGGCGTACGCGTAGTCGCGCTCGCGGGCGTCGGGGCGCGCACCGTCGAGCGTGATGCGCCAGTCGTCGACGACGCCGGGGTCGTCGAGGGCGGCCTCGAGGGTCGCCCGAACGTCCGCGACGTCGACGCCGTAGTAGTCGGCGGGAACGCCCGCGAGGTACTGGCGCGCGGTGTCGAAAAGCGAGCGCAGTCCCGCGTCGTCCTCGAAGTCGACGCGCTTGTAGACGCCGGCGGCGACCTGCACCATCCCGTGGCAGAACGCGCTCTCGGTGGTGCCGCTCCCGTAGTTGTACCACTCGTCCTCGAAGCAGTCGTGGGCGGCGTGGTACTCGCGGGCGTTGTGGAGGCGGACGCCGTGGACGACGGCGCGCCGGAGCGTGCCGTGCGCCCACCCGTTCGACGCGGCGCGCTCGCGACTCCAGCCGGTCGGCGACCCGCTCGTCGGCGGGGCAACGGCGTCGTCGCGGGTGTGCTCGCTCACGCGTTCGCGTTGTCGGCGCACCCACCTAACCCCACCGCCGGCGTCGGCGGCCGCCGAAGCCGACTTGAGCGTGCACCGCCTAGCCGGTGGCGAATGCGCGTAGTCCAGTTGGGCGACGGTACGCCCGAGATTTCGGTCGTGGGCGGCGTCCACGGCGACGAGCCGTGCGGCGCGCGCGCCATCGAGCGCCTCGAAGCGGACGACCCGGACGTCGAGCGCCCGGTGAAGCTCGTCGTCGCGAACGAACTCGCACTCGAACGGGGCGTCCGGTACGTCGACGCCGACCTGAATCGGGCGTTCGGCGAGGACACGCCCGCCGACGCCCACGAGCGCCGCGTCGCCGAATCGCTCGCCGAGGCGGTCGAGGGGACGACGGCGCTCTCCATCCACTCGACGCAGAGCCACGCGGACCCGTTCGCGGTCTCGGACGGCCGCGAAGCGCACGTCCAGCGCTACGTCCCGCAGCTCTCCGTGGCGGCGCTCGTCGATACCACGGACTTCGGCGAGGGCCGCCTCTTCGCCGCGAACGCCGACATCGTCGAAGTGGAGGCGGGCCTCCAGGGGACGGAGACGGCCGCCGAGAACGCCTACACGCTCGCCCGCGAGTTCCTCACCGCCGCCGGCGCGCTCCCGGGCGATACGGTCTCGCGCGAACTCCCGACGTTCGCGATGGGCGACCCGATTCCGAAACCGCCGGCCGAGGAGTACGAGGTGTTCGCGGAGAACTTCACCGAAGTCGAGGCGGGCGAGCCGTACGCCGCCGCCGACGGCGACGTGCTCGTCGCCGAGGAGGACTTCTGGCCGGTGCTCTTCTCGCCGTACGGCTACGAGGACCAGTTCGGCTATCGGGGCGAACCCGCCCCGAACATCGGTCAGTCGCCCTCAGAAGGCGCGAACTCGACGAGCCGCAACTCCCGGTCGAGCGCGCAGTAGTCCTGTGGCGGGTCGCCGCGGATCTCCTGAATCTGGTACTCCGCGTCCTGGCTCGCGCCCTTGGGCACGCAGTACTCGTGGCCGGGGCAGTCGACGTGCGGGCACGGCCCCGCGAGCTTCCCCTTGCTCCCCGCGTACGCGCCCTTCGAGCGCACTTGCGCCGTAATCGACGCCGGCTCCACCTCCACGGCGCGCACGCCGCCCTCGTGGACCGCGCAGTCGAGCGTCTGCCCGCCGTCGCGAACGTCCGTCACCTCGTAGCGGACGCCCTCGGAGAGCGTCAGACACTGCTTCCGGTACGGGCAGCCCGCACAGGCGTCCGACTCGCCGCGATAGACGAACTCGGTGCCCGCCTCAGCGAGCGCCGTCCCGAGGAGGGTGATCATACTCCGGGTTTCGGCCTCCGCAGGGTTAAGCGTCCCGTCACCTGAAGCACACCCCACACTGCCCGGGCGCGCCCTCACGCGCCGTCACCCGTCAACTCCGCGAGGCGACGGAGGTACGCCTCCGGGGGGTTCGCCGCGTACACGCCCTCGAAGTCGACGTCACCGCGCGAGAACCGCCGCGCCGCCGCCACCGTCGCGTCCACCGCGTCCGCGCGCAGCTCGTGACTCGACTCCAGCTCGCGAACTCGGACCTCCGGTTCGAGCGTGCACGCGACGTGCCACGCCTCGGATCGCTCGTCCCCGCGACGCATCGGCACCTCCGGCGAGCGCGTCGACACGTAGAGCGTCGGGAGGCGCGCCGCGTCGTAGGTCGCGCCCTCGAAGACGTCCGGCCGGAAGACGAGGACGACGCGCCCCCCGTCGTCGTTCCACACCACCCACCCCTCGGGCAACTCCTCCAGCGACATACGGGAGAGTGGACGACGCCGTCGCTAATCCCTGTCGGTCACGGCTGCCGCGCGACGCCGTCGCTCGCCGAGTAGCGCTGTGAGGAAATGGATGCTCGGTCAGGGATTTGAACCCTGGTCGTCGGCTGTCTTCGAAACCCAGCCAGTTTACGCCGGGCCGGCTGCGGTTTCCCGAAAGGCCAACATGATTGGCCGGACTACACCAACCGAGCTCACTCAGTTTTTCCGCCGGGGAAATAATAAACCCGTCGAACCGCTCCGCCCCTGTCGGCCGTTCACAGGGGCGTCTCGCGGCCGACCTCGGTGACGGCCTCGTCGGCTGTTGACGCGACGGCGCTGACGGAGCCACGCCATCCCTCCGGCGTGTGCGCCGCCGACACGTCCAGTCGGCCCCGGACGCGAAAGCATCGAGTCTGCACGAGACGGCGAGCTTTGCGTCCGCGCGCCGCCCCATCCGCCGTAGTGCGGGGACCTCCCATGCGGGACTCACCGTCCGGCACGTCGCTCTCGCCCGCGACACCGCGCGTCACGGACCGCGCTATCGTGGGCCAAACGGGCGAGGCCGTCCGATTCCGCGTGGCCTATACTCGACACGCGGGACCGTCCGATAGATGACGATTCTCCCCTCTCTCAGACGATTCCGCCCCGGCGTGCTCGCCGCGGCGTTCGCGACGTACGTCGTGTTCCTCGGCATCGGGGTGGTCGACCCCGTCCTCCCGACCATCGCCGAGTCGATGGGCGCGACGCACACCATGGTCGAGTTGCTCTTCACCAGCTACATCCTCGTGATGTCGCTCGCGATGCTCGCCTCCGGTGCGGTGGCGACGCGCATCGGCGACAAGCGGACGATGGCGCTCGGCGTCGCGTTCGTCGCCGTCTTCGCGGGCCTCTGCGGGTTCGCGCCGAACATCGAGGTACTCGCTCTCCTGCGCGGCGGTTGGGGGCTCGGGAACGCCCTCTTCACGACGACCGCGCTCGCCATCGTCGTCGGTCTCTCCCGGGGCGACACCGGCTCCGCCATCACGCTCTTCGAGGGCGCGCTCGGCCTCGGCATCGCGTCGGGCCCACTCCTCGGGGGGTTCCTCGGGTCACTCTCCTGGCGCTACCCCTTCTATGCGGCGGCGACGATGGCCGCCATCGGCCTCTGCATCACCTACTTCGCCGTCGACTCACCCGAGGGCGAGGAGCGCGACCAGTCCGTCGCGGACGTCCTCGGAGCGCTGCGCGACCGCGCCGTCGTCGGGAACGCCACCGTCGGCCTCCTCTACACGTTCGGCTTCTTCGTCGTGCTCGCGTACACGCCGCTGACGCTCAGCGGCCTCTCCGCCGTCGGCCTCGGCCTCACCTTCTTCGGCTGGGGCGCGCTCCTCGCCGTCGGCTCTATCGGCGTCTCCCACCGCCTCGTCTCCCGCTACGGCGCCGTCACCGCCATCGGCGCGACGCTCGCCGGCTTCGTGCTCGTCCTCGCCGCAATGGGGGTCGTCGGCCCGCGAGGTCGGCTCGCCCTCGTCGTGGCTTCCGGGCTCCTCTGTGGAATCGCGAACGCCGTGCTGACGACGCTCGCAATCGACGTCTCCCCGTACTCGCGCTCGGTCTCCTCGGCCTCCTACAACTCCCTCCGGTGGTTCGGAGCGGCGTTCGCGCCCGTCGTCTCCGGCTACCTCGGGAGCACTTACGGCGCCGAGACGCCGTTCTTCCTCGGCGCGGGCGCCGTCGCCCTCGCGGTTCTCGGCCTGCTCGCTCGCGGCGACACCCTGCGGGCGGCCGTCGCCGCTCCCGAGGACGCCGCGACCGCCGACTGAGCGTTAGTTCCCCTCGAACTCCGGGTCGCGCTCGCCCATGAACGCCGTGATGCCCTCCATGAGGTCCTCCGTGTTCAGCAGTTGACCGAACGCCTGCGCCTCCACCTCGAGGCCGGCGTCGCGGCTCTCGCGGCCCGCGCGAATCGCGCGCTTCGTGTAGCGCTGGGCGACCGGCGGGCCCGCCGCGAGGTCGCGCGCGAGTTCGAACGCCCGCTCCTCAAGGCGGTCGGCCTCCACGACCTCGTTCAGGAAGCCGTACTCCGCCAGCTCCTCGGGCGAGTAGCGCTCGGCGGTGAGGATCAGCTCCGTCGCGCGTCCCTCCCCGACAATCTCGGGGAGGCGCTGCGTGCCGCCCCAGCCGGGCAGGAGGCCGATCTCGTGCTGGGTCATCCCGAACTCCGCGTCGTGGCTCCCCACGCGGAGGTCCGCGCACGCCGCGAGCTCCATTCCCCCGCCGAGACAGTGGCCCGTGATTCCGGCGACGACGGGCATGTCGCACTCCTCGAAGCGCGCGAACGCCCGCTGGCCCGCCCGCGAGAGCTCGACCGCCTCGATGGCGTCCGCGCTGCCCGCGATCCGCTCGACGTCCGCGCCCGCGCTGAACGCCTCGCCCGCACCCGTCACGAGGAGCGCGCGCACCTCCGGGTCGTCCGCGAGCGCGTCCACCGCCTCCTCAAGCTCGTCGAGGAGTTCGGCCGTGATGGTGTTCATCCGGTGCTCGCGCTCGAGCGTCACGTGCCCCACCCGGTCCCGTATCTCGAGGCTGATGTCGTTGAACGCCGTCTCCGCCTCGATCTCGGAGACCTCGTGGTGGAAGTTCTCGCCCCCGCCCGCGCGCCGAACGAGCTCCTCGGCGGGTGCGTAGCGGGGCGCGCCGGTCTCGCCCTGTACCTCCGCGAGCGTCTCGTAGAGGGCGACGAGGCCCGCGCGGTCAGCGAGCTTCGCCGGGCCCTCCGGGAAGCCCGCGCCGAGCATCAGCGCCTCGTCGACCTCCTCGGGGGTCGCGACGTCGTCGCCGACGAGCTTCGCCGTCTCGTTCGCCATCACCGCGAGCAAGCGGCGCTCGACGTCCTCGCGCACCGCGTCGGTCCGGATGTCCGAATCGGACTCCCCGTCGTAGTCGTAGAAGCCCGCGCCCGTCTTCCGACCGAGGGCGCCCGCCTGCACGCGCTCGTGAAAGGACGGACACGGCTCGTAGGCCGCGCCGAGTTCCTCGTGGAGGTAGTCGAGGACGTCCGCCACGACGTCGAGACCGATCCGGTCCGCGAGCCGGAACGCCCCGTTCGGCAGGCCGATGCCGTAGCGCGCCGTCGAATCCACCTCCGCGACCGTCGCGACGCCGTCGTGGACCAGCCACGCCGCCTCGTTCAACAGCGGGACGAGGACGCGGTTCACGACGAACCCCGGCGTGTCGTGGCCGACCTCGAGAGGGGTCTTCCCCATCGCCCGCGCGAGCCCCATCGCCGCCGCCACCGTCCCGTCGTGCGTCGACGCGCCCGGCACGACCTCGACGAGCTGCATGCGGACCGGCGGGTTGAAGAAGTGCATCCCGCAGAAGCGCTCGGGGCGCTCGAGGGCCTCCGAGAGCTCCGTCACCGAGAGCGCGGACGTGTTCGTCGCGACGACAGCGTCCGCTGGGACGTGCTGGCTCATCTCCCGGTAGACGTTCTTCTTCACGTCCATCTTCTCCGGCACCGACTCCACGACGACGTCCGCGTCGCTCACCGCCGCCTCAAGGTCCACCACGGGGTCGATGCGCTCGAGCGCGGCGTCCGCCTCGTCCGTCGTCAGCTCCTCTTTCTCGACGAGTTTCTCGAGGCTCCAGCGCGCCTTCTCGTAGCCCGCCTGCACGAACTCCTCCTTGATGTCGCGGAGGGCGACGTCGAACCCCGCGAGTGCGGCGACTTCGGCGATGCCGTGCCCCATCGTCCCGGCACCCAGAACCGCGACGTGCTCGATGTCCTCGGCGTCCATGCCGGACACTCACCACCCGACCCCCTGAACGTTGTGCCTCCCCCGGCGTCCGACAGACGTAGGCCGCTGGGACGCCTGCGCCCCGTATGGCCGACTCGGACACCACGGACCCCTACGCGGTCGTCCGCGACGACGACGCGCTCCGCCCGCTCTACGAGGCGCACGGCGAACTCGGACCCGAGCGCGCCGACGACCCCTTCGAGCGCCTCGTCGTCGCCGTCACCAACCAGTCCGTCTCCATGGACTCCGCGGCCGCCGTCCGCGAGCGCCTCCGCGACGTCGTCGACTTCGACCCCGCGAGCATCCGCGCCGCCGACGACGCCGCGCTCCGGGACGCCGGCCTCAGCGACACGAAGGTCCGCGCACTGAACGGCCTCGCCGAACGCTATCCCGAGGGCATCGACCACGACGACTTCGCCGACCACTCGAACGACGAGGTTCGGGCCGAACTCGGCGACGTCTACGGCGTCGGCGACTGGACGGCGGACATGTTCCTCCTCTTCGCGCTCGGGCGCGAGGACGTCTTCCCCGTCGGCGATTTGGGCGTTCGGAAGGGCATGCAGACCCTCTACGGCCACGAGTCGCGCGCGGAGATGCGCGAGCACGCCGCGACCTGGAAGCCCTACCGGAGCTACGCGACCCGCTACGTCTGGAAGGCGCAATAGGGCGGCACCGCGTTACTCGCGCCTCACTCCGTTCAGCGCTCGCCTTTTCGCGGCGCCCTCGCTAGCGCTCGGTTGCCGCGTTTACTCCAGCGACTCCTCCTCTTCCTCGTCGGCGTCGGGCGTCTCCGCCTCCTCGAAGCGCCGCGTGACGTCCACCTGATAGTGCTTGAGGATGTCGCGCCCGAGGAGGAGCGGGTAGTCCATGTGCGAGCGGTCTTCGAGGCTCGCGGCGACGGTGTGGCGGTCGCCCCCAACGGCGACGACGATGTCGACGACGGGCCGGGACTTCCCGGACTTCACGCTCCCCGACTTCACCTTCGTCATCGACTTGATCGGGCCGGCGCCGATCTTCGCGGCGAACTTCGTGTCTATCGACGTGCGGGAGGCGCCGGTGTCGGACTTCGCGACGATGCGCTCGGTGCCGCTCGTCCCCGACACCAGCACCTCCTCCGTGTAGCCGACGACCTGATTCGGCTCGACTGACTCCGCGGCCCGTCGGGGCATCCCGCGCGGCGTCGACGTGTCGAGGCGGCCCGCGAGCTCCTCGACGCGGGCGTCGTCCACCTCGCCGCCGGCGGTCTCGATGGCGAGCTTCGCGATGTGGGGCGCGGGGCTGATGTTGGTCGCCTGGTAGAGGCCCTTGAAGCCCGCCGTCGGGTTCACCTCGAGGACGAACCAGCCGTCCTCGCCCTCGACGATGTCGACGCCGGCGTAGTCGAGGCCGACGACTTCGGCGGCCTCGGCCGCCATCTCCTCGACCTCCTCGGGGAGGTCCGGGACGCCCTCGACGCTCCCGCCGAGCGCGACGTTCGTCCGCCAGTCGTTGTCGGGCGCGTAGCGCCGCATCGCGCCGACGACCTCGCCGTTCACGACGTAGATGCGCAGGTCCGCGTGCTTCTCGCCGTCACGCTCGATGAGCGACTGGAGGAACGCGTAGCGCTCCCCGACGACCGGGTTCACGTCCTCGTCGCGGCCCACCTTCCACGTCCCGCCGCCGTGCGTCCCGATGGCCGTCTTGTAGACGGCTTCGTCGCCGAAGCGCCCGCGCTCCCCGTTGAGGTTGTCCGCGTCGAGCGCGAGCAGGGCGTCCGGCACCGGGACGCCGGCCTCGGCGAGCGCCGCCGCCGTCGAGAACTTGTGGAACGCCGTCAGCACGTGCTGTGGCTCGTTCAGCGTCGGGCGCAGCTGCGAGAGCGTGTTCACGATGCCGAGGAGCTCGCAGGGCTGTTCGGTGTTCGAGAGCAACATCCGGTTCGCGACGACGTCGACGTCGGGGTCGAGGACGGCCTCGCCGTCCTCGATGGAGACGCTGAGGTTCTCCTCGCGGAGCCAGACGCCGCGATGGCCGAGGTCCTCGACGGCGTTCAGGATGGCTTTCGACTCCTTGCTCGTGTGGAGGCTGAGCACTCCGACGCTCACGTGCTCGTCAGTCATTAGTCGCAGTCGGGGACGCCGCGCCAAAACGGTGCCGGGATGCGTCGCCACGCGAGCGACGGGGCACGCCCGCGTCGGCGGTCGCCGCATCCGTCGGTTTCGTCGCCCCATTTATACGCACGCCGACCCGAAGGCGGGTATGGCAGACGGCGCGTTCACCTATCAGGGCGGCCGGGTCGACCCGGGGGAGGCACAGAACCTCCGGTACTCCATCAGCGAGACCTATCTCGGCGACCCCATCCGGGTGCCGGTGACGATCCTGAACGGGGCCGAACCCGGGCCGACCGTCTTCCTCTCGGCGGCCATCCACGGCGACGAACTGAACGGCATCGAGGTCGTGCGGACGGTCGCACAGGACTGGTCGCACGCGGACCTCCGGGGCACCCTCGTCTGCCTCCCCGTCATCAACGTCCCCGGGTTCATCGCCCAACAGCGCTACCTCCCCGTCTACGACCGGGACCTGAACCGCTCGTTCCCCGGGAGCGCGGACGGCACGAGCGCGAGCCGGATGGCCGCCCAGATATTCTCGAACTTCATCGAGCCCTGCGACTACGGCCTCGACTTCCACACGTCGACGCGCGGCCGGACGAACATGCTTCACGTCCGCGCGGACATGGACGACGAGGCCGCCGGCCGGCTCGCGCGCGCGTTCGGCTCGAACGTCATCATCGACAGCGCCGGCCCGTCCGGGTCGCTCCGGGGCGCCGCCTGCGAGGCCGGTACGCCCACCATCACCGTCGAGATGGGGCAGGCCCACCGCTTCGAGCGCGGCTTCATCGACCGCGCGCTCGACGGCGTCGCGTCCGTCCTCGCCGAGTACGGCGCCCACCCCACAGACCTCGTGCGCTGGCCGGGCTGGCGGACGGTCGTCGACCGCGACGAGAAGACGTGGCTGCGCGCGGACGCCGGCGGCATCGTCGAGCTCCTCCACGACCGCGGCGACCTCGTCCGGGAGGGCGACGTCGTCGCCACCATCACCAACCCGTTCAAGACCGACACGGTGCGCATCACCGCGCCGTTCGACGGCGTGCTCGTCGGCGTCCTCGAGAACCCCGTCGTCTACCCGGGGAACCCGCTCTGTCACCTCGTCGAACTCGACGACGCGTCCATCCGGGCGTACGAACGCGCCCGGAACGGCGACTGCCGAGACGAGCCGCGATAGGTACTGAGAGGCCCCGATGCCCGCCGTCTCGACGGCGTTCGTGATACCGTCCCATCGTGCTCGCTTAGAAACTTCTATGTGCGCCCGGTAAGGAGGTGCGAACGGTATGAGTCAGTCGTACGACCGGGGCCTCGTCGAGGACTTCGGCCGGTGGCGGGAGTTCTCCGCCGGCATGTGGGCCTGGGTGTTCCACAAATTCACGGGATGGGTACTCATCGGGTACCTGTTCACCCACATCGCCGTGCTCAGCTCCGCGCTGAGCGGGCAGGCAGCCTACACGAACACGCTTCAGGGCCTCGAAGCGATCGCGATCGTCCGGGTGTTGGAGATCGGCCTCCTCGCCGTCGCCGTCTTCCACATCCTCAACGGGATCAGACTCCTCTTCGTCGACCTCGGAGTCGGTCTCGATCTCGAAACGCAGGAGAAGAGCTTCTACGCGTCGCTGATCCTCACCGGGATCATCGTCGTCGCGAGCGTGCCGGTCTTCATCGAGGGGGCGTTCTGACCATGGCGGAACGCTACTCCTCGTTCAACCGCGGCGGCACCCGCTGGTTCCTCCAGCGCGTCACGGCGGCGTTCCTCGTCGTCACGCTCGCCTTCCACTTCTACCTCCTCCACTTCGTCAACCACGCGCCGGAGATCACCTTCGCGGGCAGCGCCGGGCGCTACAGCGTCCCCATCTACTTCATCACGATGGTGCTGTTCCTCGCCGCCGCGACGTTCCACGGCGTGAACGGCATCTACAACGCCCTCGTGAACCAGGGCGTCACCGGCACGCCGAAGCGCGCCGCGAAGTGGGTACTGGGTATCGCGGGCGTCCTCCTCTTCGTGCAGGGCGTGCGCGTCGCACTCGTCCTCATGGGAGCCTAACAATGAGCACACAGACACCAGACACCGACACCGACGACACGGACCCGCAGGCCGAACGGATGGCTCGCAAGGAAGCGCGCGCCGAAGAGCGCGACGACGCGTCCTCCGCGCCCGACGTGGGCGAGGACGCGATCACGCTCAAGGTCTTCCGCTACGACCCGGAGGTCGCGGAGAAGCAGGAGCCGCGCTTCGACACGTTCCACGTCCCCCGCGAACCCGGTATCACCGTCCTCGACGCGCTCATCTACGCCCGCGACACGTACGACTCCAGTCTGACCTTCCGGCACTCCTGCCGGCAGGCGGTCTGCGGGAGCGACGCGCTGTTCATCAACGGCACGCAGCGCCTCGGCTGTCAGACGCAGGTCGCCGACCTTGAGGACTCCGAGACGGTGCGCGTCGAGCCGCTCCCGCACCGCGACGTCGTCAAGGACCTCGTCGTGGACATGGACCACTTCTACGACCAGATGCACGCCGTCGAGCCCTACTTCAGCCCCACCGAGGAGCCCGAGGGCGAGCAGCTGCAGTCCCGGGAGAACCGCGAGAAGATCAAGATGAGCACGCGCTGCATCTGGTGTGGCGCCTGCATGTCCTCCTGCAACATCGCCGCCGGCGACAACGAGTATCTCGGCCCGGCGGCCATCAACAAGGCGTATCGCTTCTACTTCGACGAGCGCGAGGACGACGAGCGCCAGGAGGAACGCCTGAAGATCATCGAGCAGGAGCACGGCGTCTGGCGCTGTCAGACCCAGTTCTCCTGCACGACCGTCTGCCCGAAGGACATCCCGCTCACGGAGCACATTCAGGAACTGAAGCGCGAAGCCGTCAAGCAGAATCTCAAATTCTGGTGATATACTAATGCACGAACACGACGTCATCGTCGTCGGTGGCGGCGGCGCGGGACTCCGCGCGGCCATCGGCGCACACGAGGCCGGCGCGGACGTGGCAATCGTCACGAAACTCCACCCGGTGCGCTCGCACACGGGCGCCGCCGAGGGCGGCATCAACGCCGCGCTCCGCGAGGGCGACGACTGGGAGCTGCACGCCTACGACACCGTCAAGGGCGGCGACTACCTCACGGACGCGCCCGCCGCCGAAACGCTCGCGCAGGACGCCCCCGACAACGTCGTCCAGCTCGAGAACTGGGGGATGCCCTTCAGTCGCGAGGAGGACGGCCGGATGAGCCAGCGCCCCTTCGGTGGGCTCTCCTTCCCCCGCACGACGTACGCGGGCGCCGAGACCGGCCACCACCTCCTGCACACGCTCTACGAGCAGGTCGTCAAGCGCGGCATCACGGTCTACGACGAGTGGTACGTCACCCGCCTCGCGGTGACGGACGAGGACGACCCCGCCGACCGCGAGTGTTACGGCTGCGTCGCGTGGGACATCCAGACCGGCGAAATCGCGGGCTTCCGCGGGCGCGACGGCGTCATCCTCGCGACCGGCGGCGACGGGCAGGTCTTCGACCACACGACGAACGCCGTCGCGAACACCGCCGACGGCGTCGCGATGGCGTATCGCGTCGGCGTCCCCATCGAGGACATGGAGTTCGTCCAGTTCCACCCGACGACGCTCCCCTCCACGGGGGTGCTCATCTCCGAGGGGACGCGCGGCGAGGGCGGCATCCTCTACAACGACGAGGGCGAGCGCCTCATGTTCGAGTACGGCTACGCGACGAACGACGGCGAGCTCGCCAGTCGGGACGTCGTCTCGCGCGCCGAACTCACCGAGATCAACGCCGGGCGCGGCGTCGAGGACGAGTACGTCCACCTCGACATGCGCCACCTCGGCGAGGAGCGCATCATGGACCGCCTCGAGAACATCCTCCACCTCGCCGAGGACTTCGAGGGCGTCGACGGCCTCGAGAAGCCGATGCCGGTCAAGCCCGGCCATCACTACGAGATGGGCGGCATCGAGACGAACGAGAACGGCGAGACCGTCGTCGACGGCCTCTACGCGGTCGGCGAGGCCGCCTGCGTCTCCGTCCACGGCTCGAACCGGCTCGGCGGGAACGCCCTCCCCGAACTCATCGTCTTCGGCGCGCGCGCGGGACAGCACGCCGCCGGCGAGGACGTCGGCGAACCCGAGATTCCCGTCGGCAAGCGCGGTGAGGGCATCGAGGAGAGCGACGTCGACTTCCCCGTCGAACCCGGCGCGCTCAGCGCGTCCTCCGCCGTCGTCTCCGGCGACGGCGCCGACGACGTCATCGCCAACGCCGTCGAGGCGGAGACCGAGCGCATCGACGGCCTCCTCGAGAAGGAGGAGGGCGTCAACCACGCCGAGGTCCGCTCGAAGATCCAGCGGACGATGACGGACAACGTCAACGTCTTCCGCACCGAGGACGGCATCGAGGAGGCCCTCGAAGTCATCCGGGAGGCCCGCGAGGAGTACGAGGACGTCTACGTCGCCGACAACTCCCGCACCTTCAACACCGACCTCCAGCACACCATCGAGACCCGGAACGTCATCGACGTCGCGGAGACCATCGCGATGGGCGCGCTCGCGCGCGAGGAGTTCCGTGGCGCGCACTGGCGCAAGGAGCACCAGGAGCGCAAGGACGACGAGTGGCTCAAGCACACCTGCATCTCGTGGAACAACGGGACCCCGGACCTCTGGTACCGCCCCGTCCTCCTCGAGGGCGAGAACCAGACGTACGAGCCCAAAGAGCGCCACTACTAGCGCTCGGGTTCCGCAAGCCGTTTTTCCGCGCCGCCCGTAGCGAGCGCATGGAGATCACGCCGCTGCGCGACGTCGACCTCGACGCCTTCGTCGACGAGCTGTGGCTGCCCGCCCAGCGCGAGCTCGCGGCGATGACGTCGTACACGCTCGCGGACGACATCCGCGCGGGCGGCGTCTCGTACCACCGCAAGCGCCTCGACAGCGACGACGCCATCACGTACGTCGGCTCGCTCGGCGACGACCTCGTCGCGCACGTGAGCGCGGCCGTGCAGACGCCGTCACCGGTCTACGAGCAGATCCGCGAGTGCCACGTCGGCGAGCTCTACGTCGACGGCTCGATCCGGCGTCGCGGCGCCGCGCGGGCGCTCCTCGACGCCGCCGAGCAGTGGGGGCGCGCGATGGACTGCGAGCGCCTCGATTTGAACGTCGACGTCCAGAACGAGGCGGCGCGCGAGCTCTACGAGGACGTCGGCTATCGCGCTGAACGGCAGAACATGAAGAAGCCGCTGGACGACTAGTCGAGGCGCTCGGCGGCGTCGCGCTCGACGAGCGGGTCGACGTTCTCCTCGGGGAGGGTGACGACGTCGTCGGCTTCGAGCGTGTACGTGCGGTCGTCGACACCGTATATCTCCCCGACGTCGCGCGTGATCTGGACGGTCGCGCGCTCGACGCCCGCCGTCTCGGCGTCGTCGTCGGCGTCGCCGGCCGCTTCGTCGCCGGCGTCACCGTCCGCGTCCGCATCGGCCTCGACGTCAGTGTCCGCGAACTCCTCGCCGCCGCCCATCGCCGCGGCCGCCGTCGACGGGTCGCTCTCGGTCGCGTCGGCGTCCTCCGAGCCGGCGGTGGGTTCCTCGGGCTCGGGCGGCGGGGAGGGCGCGTCCATCCCCGACGCGCGGTCGTTCACGACGTCGGCGGGGTCCGGCGAGGCGTCGCCCTCCGGGGGCGCGTGCGCGTCCGGGCCGGACGACGTCGCGGCGTCCGCGTCGCCGGCGAGCACGTCGAGGACGTGCGATTTGTTCTCCTCGATCCGCTCGACGAGGTCGGTGTAGAGGTCGCGCTCCTCCTCGGTGAGCCCCTCGGCGTCCGACCCCATGCCGGCGGCCGCGAGGCTCGCCTGCTTGACGATCTTGCCCATGCGGCGCTCGTAGATGGCTTCGGCGACCTGCTCTGCGGTCTCGATCTCGTCCGTGAGCGACTGGACCTCGTCGTCGCCGAAGGGGTCGTCGGCGGCCTCGGCGGCCTGCCGACGCCGCTCGCGCAACTCGCCGATGTAGTCCGCGACCTCCTGGTAGAAGGAGTCCCGGAGGTCCTGCAGTCCGTCCGACGTCCGTTCGCGCGTCTGTGCCGCGCGGAGTTCTTCGATGTTCATCGGGTACTCATTCCGTCGCCTTCTCCGCCCAGCCGCGAGCCATCAGGAAGACGCCCGCGTACTCCGGTAGTGTCTGCTCGCCCGGCGCGACCGTAATCGTTTCGCCGCGGAACCCGAGTTCGTACTCGCGCTCGACGTCGACGCGGATGTCGTGGCCGACGAACGTCTCTGGGACGGCGTCGTCGAGCGGGTCGAAGGCCGCGAGGTCGTCGCGCTCGATGGGGACGACTTCGAGGCCGCTCCCGCCGTGCAGCGACCCGGGGAGACGGATGAGGCGGTGGGTGTCCGTCGTCACCGGTTCGTCGATGGGGGCCTCCTCGGCGTCGACGGCCTCGGCGACGAGCTGGCGCGCGACCGTGAGGAACGCGGGGTGGACGTCGACGTTCCCCGAGCGCACCGCCTCCGTGTTGTTCTGCACGACGTTCAGGACGCTCTCGGCGCGCCCCTCGCCGACGCCGTCGAACGTCCGAAGGTGGAGGATGGCGTCCTCCTCGTCCATCGCGAGCAACTCGTCGACGAACGCATCAATGTGTTCGACGACGCGGCGGCCCCACCCGCCCTCGGTCGGGAGCGTGCGCCGCGTCGTCGGGTTCTGGAGGCCGAGGCCGCCGACCGCCTCCTCCGTGATGAGCTCCTCGAACTCGATGCCGTTCCCGCGAACGTAGTCGACGATTTCGCGGCGGTGGTCGCGCTCCAGCGGGAAGACGGACTCGTCCCGAACGTGGACGTGGTAGCCGCGTCCGCCGGAGAAGACGACCGTGAGGTCGTCGAAGCCGAAGTCGCGGTCGAGGAAGTCGAGGAGCTTCACGAGCGCGTCCTTGCTCTTCGCGAGCATCTCCGCGTACGTGTCCTCGCCGAGCGTGACAGTCGGTAAGTGGTCGGCGTCGATGTCGAAGACGAGGTCGGAGCCGAGCCAGTCCTTCTCCACCATCGTCGAGGCGCCCGGCGTCTCGTAGTGGCCGGCGGAGAAGTAGACGTGACGCGGGCGCTTGCGCCGGAGGAAGTCCTCGACGTTCCCGAGGTCGAGGAGGTCGCGGTGGCGGACCATCGTCTCGTCCGGGCCGTCCGTCCACGGGATGTAGCCCCACTCGCGCGCGTCCGCGTCGGGCGGGAGCGCGACGTCGGCGCGGCGGTAGTGGTCGCGGAACCGCCCGCGCAGGTACGCTCGCGTTCGCTCCTCCATAGCTCTCGAAGCGTAGGACGCGTAGCGGAAAAAGACGTGTCGGTCTCGCCGTCAGCGCCGGAGGTACTCGGAGAGTTTCTCGCGGATGCCCTCGCGCTCGCCGAGACGGAGGTAGTAGGCGGTCTCGCCGTCCTCGTAGTAGTTCTCGATCTCGCGGACGATCTCGAAGCCGAGATGCCGGTAGAAGTCGAGGGCGTTCGCGTTGGAGACGCGGGCGTGACAGGAGACGGAGTCGGCGTCCTCGGCGACGGCGGCGACGAGGCGCTCGCCGAACCCCTCGCCCTGATAGGCGGGGTCGACGGCGAGGAAGAGGATGTAGCCGTCGTGGCGGGCGGCGGCGAAGCCGACGAGGTCGTCGTCGGGGGTGACGTAGGCGTAGACGGTTGCGCGCCGGTAGGCGTTCGCGAAGAAGCCGTGGCGCTGACGGAGCAGGCCGTGCTCGGCGCGGATGCGTTCCTTGAGGTCCCACGCCTGCTCAAGGAGGTCGTCGCTGCCCCGTGGAACCACCCGTTTCTCGACCGTGACGCTCACTGTGACCCCGTAGCCCGTCACGGAATATAGTTCCACCGTCACTCCCGACGTGATGCCACAACCCTTTCGGTCGCCGGTCGCGGAGTCCTACGCAATGTCCATGGACGGGTCCCGCGCGGGCCGCGAGCGGATGCAGGCCGCGGGCGAGTCGGTCGTCGCACGGGTCAGGGAGGCGTTCCTGACCGGCATCGCCGTGATGGTCCCCATTCTCATCACGCTCTACGTTCTCAGCACGGCGTTCGGCATCTTCACCGACATCCTCGATCCGCTGGCGCGCGCCCTCCAGCAGCTCGACGTCGCGGCGCAGAGCCGCTTCATCATCGTCGAGGCCACCGCCGCGATACTCCTCGTCACGGTGACGCTCGCCGTCGGCTTCATGGCGACGTTCAGCTCGGGCGAGCGCGCCCTCGAGTACTTCGACCTCCTCATCGAGCGCATCCCCGGCGTGGGCTCCGTCTACACGAGCTTCCGGCAGATGAGCGACGTGATGCTCGAGTCGGACGCGGAGAACTTTCGGAAGGTCGTCCTCGTCGAGTACCCGCACGACGGCGCGTACACGCTCGGCTTCGAGACCGTCCGGACGCCCGAGGCGATACGGGACGCGGCGGGCGAGGAGGGCCTGCGGACGCTCTTCCTCCCGCTCGCGCCGAACCCCGTGATGGGCGGCTTTCTCGCGCACGTCCCGGAGAGCCGCATCATGGACGTGGACATGACCGTCGAGGAGGGGATGCGAACCGTCATCACGACCGGTGTCGCGGTCGCTGACTCCGAGGAGGCGGCGGGCCTCTCCCGCGAGCAGCTCGAACAGCTCGGCGGCGTGAACGTCGCGGAGAACTTCCCGAGCGAGAGCGAGCGCGAGGGCGAGGAGCGATGAGCCGGGCGTTCGAGCTGCGCGAGCACACGGCGGACGTGGCCGTCGAGGCGCACGGTGCGACGCTCGGCGACGCCTTCGCGGCGGTCGCGGACGGGATGGCGGCCGCGATGTGCGACGACGTCCCGGAGACGGACGCGGAGCGCTTCACCGTCGAGGTGCGCGCCTCCACGAATAAGCGCCTCCTCTTCGACTACCTCGACGCGCTCATCTACGAGCGCGACGTCCGGGGCGTCCTCCCCGTGGCGAACGAGGCGTCCGTGGCGTATGGCGACGACGGCGCGGACGGGGACGAGCCGTGGGCGCTCGACGCGTCGGCGGCCGGCGTCCCCCTGAGCGAGGTCGCGGCGCGCGACCTGAAGGCGGTGACGTTCTCGGAGATGCGGATCGAGGAGCGCGACGGCGCGTGGGAGGCGTACGTCGTCTTCGACGTCTGAGCGGACGCGAACGGTCCTTTTACGACTCCGGCAGTCACAGAGAGGAGTATGACCACGTTCGACGCCGACGACGTCACCCTCGAGGAGATCGAGGAGCACGTCTGGGAGATCGCCCGCGAGGACGGCATGAACACGCCGGCGCGCGTCCTCGCGAGCGAGGCCCTCTTGGAGGAGATTGCCGACGACGACACGCTCGGACAGATCCGGAACGTCACGCACCTCCCCGGGGTGCAACGACACGCGCTCTGCATGCCCGACGGCCACCAGGGCTACGGCTTCCCCGTCGGCGGCGTCGCGGCGATAGATGCGGAAGACGGCTGTATCAGCCCCGGCGGCGTCGGGTTCGACATCAACTGCGGCGTGCGGATGGTGAAGACGAACCTGACGTACGACGACGTGCGCGGCCGCGAGGAGGAGCTCGTGGACGCGCTCTTCGACGCCGTCCCGACGGGCCTCGGCGGCGGCGGCGTCGTGAACGGCGACGCGGAGACGATGTCGGGCGCGCTCTCACGCGGCCTCGACTGGGCGCACGAGGCGGGCTACGCGACGCGCGACGACCTGAAGCACTGCGAGGACGAGGGGATGCGCCCGGACGCCGAGCCCGCGAAGGTCTCGCAGAAGGCCAAGGACAGGGGGCGCAACCAGCTCGGAAGCCTCGGGTCGGGCAACCACTTCCTCGAAGTCCAGCGCGTCACCGACGTTTACCGGGCGGACGTCGCCGACTCGTTCGGCCTCAAGGCGGACCAGCTCGTCGTGCTCATCCACTGTGGCTCTCGCGGGCTCGGCCACCAGGTCTGTTCCGACTACCTCCGGCGCATCGAGGAGGAGTACGAGGAGTTCTTGGCCGACCTCCCGGACGACAACCTCGCGGCCGCGCCCGCCGGGAGCGACCTCGCCGAGGACTACTACGGCGCGATGTGCGCGGCGATCAACTTCGCGTGGGTGAACCGCCAGCTCATCACCCACCAGGTGCGCGAGACGTTCGCGGACGTCTTCGAGACGCCGTGGGAGGAGCTGGGGATGGAGCTGCTCTACGACGTCGCGCACAACATCGCGAAGAAGGAGGTCCACGAGGTGGACGGCGAGGAGAAGGAGCTCTACGTCCACCGGAAGGGCGCGACGCGAGCGTTCCCCGCCGGCCACCCCGAGGTGCCGAGCGCGTACCGCGACGTCGGGCAGCCCGTCATCATCCCCGGGAGCATGGGCGCGGGGAGCTACGTCCTCCGGGGCGGCGAGGAGTCGATGGCCCGGACGTTCGGCTCGACGGCGCACGGCGCGGGCCGCCTGATGAGTCGGACGCAGGCGAAACGCGAGTACCGCGGCGAGGACGTCCAGTCCGACCTGCAGGAGCACGAGCACGTCTACGTGAAGGCCGAGTCGGGCGCGACGGTCGCGGAGGAAGCCCCCGGCGTCTACAAGGACGTCGACGAGGTCGTTCGCGTGAGCGACGAACTCGGCATCGGCGACAAGGTCGCGCGCACCTACCCCGTCGTGAACATCAAGGGCTGAGGGACGCGTTCGCCCTCAGCGGTTCGTCGGCCCGCCCGGACCGCTCGGACCGGACGGCCCGCGCGGCACGCGCCCCTCCGCGAGCTCGACGGACTCGCTCTCGCGCTCGCCCTCGGCGGCGACTTCCTCCCCGCCCTCGTAGCGCACGAAGTTGAGGTAGAAGGGCTCGCCACAGCCTGCGGCGTCGCCCCCGCTCTCGCCCTCGACGGGCGGCTCCCACTCGCAGTCGCTCTCGCCGCAGACGAAGCGGACGCCGTCGAACGCGTCGCCCTCGTAGTCGTCGGCGGGCGCGGCGTACGTCCAGCCCTCGAGGGGGTAGGGCGTGACGGACTTGTCGCTGAGGTAGGCGTCGCGGTCGAGGACGGCGAGCGTCCGGCAGCGCGGACAGTAGTAGCGAACGGCGACCATGGGGGTGGTGTGGGCGCGCACACGGATAGCTCTGTATCCACCCCGCCCGCCGTCGCAAGCTTCAGGGTACCACGGGTCGCTTGCTCGGATATGATAGACGAGACCGTCGAGGAGATCGCCGAGATGCAGACACACTCCTCCTCGGCCGTCGCCGTGAAGGCCGCGCGCGCGCTCGCCGACCTCGACGACGAGGAGTTCCCGACCGTCGAGGAGTACGTTCGGGCGCTCGAACGCAACAGCTCGGCGCTCCGGCGTGCGAACCCCTCGCACGCCTCGCTCGTGACGACCCAACACGAGATCGTGAGCGCCGTCGAGGACGCGGACCCCGACACCGTGGAGGCGGCGAAGGCGGTCACGGCGGACGCCATCGAGGACGTCGTCGAGCGCGTGGAGACGGCGAAGCACGAGGCCGCCGAGCGCGTCGCCGAGCGCCTCGCGGACGGGATGACGCTCCTCACGCACGACTACTCGACGACGGTGCTGGAGGCGATCGAGACCGCGGCCGAGCGCGGCGCCTACCTCGACGTCTACGTCACGGAGGCCCGCCCCCGCTATCTCGGGCGGAAGACCGCGCGCACGCTCGCCGGCATCGACCGCGTGAACGCGACGCTCATCGTCGACGGCGCGGCCGGCCACTACATGAGCGAGGTGGACGAGGTGCTCGTCGGGATGGACTGCATCGTCGACGACCGGCTCTACAACCGCGTCGGCACCTATCCGGTCGCCACCGTCGCGAACGACGCGGGCGTCCCCGTGGTCGCGACCGGGTCGTCCGCGAAGCTCGTCGATAGCGGGGGCTTTCGCTTCGAGAACGACTTCCGGTCGCCGAGCGAGGTCATCCTCGAGCCGCCGGAGGGCTTCGACGTCGGTAACCCGGCGTACGACGCGACGCCCGTCCGCCTCCTCGACCGGGTCGTCACCGACGAGGGCGTCCGCGAGTACTGAGGCTCAGTCCGCCGTCGGCGGGGCGTCGCCGCGCGCGACCGTTATCTCGTAGGCTTCCACGTCCTCGTAGGCGGCGACGCGGCCGCCGATGGAGACGACGTCGTCGCCCTCGCCGGTCTCGAGGACGAGCGTCGCGACTTCCTCGGACTCGGAGAACTCGGTCTGGACGACGCGCCCGCTGACGACGCGCGAGTCGCCGGACTCGACGTCGCGGCCCTCGACGGTCGCGTAGAGGTCGCCCTCGAGTTCGCGGAGGTCCTTCACGCAGCGCCGGATGGAGGCATAGCGCCGTGGGAGGTCGATCTCGGTCGTGTGCTCGAGGAGTTCGGTCTCGGCGGTCGTCCAGACGACGGTGCCGAAGAAGCCGAGGACCAGAAACCCGAGCGCGGAGCGGTTGAAGATGACGGCGTAGCGGTCGGGGTTGGACGTGATGGCGTCCTGCGTGGCGTAGACGGAGTAGTCGCCGTCCGCGACGGCGAGGAGCGGCGTCGTGATGCCGCGTCGGGCGCGCGCGGCGGTGGCGATTCTGCCGTAGTCGTAGGTGCGCCGGTCGGGGGCGTCGGCGGCGGGCGTGACGACGAGTTCGATGTCGACGCCGCGCTCGCGCGCCGCGCGGAGTTCGTCCTCGAAGCGCCCGACGAGCGACGGCGTGAGCGAGAGCGCGAGCTCGTACTCGGCGGCTTCGATGGTCTCGCGGAAGTAGCGGAGGATGGTGGTGCGGCTCTTCACGAGCGAGACGGCTTCGGTCTCGCGCGACGGCGCGGTGTAGAGGGATTCGAGGTCGTCGACGAGGTCGACGAGCGAGGAGCGAAGCGAGGAGAACGCCTCGTCGGGGTCGACGGCGACGACGACCATCGGGCGGGACTCGCGGAGCTCGACGAGCCCACGGTCGGAGAGGCTCCGCACGGTGTCGTAGACGCGGGGCTGTGGGACGTCCGTCTCGTCGGCTATCTCGCTCGCCGTCATCTCGCCGTGCTCGAGGACGGCGAGGTAGGCCGCGATCTCGTACTCGCCGAGGTCGAACCCCTCCCCGACGTGCTCGAGAACGTCGCGGAGGTCGGACTCGCTCATGGTCGAACGTGGGAGACGTGGGAGCTAAAAACCACTCGCTTCGGCAGGAATTCTCGCGGGCGTCGAGAGGACAACCCTTTTCGCGGGGGCCGCCGACGGTTTCGGGTATGCCGTGGCCGCTCGAGATTCAGGAGTTCGTCGCGCAGGCCACGCGGTTCGTCCACGACTTCGGCGTCGTCTTCGCCGTCCTCGCCATCGTCGTCAGCTGGTACGCCGGGCGCGTGCTCACGGGCGTGCTCGGCCGCCGGGTCGCGCGACGCTTCATGCGGCCGTCGGTGACGCGCACCGTCCTGCGCCTCATCCGGACGGGCGTGCTCTTCGTGGGCATCGTCGTCGCGCTCTGGACGGTCGGGCTCGGCCTCGGGAACCTCTTCGTCTCCGTGACGGTGTTCTCGGCGGTGCTCGGTATCGTGCTCGCGCCGATCGTCGGGAGCATCATCAACGGGATATTCGTGCTCGCCGACCAGCCCTACGAGATCGGCGACATGATCGAGTTCACGGAGACCGGCCAGCGCGGGTTCGTCGAGGACATCACCCTCCGGTACACGAAGGTGTTCACGCTCGACAACACCTTCCTCGTGATGCCGAACGGGGAGATGCGCGAGACGAACATCGTGAACTACTCGGCGGAGGACGAGCGCACGCGCCTCTCGCTGACGGTGCAGGTGACGTACGAGAGCGACGTGGAGGCCGCGCGCGGGGCGATGGAGCGCGCGGCGGCGCGCTGTGAGGAGGTCATCGAGGGCGGCCCGGACATCCGCATCGGGAGCGCACGCTACCCGGCGAAGCCGACGTGCTACCTCGAGGAGTTCGCGGACAGCGGAATCGACCTGACGCTGCGCTACTGGGCGAAACAGCCGTATCGACTCCCCGGCATCCGCTCGAACGTCCAGCGCGCGATCCGCGAGGAGTTCGAGGGCCGCGAGGACGTCGCGTTCGCGTACCCGCACGTCCAGCACGTCTTCGACGAGGAGAGCGGGGAGGCGAACGTGGCGCTCAGACGGCGGCAGTGACGAGCTCGCAGTCGAGTTGCTCGCGGAGGTAGGCCTCGATGTCGGGTTCGCCGAGGAGCGAGCGGAGCGCGCGCCGCCAGCGCGAGGCCTGTGCGCTCCCGATGACGACGACGTCGGCGTCCTCGGCGGCGACTTCGTCGAGGATGGTCTCCTCGACGAGGAAGGAGCGCCGGACGACGTAGCGGGCGTTGTCCAGTTGGCCGAAGGAGCGCTCGACGGCGTGCTTGAGGTCGCTCCACGTGACCCGGTTATCGTTCTGGTAGAGGTCGACGTGGAGGATGGTGAGGCCGGCGTCGCGTTCCTCCGCGAGGTCGATGGCGGCACGGAGCGTCGCGCGCGAGTGACGGGTGAGCGGGTAGCGGACCGGCACGACGACGGTGGTCATTACTCGACGCGAGGGGTGCCGGTGGCCTAAGCGTTCCCCACTGCGGTCGGTGACGGAAGGCGTAAAGGCCCCGTCGCTCCGACTACGTCGTATGTTCGAGTTCGAGACCGACGACGGCGAGACGGTCTACGTCGCCGAGGACGAGGGCGAGCGCGGCGACGAGGGGCCGTTCATGGTCGTCTACCGGACGCCCGACCGCGAGGTCCGCTACGGGTGGTACTGCACGAACTGCGAGTCGATCGACAACGCGATGGATGCGATGGGGCGCATCGAGTGCAACAGCTGCGGGAACTGGCGGAAGCCGGACGAGTGGGACGCCGCGCACGAGTGACCGCGGTTCCGACGGTGGGAGGAACCGCGAATCGACGAACGGGAGGGAGGACCCGCGAGCGAACGCGCGGGGCCGGTTCGACGCGACGACGGCCGGGCGCGACGGCGGGCCGGAACATCTAGCGGGTGCGCAACAACAGTTATTACCCATCCGCTCCAAGAGTGTGATGGATGGTACCGAGTAACACGCCTCCGGTGGACGAAGCGCGCGAGATCTTCACCGACCTCGGCTACGAGGTCACCGGCGACGCCGGCAACAGCTTCCGCGCCGCGCGCGAGTGGAAGGAGGTCGACGTCCTCGCGGTGACCGACGACGTGAGCACCGGCGACGGCGACCGCATGCGTTGTTTCGTGACGTGGAACGACCACGTCGAGCGACTCGAACGCGCGCTCGACGCCGACGACCACGACTACGAGTGGGCGGTCATCGGCGTCGCCGAGGACGGGGAGTATCAGGTCGCACGCGCCCCGCCGACGCCGTAGGCGTGACTCGGTGCGGCCCGCTCGGGCCGTAGCTATTTGTCCGACCCGTTCGACACCCCGAGCATGCCCACCGTGAGCAGCGTCGTCAACGACACCGTACAGGGGTTCGTCGACGGCATCGTCGCCGCGCTCCCGAAGATACTCGCCGGCATCGTCTTCCTCGTCATCGCCTACGCCGTCATCAGAACCGTCCTCTGGGGCGTCGGCGTCGTCGTCTCGCGCACCACCGACCAGGAGATATACGTCCAGTTCGCGCGCACGCTCATCGGCGTCTTCCTCTGGTTCGGCGCGATCCTCGCCTTCCTCACGCTCGTCGGCCTCCCGAGCATCGCCGCCGCGCTCGGCACCGCCTCCGGCTTCCTCGCGCTCGGCGTCTCCTACGCGCTCAGCGGGATGCTCGCGGACGCCGTCGCCGGCATCTACCTCCTTCGCGACCCCGACTTCAACCCGGGCGACCGCGTCGTCGCCGGCGACACCGACGGCACCGTGTCCGAGATCGAACTCCGCAAGACGCGCTTCGACGTCGGCGACGACGTCGTCGTGCGCGCCAACGCTGAAGTCGAGAAGAAGTGGACGAAGAAGGGCGAGACGACCGCAAGCGAGTAGCACGCCACGACGTGGCGCACCAGTGGAAGGTTTTCATACGTCGGGCGCGTTCGAGTGCGTATGTTCGTTGGCCACGAAACCATCGCGTTCGCGCTGGTCGCCCTCCTCGCGTACCGGTACGGCCTCGGGCGTGAACGCGCGCTCGCGCTCGGCGTCGCCGCCGGCCTCTTCGCCGCCGTGCCCGACGTCGACATGGCGTACGCGCCGCTCGGCCTCCTCGCCGCCGACGCGTCGTCACCGCTCGCCGCCGCCAACGCCTTCTGGAGCGCGAGCACCGTCGTCCACCGCGCGGTCACGCACTCGCTCGTGCTCGCACCGCTCGCCGCCGCGACGTTCGCGCTCGCCGCCAGCCGCCGCTATCGCGTCCTCGCCGGCGTCGGCACGCTCGCGCTCGTCGGCGTCGCGGCGGTCGTCTCGGGCGGCCTCGCCGCCGCCGTCATCGCCGTCTACTCCGCCACCGGCATCGCCGTCGCCGTCCTCGCCGCGCGCTACCTCGACCTCGGCGTCGGCGCGCTCGCCGCGGCGGCGCTCGCCGGCCTCATCACCCACCCGTTCGGCGACCTGCTCACCGGGGAGCCACCGCACTTCCTCTACCCGTTCGCCGAGCACCTGCTCACCGCGCGCCCCGTGCTCTTCGCGGACCCCACGCTCGACCTCCTCGCCGCGTTCGCGCTCGAACTCGCCTGCATCTGGGCGGGCGTCTACGCGTACCACCGCGTCTCCGGCGTCCCAATGCGTCGCCACCTCCACGGGCGCGCGGCCGCCGGCGGCGCGTACGCGCTCGCCGCGCTCGTCATCACCCCGCCCACTCTCCAGGTGTCGTACCACTTCGTCTTCAGCGTCGCCGCCGTCGGCGTCGTCGGCCTCGTCCAGCCGCTGCAGCGCCGCCTCCCAGACGCACCGACGGCGCTCGTCACCGGCCTCGCCGCCGTGACGGCCGCCGGCGCCGGCTACACCCTCGCCTACCTCCTCCTGTAGCGCCGTCGCCCGGTGGTTTTGTATCACCCCGGAGCGAACCCCGAGTGAATGAGAGACGAGCGGCGACTCGGGCGCGTCCTCGAAACGGAGCGGACGAACGCGGCACTCGGCTGGGCGCTCCTCGCCCTCGTCGCGGGCGTCGCGCTCGCGAGCCTCGTCGAGGGCGACTTCGCGTGGGCGGCGTTCTGCGCGGGCGTCGCCGCGCTCGCGGCCGTCCCCCCCGTCGTCTACCGCGCCCCGCGCGTGATGCTCCCGTGGGAGGTGTTGCTCGTCGCGTTCCTCCCCGTCCTCGGCCACGCCCTCGCGACGTGGTGGCTCACCACCGCGCTCGCCACCTACCTCTCGGTCGCCGCGCTCGCGCTCGTCGCCGTCGTCGAACTCGACGTCTTCACGAGCGTCCGCATGACCGACGGCGTCGCCGGGTTCGTCGTCGTCGTCACCACGATGGCCGTCGCGGGCCTCTGGGCCGTCGTCCAGTGGCTCAGCGACGTCTACCTCCACACCACGCTCGTCTACGTCTCGCGCCCCATCACGCCCGCCGTCGACGCCGCCTCCCTCGAAGCCCTCATGTGGGACTTCGTCGCCGCGACCGTCTGCGGCGTCGCGGGAGCCGTCCTCTTCGTCCTCTACTTCCGCCGCCGCGTCCGCGCCGAGGACCGCCTCGCGGAGGAGGTGCTCCCATGAGGATTCGGGAGCGCCTCGGCGTCTCGAAGCGCCGCCAGGCACAGCTCGTGCACGTCCTCCAGTTGTGCCTCGTCGGCTTCTGCTTCGTCGGCCTCTACGAGGGGCAACCCGGCGTCGTCGTGAACGCCGCCGTCGGCCTCGGCGTCTCCTATCTCCCCGCAGTCCTCAAACGCGACTACGGCGTCCCCATGGACCCCGCGCTCGTCCTCTGGGTGACGCTCGCCGTCTTCCTCCACGCCCTCGGCACCGTCGGCGTCCCCGGCACCGGCTCGTTCTACAAGAACGTCTGGTGGTGGGACCACCTCACGCACACGCTCTCTTCCTCCGTCGTCGCCGCCGTCGGCTACGCCGCCGTCCGCGCCATCGACGAACACACCGAGCACGTCGACTTCCCGCCGCCGTTCCTCTTCGTACTCCTCTTCGTCATCACGCTCGCCTTCGGCGTCTTCTGGGAGGTCATCGAGTTCGCTATCTCCGAAGTCGCCGCGCTCGCCGGCGTCACCAGCATCCTCACCCAGTACGGCGTCACCGACACGATGCTCGACCTCGTCTTCGACACCGCCGGCGCGCTCGTCGTCGCCGTCTGGGGCACCGCCTACCTCTCCGGGATCGTCGACGTCCTCGCCGAGCGCCTCGAAGCGCGCGACGGCGAGTGACGGGTTCACCCCGCTCGCGTCCGCGCTCGCGCCTCGCTGGAACCCGCGTTTCCGCGTGGCTCAGCGCTCGCCGCCCCGTGACCCCTCGCTTCGCTCGGTTCTCCGTACCCGGCGACCACCTTTAACAGAGCGCCCGGAGAACGGGGACGTATGGTCTACAAGAAGATCGACCTCGTCGGCACCAGCACAGAGAGCTTCGAGGACGCCGTCGACGACGCGCTCGACCGCGCCGAAGAGACGCTCGACAACGTCTCGTGGGCGGAAGTCGTCGAACAGCGCGTCGGCATCGAGGGCCGCGACGAACGACAGTATCAGGTGGAAGTCGAAGTCGCCTTCGGCCTCGGCGACAGCGAGGACTGACGGTTACTCGCGACGCTCCCCGCTCGCCTCATCGCGACGCCCTTCGGTTGCCGCGTTACTCGCGGGTCGCTCCCGCTCCCCGCTCGTGTTCTCGTCGGCCCTCGCTGTCGCTCGGCCCGACGGTTACTCGAACCCGCGGCCGCCGCTCACGTAGTCGCGGCCCGTCGGCGGCTCCTGCTCGACGTCGCCCTCCAGAACCGGCAGGTCGAGGAGGCGGTAGTAGGCGTGGTACGCGCGCGAGACCGCGCTCGTGACGGCGCGCACCGCGTCGTCGAAGTCCTCGGGGGCGAAGCGCCCGTCGGGGAAGAGGCGACGGTGGAAGTAGAACTCGCTGAGCGCGCCGTGTCGCGTGTAGTGGGGCTCGTAGGTGACGTCGCTCGTGTCGCATTCGGCCTCGAGTTCCTCGATGGCCTCGCGCATCCCGTCCGCCTCGTCGAGGGCGGCGCGCGCGGCGACGCGCGACTCCGGCTCGTCGCCGTCCTCGTAGGCGACGTCGCGCGACGCGTACTCCTCGACGTCGGCCTCCCCGAGTTCGAACGTGAGCGCCTGTACGGGTGCGTGATGCGACGTGACGTAGAGGTACTCGGCGCTCTCCGGGCCGTAGACCAAGTAGGGCTCGTCGTCCGCCGTCGTGAACCGGTAGCCGCGACAGGTCGTGCCGTGGCGGTCCGTGAACGACTCCAAGGTGCCGTCGTGCGTGTGGCGGGCGGCCTCGGCGTAGCCGGCGACGGTGCCGAGGGCGGCCGCTCGCGACGTGGGCATACCGCGAGAAGGGAGGGGACGCCTAAATCAGGTCCGGAAGGACTCGCCACAGCCGCACTCGGC
Source organism: Halarchaeum sp. CBA1220 (assembly GCF_003721175.2). GTDB lineage: Archaea > Halobacteriota > Halobacteria > Halobacteriales > Halobacteriaceae > Halarchaeum > Halarchaeum grantii. Next base: position 102,885 of record NZ_CP054707.1, read on the forward strand.
CTCGACGTTCGGGTTCTCGACGTTGAAGCCGGCGGCCTGCAGGCCGTTCTCGTAGTCGAGCTTGCTGCCGGCGATGTACTTCTCGCTGGAGGGGTCGACGAAGACGCGGAGGCCGTGGGCCTCGACGATGGTGTCGTCGTCCTCGGGCGCGTCGTCGAAGCGCATCCCGTAGGAGAGTCCGGCACAGCCACCCTGCTGGACGAAGAGGCGCAGGCCAGCGACGTCCGTGTCCAGTTCCTCGCTCTCCAGTAGGGCGAGCGCCTGCTCGGCGGCGTCCTCGGTGACGGTGACCGTCCGGGTCTCCGCGCCACCGTCGGCGGTCGTACTCATAGTCGGAACCACGTCGCCCAGAGGGTTAACTGTGGCGTCGGTTCACGCGCCCGCCGGTTCCTGTGAGACGGCGCTCAAAACGGCGCCGGGCCGCCGGCGCCGGCGAGGAGGACGGCGACCTCCGCGAGCGCGAACGCGGCGTAGGCGAGCGCGGGCGCGAGGAGCGAGTCGCTTCGCTCGTAGGCGACGGCGGCGACGGCGAGCACGCAGACGCGCGCGAGGACGTACGCGCCGGCGACGAGCGAGGCGAGCACGTCGAGCGCCGACGCGCCGACGGCCACCGCGAGGATCGCGAGGAGGCCCGCGGCGAGCGCGCGCGCACGCTCGCCGCCGAGGCGTGCGTTCGCGAGAGACCCGAGCACGGCGAGGCCACCGAGGACGACGGCGGCGGCGAGGCAGCCGAGGTCGGGCGCGAGCGCGAACCCGCCGGTGTCGCTCACGAGCGCGACGCCGGCGAGGAGCGTCGTCGCCGCGACCGCTTCGCGTGCGTCGAGCGCCTCGCGGAGCGGCGTCTGGACGAGGAGCTGGCAGACGAGGAGGAGGCCGGGGACGCTGACGAGCAGGCCGAGGCCCGCGACGGCGAGTATCGGCACGAGCGCGTCGGTCGCCCCGTAGTGCGTCTTCGCGAGCGCGCCGTAGGGCACGGAGACGACGCGAGCGAGCGCGGCGGTCGCCCCGACGAGAACCACGGGGCCGACGGCGGCGAGCGCCACGGTCGAGGCGTCGTCCCGCGACGGCCACCGCAGGCCGGCATCGACGGGGCGGGACGCGGCGTAGCCGGCGGCCAGGAGCGCGACGCCGCCGACGAACAGCGCGGTCGAGAGGAGCGCGCGCACGAGGAGGCCGCTACCGGGCACGGCGGCGAGCGCGTGCGACGTCGCGCGGACGACGCGCTCCCACGCGAGGACGGCGGCGAGGAGGGCGACGACGACGGCGGTCTGCCGGGCGGTGACGCGGTCCGGGAGGGAACGGGCGAGTGCGTGGAGGGACACGCCGGCCGTTCGACGCCCGAGTAGTAAAGGCTAGAGGCTCAGTCGTCGAAGCGGACGTCGACGCTGCGCTCGTGGGCTTCGAGGCCCTCCGCGTCCGCGAGCGTCGTGACGGTGTCGCGGAGGTCGGCGAGCGCGCCCTCATCGAGGCGCTGGACGGTGCTCGCGCGGACGAAGGTGTCGACGGAGAGCCCGCCCTGTACCTTCGCGCCGGCGTTCGTCGGGAGGACGTGGTTCGTCCCGGTCGCGTAGTCGCCGGCGGCGACGGGCGTGTACGGCCCGAGGAAGACGCTCCCCGCGTTGTCGATGCGCTCGAGTACCGCCTCGTCCTCGGCGGCCTGAACGGAGAGGTGCTCGGCGGCGTACTCCTCCGCGAACAGCACGGCCTCGCTCATCGAGCGCGCGTGGAAGACGCCGCTCGCGTCCGAATCGAGCGCGGCCTCGATGACGTCGGCGCGCTCGCGACCCTCGAGACCCGCCGCGACGGCGTCGCAGACCGCGTCGGCGGTCGCCTCGTCGTCCGTCACGGCGACGACGGAGGCGTTCGGGTCGTGCTCGGCCTGCGCGAGCAGGTCAGCGGCGACGAACTCGGGCGTGCAGGTGTCGTCGGCGACGACGCAGACCTCGGAGGGGCCCGCGAGGAAGTCGATTTCGACGTCGCCGCGCACCTCCGCCTTCGCGGCGGTCACCCACTTGTTCCCGGGGCCGACGACGAGCTGGGTGCGGTCGACCGTCTCCGTACCGTACGCGAGCGCGGCGATGGCCTGCGCGCCGCCGGCGGCGTACACGCGGTCCGCGCCCGCGGCGTGGCAGGCGGCGAGCGTCACGGGGTTCAGCTCCTCCGCGGGCGGGGTCGCGACCGCGACCTGCTCGACGCCCGCGACCGTCGCCGGGACGACGGTCATCACGACGCTGGAGGGGTAGGTGGCGGCCCCGCCCGGGACGTACGCGCCGACGCGCTCGACGGGCCGGAACCTCCGCCCCAGTTCGCGGCCGTCGAACTCGCGCGTCCAGTCCTCGGGGAGTTGGGCTTCGTGGAACGCCCGCACGTTCTCGACGGCGGTCTCGATGGCGTCGCGCACGTCGTCGTCGATCTCGTCGTAGGCGCGCTCGGCCTGATCGCTCACGTCGAGGTTCCCGACCTCGACGCCGTCGAACTCGCTCGCGAACTCGCGGAGCGCGGCGTCGCCCTCCTCGCGGACGCGCGAGACGATGTCGCGGACGTCGTCGCGGACGGCGTCGATGCCGGCGTCGCGCTCGAAGAGCGCGCGTCGACGCGCCGGACCGAGGTCCGCGAGCGCCTCCGATTCGATAGGCATACTCGATACGTCGGGAGCGGCGCGGTAAACCGTTACGCTAAGCCGAGCGACGAAACGCGAGCCCGTACATCCGGCCGGCGTCCTCGCCCTCGAAGTCGTCCTCGAGTCGGGCGATGTCCTCGCGCAGGCCGTCGGCGACGCCGCCGTCGAGCTCGCGCGCGGCGTCGCGCGCCACGCCGAGGTGCGCCCGGACGTGTTGGCCCGTCCACGGCACCGGCTCCAGGAGCGTGCGCTCGCGCTCGAACGCCCACTCCCACCCCTCGCAGAGCCGTCGCAGGTGGCGCGACGGGTAGAACGTCAGCGCGGGGTCGCCGAACGCGAGTTCGTGAGCCGCGTTCTCGACGGCGACGACGTCTCGCATCCGCGCGCCCGCCGGGAGCGGGGCGTAGTCGTTCACGAGGAGGCGCGCGCCGGGCGCGGCGACGCGCGCGAACTCGGCGAGCACGGCGTCGAGCGCGGCGGGCGCGAGCACGTTACAGAGGCCGTGCGCCGTCACGAGGTCCACCGAGTCGGCGGGGAGCGGCGTCGCGCGCAGGTCGGCCTCCAGAACCGCGGCGCGCTCGTCGTCGCCGACGCGTTCGCGCGTCGTTCGGGCGTGCGCGGCGTCGTCCGTGACGGCGTAGACGCGCTCGGCCCCCGCCTCGAGCAGGCCGACGGTGGTGTTGCCGACGCCCGCGCCAGCCTCCAGGCAGACCGCGCCCGAGACGGGCTGGTCGGCGAGCGCCGCGCGCACCGTCGAGGGCACCATCTAGTGGTGGAGTTGCTCGGGGACCGGGCTCTCCTCGTGGCGCAGTCGCTCGACGAGCGAGCGCTGGGCGGCGTCGTCCATCCCGTCGTAGTTCCGGGCGGCGGCCAGCACCATCGCGACGAGCTTCGGGTCGCCGGGGTTGATGACGCTCGTCAGCCCCTGCGAGGCCGCGAAGTCGAAGCGCTCCTCGATTTCGGCGGGCGTGTCCACCGGTTCGTACCAGTTCGCGAACGGGCGGTCGTGTTCGGGGCGGTCGTCCCACGGCCCGCGCGCGAACGCCTTGATGCCGAGCGTCCCGATGTCCTCCTCGGCGGCGCGTTCGAGCACGCCCGCGTAGTCGTGCTCGTCGTCGTCCTTCCCGACGACGACGGGGTTCATCGGGAACATCAGCGTCTCGAGGTCGTCGATGCGCTCGACGGCGTCGAGGATGAGACCGGGGTCGGCGTGGCTCGTCAGCCCGATGTGGTCGATGAGGCCCTCGTCCTTCGCGTCGCGGAACGCCGCGAGCGCGCCGTCCTCGCTCGTTATCTCCTCGAGCTCGTGCTCGTACTCGAGGCCGTGGACCTGATAGAGGTCGATCTTCTCGACGCCGAGACGGTCGAGCGAGCGCTCGAGTTTGTGGCGCGCGCCCTCGTAGTCGCGCTCCTGTGTCTTGCAGCCGAGGAAGATCTCCTCGCGGTGCTGGCGGAGCTTCGGGCCGAGCTTGAGTTCGGCGTCGCCGTACGTCGGCGCGACGTCGAAGTGGTTGACGCCCGCGTCGAGCACGTGCTCGACCATCTGGTTCGCGCCCTCCTGTTCGAGCCAGTTCAGCGCTATCGCGCCGAACGTCATCACGGTGCTGTCGTGGCCGGTCCCGCCGAGCGGACGAGTCTCCATAGCGGGGTGACGTGCAGGACCGTTATAAATATGGCCGGACGCATCCCGAATTGGGAGTCGGCGTCCGGCCGCTACATTATTCCGACAGCCGCGTGCCCACGCGAACATGGACGGGCCGCACGAACCAGAGCGGAGCGGAACGGAGGAGGCGGGTGCATCGCCGACGCAGGCGGGGCATCCGGTGGACGCCGACGCGGAGGCGTCCGTCACCGAGGAGGGAACCGAACTCGAACGCTCCATCGGCCTCGTCGGCGGCGTCGCCATCGGCGTCGGGACGATGATCGGCGCCGGCATCTTCGTCTTCCCCGGACTCGCCGCCGGCCAGGCGGGCCCGGCGGCCGCCGGCTCCTTCGCCATCGGCGCCGTCATCGCCCTCCTCGTGGCGCTCCCCGCGTCCGAGCTCGCGACCGCGATGCCGAAGTCCGGCGGGGGCTACTACTTCATCTCGCGCGCGCTCGGCGCGCTCCCCGGCGCGGTGGTCGGCATCAGCATCTGGCTCGGCCTCGTCTTCGCGACCGCGTTCTACCTCGTCGGCTTCGGGAACTACGCCGCCGAGCTGCTCGTGCAGGCCGGCATCGGGGCCTCCATCGGCGGCCTCGGCGTCGTCACGCCGCTCGCGCTCGTCTTCGGCGTGCTCCTCACCGGCCTCAACCTCTTCGGCACCGAGAACGCCGCGAAGCTCCAGAACTACGTCGTCGGCCTCCTCCTCACCATCCTCGTCCTCTTCCTCGGCTACGGCGGCCTCGACGCCGTCGGCGTCTTCGGGCGCGCCACCACCCCGGAGACGTTCCTGCCGTTCGGCGTCGCGCCCGTCTTCACGACGGCCGCGCTCGTCTTCACCTCCTACCTCGGCTTCGCGCAGGTCGCCACCGTCGCCGGCGACATCAAGAACCCCGGGCGGAACCTCCCGCTCGCGATGGTCGGGAGCGTCCTCATCGTCGGCGTCCTCTACGTCGGCACCATCTTCGTCGCGACGAGCGCGATGGGGTCGCTCGCGCTCGGACGCGCCGGCGAGACCGCCATCGTCGACGTCGCGGCCGAGCTGTTCGGCATCGCGGGTGTCTTCGCCATCCTCGTCGCCGGTCTCCTCGCCACTGTCTCCTCCGCGAACGCCTCCATCCTCTCCACCTCGCGCGCGGTGTTCGCCGTCAGCAAGGACGCGCTCATCCCCCAACGGGCCAGCCGCATGAACCTCAAGTACGGGACGCCGCACGTCGCGCTCGCGATGGCGGGCGGACCCGTCCTCGTCCTCGTCGCGCTCGGCGAGACCGAGGTGCTCGCGGAAGTCGCGTCCTTCCTCCACCTCATCATGTACGGGCTGATGTGCGTCGCACTCATCGCGATGCGCCGCGACGAACCCGAGTGGTACGACCCGGACTTCCGCGTGCCCGCCTACCGCGTCGTCGCCGGCCTCGGCGCGCTCGCGAGCTTCGGACTCATCTTCTTCATGCAGCGCGCCTCCCAGATAATCGGCCTCGTCGTCATGGTCGCGGCCGCCGGATGGTACAAGTACTACGCGAGCGACGTCAGCCTCAAAGGGGTGCTCTAAGCGATGAGTCAGACCACGGACGACCTCGCGATCCGCGAACCGCCGAAGGTGCTCGTGCCCGTCGAAGTGCTCGAGGGCGAATCCGTCTCGGAGTCGCTCGCCGCGTTCCTCGCGCCCGCCGACGTGGTCGTGCTCGGCTACCACGTCCTCCCCGAGCAAACACCGACCGAACAGGCGAGCATGCAGTTCGAGGAGCGCGCACAGACCGCCGTCGATGACCTCGCCGCCGTCTTCCGCGACGCCGGCGGCGACGTCGAGACGCGCGTCGCGTTCACGCACGACCGCGACCAGACCGTCGAGCGCGTCGCCGCCGACGTCGGCGCGACCGCCGTCCTCCTCCCGAACCCGGTCGGCGAGGTCTCGGACGTCCTCGTCCCGATCCGCGGCGTCGTCGACCGCGAGCGCCTCGCCGACCTCGTCGCCACCCTCCTCGCGGACGGCGACGGCGAAGTGACGCTCTGGGGACTCGGGAGCGACGAGTACGACGCCGAGGCCGCCGTCGAGGGCGCGCGCGAGAGCCTCGCCGAGCGCGGCCTCAACGTCACCCGCATCACCACCGAGACGAGTCCCGCCGACTCGCCGGTCCACGACATCGTCTCGCGCTCGGCCGACTTCGACGTCATCGTCATGGGCGCGGGCGAGGAGTCCCTCTGGTCCGTGCTCTTCGGCGGGGAGTCCGAGCGCGTCGCCGAGGGCGCCGTCGCGCCCGTGCTCGTCGTGCGCGACCGGGAGCCGTAGCGAAACAGTGACCCATCGACGGCGACGGCGACACAGCGACCGCCTCCGAGCGGCGCCACGCTTTTCCGCCACGTGTGGGACAGACGAACGATGGCCGAATACGACAGCTTCGAGGACCTGCCGGCGGACGCGAAGGAAGCGGTCCGAAAGCTCGTGCGGGGGACCCGTGGACGCGTCCCGCGCACGAGCGGGGCGTTCAGCGTTGCCTCCGACGAGAAGCATCACGACGTCGTCCTCGTCCACGAGGGCGACGAGAAGGTCGCGGCGATAGAGCGGGACGCCGTCGACATCGAGGACTGAGACGCGGGCGTCGCTCGACGGCGCGGTCGCTGTCCAGTACGAAATGTGCTGCCCGGAACACTAACGACCGGCCTCATCCCTGGGCTGCGTGCCGTGTCGGCCGGGAAACCCTCGTGCCGGGCAGGGTCGGCGCGGGGTCAGTTGGTCCCGCGCGAGACGTGACGTGTCTCGGCCGGAGGATCGCTGATCCTCGGGGTCGGCGGCTGACGCCGCCTCATCGGCGGTCCGTGAGGTCCGCCGGCTGTCGCGTGCCCGGGTTCTCCGCGCGTCATCGCGCCCGGAGTGGGTGTGCTCGGGCGGGGACTAAAGGCACGCAGCGCACGGTACGGCGGCCACGCGCTTGAGGGCTACGCTATACGGCGTCGCCCGCGCTCTCGCTCTCGGCGGCGTCCTCGCGGAGCTGATAGACCTGCTCGCGGGTCGCACAGACCCCGCAGACGCATTCTGCGAGGCCGACCTCCGCGAGCTCGGCGAGCGCGTCGCGCGCTTCGTCCTCGTCGATACGCGCTTCGCTCGCGACTTCGGCGGGGGAGAGTGGGCCCCGGTTGTCGAGGACCACGCGGGCGAGCTTCGCGTGGCACGAGAGGGTGACGGTACCGCTCATACCGCGACCTTACCGATGCCTGCCAAAAACCCTTGCCTTACCGGCGAGGACGGCGTCTGCCGACCGGCTACGCCGCGTTCTACGTCCCCCGTGCGGCGTACCGGTAGAGGGCGGGGCCGCCGAGGCCGATGCCGAAGAGGACCGCCCAGAGGACGGGGTCGCTGTCGGTGAGTTGGGCGGCGACGAGCCACGCGCCGACGGCGAGCGCGACGCAGACGGCGGTGACGAGCGAATCTCGCTCCATACCGCGTCGTGACGGGGGAGGCCCGTAACTCCCACGCTCGCGCTCTCGGCCGGCGAGGCGACCGGACCCGAGCGCACAGCGGGCGGGGGCACGAGCGACACACGCGAAGTAGACGTTCGTCCACGGTCGCGCGCCGGCACAAAGGTTGATAGTCATTGGCACACAATGTGTAGGTATGCCACAGACGCAGCTCGACGTCGACCGGTACGTCCCGAGCGAGTACCTCAAGCGCCAGCTGCTCTCCGGGGACATCGAGACGCTGACGCTCCACGAGCGCGTCGCCGACCCCGGGGACACCTTCGAGGTACACGGCGCGACCTTCGAGATAACCGCCGTAGAAGTACGTGACGCGGCCGACCTCGGTGTCCCCGACGAGGACGGGAACGCCGTCGTCCACTTCTTCGAGCGCGTGGCGTAGGGCCCTAGAGCCAGCCGTCGCGCGCGAGCAACTCGCCGTTCAGCACGGACGCGCCCGCCGCACCGCGAATCGTGTTGTGCGCGAGGCAGTTGTACTGGATGCCGGCCGGCGTCTCCTGCACGCCGCCCGCCGCCACCGCCATCCCGTCGCCGAGGAACCGGTCGAGACGGGGCTGCGGTCGGTCCGGCTCGTCGAACGTCTCGATGAGCGGGTCGGGCGCCGAGTGGAGCTCCTGCGACGGGTAGGCCTCGAAGGCCTCGTAGATGTCGGCGATGGTCGGGTTCTCGGAGAGCTCCGCCCAGACGTTCTCGAGGTGGCCGTCGAGCGTCGCGACGCGGTTACACGACGCCGAGACGTCGACGTCGTGCCAGCGGATCTCGCTCCCGTCGAACTCGCCGAGGAGCTTGCGGCTCTCGGTCTCCATCTTCTCCTCCTCGCCGCCGATGTAGGGAATGACGTTGTCGAGGATCTCCATCGACGTGACGCCCGAGTAGCCCGCCCCCGAAACCGCCTGGAGCGTCGAGACGTGGACGCGCTCGAGGCCGAAGTCGGTGAGCGCCGCCAGTGTCGGGACCATCGTGATCGTCGAGCAGTTCGGGTTCTTCACGAGCGCGCCGTCCCATCCCCGATTATCGCGCTGGACCTCGATGACGTCGAGGTGCTCGGCGTTCACCTCGGGGATGACGAGCGGCACGTCCTCGGCGGCGCGCTCGTTCGAGGAGTTCGAGGAGACGACGTAGCCCGCCTCGCAGAAGCCGTGCTCGACGCGTTCGGCGACCGAGGAAGGGAGCGAGGAGAAGACGAGGTCGACGTCGTCCGGGATGGCGTCCGGGTCCGTCTCGACGACCTCGACGTCCCGAACGGCCTCCGGAATCGGCGTGTCGACGCGCCACTTCGCGGCCTCGTGATACGGCTTGCCGGCGGAGGAACTGGACGCGGTCAGTGCGGCGATCTCGAACTCCGGATGCTCGGAGAGCAGTTGGATGAAACGCTGGCCGACGGCACCAGTCGCTCCGAGTACGGCTACGCGAGTCATTACCTCGCCACAGGTGCGAGGAGGACAAAGTGGCTTCGGTTCGGGCGCTAGTTACGCTTGTGCGTGATGTAGCCCGCGATGCGGTTGCGGACTTCCTTCGACTCGATGTTCGTGAGCTCCTGAACGGCCTCCTTGTTGTGTTCGAAGTCCTTGCGGCTGAAGGCGTCCGGGTAGCGTTCGAGGAGGATGTTCCCCGTCTTCTTGACGTAGTCGGGCTTGATGGCCATGGGTGCGCGTTCGGCCGGTGGGCGTTAAAACGTTCTGTATTGGACCCGCCCGCGCGCACGCCGCGTCAGCCCGAGAGCGCGCGGAGGCGCTCGAACGCCTCGCGCTCGCGCGGCCCGCCACAGCGCTCGCAGACCGACTCGAAGTAGTCGAGGCGCTCGCGGAGCACCTCGGAGTCGTAGCCCGGGACGTCGAGGCGCGACGCCGCCACCGTCGCCTCGATCACCGCCGCGTACCCCCGGTTCGTCGTCGGCACCGCCTCGCGCACCACCCGCGACTCGACCGGCGAGAGCGCCCACGTCGCGACGCGCGTCTCCCCTCGCTCCTCGACGCCCGTCCGCTCGACGTCGACGCGCGCCCACGCCGCCGCCTCCGAAAGGACGGGCTCCTCGCGCTCGGCCACGGAGAGCGCCGCCTCGACGAACGTCACGGGGTCGTCCACGAACTGGACGTACCCCTCGCCGCGCTCCCGGAAGTTCCGCCACGTCCGCGTCCGCCCGAACGTCCGCGCGGTCGCGGGCGCGGTGCTCGCGATGTCGCCGCTCGCACGTTCCGCGCCGCGTGGCGGCGCGTGGCTCGCGGGTCGTTCCTCCCCGCTCGCACTGTCTGCGCCTTCACTTCGTTCAGGCGCGTGGACCCCCAGCGCGGCGAGGTTCCACAGCCCGTTCGGCCCCCGCGTCGTCACCACCGTCTCCGTCACGCCGCGCAGGGGCGCCGGCCACTCGCTCACACCGACACCCCGCGTTCGAGCGCGACGAAGAGCCCCGCCGCGACCGCGTCCGCCGTCGTCCCCGGGTTCCACCCCTTCGCGACGAGTTCGTCCCCGAACGCGCTCACCGCCTCGCGACTCGCGCCGGATTCGTGGAGGTCGCGAGCGCGCTCGCGCACCTCGAAGGCGGCCTCGAGGCCGTGCTGTTTCGCGAGGAGCGTGTCGAGACCCTCGCCCAACAGCGCGAGGAAGGCGTCCGCCGTCCGCTCAACTATCGGTCCCTTGCCGGCCGCGATGCGCTCGGCGGCGTCGAAGGAGCGCGCGAATCCCCCGCACCACTCCGCCGCGTTCCCGTCGCCGAGTTCGGCGAGCGAGTCGGGGTCGCCGCGCAGCGTCGCGACGCCGTCGGCGGGCGCGCCCGCCGCGAGGACGTCCGCGAGCGTCGTCCCCCGGGATTCGAGGGCGGGAATCGCGTCCGCGCCGCGCCGCACGTCGAGGGCGGCCATCTCCTCGGGCGGGTCGGAGACGGCGACGTCGACGCGCTCGAACGCCCGGTAGAAGGCCGCCGCGTCCGCGACGGTGGTGTCCGCGACCACGTCCGCGACGCCCTCGGGCGTGCAGTCGTCGCGCGCCGCCGCGCGGACGAGCGGGACGAGCAGGAGCAGACAGCCGAACTGGGTGTTTCGCCCGTGCTCGGCCATCCCCGCGACCGCGTCCTCGAACGCCGCGCCCACCGGCGCACCGGCTGCAGCGCGTTCGAGCCCGGGGCGCGCGCCGACCGCACCCGCGAGGAAGTGCTCGAAGCGCAGGTCGGCGAAGTCGCGCTCGCGGTCGACGTTCCCGGGCTTCGGCGTCCCCGCGACCTCCAAGAGGAGCGCGAGTTCGGCGTTCGCGGCCGGGCTACGCGGCATCGGACCACTCCGCGACGGCGTCGCGGACGCGCGCTCGCACTCGCGGGTCGTCGCTCGGGCGGCCGATGGAGACGGCGTCCGCGCCGTACGCGAGGTACTCGCGGGTCGTCTCGCGGTCGCGCACGCCGTTGTTCGCGATGAGGAAGCCGTCGAAGGCGTCCCGAACGCTCGCGACGACGCCCTCGGAGTCCATCGCGTCGACGTGGAGGACGGCCGCGCCCGCGTCGTCGAGGGCGCACGCGAGGTCGGGGAGGTCGACGCCCGGGACCTCCGCGCGGACCTTCACGCTCGTCGTCGCGCCCGCGTCGCTCGCCGCCGAGACGATGTCGCAGAGGCGCTCCGTGTCCCGGAGGAGCGTCTCGCCCGCGCCCGCCGCGCACATCTCGGACTGCCGGCAGTGCGCGTTCACCTCGCAGAGCGCGTCGCGCTCGGCGCAGACCTCGGCGACCGGGCGGACGGGCGCGGGCGTCGTCGCGCGGACGTTCACGCCCGCCTCGATAGGCGCGTCCGCGAGCGCGTCCAGTTCGTCCGCGACGAACGCCACGGGGTCGGCGGGCAGGAACTCGTCGCGGTTGCGGTCGGCGGCCATCCGCTCGGCCGCGTTCCGCGTCGGGTCGTCGAGCGCGACGCCACCCAAGAATGCGAGGCCGACGTCGCCGCTCGCCTCGCGCGCCCACGCCGCGTCCGACTGCCCGGAGAGGCTCGCGAGCGCGACGCGGGGGCGGAAGTCGACGCTCATCGCGCGGCCTCCAGCGCCGCCGCGCACGCCTCCGCGACGCGCGCGGCGTCCGCGTCGTCGTCCATCCGCGTGTCCGTCCGGACGACGGGGCGGTCGAGCGACGTCGCGTCCGCCGTGTCGAGAACGAACGCGTCCGCGAACCCGTAGGCCGCCGCGACGCCCGCCGTGCTCGGCTCGCGCCCCGTCGCGCGCATCAGGTCGTCCGCCGGCCCGCTGAACACCTCGTCCTCGACGAACGGCGAGACGGCGACCACCGTCGTCTCGCGCAGCGCCTCGCGCACCCCGTCGAGGGCGAGCATCGGCCCGAGGCTCGTCACGGGGTTCGACGGGCCGATGACGACGTCCGCCGTGAGGGCGTCGAGCACGGCGTCGGTGGGCTCAGCGTCGCTCGCACCGCGAAACTCCACGTCCGCGATGTCCACGTCCCCGCGCCGCCCCACCCAGAACTCCTGGAAGTGCAGCACGCCCTCGGGCGTGTGGACGACTGTCGCGACGGGGTCGTCGCTCATCGGCAGGAGGTCGACGGTCAGGTCGAAGGCGTCCGCGAGCGTGCGCGTCACCTCGGTGAGCGTGCGCCCCTCGTCGAGGAGGCTCGTCCGGAGGACGTGGACGGCGCGGTCCCGGTCGCCGATGGTCATGAACTCGCGCGCCGCCGAGAACCGCCGCCAGCGCGCGATGTCGCGGCCCGCCGTCTGCGCCTCGGCGTCGAGATAGCGGGGACCATCGTCGAGGCCCGCGCGGTCAGCGAGGCGCTCCAGTTCGTCGTGCGTCTCGTGCGTGTCGTCGTCGATACCCCACCAGAACTCCCGGTCGAGGACGCCGCCCTGCTCGAAGAGCACCGTATCGACGTCCGGGCAGACGAGCAGGCCGCCGAGCTCGACGTCGTCGCCCGTGTTCCCGACGACGGTGGTGTCGGCGGGGTCGAAGACGTCTGCGGCGCCCGCGAGGAGCTTCGGGGTTCCGGTCCCCCCGGAGAGGAACGTCGGCATATCCCGAGAAACGACCGCAGAGGTGTAAACGCTTACCGTCCCGGCGCTAGTTCGCGGCGCTCGACGACGCCGACGCGTTCGCCCGGGCCGCGTCGAGCCACGACGGCGTCGGGTCGGTCGAGCCGACGTCCGTGTAGCGCATCGTCACGTCGACCGAGCCCTGCGACGTGTGCACGGTGTAGTGGACGCGCTTCACGAGGCCGTCCGGGCGGACGTCGAAGCGCGCGGTGGCGTTCGCGCTCGCCTCCGCCGAGAGGTCGCCGACCGAGCCCGAGGCGTCCGCGCCGGCGGACGCGTTCACGTGCGCGACGTACGTGTGGACCGTCTCGCCGTCGAGGGTGGTCGTCCCCTCGTAGGTGACGTTCGCGCGCTCGGTGAGGTTCTCGGCGCCGAGGCGACTGAACTGCGTCGCGTCGACGTCGAGCGCGCTCCCCTGCCGGTAGAGCACGCCCGTCGAGGAGTTGATGCGCGTGTACGCCGTGCCGTTCCCGTCCGCGTAGACGGTCACGTCACCGAACGCGCTCGACGTCGAGAGCGCGTACGCCCCCGAATCGAGGTCGACCTTCGCGGTGAGGTCCTGCGTCGTCGACGTCGTCTCGCCCGACAACGCGTTCACCGAGAGGTGGTACGTGAAGCTCCCCGCGTCCTCGAGGGCGCTCGCGTGCTGTGCCTCCATCTGCGAGCCGTTCACCGGCGTCTCGTACGGTTGGCCGTCACCGCCCGACATCGCGCTACAGCCCGCGAGGGCGACGAGCGCGACGACGGCGAGCGCGGCGAGCGCGTTCTTCTGCACACTCCCCCTCGGTGGGGCGGCGGGTAGTAGCTGACGGCTTCCGCGCGCGCCGAGCTCCCGGCCGTTTTTGTAGGGGCGCGCGCCAACGTCGCGTATGACGACCATCAAGGACAGCGTCCACGACCACATCGAGGTGACGGGCGTCGCCGACGCCCTCCTCGACACGCCGCCCGTCCAGCGATTGCGGCGCGTCCACCAGCTCGGCACCGCGAACCTCGTCTACCCCTCCGCGAACCACACGCGCTTCGAGCACAGCCTCGGCGTCTACCACCTCGCCTGCGAGGCGCTCGACGGCCTCGGCGAGGACGGAACGCGCGCGAAGCGCACGCGCGCCGCCGCCCTCCTCCACGACGTCGGCCACGGCCCGTTCAGCCACACCATCGAGGACCTCATCCACGAGCACACCGGGAAGTACCACGACGACGTCACCGACCTCCTCACCGACGGCGACGTCGCCCGCGTCCTCACCGAGCACGGCCTCGACCCCGAGCGCGTCGCCCGCATGGTTCGCGGCGAGGGCGAACTCGGGCAGGTCGTCGCGGGCGAACTCGACGTCGACCGGATGGACTACCTCGTGCGCGACGCCCACCACACCGGCGTCCCGTACGGCACCATCGACCACGGCCGCCTCGTGCGCGAACTCACCATCCACGACGGCGAGCTCGTCCTCGACGAGGGGAACGTCCAGACCGCCGAGTCGCTCCTCCTCGCGCGCGCACTCATGAACCCCACCGTCTACAACCACCACGTCGCGCGCATCTCGAAGGCGATGCTCCGCCGGGCCGCCGAACGACTCCTCGAGGCGAGCGACACCACGCCGGGCGACCTCCGGCGGATGGACGACCCCGCGCTCCAGGTGGCGCTCCGCGAGTGCGACGCGAGCGCCGACTTCGCCCGCCGCCTCGACCGGCGCGACCTCTACAAGCGCGCCGTCTGGGCGGAGATGGCGGACGTCACCGGCGACGTCTTCGCGGACGACACCGTGCTCGACGCCGGCGACGACGAACTGCGCGACTACGAGCGCGAAATCGCTGACCGCGCGAACGTGGACCGCGACGCCGTCCTCCTCGACGTCCAGTCGCGCCCCCGGATGCGCGAATCCGACTCGCGCGTCCTCGTCAACGGCGACGTTCGGCCGCTCGACGAGCAGTCAACGCTCGTCAGGGCGCTCCAGATGACGCAGCGCGAGCAGTGGCGCCTCGGCGTCTACGCGCCCGCCGAGCACACCCAGTCGGTCGGTCGCGCCGCCGTCGACGTCCTCGGCCTCGACATCGACGGCGCGCTCGTCACCGAGACGACGCGGAGCCAGTACGCGCTCGACGACTTCGGGGAGAATTAAATCAGTTCGCCCCCGAGTGCCGGTATGGAACTAGCGGGCACGATACTCGCGGGCCGCGACTTCGAGGCCGTCGAAGGGAGAGTCGTCGTCGAGGACGGTGAAATCGCCGCCGTCGAGGAGGCGAGCGTCGAGAGCGACGACATCGTCCTCCCGGCGTTCGTGAACGCGCACACCCACCTCGGGGACTCCATCGCGAAGGACGCCGGACGCGGCCTCTCACTCGAGGAACTCGTCGCACCGCCGGACGGCCTCAAGCACCGCCTGCTCCGGCAGGCCGACCGCGACGAGCTCGTCGCGGGGATGCGTCGCTCCCTCCAGTACATGGCGGAGTCGGGCACGGCGGCGACGCTCGAGTTCCGCGAGGGCGGCGTCGCGGGCGTCGAGGCGCTCCGCGAGGCCGCCGCCGGCGTCGACGTCGACGCGTTCGTCCTCGGGCGCGACGACCCGGACGTCCTCGACGTGTCTGAGGGATACGGCGCGAGCGGCGCGAACGACGCAGAGTTCTCGCGCGAGCGACGGGCCGCCCGCGACGCCGGGAAGTGCTTCGCCATCCACGCCGGCGAGGTCGACGACAGCGACATCCACCCCGCGCTCGACCTCGACCCCGACCTGCTCGTCCACATGGTGCACGCGGACGACGTCCACCTCGACCGCGTCGCGGACGCCGAGATCCCGGTCGCGGTCTGCCCGCGCTCGAACCTCGTGACGGACGTCGGCCTCCCGGACGTCCCCGAGCTCCTCGAGCGAACCACCGTCGCGCTCGGCACCGACAACGTGATGCTGAACTCGCCGTCGATGTTCCGCGAGATGGCGTACACCGCGAAGACCTACGACGTGACCGCCGTCGAGGTGCTGCGGATGGCGACGACGGCGGGCGCGGAAATCGCCGACCGGAACGACGGCCTCGTCGAGGCGGGCCGGGACGCGAACCTCCTCGTCCTCGACGGCGACTCGCATAACCTCGCGGGCTACCGGGACCCCGTGCGGGCGGCCGTCCGGCGTGCGAGTACCAGCGACGTGAAACGCGTCGTCCACTCGACGTAACCACACACCCGCGCGCCCGACTCTCGCCTAGACCGGCCGGAGGTGCTCGCAGTCCCCGGCGTGGACGACGCGATCCTCGCTGCCGGTGTCGACGACGAGCGCGCCGGCGTCGGTGACGTCCACCGCCTCCCCCACGACCGTCTCCTCGGGGAGCGTGACGCGGACGCGCGTGTCGAGCGTCGCGGCGTGCGCGCGCCACGCCTCGCGCGTCGCCTCGGGGTCGCCCCGGAGCGCGTCGAAGCGCTCGAGAATCCGCTGGACGAGCACGCGGCGCTCGACCGGTTCGCCGCGCTCCGCGAGGAGGCTCGTGGCGTCGTCCGGGAGGGCATCTGACGAGACGTTCGCGTTCAGCCCGAGGCCGGGGATCACCCAGGAGACGCGCCCGGCTTCGCCCTCCATCTCGGTGAGGATGCCGGCGAGCTTCCGGCCGCCGCGCGCGTAGTCGTCGTCGGGGACGAGCAGGTCGTTCGGCCACTTGATCGCGGCGTCGACGCCCGTCTCGCGGGCGGCCGCGCAGGCCGCCGCGCTCATCGCCATCGTGACGACGGTCGCGCGTGCCGGCGCGAGATCCGGGCGGCAGACGACGCTCAGCCAGACGCCGCCGGGCGGCGAGGACCACGCGCGCTCGAGGCGGCCGCGCCCCCCGGTCTGCTCGTCCGCGAGGACGACGACGTCGCTCGCGCCCGACGCCGCGAGCTCGCGAGCCCGGTCGTTCGTGCTCGCGATGCTGTCGTGGTATTCGACCTCGAAGGGCGCCTCGCAGCCGTACTCGACGGCGGGCCCGCCGTACTCCGGAATCGAGTCGAGGACGTAACCCGCCCCGGCGCTCTCGATGCCGAAGCCGGCGTCGCGGAGCGCTTCGACGTGCTTCCAGACGGCGGCCCGCGAGACGTCGAGCGCGTCGGCGAGCGCCGGCCCGGAGACGGGGCCGTCGGCGACGCGTTCGAGGACGGCGCGGCGCGTCTCGTTCATACCCCGGAGTACGGAACCCAGCGATAAGAACGACTCCCTCCGCACGCTCTCTCGAGAGCGCGTTACTCGCGGGTCGCCGTGCTCCCCGCTCGTGCTGTCGCGGCGCCCTTCGGTTGCCGCGTTACTCGCGTGTCGCTCACGCTCGTCTTTCCGCGGTTCCTGCGAAATCGCGTTACTCGCGGGTCGCCGTGCTCTCCGCTCGTCTTTCCGCGCTCCTGACGTCGCGCGTTACTCCACCACGACGAGGACGTCGCCCATGTCGACGCTGTCGCCCTCCTCGACGGCGACCTGCGAGACGGTGCCGCCGTGGGAGGCGACGACGTCGTTCTCCATCTTCATCGCCTCGAGGACGACGAGGACGTCGCCGGGTTCGACGACGTCACCCACCTCGACGTCGACTGAGAGGATGGTGCCCTGCATCTCCGCTTCGACCGTCTCGCCGCCGCCCTCGACGACCGTCTCCGAGTCGTCGCCGTCGTCCGGGCCGACGCGGTCGGGCGCGCTCGCCGACGCGCCGGCGTCGACGTCGAGGTCGGGAATCGCGGGCGCGTCCCCGTGCTCCTCGAGGTTCACCTCGAAGCGCTTTCCGTTCACCTCGACGGTAAACTCGCGCTCGCGCGTCTCCTCCTCGTCCTCGCTCTCGCTCGCCGTCGACCCCCAGCGTTCCTGTGCGTCGTAGAGGCGCGTCTCGTCGAACGCCTCGTCGAGGTACGTCGTGGTGTGCTCGCCGGCGACGAACGTCTCGTCCTCGAGCATCAGGCGGTGGAAGGGGACGATGGTGACGATGCCCTCGACGTCGTACTCGGCGAGCGCGCGCCGCGAGCGCGCGATGCACTCCTCGCGGTCGCTCCCGTGGACGACGAGCTTTGCGACCATCGAGTCGTAATCGGTGACCAAGTCGTCGCCCTGCCGGAGGGCGTCGTCGACGCGCACGCCGATGCCGCCCGGGGGGTCGTAGACGTCGAGCGTCCCGCCGGTCGCGGGCGCGAAGTCGTCGGCGGCGTTCTCGGCGTTGATGCGGAACTCCATCGCGTGGCCCTCGAGTTCGACGTCGTCCTGTTCGAAGTCGAGCTCCTCGCCGGCGGCGACGCGGAGTTGCCACTTCACGATGTCCACCCCGGTAAGCGCCTCGGTGACGGTGTGCTCGACCTGAATGCGGGTGTTCACTTCGAGGAAGTAGAACTCGTCGCCGGAGACGAGGAACTCGACGGTGCCGGCGTTCACGTAGTCGGCGGCCTCGACGCCGCGTCGGGCGGCCTCGCGGATCTCCGCCTGCATCTCCGGGTCGAGGCTCGGACTCGGGCCCTCCTCGATGACCTTCTGGTGGCGGCGCTGCAGGGAGCAGTCGCGCTCGCCGAGGTGCCGGACGTTCCCGTGTTCGTCGGCGATGACCTGCACCTCGATGTGCTTCGGGTCGGCGAGGTAGCGCTCGAGGTAGACGGAGTCGTTCCCGAAGTAGGCCTCGCCCTCGCGTTTCGCGGCCTCGAGTTGCTCCTCGACCTCGCTCTCCTCCTCGACGACCTTCATCCCGCGCCCGCCGCCGCCGCCCTCGGCCTTGACGGCGATGGGGTAGCCGTGCTCGTCGCCGAACTCGCGAACCGTCTCCGCGTCCGCAACGGGGTCCGTAGTGCCGGGGACGATGGGGACGTCCGCGCCGTCCATCACGGTGCGCGCGCCCGTCTTCTCGCCGAGTTGCTCCATCGCGTCGCTCGACGGCCCGACCCACGTCAGGCCGTCCGTCGCTTCGACGCGCTCGGCGAACTCGGCGTTCTCCGCGAGGAAGCCGTACCCCGGGTGGATGGCGTCCGCGCCCGCCTCCAGTGCGGCCTCCACGATGGCCTCCTGGTCGAGGTAGGACTCGGCGGCGCGCGCCGGGCCGACGCGGTAGGCCTCGTCCGCATACCGGACGTGGCCGGCGTGCTTGTCCGCCTCCGAGTAGACCGCGACCGTCTCGATACCGAGGTCCTCGCACGCCCGCATCACGCGAACGGCGATCTCGCCCCGGTTCGCGACGAGAACCGTCTCGAACATACCGCCGGATTCGGCGACCGCGCACCTTATACTGTCGATCCACTAGGGCGACAGTCGTCGAATCCGTCCGCCGCGACGAGGGCGGCCGACGGCGCCGCGTCCGCCGCTAGAGGAACTCCTCGTACTCGTAGTGGCGCACCGTCGGCTCCCAGTCCGCGAGCACGTCGCGGGCGATCTCGGGAACGTGGGCGGCCTCGTAGTCCTCGCCCGCGAACGTCTCGACGGCATCCCAGTCCTCGAACGTCATCGTCGTCACCAGCTCCACCATCTCGTCTGTGGTCTCGCGTCGCCCGAGTCGGAAGCCCGTGAGCCCGTCGACGTTCGCCTCGAACTCCGGGACGATCTCGTGCTCGAGGAGGTGTGCGTACTCGTCGGCGTTCTCGGGCGTCGCTCGCGCGTACCAGATGCGCTCGATCATACGGCGATGGAGGGCCGCCGGACGGGAAAACCTCACCGGTGCCCGGCCGAACGCCTTTGGTGGTCGACACCCGACTGATCGCCGTGCCACCGACCGAGACCACCGACCACCTCGCCGAGGTGGGCGTCCCGTCGGCGAGCGCGGACGTTCGCGACGTCGGCAACGTCTCGCTGCACTGTGTCGCCGCCGGCGACCCGGCCGACCCGCTCGTCGTCCTCCTCCACGGCTTCCCCGAGTTCTGGTACGAGTGGCGCGACTACGTCGGCCGGTTCGTCGACGCCGGCTATCGCGTGCTCGTCCCCGACCAGCGCGGCTACAACCTGAGCGAGAAACCGGACGGCGCCCGCGCCTACCGCACCGGCGCGCTCGCGCGCGACGTCCTCGGACTCGTCGAGAGCGAGGACCGCGCGTCCGCCCACCTGCTCGGCCACGACTGGGGCGCGGCGGTCGCGTGGGAGGTCGCGCTTCGACACCCCGACGCCGTCGACCAACTCGGAATCGTCAACGTCCCCCACCCCTCGGCGTTCGAGGCCGCGCTGCGCTCGAACCCCGCGCAGATGTGGCGGAGCTGGTACGTGTTCTTCTTCCAGCTCCCGCGACTCCCCGAGTGGTACGCGCGCCGCGACGGCTTCGCGTTCTTCGAGCGGGCGATGATCGAGGACGCACGGCCGGGCGCCTTCGAGGCGGGCGACGTGGAGCGCTACCGGCGCGCGTGGTCGCGCGAGGGCGCGCTCACCGCGATGCTCGACTGGTACCGTGCGCTCCTCAGGTACCGCGACGACCCGCCGCGCGAGACGGTGACCGCACCGACGCTGATCGCGTGGGGCGAACGCGACCGCGCGCTCCTCCCCGAGCTCGCCGCCGCGAGCCTCGACTACTGCCGGGACGGCCGCCTCGAGCGGTTCCCCGAGGCCACGCACTGGCTCCCCCACGAGCACACCGAACGCGTCGCCGAGCTGTTCGTCGAGCACTTCGGCGGCTGAGGCGTCAGGACTCCGGGGCGTCGTAACATAGGGGTGCGGACCGCCTACGGTCGGAGCGCGCGCCACAGGACGCGCGGGCGGAACAGGTCCGTCGCGGGGCGTTCGAGTCGATAGACGCGGAGGAACGTCTCGGCGAGAGACCGGTCGGTCTGCGCGCGCTCGACGAGGCGGCCGACGTAGGCGTTGAGAACGTCCGTCCCGAGCGGCTTCGGACCGGTCGTCTCCGCGAACGTGAAGTCGTTGCCGACGGCGAGGCGCCACGTCGCCTCGACGACGTCGCTCGCGCGCTCGAAGACGCGCGGCCCGATGCCCTCGAGGCCGGCCGCGAGTTCGTGGTGGAGGCAGAGCGCGTCGAGCGCCGCGACCGACATCCCCTGTCCGTAGATGGGGTTGAAGCTCGCGATGGCGTCCCCGGTCACCACCAGCCCCTCGGGGAACCGGTCGAGCGCGTCGTAGCGCCGGCGCACGCTCGCGGGGAACGGGTAGCGCCGCACGCCGTCGGCCGTCCACGGGCGCTCGCGGACGAGACGCCCGATGTCGTCGACCGGGATGGACGCCGCCCACTCGACGAACGCGTCGCGCTCGGTCGGGACGGGTTCGCCGTGGACGCCCTGGAAGATGACCTCCCACTGGCCGTCCTCGATCGGGATGAGCGCGGCGCCGCGCGGGCGCTCCGGCTGGGGCGCACAGAGGAGCATCCGGCGGTCGTCGGCCGGCCGGTCGATCCGCGTGGAGCCGTAGACGACGTCCACCGTCACCTCCTCGCTCTCCGGCGCCGGGTAGCCGTGCTCGGCGAGCCAGTCGGGCGTGTGGCTGGCGCGCCCGGTCGCGTCGACGACGAGCGACGCCTCGACGTGTCGCGTCTCGCCCGCGTCGTCGCGGACCGCGACCCCGCTCACGCGCCCGTCCGCGTGGTCGTAGTCGAGGACGCGGTGGCCGCCCCGGAGGGTGACGTTCTCGACGGCACGAACGCGCTCGCGGATGACGTGCTCGAAGAGCGGGCGCGACGCACAGTAGGTCGGGAGGCGCGCGTCCGTCCCGGCGAGCGTCCCGCCGCGGTCGTACCACGTCATGTCGCTTCCGGAGTCGATGAGGAGGCCGCCCGCCGACAGCAGGTCCTCGCCGAAGCCGGGGAAGACGTCCGCGAGCGTCGCCCGGCCCGCCTCGAGGAGCGCGTGCGGGTGGTGAGTCTGTGGCGCGCCGTCGCGCGCGGCCGGCCCCTCGGGGAGCGCGTCGCGCTCGAACACGACGACGTCCTCGAAGGCGTCGGCGAGCACGCGGGCCGCACAGAGGCCCGCGACGCTGCCGCCCGCGACGACCGCTCGCTCGCCGACGGTCGCGACCCGCTCGGAATCGTAGCGCTCGATGCTGGCCAGCGTCATTCTCTATACGCTATCAGTTCGCGTCAGCGACGGAAATAGGTGGGAGATAGCCGCGCGCTCGCCACTCGCGGTCGGACCTCATCAGAAGCGCTCGGCGCGTCCGGCCGCGCTCCACGCGTCCGTCGGCGCGCCGTCCGGCACGCGCTTCCCGGCGTCGCCGATGGCGTCGAGGCGCCCGGCGAAGCGCCACTTCTCGCCGTCCCACGACGCCGACCCGTCCGCGGCGTCGCGCGCCGCCGCGACCGCGAGCGCGCGCCGCTCGCTCAGGTGCGCGGTGATGGCCGCGGCAATCGCGGCCGCCTCCGCCTCGGTCGCCGACTCGGGTATCGTGAGGTCCATCTCAGAGCGGGATGTTGCCGTGCTTCTTCGACGGGCCGTCCTCGCGCTTCGACGCGAGCATCTCGAGGTCGCTGATGAGCCGCTGGCGGGTGTCCGCCGGTTCGATGACGTCGTCGAGGAACCCCCGGTCCGCCGCAGTATAGGGGTTCGCGAACTCCTCTCTGTATTCCTCGACGAGCGCGTCCCGGAGCTCGTCCGGGTCCTCGGCTTCCGAGAGCTCCTTCCGGTAGAGGACGTTGACGGCGCCGCGCGGCCCCATCACGGCGATTTCGGCCGTGGGCCACGCGTAGTTGACGTCCGCGCCGAGGTGCTTCGACGCCATGACGTCGTACGCGCCGCCGTAGGCCTTGCGCGTGATGACGGTGAGGAGCGGGACGCTCGCCTCCGAGTAGGCGTAGAGGAGCTTCGCGCCGTGGCGGATGATGCCCTCGTGCTCCTGGTCGGTGCCGGGGAGGAAGCCCGGGACGTCCACGAGGGAGACGATGGGGACGTTGAAGGAGTCACAGAAGCGCACGAACCGGCTCGCCTTCTCGGAGGCGTCGATGTCGAGCGTGCCCGCGTTCACCCGCGGCTGGTTCGCGACCACGCCGACGGAGCGCCCGTCGAGGCGCGCGAACCCCACCACGAGGTTCTTCGCGTAGTCGGGTTGGACCTCGAAGAAGGAGCCCTCGTCCATCAGCTCGTCGACGACGTCGACGGCGTCGTAGGGCTTGCGCGGCTCGTCCGGGACGATACTCTCCAGTTCTTCGGGGCGCCGCTCGGGGTCGTCCCACGGCTCCACCCTCGGCGGGTCCTCGACGTTGTTCTGCGGGAGGTAGGAGAGGAGGCGACGGATGTCGTCGAGGGCGTCCTCCTCGGACTCCTCGGCGAAGTGCGCGACGCCCGACGTGGAGGTGTGCGCGGTCGCGCCCCCGAGCTCGTCGAAGCCGACTTCCTCGCCGGTGACCGTCTCGATGACGTCCGGGCCGGTGATGAACATGTGGCTCGTCTCCTTCACCATGAAGACGAAGTCGGTGAGCGCGGGCGAGTAGACCGCGCCGCCCGCACAGGGCCCCATGATGGCCGAAATTTGGGGAACGACGCCGCTCGCCTGCTGGTTCTTGTGGAAGATTTCGCCCACGCCACCGAGCGACTCGACGCCCTCCTGGATGCGCGCGCCGGCGGAGTCGTTGAGGCCGATGACGGGCGCGCCGACCTCCATCGCCTTGTCCATGACCTTACAGACCTTCTCGCAGAAGACCTCGCCGAGGCTGCCGCCGAAGGCCGTGAAGTCGTGCGCGAAGACGAACGTCTTTCGCCCGTTCACCTCGCCGTACCCCGTCACGACGCCGTCGCCGGGGATGGTGTTCTCCTCCATCCCGAAGTTGTGCGAGCGATGCGTGCGGAGCGCGTCGAACTCCGTGAAGGTGCCGTCGTCGAGGAAGTAGTCGATGCGTTCGCGCGCCGTCATCTTGCCCTTCTCGTGCTGGGACTCGATGCGGGACTCGCCGCCGCCTTTCTCGGCGCGGCGTTTGCGCTCGCGCAGTTCCTCGATACGCTCGTCCATCGTCATCTGTTGAATCCCGTTTCACCGGTCGTCGTCAAAAGGACACCGGATGGCGGAGTGCGACGCTACAGCATCGAGTCCGGCCGCCGGAGGCCGGCGACGGCGAGGAGCGTAACGACGACGGCGGCGACGAGCGAGAGCGTCGAGGACGCCACGCGGACGCCCATCACGTCGAGTTCGGTGATGGAGACGCCGAGGACGGGCAGGAGGCCGGTGATGAGCGTGAAGAGGAGGAAGACCGGGATGAGGACGCCGACGAAGAGGAGCCACGGCGTCCCGAGCGAGCGCGCGAACTCGCCCGCGCCCGCCTCGTACTCCGCGAGGGCGCGCCGGCCGAGCACCCAGCCGACGAAGAGGAGGAAGCCCGCGAGGCCGGCGGTCATGAGGAGGTTGACGAGCGTGTTCGCGAGCAGGCCGAAGACGGAGGCGTCGAGCGCGCACGCGGCGGCGCCGACGGAGACGAGGCCGGCGACGCCGACGGTCGCCCGCGAGCGCGGGACGTCGTGCTCGTCGACGAGGTAGGCGACCGGGATTTCGAGCATGCTGATGGCGGAGGAGAGCGCGGCGAGCAGGACGACGCCGAAGAACGCGACGCCGAGGACGCGCCCGAGGAACCCGAGGGAGGCGAACGCGCTCGCGACGGAGACGAAGATGGCGCCGGGGCCGCCGCTTCCGGCGTCGAGGCCGAAGCTGAAGAGGAGCGGGAAGACGAGCAGGCCCGCGAGGACGCCGACGCCGGTGTTGAGGACGGCGATGGTGGTGGCGTCGCTCGGGAGCGAGCGCTCCTCGCCGAGGTAGGAGGCGTACGTGATCATCGTCCCGGTGCCGAGCGAGAGCGTGAAGAGCGCCTGCCCGACGGCCGCCGGGAGGATGTCGAGGGCGTTCGCGCGGAGGTAGGCGACGTCCGGGGAGAGGAGGAACGCCGCGCCGTCGAGGGCGCCGGGTCGCGTGAACGTCCACGCGGTGAGTGCGACGAGGAGGATGACGATGGCGGGCATCATCAGTTTCGTCGCGCGCTCGATCCCCTTCTCGACGCCGCCGTAGACGATGGCGGCGCTGGCCGCGAGGAACGCGAACCCGAAGGCGAGCGCGCCGGGCCCGTGGCTGATCGCGGAGAAGTACGCGCCCGACTGGCCGAAGTAGCTCGCGGTGGCGGAGGCGGCGGTGTAGCGGACGAACCAGCCTCCGACGACCGAGTAGAAGGAGACGAGGAGGAGCGTCGTCGCGACGGCGAAGAGGCCGAACGCGCCCCAGAGCCGGGAGCCGCCGGAGAGGTCGCGGAGCGCGCCGACGGGGTTTCGCTGCGAGCGGCGGCCGATCACGAACGCGCCGAGGAGACCGGGAACGCCCACGAGGAGAACGATGCCGAGGTAGAGGAGGAGGAACGCGCTACCGCCGTTGTTCGCGGTCATCCACGGGAACCGCCAGATGTTGCCGAGGCCGACCGCGGAGCCGACGGCGGCGAGGATGAACCCCGCGCGCGTCTTCCACGTCTCGCGTGTCATTGCGAGCCGGTAACACGCTGTCGTTCAAGAGGGTTTCGTATCGGCGAACGCCGAAACGCGGCAGTATCGGCCGCGAGACGCCCGTATTGTCGATACGGTGACGGGTGGGAAGTCGAAAGAGCGGCGTCAGCGCGTCAGAAGTACGCGCCGGTCGTCAGTCCCGTGTAGAAGGAGGTGACGCCGAGGTAGAGGGTGACGATGACCGCGATGGGGACGACGATGCGCACCCACCAGAGCCAGATAGTCGTCGCGCCCTCGCCGATGGAGGACCCGCGCCCGAGTTCGTCGACGGCTTCGCGGTTGGCGACCCAGCCGACGAAGAGCGCGATGAACAGCACCGCGACCGGGAGGAGGACGTTGAAGACGAGGTCGTTGAAGAGGCCGACGTAGCCGTACGCCGGGGCGATGCCGAGCACGAAGGCGACGGCGCCGATGCCGATGGCGACCGTCCGGCGCTCCATGCCCTGCGAGTCGACGACGTAGGACGTCGGCGCCTCGAGGAGGCTGATGGAGGAGGAGAGCGCGGCGAACAGGAGGACGATGAAGAAGACGAGGCCGATGATCTGGCCGGCCGGCAGCTGGCCGAACGCGCCGGCGAGCGCGATGAAGGCCGTGCCGGCACCGCCGGAGGCGCCCCCGACGCCGCTCGTCGCGGCGAGGATCGGGAAGACGGCGAAGCCGGCGAGGAGCGCGACAATCGTGTTGAGCACGACGATGATGGCGCTGTCACCGGGGAGGCTGTCGTCGCGTCCGAGGTAGGAGGCGTACGCGATCATCACGCCGAACCCGAGCGAGAGCGTGAAGAACGCCTGCCCCATCGCCGCCGGCACGATGTCGCCGAAGTTGCTCGCGATGACGCTGAAGTCCGGTGAGAGGTAGTAGCTGTACCCCGCGCCCGCGCCGGGGAGGGTCGACGCCCACACCGCGAGGCCGACGAGCAACACGAGTATCGCGGGGATCATGAACTTGGTCGCGCGCTCGATGCCGTCCGCGACGCCGAACGCGACGATGCCGATGGTGACCGCGATGAAGAGGGCGTGCGCGCCGACGGCGACGAGGCCGGAGGAGACGCTGCCGAAGTAGGCCCCGGCGTCACCGAGGTAGGCGCCGGTCACGCTGCCGACGATGTAGCTGATGACCCAGCCTCCGACGACCGAATAGAAGGCGAGGGTGATGAACGACGCGAAGACGCCGATGGCGCCCGCGAACGTCCAGTCCCCGTAGCCGAGTTCGGCGAACGCGGAGACGGCGTTCTGCTTCGAGCGCCGCCCGATGGTGAACTCGATGAGCATCGTCGGGAAGCCGATGAGGAAGACGGCGAGCAGATAGACCACCAGGAAGGCGGCCCCGCCGTTCGATGCTGTCTGGAACGGGAACGACCAGATGTTCCCCAGCCCCACTGCGCTGCCGACCGCGGCGAAGATGAACCCCGCGCGGCTCGTCCAGGTCTCTCGTTGTGCCATATCCACTCAATGCCTGTGAGGCCCGGCCTATTAAGCGTGCGTTTCGCACACGCATGGGATGGGTGGACGTGTCGGCCGTCGAACCCGATTCAGGGCTCGACGACGAGTTTCCCGAAGAAGGACTCCTCGACGACCGCGCGCTGGGCGTCGGCGGCCTCCTCGAGCGCGTAACTCCGCTCGACGTCCGGCGCGAGCCGCCCGTCCGCGAGCAGTCGCGCGAGGCGGCCGAGCACGTCGCCGAAGTCCGGCGTGTTGTACATGCTCATGAGCGCGACGGTGAGTTCCTTCGCGCGAGCGCCCGGAACGTCCGGGAGCGTCGCCGACGCGTCGGTGTTCCCGATGGCGACGACGGTCGCGCCGGGCGCGGCGACCTCGGCGTCGAGGCCGAAGTAGTCGTCGACGCGGTGGTCGAGTATCACGTCCGGCGCGCCCGCCTCGACGACGGCGTCGGCGAGGTCCTCGCGTCGGTAGTCGAGGACGGCGTCCGCGCCGAGCGTCCGCAGGCGGTCGTGGTACGCCTCGCGCGCGGTCGTCGTCACGGTCGCGCCGGTGGCGTCCGCGAGCTGGACGGCGACGTGGCCCACGCCGCCGGAGCCGCCGTGGACGAGACAGGTCGCGGCGGGTTCGAGGTTGCCGTGGTCGAGGAGCGCGCGCCACGCCGTCACGCCGACGAGCGCGACGGCCGCGCCCTCGGCGAAGGAGACGCCGGTGGGGAGCGGCGCGAGAGCGTCGGCACCGGCGACGGCGTACTCCGCGTACGACCCCTGATTCCAGTTCCCGAGGCCGGTGCCGAAGACGCGGTCGCCGACCGCCCACTCGGTGACGTCGCCGCCGACGGCGTCCACGACGCCCGCGAAGTCCGAGCCCGGAATCATCGGCAGGGTCGCGGGCTCGTAGGCGCCCTCGCGGAAGTAGGTGTCCACGGGGTTGACGCCCGCCGCCCGCACGTCGATGCGGACCTCGTCCGCTTTCGGCTCCGGTGTCGGGACGCCCGTATCGACTCGCAGTACGTCGGGACCGCCGGTCTCGTGGTAGCGGACAGCGCGCATGGTGGACGGATGGCGGCGCGAGAGGATAAGTGTGGGCGGGACTCAGGCGGGTTCGGCGAGCGCTTCGAGCGACATGACGGCCATGGAGGCGACGAGGCAGATGCCCCAGAGGAAGGCGAGCATACCGAGCTGTGGCAGTCCGAGCGTCGCCTGCACGACGAGCGTGCCGGGGAGGAGCCACTGGCCGGCGACAAAGCCGTAGACGGCGACGCTCCGGCGCGTCCCGCTCGTGTCGTAGTGGTCGATGGCGAGGCCGGTGACGACGGCGAGGATGCCGAGGACGCCGAAGTGCGCGTGCGCGCCGACGAGCTGACCCCAGTAGGGCGGGACGCTGACCATGTGGCCGGCGACGTTCCCGATCCCCCACAGCATCTGCACGGTCAGTCCGACGAACCCCGATACCTTGAGTAGACGTGACATGCGGTCGGCCGTCTCTCCTGATCGACCATAATGATTTTCCCACCGACACGACTCGGCGGCGCGCTATTCCCGCGACGGCGCCGGGGTGGTCGGGCGGTCGAGCGCGCGCCCCGGCGAGTCGAATGTGGGTCGTTCGCTCGGCACGTTCCGATACTACTAACTCACCCTCTCGGGAACCTACGGCACGAGTCACAAATGAGGCTTCACGAGTACCAGGCGAAGGACGTCTTCGCCGACGCGGGCATCCCGACGCCCCCGTCCGCGCTCGCGACCACCGTCGACGAGGTCGTCGAGCAGGCCGAGGAGATCGGGTACCCGGTTGCGGTGAAGGCACAGGTCCACGTCGGTGGGCGCGGAAAGGCCGGCGGTATCAAACTCGCCGAGGACGCGACGGAAGCGCGCGAGGCCGCCGAGGACATCCTCGGCATGGACCTCAAGGGCTACACGGTCGACAAGGTGCTCGTCGAGGGCGCCGTCGACTTCGTGAACGAGCTCTACGTCGGCGTCACGATGGACCGCGGCGAGGGCAAGCCCGTCGCCATGGTCTCCACGCAGGGCGGCGTCAACATCGAGGAGGTCGCCGAGGAGAACCCCGACGCCATCGCCCGCGAGCACATCGACCCCGCGTTCGGCATGCACCCCTATCAGGCCCGGAAGGTCGTCTACGACGCCGGCGTCCCCACGGAAGTCGCTCGCGACGTCGCGAGCATCCTCACGACGCTCTACGACCTCTGGGAGGACACGGACGCCTCCGACGCCGAGATCAACCCGCTGATGATCACGGGCGACGACGAGGTCATCGCCGCCGACGCCGTCCTCAACATCGACGAGGACGCCCTCTTCCGCCACCCCGACCTCGCGGAGATGGAGGACGAGGCCGCCGGTGACGAACTCGAGGCGAAGGCCAACGAGTACGGCTTCGACTACGTCCGCCTCGACGGGAACGTCGGCATCATCGGGAACGGCGCCGGCCTCGTCATGACGACGCTCGACCTCGTCGACTACTACGGCGGGAAGCCCGCGAACTTCCTCGACATCGGCGGCGGCGCGAAGGCCGAGCGCGTCGCGAACGCCCTCGACATGGTCTTCTCCGACGAGAACGTCGACGCCGTCGTCTTCAACATCTTCGGCGGCATCACGCGCGGCGACGAGGTCGCGAAGGGCATCAACGAGGCCCTCGAACAGTTCGACGAGATCCCGAAGGAGGTCGTCGTTCGGCTCGCCGGGACGAACGCCGAGGAGGGTCGCGAGATCCTCAACGACGAACTCGTCACGGTCGAAGAAACCCTCGAGGGCGCCGTTCAGCGCGCCGTCGAATACGCGGAGGACGCAGAATGAGCATTCTAGTCGACGAAGACACCCGCGTCGTCGTGCAGGGCATCACCGGCGGCGAGGGCAAGTTCCACACCGAGCAGATGATCGAGTACGGTACGAACATCGTCGCCGGTACCTCGCCCGGGAAGGGCGGGCAGGAAGTCGCCGGCGTCCCCGTCTACGACACGGTCGAGGAGGCCGTCGACGAGGAGGACGCCGACGCGTCCGTCGTGTTCGTCCCGCCGGCGTTCGCCGCCGACGCCATCTTCGAGGCCCTCGACACGGACCTCGACCTCGTCGTCGCCATCACCGAAGGCATCCCGACGCAGGACATGGCGAAGGTCAACAAGCGCCTGAAGGAGGTCGACACGCGCCTGCAGGGCCCGAACTGCCCGGGCATCATCACGCCCGGCGAGGCGAAGCTCGGCATCCTCCCGGGGAACATCTTCTCCGAGGGGAACGTCGGTCTCGTCTCCCGCTCCGGCACCCTCACCTACCAGGTCGTCGACTCGCTCACCGAGCGCGGCATCGGCCAGACTACCGCCATCGGCATCGGCGGCGACCCCATCATCGGGACCTCGTTCATCGACGCCCTCGAGGAGTTCGAGCAGGACGAGGAGACCGACGTCATCGCCATGTGCGGTGAGATCGGCGGCGAGGACGAGGAGGAGGCCGCCGAGTACATCGCCCAGAACATGGACACGCCCGTCGTCGGCTTCATCGCCGGCCGCACCGCGCCCCCGGGCAAGCGCATGGGCCACGCCGGCGCCATCGTCTCCGGCTCCGGAACGGGCACCGCCGAGTCCAAGATCGACGCCCTCAACGACGCCGGCGTCCCCGTCGGTGACACCCCCGAAGAGGTCGCCGACCACGTCGAAGACCTCCTGTAACGGTCTTCTCGCTCTCGTTTCTTTCGCGAGTCGCGCGCCCAGCGGCCGCGCTCGTGTTCGTGCACGCCGTCGGCACCCGTACACCGCGCCGAACCGCCGGCGGTCGGCACGGCGCGTCCGGGACGTTGAAGGTGTTCGCTTCCCCAGTTTCGACTATGCCGGATCCGTCCGCGAATCGCCGTCTGCCCGGGTTCTTCTACCGGTTCGCACACCCCGCGCTCGCCGTCGTCAGCACCGTCGGCGCCGTCCTCTGGCTCGCCGGCTTCGTCCTCGCCGGCGCGGGCGTCGGCCTCCGCGCGAGCGACCCCACGTTCGCGTATCGGCTGTTCGCGTGGAGCGGCGTCGTCAGCTTCGTCGGCGTCGCCCTCATCGTCGCCGTCGTCGCCTACCTCGTCGGCCTGTGGCTCCTTCGGGACGTCCTCGGCGTGCTCGACCGGGAGAAACCCGAACCAGGCGCACGCCGATAGCTCCCGAACGATTAACCCTGCGGCCGCGCGACTCCCCGAGCATGGAGACAACCCACCGCGTCGTCACCGGCGACGCGCGGGACCTCGCCGCCCTCGACGACGACAGCGTCGAGCTCGTCGTCACCTCACCCCCCTATCCGATGGTGGAGATGTGGGACGACCTCTTCGCCGACGCCGCCCCCGCCGTCCGCGACGCCCTCGACGACGGCGACGGCGAGCGAGCCTACGAGGCCATGCACGGCGTCCTCGACGCGGTCTGGGACGAAGTCGCGCGCGTGCTCGTCCCCGGCGGCATCGCCTGCGTCGACGTCGGCGACGCCACCCGCACGCTCGACGACGCCTTCCGCGTCTACCGCAATCACGCGCGCGTCGCGGACGCCCTCTGCGAGCGCGGCCTCGACCCGCTCCCCGAGGTGCTCTGGCGCAAACCCACGAACAGCGCGGCGAAGTTCATGGGCTCCGGGACGCTCCCGCCGAACGCCTACGTCACGCTCGAGCACGAGCACGTCCTCGTCTTCCGCAACGGCGCCGAACGCCGCTCGTTCCCGCCGAACGACCCCGACCGATACGCTTCGGCCTACTTCTGGGAGGAACGCAACCGCTGGTTCAGCGACGTCTGGACGGACGTCCGAGGCGAGCGACAGGGCCTCCCGGTCGCTCGCGGCGCGCGCGAGCGCTCCGCCGCCTATCCCTTCGAGATACCGCATCGCCTCGTCAACATGTTCAGCGTGCGCGGCGACACCGTCCTCGACCCCTTCTGGGGCACGGGGACGACGACGCTCGCCGCGCTCGCCGGCGGGCGCTCCTCCGTCGGCTACGAGCTCGACGCGAGCCTCGCCGAGGCGTTCGCCGACCGCGTCACCGACGTCGAGGCGTTCACCGAGCGCGTCGCCCGCGAGCGCCTCGCGCGCCACCGCGAATTCGTCGCGGAGAGCGATGGGGAGTTCGGCTACGACGCCACGCACTACGACGTCCCCGTGAAGACGAAGCGCGAACGCGACATCCGCCTCTACCGCGTCACCGACGTCGAGCGCGAGGACTGGGGGTATCGCGCCCGGCACGCGCCTATCGAAGCCGAGCGGTAGGCGCGCGTCGGCCACCCACGCGGCCCGTGCCTCAGACCCCGAAGAGCGCGCCGATGCCGAGCGTGACGACGACGCAGAGGAGGAGCTGGAGGGGCGCGCCCACGCGGACGTAGTCCATGAACGTGTAGCCGCCCGGCCCGTACACCATCAGGTTCGTCTGGTAGCCGATGGGGGTCGCGAACGCCGCCGACGCCGCGAACAGCACCGCGAGCAGGAAGGAGAACGGCACGGCGTCGATCCGCGTCGCGGTGTCGACCGCGATCGGGCTCATCAGGACGGCGCTCGCGACCGGCGTGACGACGCTCGCGAACGCGCCCGTGAGGAGGAAGAAGAGCGCGAGCACGCCGAGCACCGGGAGGACGTCCGCCGACCCGACGAGCAGGCTCGAGAGGAACGCCGCGCCGCCCGTGCGCTCCATCGCCACGCCGAGCGGCAGGACGCCCGCGAGCAGGAAGACGACGTTCCAACTCACCGCGTCGTAGGCGTCCGACGGCGAGAGACAGTCCGTGGCGACCATCGCGACGACGCCGCCGAGCGCCGCGATGACGATGGGGACGAGGCCGAGCGCCGCGAGCGCGACGACGCCGCCCATGATGCCGAGCGCGAGCGGCGTCTTCGGGCTGAGTGGCGCCACCGCCGCCTCGTCCGCCTCGGGTTCGATGACGTCCAACATCCCCTCCGGGAGGTGCGCGAGCGCGACGCCCTCCCGGTCCTCCAGTTGCTCGACGTCCGCGAGCGTCGTGTAGAGGAGGAGCGAGTCGCCCGCGCGGAACTCGACGCCGTCGACGTCGTCGAGGAGGCTATCCCCCCGCTGGACGGCGAGCACCGTCGAATCGTACTGCTCGTCGAGGCGGGCACTCGCCGCCGTCTCACCCGCGAGTCGCGACCCAGGGAGCACCACCACCTCCGCGAGCGTACTCGACGCCGTCGTCAAGTCCGCCGTTGAGACGTCCTCGTCGCGACGCCGCCGCAACCCGTAGCGGTCCAGCAGGCGCTCCGTCGTCGACTCGCTCGCGCGCACCGTCACCACGTCGCCCGCCGCGAGCGTCTGATCAGACGCCGGCGCGTGAAACGCCTCGCCGTCACGCTCCACGAGGAGGACGTCCACGTCGAGCGCGTCGCGCGCCGCGAACTCCTCGCGCACCTCCTCGATACGCCGCCCCACCACCCACGACTCTTCCGGGACGTCGATCCGGACGAGATGGCGCTCCACGTCGAACGCCGCCGTCAGCGCCGCCTCCACCGGTACGCGCGCCGGCGTCAACCGACGCCCCACCGTCAGGAGGTAGGCCGCGCCGACGAGGAAGACCACGACTCCGAGCGGCGTGAACTCGAACATCCCAATCGCGCCCCGACCCGGCAGTTCGCGCGCGAAATCGCTCACGAGGAGGTTCGTCGACGTCCCGATGAGCGTCAGCGTCCCGCCGAGCATCGCCGCGTAGGAGAGCGGAAGGAGGAGCTTCGACGGCGAGACGCCCGCCCGCTCGGCGAGCCCCGTCACCATCGGCACGAACACCGCCACCACCGGCGTGTTGTTCACGACCCCCGCCGAGAGCCCCGTCGTCCCCACCGTCGCCGCCAGCAGCCGGCGCTCGTCCCCACCCGTCACGCGCGCCAGATAGACGCCGAGGCGCTCCACCACACCGGTCTCCTGGACGCCCGCGCTCAAAATGTACATCGCCAGAATCGTCACCGTCGCCGAACTCGCGAACCCCGAAATCGCCTCCGACGACGACACCCCCGTGTAGGGCTCCAGCACCGCCAGCGCCACCAACACGCCGATGGCCGTGAAGTCCGAGGGAATCGCCTCCGTCACGAACAACACCAGCGCGGCCACGATCAGCGCGAAGACGACGAGCATCCCCACGGAGACCGACTCGAGAACCATCACTCAGGGGAAGTCACCCCGCCGCGAAAAAGATGTGGAAGCCGACTGACGACCGTGAGCCGTCAGCCCACTCGAGACCGGCGGCTCCGTCACGAACGACAGGAAAACGGATGGGTCGGGGCGGATTCGAACCGCCGGCCTGCTCCGTGTGAAGGAGCCGTCATAACCAGACTAGACCACCGACCCGCTACCACCGGATAGCGGGAGCGGCGACTTAAGGCTGTCTTATTCGGCGCGGCGGACGAGGACGCTTCGGGCGTCGGTGACGTAGCTCTCGACGTCGCCCCGGGCGCGCTCGGCGTAGTGCTGGACGCGTTCGCTTCGGGTGGGCTCGCGCTCGTGGTCGCGGCCGAGGAGGTGGCGAACGCGCGTCTCGTAGGGCGTCGCTTCGGTGCGGACGCCGGCGACGACGTGGTAGGCGGTGCGGCCGAGGTGATAGCGGGCGTCGTCGAGGTGTCGGTTCATGTCCTTTCGTAGGCGACAGAAGTATATGGCTCTGTCGCCGCCACGCGTCTCCCGCAAGCGGTTTGTCGGTGTCGGGTGTGGCCTCGACTATGGCGACGGAGACGCGAACGGCGGTGGGTGGGGCGTGAATCGACGCGAGGCGGTGGCGCTCGGCGAGGCGCCGGCGGACCTCGTGGTGCGCGGCGGGCAGGTGTTTCGCCCGGAAACTCGGACGTTCGACGACGTGGCCGTCGCGATAGTCGACGGGACGGTGGCGGCGCTCCCCGAGGACGCCGCGTCGGTGACCGGCCCGGAGACGACCGTCGTGGAGGCGACGGACCGCGTCGTCGTCCCGGGGTTCGTGGACGCGCACACCCACCTCGACCTCCACCAGTCCTTCGACGCCGCCTACCACTACGCGCTGCGTGGCGGGACGACGACGTTCGTCACCGAGGCGTCGGGGGTCGGCACGGCGTTCGGTGCACGTGGCGTCGAGGCGCTCCTCGACGCGCTCGCCGACCTCCCCGTGACGGTTCGCGTCGCGGTCCCGCCGCAGTCGCTCTTCGACACGTTCGGGCCCGCCGAGGAGGCGCGCGGTGACGCGCTCGAAGCCCTCCTCGACGACCCGCGCGTGGTCGGCGTCGGGGAGAGCGCGTGGGTCCACGTCGTCGGCCGGGAGCCGCCCGCCGGGCGGCTCTACGAGCGCGCACGCGAGTTAGGAAAGACCGTGAGCGGGCACGGCGCGGGCTGTTCGGGCGCGACGCTGCAGGCGTTCGCCGGCACCGTGACCGACGACCACGAGGCCATCACGTCCGAGGGTGTCGAAGCGCGCGTCGAGCACGGCGTGCACGCTATCGGGCGCTGTGGCTCGATTCGCGACGACCTCGACGCGTTCGCCGAGGCCTACGAGACGCTCGGCGCGAGCGAACTCTCGCTCTGTACGGACGGGGTGTGGCCGCGCGACCTCCTCGACGGCTGCATGGACGCCGTCGTCGAACGCGCCATCGACGCCGGGATCGCGCCGGTGGACGCCCTCCGGATGGCGACGCTGAACCCCGCGCGCCACTTCGGCCTCGACGGGAAGGGGACGCTCGCGCCCGGGAGCGACGCGGACGTCGTGATCCTCGAGGACCTCGAAACGGTGGACGTCGCGTCCGTCGTCGCCGACGGCGACGTCGTCGTCCACAATCACGACCTACGCGTCGGGCCGCGCGCACACGACTATCCCGACGAGTTCTACGACGCGGTGCGGACGCCGAGCGCGGAGGCGTGGCGCGTGCCGGCCGACGCCATCGACGGGAACCGAGTCGAAGCCATCGCGTACGACGAGGGGCTCGTCTCCGCGCCGACGACGGTCGAACCGACGCGGGAGAGCGGCGAGTTGCGCGCCGACCCCGCGAACGATATCGCGAAAGTAGGTTTATTCGACCGGCGCGACGGCGAATCGGGGTTCGTCGGCTTCTGCACCGGGTTCGGAATCGAGAGCGGCGCGCTCGCGACGACGGCGACGTGGGAGACGCCGGGCGTGCTCGGCCTCGGCGTCGACGACGCGGACCTCCGGCAGGCCGTCGCACACGTCGGTGAGAGAGGTGGCGGGTGGGCGGTCGTCCGCGACGGCGAGGTGCTCGTCGACCTCCCATACTCGGTCGGCGGCGTCGCGAGCGCGCGCGATGTCGAGGAGACGGCGCAGTTGCTGTCCGCCGTCGAGGAGGCGACGCGGCGACTCGGTATCGACGTGGCGCGCCCGCTCCTCGGCGTACAGACGCTCACCTTCACGGGCGTCCCGGCGCGCAAGCTCACGTTCGGGGGGTACGCCGAGGTCCGCGAGCGAGCGGTCGTCGGGCTCGCGCCTCAGTAGGAGGGGGCGTCCTCGGTGACGCCCTCGCGGGCGTTCACGAGGCGCGCGAGCGTGAACAGCGCGTCCGAGAGGCGGTTCAGGTAGACGACGACCGTCTCGTTGATCGTCTCCGACTCGGCGAGGGCGACGGCGCGACGCTCGGCGCGACGCGCGACCGAGCGGGCGTGGTGGAGGCGCGCGCCCGCCTCGCTCCCCCCGGGGAGGACGAAGTTCGTGAGCGGGTCGAGCTCGTTGTCGGCGTCGTCGATCCAGCCCTCGACCGTCTCGACGTGCGACTCGCGCACGCGCGGGTCGTCCGCGTCCGGCTCCGGGTTCGCGAGGTCGGCCTGCACGACGTGCAGGTGGTTCTGCGCGCTCGCGAGCGCCGAATCGACGTCGTCGTAGCCCGTCGGCGCGACGACGCCGAGCAGCGAGTTCACCTCGTCGACGGTGCCGTAGGCCTCGATGCGGGCGTTCGTCTTCGAGACCCGGTCCGCGCCCCGGAGGTCGGTGCGGCCCTCGTCGCCGCGACCCGTGTAGATCGTCACGACTCGGCCGCGAGCGTCTTCTCGACGTAGTCGAGGATGTTCGCGGACTCCGACATCGTGACGCCGCGCTCCTCGTCGACGATGACGGGCACGGTTCGCGAGCCGCTGACGCGCTTCACCTCGTTGCGCTCGGAGTGGAGCGCCGCCGTCCACTCCGTCTCGTAGTCGACGCCGTGCTCCTGCAGGGCGTCGTGGACCTTCTCGCAGTACGGACAGCCCTCGAGCGCGTAGAGCGTGATACCCATGGAGGGGTGATGGGGCGCCGCGCCCATAGGTGTTCCCCGAGGGGAGAGCGCGCGTCCCGACACGTTAAACACCCTTCCCGTTCGACACCCGCGTATGGCCACCGAACTCGAACGCACCTGTCCCGACTGCGACGACGAGCAGACCTTCTACCGCGCGGCGGCGACGAACCTCCATCTCGGACTGAAGACGAAGTGGTACTGCCCGGACTGTGGCTACGGCTTCGTCCGCGTGAACGGCGACATCGACAGCTCGACGGCGTAAGGAGTCTCGGCCGGTTAGTCGCGACTCGCGCGACGGAAGAAGGAGACGGCGGCGCCGAGCACCGCGAGGTTCTGGAGGAAGGACATGAGTTCGTCTTCGACGCCGTCCTCGGCGTTCCAGAAGTCGTGCATCAGCGGCGTGACGCCGACGAAGAACGTGGCGATACTTCCCGCGGAGAGCTTCGGGCGCGTCCAGGAGGCGATGCCGAGGCTCCCGCCGAGCAGGAGGGCGCTCGCGGCGGGAACGAGTTTCGTCGGGGCGGGGACGCCCTTCGCGTCCGCGTAGGCGATTCGCCCGTCGAGGTTCTTGAGATTCAGTGCGGCGAGGACGGTGAGTCCGCCCGCGAAAAGCAGCCGTCCGAGTCGGGACGGCGCACCGGTCGCGTCTGTGTCTGCCATCTTTCGGTGTAAACGGCGTGGGAAACAAGAGGGCGCCCTTCTCGGCGGCAGCCACCGCTTCCGACAATCCGTACACCGCATTCGGCGATACGAAATCCGTCGCTTCGGGGTACCAGCGTCGCATCGCCGGCGCGATGGCTGGTCGGGTAGCGACGCGGCTATCGGCGAGAGGCGGGTGAGTCGGGGCGGCCCGTCAGTATCGGCCGTCGAGCGGGTCGTCCCACGGGTCGCGCTCGACGACGCCGGGGTCGGCGCTCCCGACGGCGGTCGGGTCGCTCTCCGTGAGGTGGTCGTGGAGGTCGGGGATGTCGTCGAGGGACGGCCCGCGCGTCTCCGTCGGCGGGCGCGGGTTCGGCCCGACGCGTCCGCTCGCGCGCGCCGCGCGCTCGGCCCGGTCGTCGGCGTCCTCGGTTCGGGCGTCGTCGAGTTTCGCGTCGACGCGCTCGCGCGAGCGCTCGAAGCCGACGGCCGCGTACTGCTCGCGCGCGGCCTCGAGGTGCGTCTCGACGGCTCCCTCGGTGTCCTCGCGCGCGAGGAGCGCGAGGCGTTCGTGGCGCTGGCCGTCGAGGTGGTGGCGTATCTCCGAGCGGCGGTCCTCCGGCGGGTCGAGTGCCGCGATCTCCTCGCGGCCCTCCTCGAGGATTCGGACGGCGGCCTCGTGGTCGCCGCGCGCCGAGGCGGCGTTCGACGCGACGACGGTGCGACTGTAGAGCGGGTCCCACGGCGTGAGCGCGTCGTAGTCGTACTCGTCGGCGACCTCGCGGGCGCGCTCGAACGCCGCGATAGCGAGGGCGTGATTCGTCGCGCTCCGGTGGCGGTGACCGACTGCGCGGGCGCGCTCGTAGCGCGCGTGCGCGACGAGCCACTCGACGCCGTCCTCGCGGGCGGCGGCGAGCGCGCCGTCATAGCAGAGCTCGTCCACGCGGGCGTCCGTGCGACTCACCTCGCCCGTCCAGTAGCACGCGTTCGCGAGGACGTACGCGAACTCGGCGCGCGAGCGGCGACTCGCGGGCCCGCAGAGCGCGCGCCACGCCGCACCGCGCTCGTGATAGGGCGCCTCGGACGCGCGGTCCTTCAGGCGGGCGTACTCGTCGTCGGCGCGGCCGGCGCTCGCGACGTCGCGGGCGGCGTCGATGCCGTCCGCGCGGGCGACGGCGGCGAGCCAGTACGCCTCGAAGCGGCCGTCGTCGCGGTGCGCGAGGCGCACGAGGTCGTAGCCCAGGTCCCGCACGGGGGCGAGGCCGTGGACGGCGACGAGGTCGCCGAGCGCGTCAAGCGCGTCGACGTCGCCGACCTCGGCCACGTCGTCGAGGCCGTCCGCGAGGCGCTCGAATTCCTCGGCGGTGTGGACGGCGAGGCCGTTCGGAGCGCGGGCGGCGGCGCGAGTCAGCGCGTAGCGCCGGGCGTGCAGGTCGTCCGAGGCGTCGCCGTCGGCGCTCGCGAGCGCGTCGACGAGCGCGACGACGCCCTCGACGTCGAGCGCGGGTGCGCAGGCGTGCACGGCGGCGACGGCGGAGCCGCGTGCGGTCGCGAGCGTGCGCGCCGCCGCCTCGTCCCCACGGAGCGCGTCAGTGAGCGCCGTGCCGAGTGACGGGTCGAGGAGAGGGAGGTGGTCGGTGCCGGTGTCGGTGGCGACGCGGACGCGCGCGACGCCGACGCCGTCGGGGACGCGGACGGTGACGCGCTCGCCGTCGCGTTCGATTGCCACGTCGTCCGGCGACGCGAGCGCGAGCGACCCGGGGAGGCGGACGTCGTAGCGTCGGTGGGCGTCCGGGCCGTCCTCGTGGTCGCCGGCGACGCGCGAGACGGTGCACTCGCGGCCGTCGGGGAGCGCGTGCGTCCAGCGGAATCGGTGCGCCATTACCACCTCGAAGGCGACCGAGGCGTTTCAGCGTGCGGATTCGACGCCAGCCTGCCGAGGGCGCGCGGCTACGCGTCCGAGTCGTCGTCGAGCGCGTGCCACGAGAGCCGGGGGTCGCGCGCGGCGCTCGTCTGGTCGATGCGTCGCGCCGCCGTCCGCTCGGGGGCGTCCGCGAGCGCGGCGTCGTCGTCGTCGGCGGCGCGCTCGAACGCCGCCGCGAGCTGGTCGAGTCCGCGCAGGCCCTCGGCTTCGGTAGGTTCGGTCATCAGCGCCTCCTCGACCGTCTCCGGCCACTTGGTGGTGGGCGGATGCACCGCGTAGTCGAGCATCCGCTTCGCGACGTCGGCGGCGTCCTGCTCGCCCGCCGACGCCACGAACTCGTGGTGGAACGGCCCGTAGGGGACGTCGTAGGGGACCTGCTCGGCGAGGTAGTTCGCGTTCAACACCGCCTTCCCGGAGGCGTCGCGGAGCCCCGCGTCGCCGAGGCGGAGGAGGTAGGCGTAGGCCTTCACGAGCACCAGCCAGTTCCCCAACTGCCCGTGGACCTTCCCGATGGAGTTCGCGGGCGCGACGCGCTCGTAGTCGCCGTCCTCACCCTCTCGGACCTGCGGGCTCGGGAGGAAGTCGGCGAGCTCCGCGGTGACGCCGACCGGGCCTGCGCCGGGGCCGCCGCCGCCGTGCGGCGTCGCGAACGTCTTGTGGACGTTGAAGTGCATCACGTCGAAGCCCATGTCGCCCGGTCGCGCGCGCCCGAGGAGCGC
Organism: Halarchaeum sp. CBA1220; assembly: GCF_003721175.2. Classification (GTDB taxonomy): domain Archaea; phylum Halobacteriota; class Halobacteria; order Halobacteriales; family Halobacteriaceae; genus Halarchaeum; species Halarchaeum grantii. The sequence continues at coordinate 142,893 of NZ_CP054707.1, forward strand.
GTTCAGGTTCGCGCCGTCGTAGTAGAGCAACCCCCCCGAGTCGTGGACGACGTCCGCGACCGCCTCGATGTCGCGCTCGAAGAGCCCGAGCGTGTTCGGGTTCGTGAGCATCAGCGCCGCCGTCTCCTCGCCGACCGCCGCCTCGAGGGCGTCGAGGTCGACGCGGCCGTCCTCCCCGGAGGGGAGCGAGACGACGTCGTAGCCCGCCATCGCCGCCGTCGCGAAGTTCGTGCCGTGCGCGCTGTCCGGGACGACGACCTCGTGGCGCTGGCCCTCGCCGTTGGCCTCGTGGTAGGCCTTCGCAATCGCGATGCCGGCGAACTCGCCGGCGGCGCCCGCCGGCGGTTGGAGCGTCACCGCGTCCATCCCGCCGATCCGAGCGAGGTAGTCCTGCAGGGAGTGGAGGAGCGCGAGCGTCCCCTGCACGCTCTCGTCCGAGCGGTCCGGGTGGACGGCCGCGTCCGGGTGTGCGGCGACGTCCTCGGTGAAGCGCGGGTTGTACTTCATCGTGCAGGAGCCGAGCGGGTACGGGCCGGTGTCGACGCCGTAGTTCATCTGCGAGAGCCGAACGTAGTGCTCGGCGATTTCGGGCTCGGAGGGCGACGGCAGCGTCACCGAATCGCGCGTCAGTTCGTCGGGGAGGGGCGCGTCCTCGATTTCGACGGTCGTCTCGCCTTTCTCGGAGAGGAGCGGTTCGTAGGCGTCCGCGCCCGCGTAGCGGGCCTGGTCGTACTCGTCCATCAGGCGGCCCCCTCGAAGGCGGCGACGAATTCCTCGACGTGCGCGTCGTTCGCGTCCGTGACGCAGACCTGTACCTCGTGCTCGCCGACGACGTGGACCGCGAACCCCTCGGCTTCGAGGGCGTCCGCGACGGCGCCCGCGGGCTGGTCGGTGTGCGCGACGAACTCGCGGAAGTGGTGGCGGTCGTGGACGGGCGCGCGGACGCCCGTGATGGCGTCGAGTCGCGCGGCGAGGTCGCGCGGGAGCTCGACCATCCGCTCGGCGAGGTCCACCAGTCCATCGGGGCCGAGCCACGCCGCGTGGATCGCCGCGCGGAGCGCGAGCCACGCCTGATTCGTGCAGATGTTGCTCGTCGCGCGCTCGCGGCGGATGTGCTGTTCGCGCGTCTGCAGAGTGAGCGTGTACGCGCGCTTGCCCGCCGCGTCCGTGCTCGCGCCGACGAGTCGCCCGGGCACCTGTCGGACGTAGGCCTCGCGGCACGCGAAGAGCCCGAGCCCCATCCCGTACGCGGTGCCGAGGCCGAGCACGCTCGCGTCCCCGACGACGACGTCCGCGCCGACGTCGGCGGGCCGCTGGAGGAGGGAGAGCGCGACCGGGTCGGAGCCGAGACAGAAGAGCGCGTCGTGCTCGTGGGCGACGTCGGCGATTTCCGCGAGCGACGCCTCGATAGTCCCGCGCGTCGTCGGCGACTCCGCGTACACCAACACGGTGTCGTCGTCCACGAGCTCGCGGAGCGCGGGGACGTCGAGCGTCCCGTCGGCCATCGGCGCCGTCTCGACGGCGAGGTCGGCGCCCGCGACGTAGTTGCGGAGGACGCTCTCGCGTTCCGCCCGGAGGCCGTCCGGGACGACGACGGTGTCGCCCGTCGTCTCGCGGACGCGCGCGGCGAGTAGCGCCGCCTCGCCGAGCGCCGTCGCCGCGTCGTACATCGAGCAGTTCGCGACGCCGAGGCCGGTGAGCTCGACGAGGAGCGACTGGTACTCGAAGAGCGCCTGCAGGAAGCCCTGCGTGACCTCGGGCTGGTACTGCGTGTATGAGGTGAGGAACTCCGAGCGCCCGGAGAGGTCGTCGACGACCGAGGGGACGTAGTGGGCGTAGTGGCCGCGTCCGAGGAACTCGGTCAGGTCGTCGTTGCGCGCGAGCGTCCCCTCCACCTCGCGGCGCGCCTCGCGCTCGGTGTGCGCGTCGATGCCGAACGCGCCGTCGAACCAGACCGATTCGGGGATGTCGAAGAGGTCGTCGATGGAGTCCGCGCCGACGGCGTCGAGCATCGTCGCGACGTCCGCGTCGGTGTGGGGCGCGTACGGCGTCCCGCTCACGCGAATCCCCTCGAGGGTGCGCGTGGGTCAGCCGGACGCCGTTCGGCGCTACTCACACGAGCCACCCCGTGGATACGTATGAGTCAGTCGGTCGAGCCGTCGCCGCGTGCGTCCGCGGAAGCATGCCGAGGTCTGCGAGCGGGAGGACCAAGATACCCCGGGTTGGCCACGAGACGGGCGCGTCCGTGCGCGGACTCGCCGCCCACACGCGCGGGTCTGGCGCAACGGCGCACGGGCCGCGTCCGGCTCACTCGGTCCGCTCGCGGTAGGCGTCGGGCGCCAGCAGGTCGTCGACGTCGCCCTCGGACACGTCCTCGAGTTCGAGGAGCCATCCGCCGGCGAACGGCTCGTCGTTGACGAGCTCGGGCGCGCTCTCGAGGTCGTCGTTGACGGCGGCGACCGTCCCGGAGACGGGAGCGTAGAGGTCGCTGACGGCCTTTATCGACTCGACGACGCCGAACTGCTCGCCGGCCGTGACCGACTCGCCGACTGCGGGGAGGTCGACGAAGACGACGTCGCCGAGTTCGTCCTGCGCGAAGTCGGTGATGCCGACGCGGCCGTCGGCGGGGCGATACCACTCGTGCGACTCGAGATAGTAGCAGTCGTCGGGTACGTCGAATCTCATCTGTCTATGAACGGGGGTTCAGTGATAGTTGCGCGTTTCGCCTCGCCGCGAATGACGACGTAGACGGTCGTTCCGGGGTCCGCGTAGTCGGCGTCGAGGTAGCCGAGGCCGATGGGCTCGCCGCGCGTCGGGCTCATCGTCCCGCTCGTCAGTTCGCCGACCCGCTCCGCCGCGTCGGCGTCCGCCGTAACGGGGTAGCCGTGTCGGGGGACGCCGCGCTCCTCGAGGACGAGGCCGGTGAAGCGCTCGGCGAGGCCGCGTTCGGCCTGCGCGGCGAGGGCGTCGCGGCCGACGAACGCGTGGTCGAGGTCGACCGCGAAGCCGACGCCCGCCTCGAAGGGGGTGCGGGGGTTCTCCTCGCGGTGGAAGTCCTGCCCGGAGAGCAGGAACCCCATCTCCGTGCGGAGGGTGTCGCGCGCGCCGAGGCCGCAGGGCCGATAGGCGGGGACGAAGGCGTCCCACAGCGTCCCGGCGTCCCCGGTCTCGAAGACGAGTTCGACGCCGTCCTCGCCCGTGTATCCCGTCCGCGAGACGAGGCAGTCGACGCCCGCCACGGTCGCGTTCGCGACCTCGAAGCGCCCGAGGGACTCGACGTCGGCGGTCGTCTCGTCGGCGACGGCGGCGACGGCGTCCGGGCCCTGCACCGCGAGCATCCCGCACTCGTCGCTCACGTTCTCCACGACGGCGTCGAGGCCCCACGCGTCGCGGTGGTCGCGCCAGCGCGTGACGGCCTCGGCGTCGTGGCCGGCGTTCGGCACGAAGAGGTAGGTCTCGCCGTCCGGGAGCAGGTAGACGAGCGTGTCGTCGACGATGACGCCCTCGTCGTCGGTCTGGAGGGCGTACTGGGCGTCGCCGGGGTCGAGGCGCGACGCGTCGTTCGTCGTCATGCGCGAGACGAGTTCGAGCGCGTCGGGGCCCGACACCTCGACTTCGCCCATGTGCGAGACGTCGAAGACGCCGACGCCCTCGCGGACGGCCGCGTGCTCGTCGCGGATGCCGTCGAACTCGACGGGCATCTCCCACCCGCCGAAGTCGGTGAACGTCGCGCCCGCCTCGGCGTGCCGGTCGTGCAGCGGCGTCGTCCGAGAGGCCATACGGAACGCGCGGACGCCGACGACCTAACGCTTTCCCCAGAACGGGGGAGGGAGAGACGACAGTCGGCGCTGTCCCCCGCGCGTCGGGACTACAAGCGCCGTTGAACCCTCGCGATAGCTTATACGCGATGGCGACGAACGGTCTCGTGTGAGCATGAAGGAGCTGTTCCCGCTCAAGCCCGCGGCCGGCGGCGAGCGCGAACGCGAACCGAAACTCGTCGGAATCGGGGACGCGGAGGCCGAGTCCGTGTTCGCGGCGCTCTCCTCGGGGACGGCGCGCGCCGTCCTCGACGCGCTCTACGAGGAGCCGCGGACGGCCTCGGACATCGCGGAGGAGGTGGACACGAGCCTCCAGAACGCCACCTATCACGTGAACAAGCTCCGGGACGCCGGCCTCGTCGACGTCTCGGAGACCTGGTACTCCGCGCAGGGCCGCGAGATGAAGGTGTACGCGCCGACGAACGGCCCGCTCGTCGTCTACGCCGGCGCGCGCGAGGGCGAGGCGGACGAGCCGCTGTCGACGGCGCTCGCGAGGCTCTTCGGCGCGGTGGGCGTCGTCGCGCTCCTCGGCGCGCTCGTGAACGGCCTCGCAGGCGCTCTCGCGCCGACCGCGAGCGGGCCGGGAATCGGGGGCGACGCCGGAGCGGGCGGTGGGTATGCGGTTTCTACCGCCCGCGCCGAACCGGCGGGCGACCCGTCGCTTCTCGGCACGGTCGTCGCCACTCTCCAGAGCGTCGCCGACACGGCCCTCGCACTGCTCGCGTCGCCGGGCGGCGTGACTGTCCTCGTCGGGACGCTCGTCCTCCTCGCGCTGTTCGCGCGCTGGTACACCACCGAGTATCGCGGCGGGCGCGTCCGCATCACGCGCTGACCGGCGTCGGCCGTCGTCGGCGGGACTCGGCCGATTCGCCACGGCTTTACCCGGTCACCCCCCACGGAGGGTATGGAACGGCTCCGTGACGCCCTCGCGGGCGGCGACGACCCCGGGGTCGCGCTCTTCGTGGACGGCCCGAACGTCCTCCGCGACGAGTTCGACGTCGACCTCGACGACGTGCTCGCGGCCGCACGCGAGGAGGGCCGCCTCGTCGTCTCGCGACTCTACCTCGACGAGCACGCGACGCCCGGCCTCATTCAGGCGGGCGAGGCGCGCGGCTACGACGTGCGGGTGACGAGCGGCGACGTGGACGTGAAGCTCGCGGTGGACGCGACCGAACTCGTGTTGAGCGAGCACGTCGACCTGCTCGCCGTCGCCTCCCGAGACACCGACTTCAAGCCGGTGCTGGAGAAGGCCGCGGAGAACGGCGTCGCGACGCTCGCCATCGCGCCCGGCGAGCACGGCCGCTCGGACGCCCTCCGGAACGCCGCGGACGACGCGCTCGTCCTCGCGGAGCCCGAGGAGTAGCCGGGACGCGACGAGGCGGAACGGTCCTTTTTCACGCCGGGCGCGCGTGGAGGCGAGTATGCGCGACCTGGGCACGCCCGTACTGGACGACCACCTGCATCTCGACCCGCGTCACGCCCGTGGCATCGACGCGGTGACGGACTTCGCTCGCTCGGGCGGAACGCACCTGCTCGTCGTGAACAAGCCGTCGTGGCACCTCGGCGTCGAGGCCGACACGGGAGAGGACTTCCGCGCCGTCTTCGAGGAGACGCTCGACGTCGTCGCGGACGCGAGCGAGGAGCTGCGCGGGCGCGCGTGGCCCGTCCTCGGGGTGCATCCCGGACTCGTCTCCCGCCTCGTCGACGAGCGGGGCTTCGACGCCGACGAGGCGGCGGAGTTGATGTGCGCGGGCCTCGACGTCGCCGCCGAGCACGCCGCCGACGGCGAGGCGGTGGCGCTGAAGTCCGGCCGACCGCATTACGACGTGAGCGAGTCCGTGTGGGACGCGTCGAATCGCGTCCTCCGGCACGCCCTCGAGCGCGCGGCCGAGACCGGCGTCGCGCTCCAGCTCCACACGGAAGCCACCGAGGACCTCACGGACGTCGCGGCGTGGGCGGAGGACGCCGGACTCCCCCCGGAGCGCGTCGTGAAGCACTACGCGAGCGGCGAGTGCGCGGGCGTGACGCCGTCGGTGATGTGCGAGAAGGGCTACCTCGAGGACGCGGTCGCGTCGGACGGCCCGTTCCTGATGGAGACGGACTACGTGGACGACCCGGAGCGCCCCGGCGCGGTGATGGGCCCGAAGACCGTCCCGCGACGGGTGAACTGGCTCCTCGAGAACGGCCACGAGGCGGCGGTGGAGCGAGCGCACGTCGAGACCCCCGAGGCCGTCTACGGGATCGACACCGCCGGGACGCTCGAGTAGCGCGCCGGTGAATCGCGGCGTGCGTGCGCCTCGCAGGCGCCGGCGGATAGGAAAGGCATTTGTCCCGCGCTCCGGTCGTATGGGGTATGAGTGACATCGAGGAGGAGTTCTACTCCGACGAGCGCTGGCAGAACTGGCTCGACAGGCTTCGCGACGAGGAACTCGACCCCGAGGACGAGGACTCCGCACGCCTCCTGTACAACCTGCAGGACGACGTCGCAATCGCGGTCGCGAAGATCGTTTCCGCCCACCAGAGCGGCGAGCTCGACGAGGAGGAGGCGCTCGACGAACTCGCGTCCATCCGCGAGGTCGTCCTCGCCGAACCCGAGTTCGACGACCAGGACAAGAAGATGCTCGTCGAGGGCGTCCAGACGAGCCTCGTCGCGGTCTTCTACTCCGCCGACGTCTACATCTCGAACGGGCCTGCCGAGGACGCGAGCGTTCAGGAGTACGTCGAGGCGGCGGCCTCGGCCGAGCGCGAGGAGGAGTTCGACCGCGCGCTCGAACTCGCGGCGTGCGCCGGCTCGCAGCTCTTCGACGGCGCGGAGATCGACCTCGGTATCACCGAGGAGCTCGAGTACGGCCCGCTGACGGACTGGCTGAGCGGTCTCGACAGTCTCCAGAGCGCGCTCGCCGACCCGGAAGTCATCGAAGACGACGAGGAGTAACGCCGCGTGTGCCGGCCATCGGTTTTAGGGTAGTGGCGGGGGTCGTCTGCGAACGATGAGGGACAGGAGGGCCGTTGCCGGTGTCGTCGGGGCCGTCTTACTCTTCGGCATCCTCGTTATCTCGCTCTCGATCTATCAGGCGCAGGTCGTGCCCGCTGAGAACGAGCAACTCGAGTTCCAGCACAACGAGCGCATCCACGACCAACTGACGGACGTCCGAAACGCCGTCCTGCGGACGGCCGGGTCGGGGAACTCCCAGCCGGTCTCGGTGTCGCTCGGACTGCGCTATCCGACGCGCGTCGCGGCGGTGAACCCGCCACCGGTCACCGGAACCCTCCGCACCGAGCCGTTCGCGTCGAACGTCACGATACGGAACGTCGAGGCGACGGACGCCGAGACCGCCGACTACGTCTCCGGCACGCTCACCTACTCGACGTCGCGACTCGTCTACAGCGGCGACTACCACGAGTACAGGAACGCGCCGCGAACGGTCTACGAGAACGGCGTCCTCTACAACCGGTTCGACAACGGCGCGAACCTGACGCTGACCGGGCAGTCGATGCTCTCGGGGAACCGACTGACGCTCGTGACGCTCGCGGGCGACTACGACGAGTCCGGCGTCAGGTCGGCGTCCGTCGACCCGCATCCGTCGAGCGCGCCCTATCACGAGGTGACGGTGACGAACGAGAGCGACGGGCCGCTCGTCCTCTCGCTTCCGACGACGCTCTCGAACTCCACGTGGGAGGACCTCCTCGCCGAGCAGCTATCGAGCGGACGCGTGCTCGACGTCACTCCCGGCGACAACGGCACCGTCGACGTCCGCCTCGAACCCGGCACGTACGTCCTCCAGCTCTCGCGCGTCGGCGTCGGCTCGGGCGTCGAGGACCCCGGCCCGCACTACCTCGTGCGGGACGGCGGCGACGGCGCGACCCTGAACCCGGGCGAGTCACACACTCTCGACGTCGCGGTCCGCGACCGGTTCAACAACCCGTTCGCGGGCCAGACGGTGAACGCGACGGTGACGAGGGGGCCGGGGTCCGTCTCGGGGCCGGCCACGACGGGGTCGGACGGCGGCGCGTCGTTCACCTACACCGCGCCCGGAGCGGTCAGCGGGAGCGAGGCCGTCGGCGTGACCGTCTGGTTCGGCGCGCCGAACGCGAGCGCGGCCGGCCCGCTCGAGCGGACGACGTTCGACCTCACCGTCACGTCGGGTGGCGGTAGTGGGGGCGGTGGCGGAAACAGCGACCGACAGGTGACGCTGGTAAGTGGGTCCGAAGGAACGTTCTGGAACGGCATCCAGTTCGACGTCCGAAACACGGGGAGCGGGCCCGTGGACGTCACGGCGGTCCGCGTCGAGAACACCACCAACTCGAAGGTCGATGGCATCTGGGAGAGCCAAACGGGATCGTACGCTCGGGGCCAGCACGAGGTGTATATCAACGCATCGACGAGGGGCGTCCTCGATATGGACGGAACCCCGTATTACGAGGATTCGGGGACCGAGCTCCCGATCGGAAGCAGGGAGCCGATGACCGAGCAGGCGACGCTGAACGGCCAGACGAACGCGACGGTCTACGTCGGTGCGTTCTGGCGAAACAAGAACCAGCAGGCCAATATGCGTGGTGAGACGGTCTACGTCACGCTCTACGTCGACGGCTCGCCGAACACCTACGAGGTCACGATTCCGAACTAGCCGGCGTTCGTCATCCGTCGAATCGACTCATCGACAAACCCATATGCGCGTTTCGTGAAGGAGACGGCATGACAGCCGTCGGTATCGACGCGGTCGAGATCTGGACCGGAAAGCTCGCGCTCGATCTCGCCGAGACGTTCGCCCCGCGGAAGGGCGACGACCCCGAGAAGTACACGAAGGGCCTCGGCCTCTACGAGAGCTCGTTCCCCGACGCCTACGAGGACATCGTGACGATGGGCGCGAACGCCGCCTATCGCCTGATGGAGCGGAAGGACCTCGACCCGGAGGACGTCGGCCGCATCGACGTCGCGACGGAGTCCGCCTTCGACAACTCGAAGCCCGTCTCCACCTACATCGCGGGCTGTCTCGAGGAGGTCTACGACGGCGACTTCCACCACGCGAACAAGGGCGAGCGGAAGTTCGCCTGCATCGCCGGGACGCAGAGCCTCGACGACGCCTGCAACTGGATCCGCGCCGGCCGCAATCGGGGCCGGGGCGCGCTCGTCATCGCGAGCGACACGGCGCTCTACGCGCGCGGGGACGCCGGCGAGGCGACGCAGGGCGCGGGCGCGGTGGCGATGTGGGTGACGGAGGACCCGAGTCTCGTCGAGCTCTCGACGGAGCAGGGCTACGGGAGCGCGGACGAGACGGACTTCCTGAAGCCGAACCAGCAGTTCCCGAGCGTGGACGGCAAGCGCTCCATCCAGGTGTATCTCGCGCGGATGCGCGAGGCGCTCGTGGACTTCGAGAGCGTCGCAGGCAAAGTCGGCCCCGAGGACTACGCGTATGCGCCGTTCCACACGCCCTACCCGGGGATGGTTCGGAAGGCCGCGCTCCTCGCCTATCGGCACACGATTCGGGGAACCGAGGTCGAGGACGAGCTCGCCGACGAGATCGGGCGCCAGCCCCGCCGCGAGGACTTCGCGGACGAGGAGGCGTTCGACGCGGCGATCCGCGACTACATGGACGACCTGAAGGAGCAGCCCGCGTACCACGAGTGGTACGACGCCCACATCGAGCCGACGCTCGCGGTGAGCGAGCGGGTCGGCAACTGGTACACGGGCTCCGTCCACCTCGCGCGGATGGCGGCGCTGTACCACGCGGCCGAGGCCGACCGCGACCTCGCGGGCGAGAAACTGCTCGTCGGCTCCTACGGCTCCGGCGCGCAGGCGGAGATCCACGCGGAGACCGTTCAGGACGGGTGGCGCGAGGAGGTCGACGCGCTCTCGATCTTCGACCGGATCGCGGAGCGCTACGACCTCTCCTTCGAGGAGTACGAGCAGGTCCACGACCGGCACAACCACGAGAAGCAGTCCGAGCTCGAGCCGTTCACGACCCCCGAGGACGAGTTCGTCTTCGACGGCTGGGGGCCGATGAACGAGCGGAAGTACCGGTACGTGGAGTAGGCGGGGCCGACGGGCGGGTGGGCCCGCCACACGCCGAGCGGCGAGAGCCGCGAGGAAGAGCGGGGCCGACCGGCGAGAGGTCGCCACACACCGAGCGGGGCGCACGCGAGTCGGCGGCGGCGCGGGACGGCTGGTGCGGTGCGCCGGGCACGTTTTCACGCGAGTGGACTATTCTGCGAGCGATTGGAGCGCGTCGAGCATCTCGTCGATTGGGGTGTTGCAGATGGCGAGTGAGAAGCCGTCGCGCTGGGCGAGCGCAGGCGCGTGCTCCCAGAGGTCCTCCTCCTCGAGGCCGTGGAGGAGGACGGCGTTCGGCGTGGGGTTGACGACGCGGAGCGCGACGAGCGGGGATTCGCCACGGGAAACCCCGGTGAAGCCGAGGACGCGGTTCGTGGACTGGCCGTAGAGGCGGTAGAACTCGTCGCTGGAGAGGCGGGAGATGGCGCGGATGCTGTCGATGATGGTGTGGCCGCTGACGCGGTCGCGGTCGCCCTCGACGACCTCGGTGGCGTCGATGGCGTCGTAGACGTCCTGGAGGGGGACGGCGGTAGGGTACTCGCGGAGGTCGAGGACGATGTCGCTCTCGAAGCCCGCGGAGAGGACGCGGGCGTACTGTCGGATGCGGTCGCCGCCGCGGCGCTCGTCGATGTCGAGGAGACCGGTGACGAGTCGGGAGACGAGGCCGATACCGGGGCTCTCGCGGCGCCCGCTCTCGTAGTCGGAGATGACCGAGGAGGAGACGTCGAGCTGGTCGGCGAGCTCGGTCTGCGAGACGTCGAAGTCGGTGCGCCACTTGCGGAGGGTGGCGCCGGGGTCGTCGCTGAGCGTGATCTCGCCGGCGATGCGTTCGGCGAGGCCGGCGCGCGCGTCCGAGTCCATACCCACCCCCATCCGCCGTGGGGCCTAAGGCGTATCGAAGCCCCGAGGTCGGGGGGTCGGCGCGCGCGGACGCGGCGCGAGTGGCGGTCAGTCGCTCGTGGCGGCGGCGACGGCGCCGCCGATGGCGCCGAAGACGACGGGGTAGACGACGCCGGCGAGGACGATGCCGGTGACGAGGTCGGGGCCGAGCCAGTTGCTCTCCGTGGTGATGCGGAAGGCGAAGACGCCGAACCACGCCGGGACGGCGTAGCCGAGCGAGAGGACGGTGCCGCAGAGCGCGCCGTCGGTGGGGTCGGCGAGGCTCACGGAGCGCACGAGGAGGTAGCCCCCGACGAGGAGGAAGAGCGGCGGGAGGACGTAGAGCAACTGGGGGGCGTTCCCGCTCGCGATGAGGTTCGTCGCCGTCCGCCCGCCGCCGAACGACGGGTAGGTGAAGGAGACGAAGTGGGCGTTGTAGAAGAGCCAGCCGACGGCCTGCCACGCGGGGATGGCCTGTCCGCCGAGGAACTCGATGACGGCGTTCAGCCCGGAAAGCTGGTCGCGCACCCGGTTGGCCTGCCAGAGGTAGACGACGAGGTATTGGAGGACGTACGCGGCGATACCGACGGCGGCGGCGGGGACCCAGGGGACGTCGCGGCCCGTACTCGATGCGGACATACGGGTCCGGTTCGCGTGTCGGGTGCAAATCGCTTGTGGCGGCGCGCGGGACGGGCGGCCACCACCCTGAAACGCGACGCCGCCCATCTCTCGGAGACGATGCCCGAACCCTCACGTCGCGACGTCCTGCGGACCGTCGGTGTCGGCCTCGCGGCCGGTACCGCGAGCGTTGGTGGTGTGAGCGCCGACGGCGGGTGGCACGCCGTCGCGTCCCCGACGGACAGCGACCTCGCTGACGTCACACACACCGCAAGCGGGGCGTACGCCGTCGGCGGCGGCGGTGTCGTCCTCGCACGTCGCGGGAGCGGAACGGACGGCAGGGCGGAGTGGCACGCCCTGACGACGACCGGGCCGGACGGGAACGGCTCGAACCTCCACGCGTGCGCCCCGACTGCCGACGGCGCGCGCGTCTGGGTGGCGGGCGCGAGCGGCGCGCTCGCCGAGTTCGACGTGGAGACGAACGCGGTCACGTCACATCGCGCGCCCGACGACGTGACGAACCAGTTCACGAGCGTCGTCGTCGCCGGGTCGGGCGACGACGCGACCGTGTTCGTCGCCGACAGCTCCGGGCACGTCCACGTCTCGGCGGGCACGGAGCGCGACGAATCGGGTGGCCGAACGTGGACGCACGCGACGCCGGGGAGCGGGGCGGCGATCCGCGCGCTCGCACGCGGCGACGGCGGCCGCGTCGTCGCGGTCGACGCGAACGGCGACGTCTTCGAGCGGGGGAGCGACGGGTCGTGGGCGCGAATCGGCATCGAGGACGCCGATTCGAGCCTCTACGACGCCACCGTCGTCGGCGGGCAGGCCCGCGTCGCCGGCGGGAAACTCTACCTCGAATCGGGTGACGCGTGGGACGTCACCGACCCGACCGAGCGGACGCTCTACGACGTCGCGATGGGGGCCTGTGGGTGCATCCACGCCGTCGGCGCGGGCGGCACGATACTGCACCGGCCCGGCCACGACCTCCCCGGCGGCGTGACCGTCGCACGGTGGCTCGGCCTCTGGGAGGAGACCCACCCCGTCGAGGCGGACTTGCGGGGCGTCGCGCTCGGCGACCCGCACGTCGCCGTCGGCGCGAGCGGCACCATCGTCGAGGCGTGAGCGGGCCGTATCGGTACGTCGCCTCCCGTCCGGTGACGTGCGTCGCCGACGCCATGACCGAACGGAACCACTAAACGCGTCTCGCGCCTCCCATCCGCTAATGGTTGACTGGACGGAGAAGTACCGCCCGAGCACGCTCTCCGAGGTTCGCGGGAACAACAAGGCCCGCGACGCCCTGAAGGAGTGGGCGGAGACGTGGGAGGACCATCGCGAGGCGGTCATCGTCCACGGGAGTCCGGGCGTCGGGAAGACGTCGGCGGCGCACGCGCTCGCGAACGACATGGGCTGGGACGTCATCGAGTTGAACGCGAGCGACACGCGGACGAAGGACGTCATCGAGCGCGTCGCGGGCGAGGCGGCGAAGTCGGGGACGCTCGTCGGCGGCTCCGGCGGGCGGAAGCTCGTCGTGATGGACGAGGCGGACAACATCCACGGGAACGCCGACCGCGGCGGCGCGCGCGCCGTCACGCGCCTCGTGAAGGAGGCGACGCAGCCGATGGTGCTCATCGCGAACGACTACTACGAGATGTCGAACGCCCTCCGGAACGCCTGTCAGGAGATCGAGTTCCGCGACGTCTCGAAGCGCAGTATCGTGCCCGTCCTCCGCGACGTCTGCCGGCGCGAGGGCATCGAGTACGAGGACGCCGCGCTCGACGCGCTCGCGCAGAAGAACTCGGGCGACCTCCGCTCGGCGATCAACGACCTGCAGGCGCTCGCCGAGGAGACCGAGGTCCTCACGGAGGACGACATCGTCACCGGGGACCGCGACACCACGGAGGGCATCTTCGACTTCCTGGACGACGTCTTCAAGGAGAAGGGCGCACAGGAGTCGCTCTACGCCGCCTACGACGTGGACGAGACGCCGGACGACCTCCTCAACTGGGTGGAGGACAACGTCCCGAAGGACTACGCGGGCGCGGAGTTGGCGGACGCCTACGAGTTCCTCGCGAACGCCGACAAGTGGCTCGGCCGCGTTCGCGCGACGCAGGACTACTCCTACTGGCGCTACGCGACGGACAACGTCGCCGCCGGCACGGCGGCCGCCCGGAGCGAGCCGAAGGGCGGGTGGACGCGCTACGGGCCGCCGTCCTTCTGGTCGAAGCTCGGGCGAACGAAGGGCACCAGAAACACTCGCGACTACGTCGCGCGCAAGATCGCCGAGGCCTCCGGGTGCTCGATGGCGAGCGCGCGACGTGAAGTGATGCCGTTCCTCGCCGCGATGACGCATCACTGCAAGCCCCGCGACCTCACGGTGGCGATGGCCGCGACGTACGACCTTGAGGCCGAGCACGTCGCGTTCGTCACCGGGAGCGGGGAGGACACGAACAAGGTGCAGGACATCGTCGCCGACGCCGAGGCCGCGAAGGCGGAGGCCGCCGTCGAGCACTCCGGCGGCGCCTTCGAGGGGCAGTCGAGCGTCGACGACGTCGAGGAAGCGGGTGCGGGCGCGGACGAGGGCGAGCAGGACGACGAGGAAGCGGACGTCTTCGTCGACGAGGAGGAGGCCACCAAGAGCGACGACGCCGAGGACGACGACATGCAGAGCGGCCTCGACGAGTTCTTCTAGGCGGGTCGGCGGTCGTCCCCGCGACCGGTCGGCCGCTCTCGCTTCGCCCTCTGGCTTTAACAGGTGGTGTGATCACCGTAGGACATGGACGCGACGTCACCACGGGAGCGTCTCTACGCCGTCTTCGCCGACGCTGACCTCGACGTCGAGGAGAAGATCGACCGCGCGCTCGACGTGGGGGCGGACCACCTCGACCTCCCGATCGGGTTCGTCTCCCGGATCGAGGACGGCACGCAGCGGATCGCCCACGCGACCGGGGAGCACGACCGAGTGCAGCCCGGCGAGACCTGCCCGCTGCGCGAGAGCTACTGTCGGCACACGCTCGAGTCCGAGGGGTTGCTCGCGGTACAGGAGGCGGCGGTCTCGCCGATCGACCAGCGGGCGATTGACGCGTTCGGCCTCGGCGCCTACATCGGCGCGAAGGTGGTGGTCGACGGCGAGGTGTACGGGACGGTCTGCTTCGCGAGTCGGGAGCCCCGCGACGCCGCGTTCTCGGAGTCCGAGGAGCTGTTTCTGGAGCTGCTGGCGAGCCTCGTCGGAAACGCACTCGAGCGCCGCGCGTACGAGCGCGACCTCAAGGAGCGCACGGAGCGCCTCGAGCGCGAGAAGCGCCGCTTCGAGGGAATCGCGGAGACCAGCTTCGACATCCTCTTTCGGGTCGGCCTCGACGCGCGCTTCACGTACGTCTCGGCGGCGGTCGAGCGCATCCTCGGCTATCAGCCCGAGGCGCTGACGGGCGAGTACTTCACGGAGTTCATGACCGAGGAGGCGGCCGAGGACGCGGCGACGGCCTACGACCGCCTGCTCGCGGGCGAGTCCGTGGAGAACCTCGAACTCGACTTTCGCGCACGCGACGGCGACATCGTCGTCATCGCGGTGAACGCGACACCGATAGACGATGGCGGGACGATCACCGGCATCCAGGGCGTCGGCCGCGACGTCACCGCGCGCAAGGAGCGCGAGCGCGAGTTGCGCGTGAAGAACCGCGCGATGGACGAGGCGGACGTCGGAATCTCCATCGCCGACCCCGACGAGCCCGACACACCGCTCGTCTACGTCAACGACGGGTTCGAGCGCATCACCGGCTACGACGCCGAGGAGGTCATCGGTCGGAACTGCCGGTTCCTCCAGGGCGAGCGCACGGACGACGCGTCGGTCGAGCGCATCGGGGACGCAATCGACGCCGAGGAGTCGGCGGTGGTCGAACTCGTCAACTACCGCCGCGACGGGACGCCGTTCTGGAACCGCCTCCGGGTCAACCCCGTCTACGACGAGCGCGGCGACCTCTCGCACTACCTCGGGTTCCAGGACGACGTCACGGAGCGCAAGCGGACCGAGCGCCTGATCGCGCTCCTGAATCGCGTCCTCAGACACAACCTCCGAAACGACATGACGCTCTTCCTCGCGTGGGGGAGCGGGCTCCGACACGGGGACGTCGAGGACCCGCGCGAGACCGGCGAGCGCATCGAGCGCGCCGCCCGGGAGCTGTCGGCGCTCGGCGAGCACGCGCGGGAGCTGGAGCAGTACGCGCGCCGCGACCGCGACCCCCAACGCCTCGACCCGCGCGCGCTCTGCGAGGCGGTCCGCGAGACGCACCGCGAGCGCTTCCCGAACGGCGACGTCGAGGTGCACGTGGCGGCGGAGCGGGACATCTGCGCGGGCGCGGAGCTCCGGGAGGCGCTCGCGGAGCTCGTGGCGAACGGGCTGAAGCACGACCCGTCGGACGCCCCGCAGGTGTCGGTGTCCGTGTTCGACGCGGGCGACTGGGTGGAGCTCGTCGTGTCGGACGACGGCCCGGGTATCGACTCGGTGGAGGCGGAGGTCATCGCGACCGGGGAGGAGACGGCGCTGATGCACGGCTCCGGGCTCGGGCTGTGGCTGGTGAACTGGATCGTCACCCGATACGGCGGGTCGTTCCAGATCGCGGCGGACGACGGCGGCGGGACGACCGCGACCGTCCGACTGCCGGCCATCGGCGCGGGGGAGGCCGTCGCGGACGCCGAGCGGGGGCCGACGGTGCTCTTCTTCTGAGCGGCTTTAGAGGGTCTCGTCGAGGATGAGGCGGGTCTTCGTCGTTGTGACGTCGTCGAGTTCGCGGGTCTTGGTGATGAGTTCGTTGACGCGCGTGGTGTCCTTGGCGTCGACGACGACGACGATGTCGAGTTCGCCGGAGACCTGCCAGACGAAGTCGACTTCGCTCCACTCGGCGATCTGGTCGCCGACGGCGTGCGTGTCGACGTCGACGGCGACGTCCACCTCGATCATGGCCTTGACGTTGCCGGTGCTGGTGGAGACGGTGAAGCGCTCGATGGTGCCCTCCTCCTGCAGGCGCTCGATGCGGTTCCGTATCGTCCCCTCGCTGACGCCGAGCTCGTCGCCGATCTCGGTGTACGGCGTCCGCGCGTCTCGTCGGAGGACGTCGAGGATCTGCCGGTCGAGGTCGTCCATATCGCGACCTAGGGAGTGGCGACGAAAGGAGTTACGAAATTCGTAACGATGCTACGAAAGCAAGCCTTATATTCGGCCCGTTCGTTCGTTTCTCGTAATGTCGGACGCCTATCTCGCCCTCGAAACGGGGGACGTAGTCGAAGCGCGCGCACGCGCCCCGGGCGCCGCCCAGGGCGAACTCGTGTTCACGACCGCGTACACGGGCTACGAGGAGAGCCTCACTGACCCGTCCTACGAAGCGCAAGTGCTCACCTTCGCGTACCCGCTCATCGGGAACTACGGCGTCCGAGAGGAGCGCTTCGAGTCGGATCGCGTCCACCCGCACGCCGTCGTCGCGCGCGAGATGACGGACGACGTCGCCGAGTGGCTCGAGGCCGAGGGCGTCCCCGGCGTCGACCACGTCGATACCCGCGACCTCGTGACGGACATCCGCGACCGTGGCGCGATGAAGGTCGGCGTCTCCGCCGGCCCCGAGGCCTCCCCCGAGGAGGCGAAGGCGCAACTCGAGAGCTGCCCGCACATGAGCGACATCACGGACATCGGCGAGCGCGTCAGCGTCGACGAACCCGTCCACCACGAGGGCTCCGGCCCGCGCGTCGCGCTCGTCGACTGCGGCGCGAAGGGCTCCATCGTGGACTCGCTCACCGCGCGCAACGCCGACGTCCACGTCCTGCCCTACGACGTCTCCGCCGAGGCGGTCGCGGACCTCGACCCGGACGTCCTCTTCATCTCGAACGGCCCCGGCGACCCCGCGAACTTCGAGGCCACCGAGGACCTCGTCACCCACTTCAAGGGCGACCTCCCCATCGCCGGCATCTGCCTCGGCCAGCAGGTCGTCGCCCGCGCGTTCGGCGGCACCACCGAGAAGATGACGTTCGGCCATCGCGGCGTCAACCAGCCCGTCCTCGACCACGAGACCGGGCGCGTCGTCATGACGACGCAGAACCACGGCTACACCGTCGACGAACCCGGCGACCTCACCGTCACGCAGGTCAACGTCAACGACGACACGCCGGAGGGCATCGACAGCGAGGAGTACGGCGTCCTCACCCGCCAGTACCATCCCGAGGCGAACCCCGGCCCGCACGACACCCTCGACTTCTTCGACGACGTGCTCGCGCTCGCCGAGGACCGCGCGGCGCTGACCGTCAACTAGCGCGCGGACACCGTCCTGTCCGTCAGCCCCTCGAGGCGCGCGAGCGTGCGCTCCCCGAGGACGCCCTCGGTCGCCGCGAGCACGCAGTGCGCGTTCCGCTCGCGGGTCGCGCTCGTTATCGACTCGACGAAGCGGAACAGCCGCTCCTCGGAGACGTACATCGAGAGGACGCCGAGGTTGTCGACGACGACCCAGCCGACACCCGGACGGACGTGTGCGAACGCCTCCGAGAAGCGGATGCTGATGCCCGTGAGGTCGCTCGGGTTCGCGCGCTCGGTCGTCCACAGCGCCCCGTCGTAGTCCACGGTCGTCCCCGTGACCGGGACGACGCCGACGTGGGCGGGGTCGCCGCCGCGTTCCACGACCGCGCGCTCGAGGCGCTCGAGGTCGGCCGACGTCGAGAGCACGAGCAGGTTCTCGAAGCCCGCGCGCGGAATCGCCGACAGCGGGCGCTCGCCCGACGGGAGCGTGTAGAGCGCGACCGAGCCGGCGGAGAGGTCCGCGAGGGGCGCGCCGTCGTCGACCGGGTCAGCGCTCATTCTCGAACCCCCCGACGTACTCGTCGCTCTCGACGTCGACGTGCGCGTCGCCCCCGAGGTCGATGAACTCGCGCGCGAAGCGCCACGTCGCGGCGACGCTGACCGCGCCGCTCGCCGCGTAGAAGACGTACGCGAGGACGCGCAGTACCACGTCGAGCACGCCGACGGCGACGAGGAGCTCAAGGAGGGCGCCCGCGCTCAGGCAGGCGAGCGCGACGGTGAAGAGGAGGACCCCCTCGCGGTAGAGGACGTTGTGCGAGTACGCGAGGAGCGGATAGGCGAAGGCGACGCAGAGCGCGACGAGGACGACGACGGCCACCCCCCAGAGGGCGATTTCGGGCGTCACGCCGACACCTCCAGTTCGGCGGTGAGGGAGACGAACCGCCAGCACGTCACCGCGATGGCGGCGACGGCGACGAGCCAACAGACGGAGGCGACCCAGCCGCCGTGTGGCGGCGTCGCGGGATGGATTGTGACGGTCGTCGAGACGGTCAGCGCGACGAAGACGACGGGGAGCGGCGCGAGCGTCCGCCCCCACGGCGTCCCGCGAAAGCCGAGCGCGGCGATGGTCGAGAAGACGGACGCGACGGTGGTCGCGAGGAGCGTGAAGAGGTCGAGCGCGAACGTGGCCTCGGGCGCCCACGATTCGAGCGGCATGTCCGCCGTCTCGCGTCCGGGTCACTAAAGCGTCGTCCCCGCTCAGGGGGACGCGAACGGGGTGTGGACGCGCTTACTCGTCGCGGCCGCCCCACTTCGCGTTCGTGATGGGGCGCGAGCTGACGGATTCGACGTCGAGGTCGTCGTCGCGGTGCGCGAGCGCTTCGAGGCTCGCCTTCGCGCTCGCGACCGTGGAGATGTAGGGGAAGTCCTCCTCGACGGCGGTCCGGAGCGCGTCGACGTCGTCGCCGACGTAGAGGTCGATTTTGTCCGTGCGGATGGCCTCGGGGACGTCGTCGAAGGACTGGACGTCGTAGTACTCCGCGAAGCCCTCGATGTCGAAGTCGACGACCGCGACGCCGCCCTCCGGGAGGTCGTTGCCGGCGGCGGACTGGGCCTTCTCGTAGGCCTTCCCGAAGGTGCGCGCGGTGCCCATGACCTCGCCCGTGGACTTCATCTCGGGGCCGAGGCGCGGGTCGGCGCCCTCGAGGCGGTCGAACGGCAGGACGACCTCCTTCACGCTGTACTCCTCGGGGATGCCCTCCTCGACGTCGAGGTCGGCGAGGGACTGGCCGGCCATGACCTTCGCGGCGAGCTTCGCGATGGGGACGCCGGTCGCCTTCGAGACGAACGGCACGGTGCGCGAGCTACGCGGGTTCGCCTCCAGCACGTACACCTCGCCGTCCTTCACGGCGAGCTGGACGTTGAGGAGGCCGACGGTTTCGAGGGCGCGCGCGATTTCCTCGACGACCTCGCGGACGCGGCCGAGCGTCTCCTCGTCGAGGTTGCGCGGCGGGATGACGCACGCGGAGTCCCCGCTGTGGACGCCGGCGGCCTCGACGTGCTCCATCACGCCGCCGATGAGGACGTCCTCGCCGTCCGCGACGGCGTCGACGTCGAGTTCGACCGCGTCGGCGAGGAACTCGTCGACGAGGATGGGTTTGTCCGGGGAGACGCGGACGGCCTCCTCGATGTACTCCGTCAGCTCGGCGTCGCTGTGGACGACCTCCATCGCGCGCCCGCCGAGGACGTAGGACGGCCGGACGAGCACGGGATAACCGAGGTCGTGTGCGAGGTCGAGCGCCTCGGACTCGCTGAACGCCGTCCCGCCGTCGGGCTGGCTGATTCCGAGGGAGTCCATGAGGACGTTGAAGCGGTCGCGGTCCTCCGCGAGGTCCATCGCCTCGACGCTCGTGCCGAGGATGGAGGCGTCGAGGCCGCGGCGGTCGATCTCGGCCTCGAGTTCGTCCGCGACGTTCACGGACGTCTGGCCGCCGAACTGGACCATCACGCCGTCCGCGCCCGTCGCCTCGACGACGTCCGCGACCTCCTCGGCGGTGATGGGTTCGAAGAACAGCCCATCAGAGGTGTCGTAGTCCGTGCTGACGGTCTCGGGGTTGTTGTTGACGACGTGGGCCTCGACGCCCTCCTCGCGGAGCGCGCGCACCGCGTGGACGGAGCAGTAGTCGAACTCGACGCCCTGCCCGATGCGGATGGGGCCGCCGCCGACGACGACGACGGAGTCGGTGTCGTGGTCGACGCGGAGTTCGCCGCCTGCGGACTCGCCCTCGAAGGGGCCGCTGAACCACTCGGGCTTGCGCGAGGAGTAGTAGTAGGGCGTCCGCGCCTCGAACTCGCCCGCGCAGGTGTCGACCTGCTTGTAGGTGCGACCCGGGACGTCGGCCTCGACGTCGTCGATGGTGACGCCCGCGCCGTCCGGACGCGCCTCGGGTTCGTCCTCGTCAGGGCCGTGGTCGACGTCGGCGGGCAGCCACGACTCGTGGGTGTCCGCGAACTCGCCGCCCGCGAGCGCCGTGATCTCGTGGTTCGTGAAGCCCTCGATGGCGGCGTCCGTGAACTCGCCGTGCTTCGCGCCGTCGGCGGCGTCGGCGACCCGCGCGAAGCGCTCGACGTACCACTCCTCGATGCCCGTCAGCTCGACGATCTCGTCGACGGAGTAACCGCGGTCGAACGCCTCGAAGATCGCGTACGGGCGGTCGGGACTCGGGCGCGCGACGTAGCGCTCCTCGAGCTCCGCGTCGCTGAGGGCCGCCCAGTCGACGTCGGGTTCGTACTCGCTCGAACGCATCGCCTTCAGCAGCGACTCCTCGAAGGTGCGCCCGATGGCCATCGCCTCGCCCGTGCTCTTCATCGCGGTGCCGAGCGTGAAGTCGACGTCGTCGAACTTGTCCTTGGGCCAGCGCGGCACCTTCGTGACGACGTAGTCGATGGCGGGCTCGAAGGCGGCGGTGGTCTCGCCCGTGATCTCGTTCGTGATCTCGTGGAGGCGCTTGCCGAGCGCGACCTTCGCGGTGACGCGCGCGATGGGGTAGCCGGTCGCCTTCGAGGCGAGCGCCGAGGAGCGCGAGACGCGCGGGTTCACCTCCACCACTCTGTATTCGCCGCCCGGGGTGCCGTCGTCGTGCCACGCGAACTGGATGTTACAGCCGCCCTCGATACCGAGGTCGCGGATGACTTCGAGCGCGGCGTCGCGCATCTCCTGGTGGCCGTCGTCCGGGATGACCTGACTGGGCGTCACGACCGTGCTCTCGCCGGTGTGGATGCCCATCGGGTCGATGTTCTCCATGTTGCAGATGATGACGGTGGAGTCCCCGGCGTCGCGCATCACCTCGTACTCGAGTTCGACCCACCCGGAGATGGACTCCGTGATGAGCACTTCCGAGTTCCGCGAGAGGCGCAGGCCCTTGCGGACGCGCGACTTCAGCTCGTCCATCTCCTCGACGACGCCGGAGCCCGACCCCCCGAGCGTGTACGTCGTGCGGGAGATGACGGGGAGGCCGCCGACCGCGTCGACGGCGTCCTCGACGCGCTCGGCGATGTCGTCGTCGTCGAGCGCCTGGACGGACTCGCCCTCGTCGAGCGAGATGGTGGTCGAGCGCGGGACGGGCTGACCGAGGTTCTCCATGCGCTTGCGGAAGAGGTCGCGGTCCTCGGTCGCGTAGATGGTGTCGAGCGGCGTCCCCATGATCTCGACGTCGTACTCGTCGAGGACGCCCTCCTCGGCGAGCTCGGCGGTGACGTTCAATCCCGTTTGCCCGCCGAGGCCGGCGATGACGCCGTCGGGGTTCTCCTTCGCGATGACCTCCGCGATGGCCTCGACGGTGATGGGTTCGATGTAGACCTCGTCCGCCATCTCGGGGTCCGTCATGATGGTGGCGGGGTTGGAGTTGACGAGGACGACTCGGGCACCCTCCTCTTGGAGGGCGCGACACGCCTGCGCGCCGGAGTAGTCGAACTCTGCCGCCTGGCCGATCTGTATCGGGCCGCTCCCAATGAGGAGGACGGTCCGGTCGTCACTCATGTGTAGCTAGGTCGAATGCGTACATCGTAATAAGCGAAACGAAAGAGTGCAAATCTCGTAATCGGATTACGAAAATCGTAACGCCGGCGGCGAGCGTCCGCGAGTGCGCGCGGCGAGCGCGCTACCGGCCATCGACGTCAGCAAAGAACTCGAACGGGGAACGCGGGAGAGCGCCTACCGCTCGCGCTCCCACTCGCGCTCGCTCCGATAGGCGTCGACGAACCCCTCGACGTCGAAGTCGAGCATCTGCGTCTCGAACTCGCCCTGCGCGCCGTCGTCGCGCGTGTGGCTCACCGCGTGCTCCATCAACTCGACGACGAGTTCGACGACGTGCTCGTGGAGCGTGCGGGCGTCGAACGCGGCCACCCAGAGGAGCGCGTACCCCACGGTGCCGTCCTTGCTCGCGTCGACGACCACCACCTCCTCGGGGAACTCCTCCATGACGCTCCCCATCAGGTGGGGGGTGCCGAACTCCTCGAAGGCGTCGTCGTCGCTCGGCGTCACGCTCGCGCGCAACACCTCGACGACGTCCTCCGGGACGAAGCGCGAGGGCGGATGCATGTCCATCACGACCGCGTGGCGCTCCCCGCACGCGCACTCGTACTCGCGCATCCCGAGGTCGAACTCGCCCCGGTGGACGGACTCGCCACACGGGAGCGTGACGGTGCCGTCGTCGGCGCCGTCGCCGGCGTCGGGAACGCGCGGCCCCGCCATCGTCAGGGCCAGTCGTCGCGCTCCGGCTCCCCGGCCGCCGTCGCGTCCTCGCCGTCCTCGCCGAGCTCCCAGTCCGCGGCCGCCGCCGCGTCCTCGAGCGCGAGGTACTCCCAGCCCGTCTCGGCCGCGAGCTCCTCGTCGGCCTCGCCGGTGCCGACGAAGACGTGGCGGTCCGTCTCGAACTGCGACTTCACGTTCTCGAGGCTCTCGCGCTTCGACTTCGGGCCGGAGAAGAAGTCCTGTCTGATGCGGCGCTTGCGCGTGAAGTTCGTCACGACGTACGTCGGTTCGTCGCTCACGACGCCGACGTACTCCGTCCACTGCCGGGCGTCCGCGAACGCCGTCCCGGGCTTCGCGAGTCGCTTGAGCGCGGACAGCTCGAAGGCGAGCGTCATGTCCGTGCTCCCGCCGCTCATGCTCATACCTAGGGAATGGGCCGCTCGCGTGGAAAACGGCTTCGGTCGGGGCGACAGGGGGCCGCGACGACGCCCGGCGTGCGCGGCTAGTTCGTAATGCGAACGCGTGCCTCGGCGCTCACGCGACGCACGGGGTCGGTGGCGAGCGTCGTGCGCATGGAGGCCGCCCGACGAGCGCGAGCGACAAAAGGGGGCGTTCGGCAGCGAGACCGGTCGTGAATCCGGGGTGGCGGCGAGGGACGTCGGGCTCCTACAGGTCGACGTCGAGCTCTTCGAGCTCGAAGTTCTCCTGCAGGAGGACGTCGGACTGGTCCGCGACGTCGGCCTCGCCACGGATGAGCTGCTTGTACTTCGACTGCGGCGCGAGGTTGCCGATGAGGACGCCGCCGATGAGCTTCCCGTCCTCGAAGGCGAGCCGGCGCCACTCGGTCTCCGAGTACTTGCGCTCGACGTGCTCGTCGCCGTCCGTCGGGAAGCCGAAGGAGAGGAACGGGAAGTCGAAGTGGGTGATGGAGTAGGAGGACACCCAGCGGAACTCGTCCACGGCGTCCTCGACGTCGTCGGCGACCATCGCGTGCCCGGCGACGGAGCCCTGCTGTTTCGCGGAGCCCCACGAACCGTTCTGCGCGCGCGTGTCGCGGATGGTGTCGTAGAACTGGGTGATGTCGCCGGCCGCGAAGACGTCCTCGGCGCCCGTGCGCATGTACTCGTCGACGACGATGCCGTCGTCCATCTCGACGGCGGTGTCCTGGAGGAACTCGACGTTGAAGTTCAGGCCGATGGCGACGCCGACGAAGTCCGACTCGTAGCGCTCGCCGTTGCCGTCGATGGTCGCGACGACGTGCCCGTCGTCGTCCGTCTCGAAGCGCGACGCACCCGAGTCGAAGACCGGCTCGATGCCCTTCTCCGCGAGCGCGTCGTGGATGATCTCCGCGCCGTCCTCGCTGAGGGCGTAGCGCCACCAGCGGTCCCCGCGCATCAGGTACTTTGCGTCGATGTCCTGGGCGGCGCAGATGGCGGCGAGGTCGATGCCGAGCAGTCCCGCGCCGACGATGGTGCCTTCGTCGGCGTCCTCGGCGTGCTCGCGGATGTGGCGGGCGTCCTCGAACGTCCAGAAGTGGTGGATGCCCTCGGCATCACTGTTCTCGACGGGGAGTTGGGTCGGCGTCCCGCCGGTCGCGACGAGGAGTTTGTCGTACTCGAGGTCGTCGCCCTCGTGCGTGTGGACGACGTGCCCGTCCACGTCCACGCCCGTGACGAGCGTGTTCAACTGGAGGTCGATGTCGCGCTCATCGTACCACGACTCGTCGTGGATGGAGATGGGGGCTTCGGGGAGCTTCCCCTTCGCGAACTCCTTGATGAGGATGCGGTTGTACAGGGCTTCGCCCTCGTCTGTGACGACGGTGACGTCGGCCTCGGGGGCGCGTTCGCGGATGGTCTCCGCCGCGGAACTGCCGGCGACCCCGTCGCCGATTATCACGAACGACTCGCTCATACTGGCACTGTGCGTTCCGGGTTAAAGTGGATTGCTATCCGTCTATGGTCCCGGCACACGTTACCGGAGTGTGGCACGAATCCGCCGACACGGGTAGGACTTTGTATCTCGCGGCCGAATCAGCGGACATGAAACTACGGCAGAACGTCACCCACTTCGCGGCACGGAAGGCGCTGGAGATGCCGGGCGTCGGCGAGATGGTCCACGAGAAACTCGTGGACGTCCACGTCTCCGTCTTCGGCGGCTGGGCGGACGACGAGCACACCGACGAGCGCATCCCGCACCTCGAGGCGTTCTTCGACGCCTCCACGGAGATGTACCTCGCCGCGCTCCAGGCCGGCTACGAGGAGGCCGTCGCCCGCGAGATGACGCACATCGTCGCCACCTTCGACTTCTACAACCACGGCTGGGCGGAGATGATGGAGTTCCCCCCCGAGGAAGTCGACGCCCACTACGAGCGCCACCGCGAGTTCTTCGAGGCACACGACATCACCGTCGAGGACCCGCTCGGCGAGTTCGCGCCCGAGGGCGGCCTCCCGGAGGCGCCGGCGACGCCCGAACGCCTCAAGGACGGCGAGTTCCCGCACGCCGAGGGCGGCTTCGCGGACGACGTCTACGTCGAGGGCGACGACGGCGAGACGCACCGCGGGAGCGCCGAGGAACCGGAGCACGTCGACGTCGAGGACGCCCCCGGTACCGACTGACGGCCGACTACCCGAGCGCGCCGGCGAGCGCCTTCTTCCCGCCGGTGACGAGCGGCGTCCCGTGGCCGACGCACGCCACGTCGAACGCCGGCGACTCGCGCACGAGGGAGGCGATGCTCTCGCGGACGTCGCCGGTGTCGTAGCTCAGCGCCCACGGCGACGGTTCGAGCGCGCCGTCGGCCTCGCGCACGAGGTCGCCGAGGAAGGCGACGCCCCGCTCGCGCGAGACGTAGGCGACGTGCCCCGGCGTGTGCCCGGGCGTCGCGAACGCGGTGAAACTCCCGATTTCGTCGCCGTCCGCGACGTACGCGACGTCCGTGAGCGTCGGCGCCAACAGGCCCGTGACGCGCTGAAAGAGCCCCTTCCGGTTCGAGAGCGGCGGCCGGCGTCGCCCGGTCAGGAAGTCGGCGTCCTTCGCGCCGACGTGGACCGGCGCGTCGAGGTCGAGCGAGCGGAGGCCGCCGACGTGGTCGATGTCGTAGTGCGTCACGAACACCCGCGTCACGTCCGCGAGGTCGTAGCCGGCGTCGCGGACGCCCGCGCGGACGTCGTCGGCGTGCCACGGCATTCCGGCGTCCACGAGCACGAGGTCGTCGCCGTCCTCGACGAGGTAGGCGTTCGTTCCGCCGAGGTCGAGCCACCAGCAGCCGGCGACGAGTTCCTCGGCCATCAGTACTCCTCGGCGATCCGGTCGGCGACCTCGTAGCCCGCGACGATGCCGCCGTTCAGCGAGCGCTCGGGGTACTGGGCCTCGCTCGCCATCCCCGCGTAGTAGACGCCGTCCGCGACGGCCTCGGAGAGGTCGTAGGGCACCACCATGTCGAGGTAGCCGCGCTCGTAGATCGGCGCCGTCCGGGGGTTGCGCGCCGTCCGCACCCAGTTCACCGACTCGCGCTCGAAGTCGGGGAAGAGGCCCTCGATGCCGTCGAGCCACGTCTCCGCGACCGCCTCGTCGTCCATCTGCCAGACCGGGTCCTCCGGGCTCTGGATGTACTTCGGGACGTAGAGGAGGTGCTCGCCGCCGTAGTTCGACTGGTGGATGAAGTTCGTGTGCTCGATGAGCGCGCCGAACGGCGCGTCGTCCGCGACGTTCAGCCAGTAGGTGTCCGTCAGCGACTCCTCCATCGAGATCACCGAGCAGACCGTCCCCTGGAACTCGATGTCGCACTCGTAGCCGGTGAGTTCCTCGAGGACGGTCGGCATCGCCGCGACGACGACCGCGTCCACGTCGTGCGTCTCGGCCGCGCCGTCGGGGCCTACCGCCGTCAGCGACTCGACGCCCGACTCGCCGTAGCCGACGTCCGTCACGCGCGTGCCCGTCTCCACGGTGTCGCTCCCGACGTCGTCGAGGAGTTCGTCGAGGAGGCGGCCGAAGCCGCCCTTCAGGTAGCCCAGCGGCTCGCCCTTCAGCAGGTCGCGCTCCCCCCGGAACTTGATGCGCCCGAGGAGCCACGCCGCCGAGACGTCCTCCGCGCGCTCGCCGAACTTCGCCTCCAGGAGCGGCTCGAAGAACGTCTCGTAGACGTTCTCGGTGGTGTGCTCGACGCAGAACTCCTTGACAGGGACGTCCTCGTAGTCCTCGAGGTCCTCGTAGGAGTCGAACGACGGGACGCCGCCGCGAACGTCGATATCGAGGACGAGCATCCCCAAGCGGAACGTGTCGTAGAGGCTCCAGTAGGGGAACGCGAGGATCTCCCACGGCTTGTCCATCGGGTGGATCGTCCCGTCGATGTAGTAGGCGTTCTTCCCGATGGGCCACTCCAGGTCGTCGCCGAGGCCGAGCTCCTCGATGAGGTCGACGATGGTCCCCTCAGAGCCCGAGAGGTGGTGATAGAACTTCTCCAGCGGGTCGCCCGCCGTCTCGTACGTCGCCGCGAGCCCCCCGATCTGCTCGGACGCCTCGAACACCGTCACCTCGTGGCCGGCGCGCTGGAGACGCCGGGCCGCCGCCAGCCCTGCGATGCCGCCGCCGACGATGCCAATCATGGCACAGAGTGCGTCGCCGGTCCGGGTTAGCGTTACGGTCGGCGGCGTTCCGGCCGCGCCGCGCGTTCGCTACCCTTTTCCCCCACGGTACGGTACGGGCGCGCATGCTCACGGTCCGTGCCCCCGCGACGAGTGCGAACCTCGGGAGCGGGTTCGACGTCTTCGGCGTCGCGCTCGACCGGCCCGCCGACGTCGTCAGCGTCGAACGCGCCGACGAGACCACTATCGAGGTCTCGGGCGCGGGCGCGCAGTACATCCCCGAAGACCCCCGGAAGAACACCGCCGGCGTGGTCGCCCGTGAACTCGACGCGCCCGCGCACATCCGCATCGACAAGGGGGTGCGCCCGTCCTCTGGGCTGGGCTCCAGCGCCGCCTCCGCCGCCGCCACCGCCGTCGCGCTCGACGCGCTCTACGAGCGCAACCTCACCGGCGACGAACTCGTCCGCGTCGCCGCCGAGGGCGAAGCCGCCGTCTCCGGCGAAGCGCACGCCGACAACGTCGCGCCCTCGATCCTCGGCGGCTTCACCGTCGTCCGGGAGGACGGCGTCTTCAGCGTCGACGCGGACGTCCCCCTCGTGGCGTGCCTCCCCGACATCGCCGTCTCGACGCGCGACGCGCGCGGCGTCGTCCCCGAGAGCGCGGCGATGGACGACGTCGTCCACACCGTCGGGAGCGCCGCCACCCTCACCGCAGGGATGCAGCGCGACGACCCGGCGCTCGTCGGGCGCGGGATGGACGAGCGCGTCGTCACGCCCGCCCGCGCGAAACTCATCGACGGCTACGACGACGTCTGCGCGGCCGCGACGGACGCGGGCGCGACTGGCGTCACCGTCAGCGGCGCCGGCCCCGCCATCATCGCCGCCTGCTATCCCGCCCGCCAACGCGCCGTCGCCGCCGCGATGGTCGAGGCGTTCGAGGACGCCGGCGTGGACGCGCGCGCCTACCGCTCGACGGTCGGATCGGGCGCGGAGATACTCGGCGAGTAAGCCGCCCGAGCGCGTGTTTCGTCGCGCGAGACGTCGACGGAGAGACGCGTCGCTCGGCGGGCGGGAGACCGAGTAGAAACCGAACGGGGGCGGCGCTTAGAGCCGCTCGATGATGTCGTTCGTCACGTCGGCGGTGGACGCGTTACCGCCGAGGTCGGGCGTGCGCGGGCCGTGCGCGAGGCCGTCCTCGACGGCGTCACGCACCGCGTCGCCCTCCTCCTCGTAGCCGAGGTAGTCGAGGAGCATCGCCGCCGAGAGCACCGTCGCGCAGGGGTTCGCGACGCCCTGCCCGGCGATGTCCGGCGCGGTACCGTGCACGGGCTCGAAGAGCGCGCGCTCCTCGCCGATGTTCGCGGAGGGCAGGAGGCCGAGCCCCCCCACGAGGCCGGCGGCGAGGTCGGAGAGGACGTCGCCAGCGAGGTTCGGGCAGACGACGACCTCGTACTCCTCGGGGCGCAGACAGAGGTGCATCGCGAGCGCGTCCATCAGCGCGGCGTCCGTCTCGACGCCGTTCTCCTCGGCGACCGACTGCACGGTGTCGCGGAAGAGCCCGTCCGTCTCGCGCATCACGTTCGCCTTGTGGGCGACCGTGAACCCGTCCGGGGCGTAATCGCAGGCGTACTCGGCGAGGCGCTCGCTCGCGGACTTCGAGACGACGCGCGTCAGCGTCGAGACGTCGTCCGTGAGCCGCGACTCGTGGCCGGCGTAGACTCCCTCCGTGTTCTCGCGGAGAAAGACGATGTCCATGTCGGGCTTCACAGCGTCCACGC
The DNA here is from genome assembly GCF_003721175.2 of Halarchaeum sp. CBA1220. Taxonomy (GTDB): domain Archaea; phylum Halobacteriota; class Halobacteria; order Halobacteriales; family Halobacteriaceae; genus Halarchaeum; species Halarchaeum grantii. The sequence continues at coordinate 172,145 of NZ_CP054707.1, forward strand.
CCGGGTACGTGCGCGCGGGCCGGACGTTCACGAAGGAGCCGACGGCGTCACGAAGCGGGAGGATGACGTCCGCCGCGCTCTCGCCGGCCGCGCCGAACAGCGTCGCGTCCGCGTCCGCGACGAGCGCGCGCGTCTCCTCGGGGAGCGGGTCGCCGCCCTCGGCGGCGACGTGGTCGCCGGCCGTCGCCTCCACGAACTCGAAGTCGATACCCGTGGCCTGCAGGACGTCGACCGCCGCAGGGACGACCTCCTTGCCGATGCCGTCGCCGGGGATGACGACGATCTCCTCAGTCATCGGCCTCGGCCTCCGGAAGCGAGTCGGACTCGACGTACGGGAGGGACTCGGCCACGTCGCGCGTCGCCGCCGCGTTCGCCTCCATCAGCGCGGTCGTGTCCCAGACGCCCTCGACGAGCGCCTTGTGCTGTGCCTTGTCGACGTTCGCGCTCATCTCCGTGCCGTCGTACTCGACGACTTCGCGCACGACGTCGACGTGCAGTTCCTCGTCCGGGTGGTCGTCCACCCACTGCTGGAGGGCGTTGATGGACTCGTGGTCCGCCGTGAGCGTCGGGATGCCGAGCGCGAGGCAGTTGCCCGCGAAGATTTCGGCGAAGGACTCGCCGATGATCGCGTCGATACCCCAACGCATCAGCGCCTGCGGGGCGTGCTCGCGCGAGGAGCCACAGCCGAAGTTCGAGTTCACCACGAGGACGTTCGCGTCCTGGAAGCGCTCCTCGTTGAACGGGTGGTCCTTCTGGTTGTCCTCGTCGTCGAAGCGCTGGTCGAAGAAGGCGTACTCGCCGAGGCCGTCGAACGTGACGACCTTCATGAAGCGCGCGGGGATTATCTGGTCGGTGTCGATGTCGTTCCCGCGAATCGGGATGCCGCTCCCGGTCACTTCCTCGACGGTCTCGGCCGGCCCCTCGGAGAGGTCGCTCATGCGAGGCTCACCTCCTTCAGGTCGCGCACGTCAGTCACTTCCCCGGTGACGGCGGCGGCGGCGACCATACGCGGGTTCATCAGGACGGTGCGGCCGTCCTTCGAACCCTGTCGGCCGATGAAGTTCCGGTTCGAGGAGGACGCACACGCCTCGTCGCCCTCTAGCTGGTCGTCGTTCATCCCGAGACACATCGAACAGCCGGCGTCGCGCCAGTCGAAGCCGGCCTCGGTGAAGACCTCGTCGAGGCCCTCGGCCTCGGCGGCGGCCTTCACGCGCTGGCTGCCGGGGACGACGAACGCGCGCACGTCGTCCGCGACCTCGCGGCCCTCGACGATCCGCGCGGCGGCGCGCAGGTCGGGCAGGCGGGCGTTCGTACAGGAGCCGAGGAAGGCGACGTCGATGTCGTAGCCCTCCATCGTCTCGCCGGGTTCGACGCGCATGTGGTCCTGCGCGCGTCGCGCGACGTCCGCGTCGCCGGACTCCATCTCCTCGGGGTCCGGGATGGGGTCCGTGATGCCGATGCCCTGACCCGGAGTGGTCCCCCACGTGACGACCGGTTCGAGGTCGGAGGCGTCGATGGTGACGACGTCGTCGTACTCCGCGTCGTCGTCGGTGCGGATGGACTCCCAGTACTCCTTGTGGCGCTCGAACTTCTCGGGGTCGTCGGCGTACTCGTCGGTCTCCGCGAGCCACTCGTAGGTGGTCTCGTCGGGGTTGACGTAGCCGGCGCGCGCGCCGCCCTCGATGGACATGTTGCAGATGGACATGCGGCCCTCCATCCCGAGGTTCTCGATGGCCTCGCCGCCGTACTCGTAGACGTAGCCGACGCCGCCGTCGGTCCCGAGCCGGCGGATGATCTCGAGGATGATGTCCTTCGCCTCGACGCCGGGACCGAGTTCGCCCTCGACCTCGATGCGTCGGACCTTCTGCTTCTCCATCGCGATGCACTGCGTCGCGAGGACGTCCCGAATCTGCGAGGTGCCGATGCCGAACGCGACGGCGCCGAACGCGCCGTGCGTCGCCGTGTGCGAGTCGCCACAGACGATGGTCTTGCCGGGCGTCGTGATGCCCTGCTCCGGCCCGATGACGTGGACGATGCCCTGATTGCCCGTCGTCGGGTCGTCGAACTCGATGCCGGCGTCCCGGACGTTCTCCTCGAGCTCCTCCATCATCCGCTCGGCGGCGTCGTTCTTGAACGGCCGCGAGCGGTCGTCCGTCGGGACGATGTGGTCGACGGTCGCGTGCGTCAGCTCGGGGTAGGCGACGTCGATGTCGCGCTCGCGCAGCATCCCGAACGCCTGCGGGCTCGTCACCTCGTGGATGAGGTGGAGGCCGACGAAGAGCTGGGTCTGACCCGTCGGGAGCGTCGTGACGGTGTGCTCGTCCCAGACCTTGTCGTAGAGCGTTCCCTCGCTCATACGCGCCCCTCCGTCGGGACGGCCGTCGCGGCCTCAGTCATCCGCGGACACCTCGGCGACCTCCTCTTCGTCCTCGGACTCCTCCTCGGCCCACGCGAAGAGCTCGCGGAGGCGCTCGCCGACCTCCTCGATGTCGTGGTTCTCCTCGCGGGCCCGAAGCTGCTTGTACTTCGGCCGGTTCGCCTGGTTCTCGGTGATCCACTCCTGAGCGAACTCGCCGTTCTGGACCTGTTCGAGGACCTCCTCCATGTTCTCGCGGGCCGTCTCGTCGACGACGACGGGGCCCTGCGTCAGCCCGCCGTACTCGGCGGTGTCGGAGACGGAGTCCCACATCTCCGTCAGCCCGCCCTCGTACATCAGGTCGACGATGAGCTTCAGTTCGTTCAGCACCTCGAAGTAGGCCATCTCGGGGCTGTAGCCCGCGTCCACGAGGACCTCGTAGCCCTGCTTGACGAGCGCGGTCGCCCCCCCGCAGAGGACGGCCTGCTCGCCGAAGAGGTCGGTCTCGGTCTCCTCGCGGAACGTCGTCTCGATGACGCCGGCGCGCGCGCAGCCGATGGCGCTCGCGTACGCGAGCGCTTCCCCCTTCGCCTCGCCCGTCTCGTCCTGATAGACGGCGACGAGGCCGGGCGTGCCTTCGCCGGCCTCGTAGTTCCGGCGGACGAGGTGGCCGGGGGACTTCGGCGCGACCATCGTCACGTCGATGCCCTCCTTCGGCTCGATCTGGCCGTAGTGGATGTTGAAGCCGTGCGCGAACTGGAGGGTGTCGCCGGCCTCGAGCTCGTCCTCGATCTGGTCGTAGACGGCGGGCTGGACGGTGTCGGGGACGAGGATGCTCACGACGTCTGCCTCGGCGGCGGCCTCGACGGGCGTCGCGACGCGCAGGCCGTCATCCTCTGCGGCGCTCCGGGAGGCGGAGCCCTCGCGAAGGCCGACGACGACGTCGACGCCGGACTCGTGGAGGTTCTGGGCGTGCGCGTGGCCCTGACTGCCGTAGCCGAGGACGGCGACGGTCTTGTCCGCGATGTGGTCCGCGTTCGTGTCTTCTTCGTGATATACGGGCTGGGTGAACTCTGTGTCGTCAGTCATCGGTAGTAGTGTCGTCGTATGCGGTGAACTCGGTGCCGCCGGCGAGCGCGGCGGTGCCCGTGCGGGCGACCTCGCGCACGCCGAACCGTTCGAACGCCTCGACCGCGGCGTCGATCTCTGCTTCCGTGCCGGTCAGCTCGACCGTCACGACCTCGGGGCCGGCCTCGACGGCCTCGCCGCCGTACATCTCCGCGACGGCCGCGACGCCCGCCGGGTCGTCGTCGCCGACCTTGATGAGCGCGAGCTCGCGCTCGGTCGCGGCCTCGAGTTCGCGGACCGCGTGGACGGGGACGAGCTTTCGGAGCTGGCGCTTGACCTGCTCGACGCCGGGGTCGGTCTCCTCGACGACGATGGTCATGCGCGCGAGCCCCTCGGCGGCCGTCGGGCCGACCGTGAGGCTCTCGATGTTGAACTGTCGGCGCGCGAACAGCCCCGAGACCTCGGCGAGGACGCCGGGCTCGTGGTCGACGAGCGCCGAGAGCACTTCGCGTCGGACCTCGGGTTCGGACTCCGCCTCGGGGTCGATGCGGATGCCCTGCTTGTTCCGGCGGCCCGACGGATGCGGGCGCTCCTCGGGCGCGGGGCCGGGGAGTTCGCCAGTCATCGCGCGACACCTCCGGTCGAGTCGGTGTACGTCGTGCTCATAGGTGCTCCTCCTGGAGCGCGAAGCGGCCGTTCGCACCGCCGCTCGCGACCATCGGGTAGACGTCTTCGCGGGGGTCGATGTGACAGTCGATGACGCTCGGACCGTCGTAGTCGCGGGCGGCCTGAATGGTGTCCGCGACGTCGTCGTAGTCGTCGAGCGTGAAGCCCTTCGCGCCGAACGCCTCGGCGAGCGTCGCGAAGTCCGGCCCCCACGGGTACTCGGAGGCCATCCGGCGGCCCTCGAAGAAGGCGTCCTGCCACTGTCGGACCATCCCGACGGCCTCGTTGTTCAGCACGCAGACCGTGAGGTCGAGGTTCTCGCGGACGGCGACGGAGAGGCCCTGGACGGTCATCAGGAAGGAGCCGTCGCCGTCGAAGCAGACGACTTCCTGCTCGGGGGCGGCGACCTTCGCGCCGATGGCGGCGGGGAGGCCGTAGCCCATCGTCCCGAGGCCGTGACTCGAGATCCACGTCCGGGGCTCGGTGAACGTCCAGTACTGGACGGCCCACATCTGGTGCTGGCCGACGCCCGTCGTGACGATGGTGTCGTCGTCGGTCGCCTCGCTGAACGCCTCGACGACGAACTGCGGCTTGAGCGGGTCGTCATCGGGGGCGTCGTAGTCCATCGGGTACTCCTCCTTCCAGTGGAGACAGCGGTCGCGCCACCCCTCGGCGTCCGGCGCGCGCGGCAGCGCGTCGTCGAGCTGGCGCAGGACCGTGCTGGCGTCCCCGACGAGCGGGTAGTCCGCGTGGATGTTCTTCGAGATCTCCGAGGCGTCGATGTCGACGTGGGCGATTTCGGCCTCGGGCGCGAACGTGTCGACGCCGCCCGTGAGGCGGTCGTCGAAGCGCGTGCCGACGGCGAGCATGACGTCGCAGTGCGTGATCGCCATGTTCGCGTAGCCGGTGCCGTGCATGCCCGCCATCTCCATGGCGAGGTCGTGCGTCTCGTCGAACGCGCCGACGCCCGGCATCGTCGTGACGACGGGAATCCCGTGGTCGACGGCGAACTGCCGGAGCTCCTCGGTCGCGTCGCCCTTGATGACGCCGCCGCCCGCGAGGATGACCGGCCGCTCGGCGTTCGCGAGCGCGTGCGCGGCACGGCTCACCTCGTCGGGGTCGGCCTCGTCGGGGACGACGTGCGTCTCCGGGCCCTCGGCGGGGCCGGGGCGGGCGACGTCCTCCGCGTTCGAGACGTCCTTCGGCAGGTCGACGAGCGTCGGACCCTGTCGGCCGTCGCGGGCGAGCGCGAACGCCTCGCCGACGGTGTCGCCGACGGTGTCGGGGTCGCTCGCGAAGTAGCTCGCCTTCGTGACGGGGCGCGTGATGCCGGTCGTGTCGGCCTCCTGGAAGGCGTCGTTGCCGACCATGTCGGTCGCGACCTGCCCGGTGAGCGCCAACATCGGCTCGGAGTCCATGTCGGCGTCCGCGATGCCGGTCACGAGGTTGGTCGCGCCCGGACCGGAGGTCGCGAGGCAGACGCCGGGGTCGCCGGTGACGGCGCCGTAGGCGTCTGCGGCGTGCGCGGCGCCCTGCTCGTGCGCCATCGTGATGTGCTCGATATCGCTCTGGTAGAGCGCGTCGTAAATCGGCATGATCGCCCCGCCCTGGACGCCGAAGGCGGCCTCGACGCCGGCGTCCTCAAGCGCGGCGACGACGGACGACGCTCCGGTGGGGAGCGTGTCGTCGCCCTTCTCCGTGGTTCGTTCGGTTTCGCTCTCGCTCATTGTGTGTGCGTGTGTGTGGCTGCGTTGCTGGTCGGTTCGGCGGACGATACGGACGGCCGGTTGGAAGGAGGAGAGTGGGGGCTTACGCCCCTACGATAGGCGTGCGTACCGCGGCGATGACACTCACGCGACGTCGGAGAGACTGCGTGGGTGCTGGTCGCATCGTTGTCGGAAGCACGCGATGCATCTATTTGAAGCTTTCCGGCCGTGCAAACGTTGCCGAACGAGGGCATTCTCAGGCCCTCACTTCGGTGGACGCGCGCTCGATGCCGACGTCCTCCGCGAACTCGTGGAGGTCGTCGGTCGTGACGCGCCGCTTCTGCGAAGCGTGCTCCTTCACGCGCTTGGTGACCGCCACCACCTCGTCGTCGGTCGGCTCGTAGCCGGCCTCCTCCAAGTGCTGGCGGACCGCGTTCGTCCCGGTGTGCTTCCCGAGGACGATGGAGCGCTCGGCGCCGATCATCTCCGGCGTCATCACGCCGGGTTCGAAGGTCTCGGCGTTCTCGATGACGCCCGCCGCGTGGATGCCCGACTCGTGGCTGAAGGCGTTGTCGCCCACCACGGGCTTGTTCGCGGGCACCGGCACGTCGGCCTTCTCGGAGACGATCCGCGAGAGCTCGGCGATGTAGGTCGTGTCGATGCCGGTGTCGACGCCGAAGAGGCTCTCGACCGCCATCACGACCTCCTCGAGGGCGGCGTTCCCGGCGCGCTCGCCGATGCCGTTCACGCTCACCTGCGCCTGATGGGCGCCGGCGACGAACCCCTCGACGGCGTTCGCCGTCGCCATCCCGAAGTCGTCGTGGGCGTGGACGTCCACGCGCGCGTCGGTGTGCTCGCGGACGAAGCGCACGAGGTCCGCGAACCGACTCGGCGTCGCGACGCCGACGGTGTCGGGGATGTTCACCCAATCGACGCCGACCTCGTCGACGGCCTCGAGTATCTCCTGGAGATACTCGGGGTCCGTCCGGGTGGCGTCCATCGGGGAGTACATGACTTCGACGCCCGCGTCCGTCACCTGCTCGACGGCGGCGACGGAGCGCTCGACGACCTCCTCGCGGGTGGCGTGCATCGAGTCCTCGATCTGGACGTCGCTGGTGGACGCGAAGACGTGCACCAGGTCGACGCCGGCGTCGAGTGCGGCGTCGATGTCGGACTCGACGACGCGCGCCAGCCCGCAGGTCGTGGCGCTCGTGTCGGCCGCGATGTCCTGGACGGCCTCGAACTCCGCTTCGGAGTTCGCGGGGAAGCCCGCCTCGATGACGTGGACCCCCATCTGGTCGAGCAGCGCGGCTATCTCGCGCTTGTCGTCGTAGTCGAACGACGTGCGTGGCGTCTGCTCGCCGTCTCGGAGCGTCGTGTCGAAGATCCGTGCGTCGTCGATCTCGTCATTAGTATGGGCTAAAGTGCCCTGGAAGAACCCGTTCCCCCGGACTCGCACCGGGAATGTCGTTGGATGACATCGTGTACGTTCGTCCAGACCTGCCAGCCATATAAGAGTGTCCATCGGTCCCGATACTGCCCCGCCCGAAACCCGCCGGGCGGCCCCGAGAGCCGCGAGACCGCCCGAGGGAGGCGCCAATAAGGACGTATTAGGATACCCCTACACCTCATATTTCCACGGTGGGGTTGCCACGGGCGGTCGCCGGCGGTGGTCGAACGTGGAGGTGTCGGGTCGCGTGGCGGGCCGTTCTGGACGAACGCCGAGTGCGTCAGACGACGCCGAGCGCGACGCTGGCGGCGAAGACGGCGAGCGCGCCGACGGCGGTGCTGGCGACGGCCTGCGTGCGGAGCCGGTCGAGGAGGTCGTGGTCGTGGCCGTCCTCGTGGCGCGTGACGACGTCGTGTATCTCGCCGCCGACCTCGCAGTCGGGGAGGAAGTCCATGGCGACGTGGAGGAAGACGCCGGCGGCGAACCCGAAGACGACGGCGTCGACGGCGGGGTCGGCGGGGATGCGCAGGAGGCCGACGGCGACGGCGGCGATGCCGACGCCGGCGGCGGGCAGGAGGAGCGGGAGGACGGAGCGGTCGGCGAGGCGGAGCCGGCGCGCGGCGGCGTATCCCGCCGGCCCCTTGTGCGAGACGATGGCGAGGCCGAGGACGGCGCCGAGTTCGGGCATCGCGGCGTAGACGGCGCCGATGATGAGCCCGGCGGAGAGCGCGTGTGCGGTGATCTGTGCGGTGGTGCGGTCCATCGGGAGGTCGAGGTGGGAGAGCCGGTGGCCGATGGTGTGCGCGGCGAAGCCGGTGAGGACGCCGGCGGCGAGACCGAAGCCGGCGAGTTTCGGCTGGTAGCCGACGGCTTGCGGGACGAGGAAGACGGCGGCGCTGGTGACCATCGCCCCGCTCGCGAGCCCGTAGCCCCAGACGAGGCCGCGCGCGGCGTCGGCGTCGGCGCGGACGCCGAAGAGGGTCCCGAACGACATGGCGGCGAAGGCGACCCAGCCGATACCGACGACTTTGCCGGCGCGCCCGACGGCGAGCGCGTACGCGGAGAGCGCGACGAGGAGGGCGACGGCGGCGAGGCCGACGGCCGTCTCGCCGCGTCTTTCGTAAACGAGGGAGGTTGTTTGTGCCACTATTAGTAAAACAGGTGGTGTAGTTATTAATTCTGTCGGTGTCCGCGACGCCGGCCGGCACACAGAAGGGCGCACACGGCGAAGCACCGGTATGCGCGTCATCTCGATGGACTGGCGGGACGTCTGCGTCGCCTCCTACGCCGTCGACCCGGCCGTCGTCGCCGAGACGCTCCCCGAGGGCGTGACGGTCGACACCTACGAGGGCGACGCCTACCTCTCCGTCGTCCCCTTCGTCATGGGCGACGTCCGCCCCTACGGGTTCCCGCGACGCGTGGGCCCGACGTTCGGCGAGTTGAACCTCCGCACGTACGTCACCGGGGACGGCGGACCCGGCATCTACTTCTACAACCTCGACGCCACCGACCGCCTCGGCGTCGCCATCGCCCGCGCGACCTACCGCCTCCCCTACTACAACGCGAGCCAGCGCGTCGTCCGGCGCGGCGAGACGGTCGAGTTCGAGAGCGAGCGCACCCACTCGGGCGTGCCGCCCTGCGAGTTCGACGCCGACTACACGCCGCGCGGCGAGCCCAGACCCGCCGAGCCCGGGAGCCTGAGCGAGTTCCTCCTCGAGCGCTATCGCTTCTACGTCGAGGGGCGCGACACGCTCCTCCGTGGCGAGGTCGAGCACGACCCGTGGGAGCTCCGGGCGGCCGACTACGACGTCCGGGCGAACGACCTCTTCGACGTCAACGGCTTCGAGACGCCCGAGGGCGAGCCGCACGTCGTCTACAGCCCGGGCGTCGAGGTGGCGGCGCACGCGCCGACGAGCGCGGAGCGATAGCCCGCGCCCACTGGTCGTCCGCTCAGAGAAGCGTGCCCTCGACGAGCGCGGCGTGCGCGCGCCGGAGGCGCTCGGAGAGCGATTGGTCGGAGATACCGATGTCGGTGGCGAGGTCGACCGTCGTGATGTCGCGCGGAATCTCGTAGAACCCCGCGTCGTACGCGCGCACGAGCGTCTCGCGTTGGTTCGCGGTGAGTCCGTACGCGCGCTCGCCCGACGGGTCGAAGCGGCTGAGGCTCGTCACCGACAGGTCGATGCCGTCGTCGCGGCAGGCGTCGTGGAACTCGGAGAGGGCGTCCTGCGTCGGGAAGCGCGCGCTGAACTCCCACTCCTCGCGGTCGCCAGAGGCGCCGGTGAGGCTGGCGGACGCCGCCTCGAGGTGCGCGAAGACGCCGCGCGGTGGCTCCGTCCAGTCGATGCGGTAGAGCCGCCGGTCCTCGAAGGCGTCGACGACGCTCACATCGGCGACGTCCGCGTCCTCCCCGAGGCGCCCCTCGTAGGCGTCGAGGGCGCGCTCGTCCGCGTACGCCCAGAGGAGCGGCGGCGTTCGATTGCCGAGTGGTACGACGCGGTCGAGTTCGGCTCGTATCCCCCCTTCCGGCATGGCGCGACCGAGTGCGAACTGGCCGCCCGGAACGGTGAACGTCAGAACGACGCTCATCCCCTGACCCTACTGCGCACCCGCTGATAAAGCCACCCGAGACACTCAGCGGTCGAGGCCGGCCTCGAGGAGCGCCCCGGCGTCGGTGTCGCGGAACTCGACGTCGTAGTGCGCGCGGACGACCGGCGCGTCGACGTCGACGACGGCGGCGAGGTCGATGGGCGTCCCGGCGACGACGACGTCCGGGTCGGCGGCGTCGATGGTGGCTTCGAGGTCGGCGACCTGCGCGTCGCTGTACCCCATCGCGGGGAGCACGCGGTCGAGGTGGTCGTACTCCTCGAGGACGGCCGCGAGCTCGCCGACGGCGTGCGGCGCCGGGTCGACGAGCGACGCCGCGCCGTACCGGTCGGCGGCGACGTAGCCCGCGCCGTGGGGCGCGCCGCCGTGCGTGAGCGTCGGGCCGTCCTCGACGACGAGGGCGTCCGCGCCCGCGATGCGCTCGCGCTCGCCCTCGGCGACGGAGACCACCGAGTCGGCGTGGTGCACGGGGGCGTCGTCGGGCGCGAGGCGCTCGGCGACGTTCGTCGCCTCGGCGATCTGGTCGTCGCTCGCGGCGTTCTCCTTCGTGACGAGGGCGGCGTCGGCGCGACGGAGGTTGGTCTCGCCGGGGTGATAGCGCTCGCCGTGGTCCGGGCGGAGGGCATCGACGAGCACGACGTGGTAGTCGGGACGGGCGAACGCGAGCTCGTTGTTCCCGCCGTCCCAGAGCACGACGTCGGCCTCTTCGCTCGCTCGCTCGAACACCGCGCGGTAGTCGACGCCCGCGTAGACGACGCGGCCCGCCGCGACGTGCTGTTCGTACTCCTCGCGTTCCTCCACGGTGAGCCCCGCGAGGTCGGCGTCGTCCGCGAAGCGCTCGACGCGCTTCTCGACGAGGTCGCCGTACGGCATCGGCTCGCGGACGACGGCGACGTCGAGGCCGCGCGAGTCGAGTTCGTCGGCGAACGCGCCCGCCACCTGCGACTTCCCACAGCCGGTGCGGACGGCGTTCACGGCGACGACCGGGACGTCCACGTCCACCTGCACGCTCCGGGGGCCGAGTATCTCGAAGTCCGCGCCGGCGGCGAGCGCGCGCGAGGCCGCGTGCATCACGTGCTCGTGGGTGACGTCGGAGTAGGAGAAGTAGACGGTGTCGACGGCGCGGTCCGCGACGAGGGCCCCGAGGTCGGCCTCGGGGACGACGGGGATGGCGCCTCGCCCCTCCGGGGTGAGGGCGGCGGGGAAGTCCGCGATGCCGGCCGCGTCGGTCTCGCCGAGGTTCTGGCCGGGCGCGCGCGTGAACGCGACGACCTCGCGGTCGGGGTCGTCCCGGAGTTCGACGAAGTAGTCGTGGAAGTCCCGTCCGGCGGCGCCCATCACGACGACACGTTCGGTCATGGCTCGGGGTAGCGGCGGGCGCGCGAAAAGCGTACAGGCCGACGCGCCCCCGACCTACACGATGAGGAACGCGGGGAGGTAGAGCGCGGCGACGAGGAGGCCGACCCGTCGCCCCATCGTCGGGCGGAGCGCGAAGTAGGCGACGACGGCGGCGGAGACGGCGAGCATGTAGCCACCGGCGAGGAGGACGCGGGAGACGTGCGCGACGTGGAGCGTGCCGACGGTGGCGCCGAAGCCGAGGCTGAACAGCGGATCGGTGACGTTCGACCCGAAGAGCGTGCCGACGGCGATGCCGTCCTCGTCGGCGCGCACCGCCTGGAGGGCGACGGCGATCTCGGGGACGGTGGTTCCGAGGCCGGTGACGACGCCCACCAGATACGGCGGGACGCCGACGGCGAGCGCGAACGCGCGGCCCTCGGTGACGAGGAGGTGGCCGCCCGCGAGGACGAGCGCGAGGCCGCAGACGAGCCAGAGCGCGGCCTTCCGGAGGTCGTGGATGCCGTCGTGGTCGCTCGCGCGGGCGGCGAAGTCCGCGCGCTCGGCGACGAGCGCGAGGAAGCCGAGGTAGAGCGCGCACATGAGCGCGCCCTCGACGCGCCCGACGGTGCCGGAGGCGGCGGCGACGAGCATCACGGCCATGGCGGCGAGCATCCCGCCGCCGTAGGCGGGGAGGCGCTCGCGCGGGATGGTGAGCGTGGAGACGGCGGCGACGAGGCCCACGCCCAGCGTTATCTGTGAGGTCGCGGAGCCGACGACGTGGCCGACGGCGAGCGTCCCGGCGCCGTAGACGGCGGCGTACGCGGTGGTGGCGATTTCGGGGACGCTGGAGCCGACGGCGACGACGGTGACGCCGACGAAGAGCGCGCTGACGCCGGCGTGGTCCGCGAGGCCGCTCCCGGCGGCGACGACGCGGTCCGCGCCGTAGACGAGGACGACGAGGCCGACGGCGAGGAGGACGAGCGAGGCGAGCATCGCGTTACGCGGAGCGCGGCGCGGCCGGGCGCCCGGCGTGTCGCGCGCTGGGAGCGTCGCTGTCGCCGGTCTCGCCGGTCGCCTCGTCGCGTCGCGACTCGCACCGACCCGCCGGTCGTCGATGACCGTTCACGGCGTGACGTGCGAGTGGGGGGCGGAAAAGTCTCGCGGGCGCTACGTCGACGCGTCGACGACGCCCTCGGTGGCGTTTCCGAGCGTCGTGTGCACGGTGTACGCGGGGGTCTCGACGACGACCGGGGTGTCGGCGGTGACGCCGGCGAACGTCGGTTCGAGCGTGAAGTTCCCCGCCGAGTCGATCTTGGTCGCTTCGCTCTGGTTCGCGCCGGCGACGCGAACCCACGCGCTCGCGTTCGCGTGCTGCGCGCTCGTCGTGCCCTCGACGACGTACTCGCGAGTGGGCGTCCAGCCGGGGCGTTCGCCGGCGACGGGGTAGTCGCGGCGGTGCCACTCCCAGTAGCCCTCGTCGATGGCGTACACGTCGTCGTAGCCGGCGTCGATGAGCGCGGCGGCGCGCAGCGAGGAGAGGTGGTGGGGACAGCCGCAGTAGCAGACGACGCGGTCGCCCTCCGGCCAGTAGTCCACGGGGTCGCAGCCGTCGTAGGCGATGCCGGGCGCGGGGCTGCGGACGGCGCCGTAGACGTGCGAGCGGTCGTAGAGCACGGGGTCGCGGGCGTCGGCGAAGCGCGCGGCGCCGCGGAGCCACCAGTAGTGCGCGACGTCGATGGGGACGAGCGGCACCTCGGTGCCGTCGGCGGTGTAGGTGTCGAACGACTCGGGGTCGACGTCGCGCGTGGTCGGCGTCCGGGAGACCGCTGGAGGGATGCCGTCGGTGGGGGTTTCGTCGGCGGGGAGCGAGCCGCGATTGGCGGCGAAGGAGTCGGGGGCGCCACAGCCCTCGGGGGGGCCGTTGTCGAGGAATCCACTCCCGGGGGACCCCCCGCAGCCGGCGGCGGCGCCGATGCCGGCGGCACCGAGGGCGGCGATGAAGTCGCGACGGTCCATGTCGCCGCCTACGTGGAGGCGTGGGAAACCGTTTCTGGACGCGGATTCGGGCGAGGGCGCGGGGTGGGGGGCCGGGGGTTCGGCGTCGCGGCGGGGTCGACGGCGACGGGAGGCGCGGCGCGCACCCGCGCCGGGAATCGGCGGGCGGAAGGCCGAAGGGTCGGGGTGTGCTAGACGGGGCCATGGACGACCTGCCGCCCGTCGGTCTCGGGACGATGGGCATCGACGACCCGGACGCCGTCGCCGCCGCCATCGACGCGGGCTACCGGCATCTGGACACGGCGAGCATCTACGAGAACGAGGCCGTCGTCGGCGTGGGCATCGAGCGCGCGGAGACCCCGCGCGAGGAGCTGTTCGTCGCGACGAAGCTCTGGGTCGACGACCTCGCGGGCGAGCGCGTCCGCCCCGCGACCGAGGCGGCGCTCGAGCGCCTCGGTCTCGACGCCGTGGACCTCCTCTACGTCCACCGGCCGCGCGGCGACTACGACCCGACGGAGACCCTGCCGGCGATGGACGCCGTCGTGGACGACGGCCTCGCGGCGCGCGTCGGCGTCTCGAACTTCCTCCCGGGCGACCTCGAACTCGTCCGCCAGCACCTCGATGCGCCGCTGTTCGCGAACCAGATCGAGCACCACCCCTACTGGGTGGAGGCGGAAACCGTCCGGGACGCCCGCGAGCACGACTACGCGCTCGTGGGGTACTCGCCGCTCGCGAACGGCGACGTCTTCGACGACCCGGTCCTCGCGGCGGTCGCGAGCGAGCGCGGCGCCTCGGTCGCGCAGGTCGCGGTCGCGTGGTGTCTCGAACGCGCGGACGCCGTCATCCCGAAGGCGTCGTCGCTCGCCCACCAGCGCGACAACCTCGGGGCCGCCGACCTCGAGTTGACGGCCGACGAACTCGCGCGCATCGACGCCATCGAGCGCGAGAACGAGGTCTTCCCCGAGTAGGTGCGCCACCGAGTGCCACGCCAGCGCCCTTCAGAAGACCATTTAGGCCGCGATGGCCTTCGAGTGGCTAATGAGCTACAAGATCGGTCTCGTGGGCAAGCCCAGCGTGGGCAAGTCCTCCTTCTTCAACGCGGCGACGATGAACGACGTCCCCGAGGGGGCGTACCCGTTCACGACCATCGACCCCGCAGTCGGCGAAGCGTACGTCCGCACGGACTGTGCGGCCCCCGAGTTCGATTCGGAGTGCTCGCCGAACCTCGGGTACTGCGAGGACGGCAAGCGCTTCGTCCCGACGCAGCTCGTCGACGTCGCCGGCCTCATCCCGGGCGCGCACGAGGGGAAGGGCCTCGGGAACCAGTTCCTGACCGACCTGAACGAGGCCGACGTCCTCGTCCACATCGTCGACTTCTCCGGGAAGACGGACGCCGAGGGCGAGCCCACGGAGGGCCACGACCCCCGCGAGGACATCGACTTCCTCGAGGAGGAGCTCGACCAGTGGTATCTCGGCATCCTCCGGAAGGGTATCGAGCGCTTCGAGACGGCGCACACCACCGAGACCGAACTCGAGGTCGAGCTCGCGGAGCAGATGAGCGCCTTCGGCACGAACAAGGACGAGATCAAGCAGATCATCCTCGGGCTCGGCCTCGACCTCGACCCGGAGACGTGGGACGACGCGGACGAACTCGACCTCGCGCGCGCGATCCGCGAGCGCACGAAGCCGATGGTCGTCGCCGCGAACAAACTCGACACCCCGGAGGGGCAGGCGAACTACGCGGAGATTACGGACGACCCCGAGTACGAGGACGTCACCATCGTTCCGTGTAGCGTGCACGCGGAGAAGGCGCTGAAGAACGCCGCCGAGCAGGGCGTCGTCGACTACACGGCGGGCGACTCGGACTTCGACATCGTCGCGGACATCAGCGAGGAGCAGGAGGAGGGCCTCGAGCAGATCCGCGAGTTCGTCACCGAGTTCGACGGGACGGGCGTGCAGGACGCCCTCGAGACGGCGCTCTTCGAGGAGCTCGGCCTGAAGGCCGTCTTCACGGGCGACGCGAGCCTCAACTGGACGCAGGGGCCGTTCCCGGACGTCTTCCTCCTCCCGGAGGACGCGACGGCGGAGGACTTCGCCTACCACATCCACTCGGACATCGGCGAGGGCTTCCTGCACGGGATCGACTGCCGCTCGAAGCGCCAGCTCGGCAAGGACACGGTGCTCGACCACAACGACGTGGTCGAGGTCGTCACGACGAACTAGTCAGTCGCTCACGGCTAGCGCCGTTCGCCTACTGGCGGCGTCCTCACGTCGTTCGGTTGCCACCTCAGTCGCTCACGGCCGGCGCCGTTCGCCTACTGGCGACGCCCTCGCTGACGCTCAGTTGTCGCCGCCGTCGCTCGCGGGTCGCATCGCTCCCCGCTCGCGTATTGGTGGCGCCCTCGCTGACGCTCGGTTGCCACCTCAGTCGCTCGCGGCGAGCGGTGCGGTGCTCGCGGGCCGGTCGCGCCCGCGCGGAATCGTGTGGAGGTAGTCGTCGAGGTCGAGCGCGAACGCCTCGGCGTCGGCGCTCGCGAGGTCGAGCCACCGGTAGTCGAACTCGGCGCCGACCTCCGCGCCCTCGCCGGTGACGGTGTGCGTCCACGCGTCGCGGTGCTCGTGGACCGGGACGTGGTAGAAGTTGCGCACGTAGCGTCTGGCCTCGCGGCGCCGCCAGACGTCGGTCGTGAGGTGCCGGACGCCCTGGAAGGTCGCGAGTCCGCTCTCCTCAATGACCTCCCGGAAGAGCGCCTCTCGCGGGTCCTCGCCGGCCTCGACGGTCCCCTTCGGGACCTGGTAGCCCGCGTGGCCGGGGCCCTCGAAGACCAGCAGTTCCGTGTCGTTCCGGGTGATGTACGCGCACGACTTCTTGACGTACGTTACGTCTCCATCCCTCATACGATACTCTCATTCAGTAGTAACACATAGTGCTGTCCAAATAACCACCTAAAACAATACTAGGTGGACATACCACTTCCAAGTCGGCGTTCCGAGCGGACGGGCGTGCGGCGAGTCGCCTCAGAGTTCGCGGTTCGCGTACGCACCGAGCCAGCCGCCGGCCGCGCCGAGGGCGATGGTGTACGCGACGACGAAGAAGACGACGACGACGATGGCGACGATGCCGGCGGCGGCGACGTGAAGCGGGACGAACGGAACGAAGAGGGCGGCGACGAGGACGAGGAGGATGATGGGGAGGGAGGCGATGACGCCGGAGAGCGCGCCGACGCGGAGCCCCTCGCGCTCGTCGGGGCCCTGGAGGTAGCCGGCGACGGCGCCGCCGAGGGCTGGCGAGAGGAGGGTGAACGAGAGGACGACGGACACGACTGCACCGAGGAGGGCGTTGAGCAGGGGACTTCGCTGTGCCATACGCGACGAAGGTGACGCGAACGCCTAAGCGTTTGTCCCCGATTCAGGCGGACGCCGTCTCCGGGGCGGCGTCGACGCGGCGGAAGCCACGGGCTTCGGCGGTGGCGACGACGTCGCGCGGCTCCGTGTGTGGGAGTTCGTAGTGGCGTTCGCGCCCGGCGGGCGTGCGAACGAGGACGACGACGGCGCGCCCGGCGACGTCGTGGACGCGCGCGGTCACCCGGACGTCGTCCGCGCGGAGCGTGTGTGTTCGGGGCGCACGGGTCGTGATTTCGTCTCCGAGGTCCCAGCTCAGCCGGTTCGCCTCCGACGCGTCGAACGGAAGAGAGAGGTGTGACGCGCCGACCGATTCGCGGGAAGCCATACCAACCCATGGTTATTCGGGAGGTATAATTGTGACTGTTTCCTCGCGCGGCGGACGAATCGCTGGACGGCGTCGAGAACAGGAGCGTGCGTCGAACGTCGAAGGCGCAGACCGGCGCGACGGACGGCCGGAGAATGCCCGGGAGAACGGCGATAGAGGTGGAGCGCGAGGCGCGCCCCGGCCGCGCGTGGCGTCGTCTAGACGAGGCGGGCGAACGCGAGGTCGCCGCTCGTGTTCTTGATGTACGCGCGGACGGTCTGGCCCTCGCGGGCGCCGGGGACGAAGACGGTGTAGCGGCCGCGTTCGGCGACGCCGTCGCCCTTCCGGCCCGTGCCGGTGATTTCGAGTTCGTAGGTCTGGCCGGACTCGACGGTCTCCCGGACCGTGTGCGTGCTCTTGGGCTTCTTCTGGACGGGGCGGAACGCACCGCAGGCCGTACAGCGCAGGCGGTCGACGCCGTCCTCGGTGACGAGGCGGGTGTCGGGGAGGCCGCACTCCGAGCAGGTGACGAACTCGGCGACGTAGGCGTCGATGGCGTCCTCGAAGTCGGCGACGGAGAACGAACCGTTGTAGCGGGCGCGCTCGCCGTCGAACTGGCCGTTCGTCCCGAGCTCGCGCTGGACGTTCCGGAAGAGGTGCTCGGGGTCGCGCGAGACAGCGGTCGCGATAGCGCGGACGTTCGTCAGGCGGGTGAACGCGCCGTCCGTCTCCCCCTCGGGGTCGGGAATGGTGAGACGGGCGTCGGCTTCGGCGGGGCGCTCGGGGAGGGCGTCGAACGCCCGGTCCAGCGCGATGGCGTAGTCCATACGGAACTGAGACGCGGGCGACGTAAAGCACCTCCGTGGGTCGTGCTATCGTCCGATTGCCGGTGGGCGCGTCTTTTTGCCCGCCGGGGCGGAGTCTGGTGTATGCGCGATTACGACGTCGCCGTCCAGACCGTCGTCTATCAGGACTACGACCTCGACGGCCTGCTCGCCGAACTCGCGGGAACGCCGGTCGACACGGTCGAGCTCTGGGGCGCACACCTCTCGCCGGCCGACGACGAGACCACGATTGAAGCGGGCGAAGCCGCGCTCGCCGAGGCGGGCGTGAGCGTCTGCGGTTACGGCGTCGCGGACCTCGAGGGAACCGGGGAGGCCGAGGCGCACGTCGCGTTCGCCGACCGCCTCGGCGCGGACTACGTCACCGTGAACTACCCGCCGGTGCGCGACGACATCACCGAGGCGCTCTGCGACCTCGGCGAGACGTACGGCGTCGACGTCGCCATCCACAACTACTCGGGCGTCCATCACGACGACCTCGACGCGGTGTTCTCCTCGGTCGCGGACGTCCGGGACGTCCTCGAACGCCACGACCACCCGCGTCTCGGCGTCTGCGTCGACACCGGCCACTTCCTCGTGATGGACGAGGCCCCCGAGGAGGTGGTGCCGGCGCTCGGCGAGCGGATACGCGCCGTCCACCTGAAGGACACTTCCGAGGCCGAAATCGAGGACGCGCCCGGCGCGGGCGTCCTCGACCTCCGCGAGTTCGTGGGGCTGCTCGACGAGCACGCCGCGCTCGAGGAGCCGCTGGTCGTCGAGTACGAACTGGACGAGAACGTCACGGCGGAACTCGTCGAGGCCTACGAGCGGATTCGGGCGGCGATGGCCTGAATCGGCGGGCGGGTGGAGGGACGCGCGCGTCGGCACCGGACGGAACGAACCACCCGGGGCGGTCGCGTCGCCGCGTCGCTCAGTCGGTGGAGACGGCGTCGGCGTCGCGGTCGCCGGCGGGCACCTCGGGGTCGTCGAAGAGCGGGCTCTGCTCGCCGGGAACGAACGTGTTGAGGAGGAGCGCGGAGAGCGCGGTGACGATGACGGGTTCGCCGAAGAACGTCTCGGCGGCCCGGGGGAGGCCGGAGAGGGCTTCGGGCGTGGTGGCGACGCCGAGGCCGAGGCCGAGCGAGACGGCGAGGATGACCATGTTCCGCCGGTCGAGCGTCGTGTGGAGGGTGATGAGGCGCGCGCCGGAGGCGGCGACCATGCCGGCCATGAGGAGGACGGCGCCGCCGAAGACGGCGCTCGGGATGGTGGTGACGACGGCGCCGACCTTCGGGCTGAGGCCCAGCACCGCGAGCATGACGCCGGCGATGCCGACGACGTGGCGGCTCATCACGCCGGTGAAGTTGATGACGCCGGCGTTCTGCGAGAAGGACGTGACGGGGAACGCGCCGAACGCCCCGCCCAGCGAGCTCATGAGGCCGTCCGTGAAGAGGCCGCCGCGGAACTCCTCGTCGGTGGGGGTGCGGCCCTCGGCGGACGTGACGCTGGACATGTCGCCGACCGTCTCCATCGCGGAGACGAGGAAGAGGAAGGCGAACGTGATGACGGGGACCGGCTGGATGGAGAAGCCAAAGCGCCCGGGCTGGGGAACCGCGAACCACGCGGCGGCGCCGACGGGGCCGAAGTCGACGAGGCCGGGCGCGACGCCCGTGACGGTGAGGGCGGCGGCGCCGACGTAGCCGGCGCCGATGGCGATGAGGGTGCTGAGGAGGCGGGTGACGCCGTCGGTGAACATGTTGAGGACGACGGCGACGCCGAGGACGAGCGCGGCGAGCGCGAGGTTGTAGAGCGCGCCGTAGTGCTCGGTGCCGGCACCGCCGGCGGCGTTGTCCATCGCGGCCGGGACGAGGTAGAGGCCGATGATGACGACGACGAGGCCGGTGACGAGCGGCGGGAAATATTTTTGAATGCGCTTGAACTGCCAGCCGATGAGGCCTTCGACGAGCCACCCGGTGACGAGGATGGCGCCGAAGACGGCGCCGAGGCCGTAGTTCACGCCGATGGTGGCGGCGGCGCCGACGAAGGTGAAACTCGTCCCCATGACGACGGGGAGTTTCGCGCCGACCGGGCCGACCGTGTAGGCCTGCACGACGGTGGCGAGGCCGGAGAAGAGCAGGACCATCTGGACGATGTACGCCGTCGTGGCGGCGTCGAGGCCGACGGCGCCGGCGACGATGTACGCGACGGCGGTCGCGGGCACGATCATGACGGCGACGTGCTGGAGGCCGAGCAGTATCGCCTTCAGCCACGGCGGGCGGTCGTCGAGTCCGTATTCGAGGTCGATTTCGGTGTCCGTCTCGGACGCCATCTTGTCCACCACGAACCCGCTCGCGCCGATAAAGGTTCCGTGTCCGCGCTTATTTCACCGCTCTATAGACACGAGATATTCACGGGCGTGCTTAGTCGTGGATGGTGACGCCGTCCTCGTCGACCGTGATGTCGAGGAGGCTGGTGGCCTCGTAGTCGGTGTCGTCGAGCGCGGAGGGGCCGACCTTCCGGAGGGCGACGACGATGTCGGTGACCTCCGCGCCGATGTCGTCGAGCGCGTTCACGATGGCGGCGAGCGTCCCGCCCGTCGAGAGCAGGTCGTCCACGATGAGGACGCGGTCGCCCGCCTCGACGTCGTTGATGTACATCTCGGACTCCGAGTAGCCGGTCGTCTGGTGGAGGTCGACCTCGCCCTCGAGGCCGTACTCGCGCTTGCGGATGACGACGAGGGGAACGTCCGTCTGGAGCGAGACGGCGGTCGCGATGTGGATGCCCATCGCCTCGGGGGCGACGATCTTGTCGACGTCGAGGGAGGCGGCGCGCGTCACGCCGACGACGACCTCGCGCAGGAGCGCGGGTTCGAGCATCGGCACGCCGTTGCTGATCGGGTGGACGAGGTACTGGTAGCCGTCCTTGTCGATGATCGGGGCGTCGTGGAGCGACTCGCGGAGGCGGTCCATGTCGCGTATTCAGTCAAACGCGGGAAAAACCGTTCGTTCCCGGCTCGCGCGCCGAGCGCGAGCGGTGGTCGCGACGCCGCCGACGAGGACGGGGACCGCGACGGTGTCGGCGAGCATGGCGGTGGCGAGGGGGAACGCCGCGATGCCGGCGGCGGCACATATCCGGGTGACACCGTCGGGGCGGCGGTCCGACGCGCGGGTCTCGGAGTGGGGTTTTTCCACCCGGGGGTGCGAAGGGCGCGCATGACCGAGTATCGCGGCGCGTGGGACGCCGAGGGGGTCGCGGACTTCCTCGCGGAGACGGCGGTTCCGATGCGCCTCACGACCCACCGGCCGGACGAGACGCTGTGGACGGTCGCGCTCTGGTACCGCTACGAGGACGGGACGTTCGCGTGCGCGACGGGCGCGGACGCGGACGTCGTCTCCTTCCTTCGCACGGACGACCGCGTCGCCTTCGACGTCTCCGTGAACGACCCGCCCTACCGCGGCGTGCGCGGGAATGGCGTCGCGACGGTCGAGCGCGACGTCGGGAAGTCGCTCCTGCGCTCGCTGCTCGAGCGCTACCTCGGCGGGACGGACTCCGAGCTCGCCCGCTCGCTGCTCGCGGACGACCGCGAGGAGGCCCGCATCGAGATCCACCCCGAGGACGTCTACAGCTGGGACTACACCGAGCGGATGCGCTGACCCCTTCGAGCGCCAGCCCGGAGACGCGTCGACCCGTTCGGCAGCGTCGCGGCCGACGCGCAGGGCCGACTCGTCGGGCGACGGTCCGCACCCGGAAACCGGAAACGCAAGCGTTGTCCCTCCCTGTTCGGTACGACGAGTCGTGAGCGACGACGGCAGCCGGTACGGACGGGGCGCGGTGTTCGCGAGCGTCTGCTGTTTCGCCTACCTCGTCAACTTCAGCCGCGTCGGGTTCGCGCCGCTCGTCGACACGTTCATGGACGTCTTCCGCGTCCAGCCCGGGACCGCCGGCCTCGTCGCGACGATGGTGTGGCTGGGGAGCGCGCTCACGCGCCTCCCGACCGGCTACCTCCTGACGCGCGTCCCGCGCCGCCACGCCATCCTCGGCACCGGCCTCCTGCTCGTCGCCGCCGCCGGGTTCACCGCGCTCGCGCCGACCATCACCGTCGTCGCGGCCGGCGCGCTCCTGATCGGCTGTGCGACCGGCGTCTTCTACATCGCCGCGAACCCGCTCGTCACCGAGCTCTACCCGGAGCGCGTCGGCTGGGCGGTCGGCATCCGCGGCGGCAGCTCGCAGCTCGCCGCCGTCAGCGCCCCGCTCCTCGTCGGCGCGCTCGTCCTCGCGTTCGGATGGCGCGGCGTCTTCGTCGGCGTCGCCGCCGTCGGCGTCCTCCTCACCGCCGTCTTCGCGCTCACGAGCCGGCACGCGACGATGCCGAGCGCGGGCGCCGCGGACCGCGACCTGCTCGGCGCCGTCCGCGAGCAGTGGCGGCTCGTCCTCACCGGCATCGCCGTCGTCGGCGTCACCGGCTTCGTCTGGCAGGGTCTCTTCAACTTCTACATCCCCTATCTCTCGGCGCGCGGCTTCGGCGACGGGACGGCGCGCGCCCTCCTCACCGTCGTGTTCGCCGCCGGCGTCCCCGCGTTCTTCCTCTCCGGGCGCCTCGCCGACCGCGTCCGACGCGTCCCGCTCGTCCTCGCCATCCTCGCGGCGTTCGTCTGCTGTCTCCTCGCGCTCACCGCCGCCGAGGGCGTCCTCGCCGTCGCCGCCGTCTCCGCCGTCCTCGGCTACGTCATCCACAGCCTCTTCCCGACGATGGACGCCTTCCTCCTCGGGACGCTCCCCGACGACAGCCGCGCGAGCGCGTACTCCGCGTACAGCGCGGTGATGATGCTGATGCAGGCGCCCGGCAGTCTCGCCGTCGGCGTCCTCGTCGAGTACGGCGTCAGCTACGGCGACGTCTTCCGCACGTACGCGCTCGTCCTCGCGGGCGTCGTCACCGTCCTCGCGGCGCTCTACGTCGACGGGCGCCTCCCGACGGACGCCGCCTCAGCCGGACACCGGGAGTGAGGGGTCGGCGTCTCGCGGCGCGTCGCGCGCCACCCCGCGGAACTCGAAGCGCGCACCGCCGTCGGCGCTCTCCGTGAGCGTGACCTTCCAGCCGTGCGCGGACGCGATGCCGCGCACGATGTTCAACCCGAAGCCCGTCCCGGACTCGTGGGTCGTGTACCCGACGTCGAAGACGTCCGCGCGCTCCTCCTCGGGGACCCCGGGGCCGTCGTCCGCGACGTAGAACCCGTCTTCGAGGCGGCCGACCGTCACCGTCACGTCCGCGCCGCCGTGCTGTCTCGCGTTCCGAAAGAGGTTCTCGAGGAGCTGACGGAGGCGACTCCGGTCGCACGCCACCGTCCCGAGGTCGTCCCCGAGGGCGAGCGTCGCCGATTCGCTGCCCGCCACCTCCCACGCGTCCACGACGACCGACTCGAGGGACGCGGTCTCGAACTCGTCGACGGTCGCGCCCTGTCGCGCGAGCGTCAGGAGGTCGTCGATGAGGGCGTTCATCCGGTCGAGCGCGTCGCGGACGCGGTCGAAATGCTCGTCGTCGCCGCTCTCGCGCGCCATATCGAGGTAGCCGTCCGCGACGTTCAGCGGATTGCGGAGGTCGTGGGAGACGACCGCCGCGAACTCCTCGAGGCGCTCGTTCTGCCGCGCGAGCTCGCGCTCGCGGGCCGCGAGGAGGTCGACCATCTCGATGGACGCGATGGCGTGCCCGAGCGACTCGCCGACCTCCGCCAGCACCTCGCTCTCGCGCTCGTCGAAGACGTTCTGCCGACTCGCGTAGACGCTGAAGAACCCGTAGACGGTGTCCTCGTGAACGATTGGGACGACGGCGAGCGACTCGACGCCGTAGCGCGCGAACTGCTCGTGCCACGGCTCCATCGTCGAGTCCGCGTAGACGTCCGGGACGGTCTGTATCTCGCCCGTCCGAATCGCTCGGCCGCCCGCGCCGCCGCCCGTCGCCGTCTCGTCGACCGTCACGGTGATCTCCGCGACGTACTCGTCCGGGAGGCCCGCCCACGCCACCGGTCGGACGACGCTGTCCTCGGGGTCGTATCGGCCGAGCCAGATCGCGTCGTAGGGGTCAGATTCGGCGAGGCGCTCGCAGACCGCCTGTTCGAGCGCGTCGCGGTCGTCCTCCTCGATCATCTCCTGTGTCGTGATACGGAGCGTTTCGTTGATTCGACTCAGTTGGGCGATGGCGCGCTGTTGTGCGAGTCGGCGCGCGTCGTAGACGCCGACGAGGAGGCCGACGAGCACGCCGAACGGCGCGACACCGGAGAACGGCGCGAGGACGCCCGGAAGAGGGACGCCGAAGACCGGGACCGTCGCGGGCAGGTCGAAGCCGCGCACGGTGACGCCCGCGAAGACCCACGCGTCCAGCGCCGCAATCGCGACGACCCCCGTGCCCGCCCACGCGAGCGCGCGGTCCGCGAACCCGGCCGGAACGAGGTGTCCGCGCGCGACCGCGACGCCGGCCGCGACGACGACCACCGAGACGGCGAGCGGGACGGCACTGAGCACGACGAGCGTCGCCGTCTCGTGCAGAACGAGCACGCCGTTGAGGTGGATGACGACGAGCGCCGCACCGAACGCCGCGATCAGCGCGCCGCCCACTCGCGGGGAGAGTCGCGACATCTACGCGGCGATAGGTGCTCGAGGGTAATGATACCCGGTACCGTACCCCGGTCTGAAAAGCTGGCCTCGGCACTCACGACTCACAATCTATCCATAGTGAATGTATTTAGCGGCTCTGTCGAGCCCGCTCAGTCCGTAATTGCCATCTTCGAGATTGACCTGAGTAAGGACGAGTCGTGTTACTCGGACAATTCCATATCGTCGGGGACTTCGATAACAAATCCAGAATACTCGGTCAGCTCAGGCTCGGATAGAACTGTTCGATACACGAAATCAAATTCTTCTGAATCTCGGCCGAACGTGCAGATGACGGGCTTACCCCGGCTGAACTCTTCGTAATCCTCTATCGTATCAACCTCCGGGGGAGGGGAGGATTGACCGCCCTCTTTCCTAATGATGCGGGTATAGTCGGTGTCAACAACAACGATATCACGGATATCAAGGTCGGTAGAGACCCAGAGAATCTCGACCTCAGAAGTCCCGACTTCAATCGTTCTGAATCCGGACATCCAAGATTCTTGATTCCGTGCCCACTCCGATACGGTATTATGGAACTCTTCATAGATGGGAATTAGAATGTAATCGGGGTCAGGAACCTGACGATAGGCTTCGAGGATGAGGTCAAAAGTCAGCTTCTCTTTGAGTTCAGCAGATTCGACCTCCTCGCCGACTTCATCAATGAATGAACGAGCGATGAATCCCTTCTCTCCGGTGACTATCGACTTAGCGAATTGGCTCGCAATCTGGAACGTGGAGTAGTTGTCTCCCTGAGCAAAGAACCGTTTCGGGAGGTTTGTCCGACGCCCAATCTGGATGAATGACTCGGTTGCATGTCTATCCTCATCGAATGGGATGAGCTCATGGTGATTGGAGAGTATCGAATCTTGTTCGTAGTCAGAATTCAAATCGCTCACAAACCGTCGTAGCTGCTGTTCATCAACGGGCATTATGTGGATTCCTCCCTATCGAGGCGTTCTCCTTCCCCTGTGATTTGGGGCGACTCCCCTAAATCTGCCATTTCCTCTTCTCTGCTTGGTGTATCGAGTTCTGCCTCAATCTCCCCATATCGAACTCGACTAATGAAGGGTAAAAACGGAACCAGTAGAAGAAGTACGATTAGGGCAACAATTGGCCAGTCGACTTGCACACGGTCGGGATAGACGAGTGCCAAGATGACCAATGCCGTTATGCCAAGAAACTCGAAGAGGGGCGCGAGTAGTCTGAAATACCGATTAACCGTTTTGATTGGAGAACGCGGACGAAGTCTAGAAACCGCGCGGCTGAAATACGACTTGGCGGTTTCAATTCGCCCCATTAGGATGAACACTAGTCCGAAGTGGCTTGAAGGTTGATTATCTACGTTCTCTATCCTCTGGTTCCTACTATTCGTCAAGGGGCGGGTCTTGTGAGGGAATATAGACCTGCTTCAACGGGACTGTCGCCTGATACTCGGATTCGAGGTCGTCGTAGTGCTGAATCAGGAGGTCAATGAACTCATCCCGGTCGATGAGCGTGACCCGCTGTTCGGCATTCCGTGCTGCATCCTGCGCTTCGCTGGTATAGCCACCAGTCGACACGAACAGCCCCCGTTCGCCGTTCCCGAGGGTTCCGGTGAACGCTCGCATATCCGGCGAACCGACCTTCGACTGCTGGCGCTTGACCTGCGCTTTGATGTACGGCGATTCGAACCCCAACGAGTCGGGGTGAGCAACCACGTCAATACCGCGGTCCTGACTGTCTCGAGTTTTCTTTGCATGGTATCCCATCGCTCGCAGGACTGCGGCGACCAACTCCTCGAAGACGAACGGGTCCATGTTCGCTAAGATATCGGAGATGAGTTCGTCTGCCTGGTTCTCTACCTCGTCGACGAATGGGACGGTATCCTCGTCGTCCTCGCTCTCATCGGGTGTCTCCCCGCTTAGAACGCCCGTAATTTCGTCAATACAGTCGTCGAGCGAGAATACCGTCAGCGTGCTCCCGAGTGTGTTCTTCGTTGAAGTCGTGAACTCGTCGCGGGAAACCGTGTCCTTCCACTCGACACGCCTGACGTGTGGATACCCCGGCGGGTGGTCACCCGGTTTCCACTCGTATCCACTTGTGACCTCTCCGATGAGATACTCGCGCTCCGTCTTGTCGTAGCTCAGAACCAGGTGCCCCTCCTCCATCTCCAGCGCGAATCGATTCACCTGCCCCGCGTTCTGGGCGAGACGCCGGCTATTGTGCTCGGAATACTCGTCGGTCGAATTGAATCGGGCCTTCATTTTCTCGTATGACCGGACATCAGAAACATCTCCCAACTCCTCCCAGCCGACTGCGACCAGAGAACGAGACTCGAATTCCTCGACTAGCTCGTTGTTATTCCCGGCGCGAACCATGAACGTTCGCTCAGCCATGTTAACCGGGATGTTCCGAACCTCGAAGTATCAAGGTTCGCACGTTCCCCGTCCTCAGTCGTGGCCCAGAGATGGCTATACGTGAAAGTTCTCGCCGCAGTTTCGGCACGTTGCCCATCCACCTTGCTTCACCTTCTGGTTCTCGCCACACTCGGGACATTCACGCCAGACAGAACGATTGTGATAACTCATTGTTTGCTGATAGCAGATTCGGCGACCTCTCCTAGTAGACCTGTCAGTGCGTCCTCGAACGGTTTCGAGAGGTCAGGTGCTCCCCCACTTCTCGGGTGTGCGACTTCGTGGAGTAACGTGCTGGCGAAATCTCGAACGCTGTTGAGTTGCTGCCGACGAATAACGATACGCTGCTCACTTCCATCCCAGACACCGTTTGCCATCTCACCCCGCTCGGTCATCCGAATCGTCTCCGAAACTCGTATTTCCTCTACAGGCGGGTCGTTGAGGAGTTCGAGAATGTCGTCCCTGTGATTCCACACCTCGCGCTCATCCTCCGTCATCTCGTCCTCGGGAACCCAGTCGTACTCGAAGCTCTCGTTGTACTCTTC
Organism: Halarchaeum sp. CBA1220; assembly: GCF_003721175.2. Lineage (GTDB taxonomy): Archaea > Halobacteriota > Halobacteria > Halobacteriales > Halobacteriaceae > Halarchaeum > Halarchaeum grantii. Next base: position 199,447 of record NZ_CP054707.1, read on the forward strand.
GAGATACGTGCCAACGTCACGAAGACGATTCCCCTCGGAATCTCGCTCGTCCTGAATCTCGTTACGGATGTTCTCGGGGACGGTGACGACTCGATACCCGTCTGCTCGTGCGTGGTTGAGCAAGTCCGCGTTTGAATGTCGCTCATCTACGGTCGCAAATACAACGTCGTCCCGTTCGTTGAGGAGTTTCACTGCGTGTAGGCGAATCGGCTTCCAATTCACCTCGTCATGCGTCGTTCCATCGGTGAAGTTCTCGAAGTCGTCTACGAGGCGTTGAGCGACATCCGTGGTTTCACACTCCCGTAGGATGTCCTTCACACGCGAACTATATGCTGTGCGCCCCACGTTTGAACGCTCCCGATTCAGGGCGTCTCGCACCTGCTTCGTCGTCTTCGTGATGTTGTAGCTGAAAAGGAAGTTCTCTTCAGTAGCGACCTTGAGCCCGGTGACGTAGATACGGGAATCCTCGCCTGCGGGGGAAGCGTAGACCTCTCCGAACTTAGTTTCCTCCAGTAGTTCGTCGTCGGTGAAGCGCAGAAAGTTGCTTTTGGCCTGGTCGATTTGAGCCTCCGTGATGCCATCGAGAACCACGTCCGTTCCCTCGATATCTTGCTCCGGCGGATAGATGAGTCCGTGCAGCGTTTCGATGTCTTCGAAATCAGCCTTCGGTGCTTTCTCGACGGTTATCGTCTCGTGCTTCGAGTGAATGGTCACGTCGACTCCGTTCCGGTAGAACGTCGCAAGCGCGTCCTTCAACCCGACGCCGAATTTTCCGATTACCTTGTCCGGGTTGTTCAGCTTCTCCTCGTCCTCGTTCTGCGTGAGGTGCTCGTGGCGTAGCCCTCGACCGTAGTCTCGAATATGCCATCTCCCCTCGTCGTCTTCGTAGATTTCTACTTCACCTGTGTCTGTAAGGGCCTGTTCGTCGAGGGCGTTGGCGATTACCTCTCTGGTTGCATCTGCGACGCCCCACGCCTCAAGCACCTCCTCCATATTGAGGTCGAATTTTCGCGCTTGCTCGGACATATGGTACTCGTTGGCTTGGAACGGTCTTGAAAATTAGACAACCACTGTGAAAGTGAAATCGAACTAATCGCCGATGGTAACGGTTCGTATTCTCAGGGCTCCTAATTTATCCGGAATACCGACTTGCTCCTGGGAGGCCCATTTCCTGAGCGGTATCGGCGTAGATTCCCTTCCTAGTGTAGATATCGGGTTTGTAATACAGTGTTTCGTCTACCCCGCACTTATTTCGCAGTAATTCGCGGACTCGAAAGACATCGTCTTTGTCGAAGTAGTTGGGTGTGTAGACGACGATGACATGGTTCTCTCGATTTTCTTGTTTGCGACCATATTTCGTCGACACCTTTGCTGCGTAGATTTCGTTCTCTTTGACCAACCCGGTTACGCAGTCCCAGACGTCGTCGATTTCGACGGGTTTGAGGAAGACGTTCCACTTTCCAGTAAGTGACGTAGGGGAGTCGTGTTGATGTGCTTCCTCGTCCAATCCCCGAACAGTCTCGTTATCTGACTCTGGTACGTCGTTCGCTGTCGTATCTTTTGGCCTCAGAACATCGTGAGCCTCAAAGTAGTCTTGTCTGTCGCCTTGAGCGTGAATCCAATATTGCTCTTCCTCTTCTGACGGGAGGTGTATACCGGCCATGCTACTGCAATTGTTTCTCACTGGTTTCAATCCCGCTACCACCGACCTTGTGATTATTAAGAACCCGAATTAATCGGGAAACTGCCATGCTCGTGTACGGCTACGATTTGGAAACGACTGGGTTCTCACCCTTCGAAGATGAAATCATCAGTGCACAGTATTCGCATGACGATGGTACCGTATCGTTCTATCCTAGCTGGGAGTACGAATCGGAACGGGCGCTCCTCGTCGACTTCTTAGACGATTGGGCCGGTATCAAGCGGAAGCGTATCGGTGCTGACGGTGCCCTCTTCGTCGGGTTCAACATCCTCGGCTTCGACGCCCCATTCCTCTTCCTGAAGTGCATCACTATCGACGGGGTGCTCAACGATTTGGGATGGTCCTACGAGGATTGTTGGAACCAAATCTATCGATGGCCTTCCTATCTCGACCTCGCACACCTCCTCGGAGCCGACTTCATCGGGATGGAGGCAGTACGCGGTGAACTCGTAGGCTCACAGGGCGACTTCGCTGGTGAGGACGTGCCAGAGTACTACGAAAATGGTGAACACGAAATTATCGAAGACTACGTCCGGGACGAACTGGCTGCAATGGCAGCAATCTACGAGGAGCTTCGTGATTCCGCGTTCTTTGAGGAACTGATGGGGATTCGTCGACAGGTGGGACTCGAACGAGAATTGGTGTAGTCCTCTCTCAGGAACTTAGGGTTTCTGCACGTTCAGGATGTTCCCATAGCTGCTCTAACTCCTGTCTGTCTGCTGAAGACGCAAGCTCGCGGAACTGTTGACCTCGTAACGCCATCCACGTCGTTTCGAGGGCTTGTCGTTCCGTTTCTGTGGCGGGAATCCAAGTACAATCACCGACGTACTGCCGGCTCCCGTTCGATGCAAACGCGAATGCTGTCGTTTGCTCTGGTATCTCGGTGAGAGCATCCGCCACTGACAGAAGATATGGTTCACTCAGGACGACGAACAGCAAGTCATACTCTCGGTTCAGTACATTACTGAACGCCCGAGGAATTCTCTTCTCGCGGCCGACTGTCTGAATCGTCTCGTCGTTCGTCAGGTCGTCAGTATCGTATCCAGCTCGCCTGGCCCGTGTTCGAACGGATTCGATATCGCTAAAACCGCACTCATATGATGGAATTTTGGTTTCGTCACGTAGCAGCCCGAATCCCGCGGAAATGATGTACCAGTCGACATCTACAACCTCGCGGAGCTTAGTGACCGCCGCCTTGACGTGCTGGTGCTCACGACCAGTGTACATGTTGGACGCGGTCGTCGTGTACTCGCCATGTTCATTCACTAATTCATCGCGCAGATACTCGTCTACGTCCTTACAGTCGAGAACTAGGTCGTATCGTTTGTCCTTGGAACACGGCGAGAGTACGAGGACGTCCATACGTCGTTCTACTCGAAGTCGTCGTACCGAGTGGTGAAACTCTTTGTGCGTGAATGAGAGGAATCCTGTAAGAATGGCTCGTCAGGACGACCTCGACCGCTTCTATGGGTTACTCGACGACCTTGAGCAACGAGTCGGCGGTACATGGAAACTCAAGAACTGCACTGGGTACATGGACTGGCCCGACCGTGGCGTCTACTTCTTCCTCGAACCGGGCGAAACACGCACCTCGACCGACCAGTTGCGCGTTACCCGCGTCGGGACACACGCAGTGTCTGCGGGGAGCAGCACATCGCTCTGGGATAGGCTGAAACAACACTACGGAACGGGCAGCGGGAGTTCCAACCATCCTCACGGGGGCGCTCACCGCGGCTCTGTGTATCGCAAGCGCGTCGGCGAGGCTATCATTGAGAAACACGACCTGCACGACGACTATCCCGACTGGGACAAACGCTGGTCGAGCATTGACCGTGAGCGGTCAGAGGTCCGTGATGAGGAATACATCCTCGAACGCCGGGTGAGTACATACATCCGCGAACAGCCATTCCTCTGGGTGAATCTCGACGACGAACCGAGTGCCGACAGCGACCGAGCGTACCTCGAACAGAATGTTATCGCTCTCCTCAGCAACTTCGACGAGCAACCGATTGACCCACGAGGTGGCGGATGGCTCGGTCGACACAGCCAGAGTCAGGCGATACGGGAATCAGGTCTTTGGAACGTGAATCACGTAGACGAGCGATACGATAGTGGATTTCTGGACCTTCTTGAGAACGCCATCAACGGTACGACTCCGTCATAGCGTGGTAGTTAGTCGGAATCCTCTAATTCGGTTGTGTACTCGGGGCTATTCCGAAGCTTCGAGAATGAGACGTAACGGTGTCCCTGGACAAAGGCAACCGTGCGGTCAGAATCACTCGCTGTCTTGTCGTTCTTCACCGGGTGGTTAAGTTCGATACTATCACGCAGGAAGATGACTTTCTCCGTTTCACCGTACCGTTCGGACCCCTCTTTGCGAAACTGCGTCACTGCATCAAGCAGTTGTTCGCGCTGCGACTGCGAGAGGTCAGGGTGATTTCGCACTGTCTCCTCGGTGAGTTCGATGCTCTCGATGGCATCCGTTACTGACGGGACTGCTGTTTTGATTTCAGCGTCGGTGTAGAACGCGAGGTGGTCGACAGGCTTGAACGACCGATTCGCCTGGCAGAAGTATAGCCCGTGCTCTTGATACTCGGGCCATGCCTTGCGAGCCGCGACGACCAGCACGCGGTCCTCTTTTCCGCTGACGAGGTCTTCGTCGTAGAGAAAGCGACTGAGTTCGCGCAGAAGGAACGCTTCACGTTCGGTTGGGACGGACATACTCGCCTCGGCGTTCCCTACGTCTCGTTCCAGCACCGTCTCGATGGTGTCAATGAGCGAGTCGAAGTTGGCCCATACGATGCGCTCGTCATTGATTGCGTCCACCTCGTCAGGGAGTCGAGCATCCGGAGTCAGGACAATGAGACGCTGCAATTCCGTTTTGTCCTCGTCGAGTGCATGAAGATGGTTTTCGAGTTGTTCCTTGTCCACAGCGTCCCGACTCGTCTTCGTCTCGAACCAGAGCGCAGTTGAACTCTTGATTGCAGCATCGGGGACCGAGTCGACGCCTGTCACTTGATTATCGAACGAGACGAGCGACAGGTCCGATTCGTCGGTCAACGCTTCCAGAATATCTTCCGCTAATTGGTTGTTGACGTGCTCAAGGACGGCAATGACTGTTGATGTAACTCGGTTTTCGCCTTGTGTGTACGTCGAGAAGAGGGGGTTCGGCATGCAACGACATACAGAGACGCACCTCAAAAGATTCCGGATGGACGTATTATCGATTTGCAGATAAAACGGCCCGTGCGACTTTGGTGTTCTTTTCAGCCAGGTGATAGAATATAAGCAAACTCTTGTCCGAGTTTCGTGTGTAAATCACCTCATACGGTGGCTCATCGATGGCTTCCAAATTTTGAATGTCAAACTCGTGGGTGTTTGTTCCCATTTGCAAACCGTACCAAAATCGGTCCCCTTGGTCCTGTCCTACAGTAATGAACCCAATCGGCTCACCATTCGAGGAGATTGCAGTACGCGCAGTATTCTCACCTATATTTTCAGCAGCGGCAGCCAATTCAGGTACATGAGAGGAGTGATTATCGGCATCTTCGATAAAATGGAAACGAGTTTCGTCAGTGACCTTTAGGTCGATGAATTTCCAGGTATCGTCCTGTCTCGTGATGGACTCACTCTGAATTTCGGCCTCAATGATGTTCCCTGGTTCTAAGGCGTCAATTTTAGTCTGGAGGGATTCGCCGTATTCCTCTCGTTCTTTATTGACGTGGACTGGCAAACCCGTGTCTACAATATCGTTTAGCAGTGCATCTTCTTCGTCAAATTCTAAGACCCGAAATCGGCTCTCAATTATCTGTGCCATTCTTTTTCTGACGTTCTGCTACAAACGATTTATTTTTGCTGGTACTCAATCGGGTTCTATGACTTCTGAGGATGAGAGGGACCCCATCTTTGAACGGATTCGGGGGCATGAAGCTCGTGACGTAATCGACGAGAGGCAGAAATTCAGATGGCGGCACACCACATTACTGAATGACTTCCACGATTTGCAAGATATCCATGAACTGGACACCCCACACGCCACCGAACGAACTCAACAACTCGAAACACAGGGCTATGTTTTCGAGGTTGAGCGGAGGCTCCACCACTACCTTTCAGGTCTCTATACCCTTCTCCAACAGCAAAGAACGCTTCAAAACGGAGTAGGTCAGTCATTTGGAGAGGATTTGCAGCAGGTAAAAAACGAATACATGAGAAAAGAGTCGTCGAGAACAGTCCTGGGTCTACGGCACTATGCACAGCATGAGAACGTATTGCCGTTACAGGCACGGACATCAAAATTAGAACGTTCCAAGTCGCTCGTTGTCATGGTCGACGACCTTCACCGAGAAGATGACGACCGTGATTTCGAACAGCATTTCGGTCATATCACGAAACCATACTTTGACCCGTCTGAGTGGGTGATTGATAATTGGCCAGACGTAGAGCAGTTCTTTGAGGATACTATCGAGGTGATGGAACAACAGGCAGAGGAAGAAATCGATGAGCTAGCGCAACTCAGTGAGGAGGTTGATGAACTATATGAACAGCTTGCGGAGGATTACAGAGAGCTACAAGAGGAATAGCAGTAGCTACGGTCATCACATCCGTCGTTGCTATCCATAGGCCTAGGAGCGTCCAGTCGTAATTGTCTGCTGTGAGACACGAATGAGTGACGAAGAGCCACAGCAAACCGAGTGGGAGAACGAGGTCGGCTTGTCCGAGGAGACGACCTACGTTGCGCTCTACCCGAACCGCAAGCACGCCGAGGAGTGGATGGAGGAGGCCGAGGAGCAAGGCTACGGGAGCCGGTCAAAGTACCTCTATGAACTGATACAAGAGGCTCGCGCTGCCCGTCAAGAAGGGTTCCTCGCATACAGTCAGAACGAGTCGAAGGTGGAAGAACTACAACTGCAAGTCGAGCAGTTGCAGGACGACCTTGAAGACGCTCGTAACTCCGAACCCGGTGAAATCGATATCGAACACGAGGAGTTCGTCACTGCGTTCCTCACCGACCGCTACCAGGAGTTCGAAACCATTCTCAAAGAGGTGACGGGGAGCGGCGTCCTCACGGGAATCGTCAAGGATGCTGTCGAGGAGCAGCTGTTCGACCTCGCAGAAGAGAACAAAGTCGAGTATAAGCAAGGGTATGGGTGGCGACTCGCTCACGACGACGCTGACGCGGAGGTAGTCGAAGCATGACGGGGAAGACCCGCGAGAAGATTTACGAGAACGAGCACGACGCGGTCAACGACTTCATCCAACGGAAGGAGGCGATGGGTCGCAGTCGCCGGACGCTCAACGCCTACTCCCGAACACTGAAATCATTCTTCCACGAGGAATTCCCTGACCTCGCCCCCGAAGATGTCAAGGTGGAACATATCGAGGACTATGTCGGTACGCTTGCCGACCGCGACCTCTCGCGGAACACGAAGCGTAGATACCTCGAATCACTCTCCTCATTCTACGGGTGGACGATGAAGCGGCCACGCTTCGAAGATATCACTGGGAATCCCGCAGCGGTCGTCCTCGAAGAAATCCCACAGAAGTACCGCGACCGTCCCGACTGCGCGACGTGGGAGAGCGCTAAGAAAATCGTCCATAACATCGCTGACCCACGAAACAAGGCGATTGCCGTCATTCTCGCAAAGACGGGTTGCCGGATTCGCGAGGCACTCGAAATCGAACAGGACGACCTCATGCTTGACGACGGATTCATCCGCCTTCGTGAGCGCAAGGGCGGGAGTCAAACAGTCGTCCCTGTTGACGAGGAGGTGAAGCACGCCATCAAACGGTATCGTCTCGTTCGCCCAGATAGCGACTCCGAGTACTTGTTCCTGAGCATTCGAGGGAATCGGGTGAATACGACGCAGGTGCAGCGAGCCGTTCGTGACGCTGCGGTCGAGGCAGGCGTGATGGACGAGGGCGAGACGCGGTTTCACCGCAAGTTCACCCCTCACACGTTCCGCACGGTGTTCACGACGCTGATGCGCAATAACGAGATGCCTGACCACTATCTCCAGTACATTAGGGGAGATTCAAACTCTCGCACAATGGACATTTACACGAGGGTTGACAGATACGATGCGAAGCAGTCGTATCTTGAGTGCATCGAGTCACTTGACCTGTAGCGTCCCCTCGTGGAGCAATACGGGGAGACACTAAGAGACTCGTTCGTGTGACGGTCGACGGCGTGAGGTCCTGTGTTCCTTCGGACATCTACTGAAACCCGAGAGACGACGGCGTCTTGTGTCTGAGAGGACACGGGGTGTTGACGGGACGAACGTTCGGCAAAATTTTGCGTGAAGTACTCCCCTGTGTCCTCCTCGTCCACGCTATCCACACTCGTCGCTATACCTGCTTTCGAGTCTGCGACAAGACGCGCAACGCTCTCCCTGTTCGTGAACCCGGCCCCTACGATGTAACAGATGGAACCTGCCCTGCAAGAGCGAGGAGTCTGCTTCGTCTCAAAGGAAAGGTTTCTCAATCCGGTTTGAGGAATCCGAGGACATTATCGGTGACATGCAGGAGTCCCCACAGCGGTAGTCCGACGACGAGCACCCCGAACCAGTAACTGAAGAGGGCTATATCGAGAGGATGCGGGAGCGCAGTGATGGGCAGGCCCACTGCGTTGAGCCCGATGGCGAGCAGGAACGAGGCGAATCCGATGAGGTTCAGGGAACCAACGGCGCGACGAGGTGACTGGAACGGGCCACGGGGAGAGGTCCAGTCCCACGAATCGTTCTCTGTCGAGGTCGCGTTGTCGGTCGTCTCGTAGTCGTCTCCAACTGCGACACCACACTCAGGACAGTACGAGGCATCGTCGTCAAGCTCTGCACCACACGCAGGACAGTAGCGGTCTGGCATGTCGTGGCGCTCGGAGAAGACGTTAGTAGGACTGGTGGAATATTTTCTATTCCGAAATCCCACAGCTCAGAGATATTGATACTCTTCTGTTCGCTGTGGGACGTGTCTCAGCACTAGTCCGAGTCGTTGCCTCCACGTTCACTTCGCTGACACGGGAGCAGCTTGCGTCGTCTGACGATGGATAGCCTGGGTCCGTGTGTTCCATCGGCTCGTCCATACTGTTGTTTAGACGTTAGACATCTTCATAGACAGGTTTGAGCTATTTAACAACGAGTGGGAAGACAGGTGTAGGAGAAAATATTGTTGTTCGGCTCTTTCAACGGACTCAATCATTCCTCGTCTATTGGTACAGAATACAGCTAAAAAAGCTAGCTACGTTGTAGCTAGTAAAAAACTCGATTTGACCGTGTGTCGATGAGGTGAAGAATACGGTGTGCTATCTTTTAGCACGTCAATGCTTCTTCCTAAGCACGGGGGCATTTTTGGCTCGTACGTGTAATCCGAGATGGTCTCTCACTCTTAGGCGTGAAGTCACGAGGTTCAGTCCGGTGCGGTCGGTTCGCTGGAAGACTTCACAGAGGGAATCGAAGATGTCCAAAACACAATCCCACGACGGACGAAACGAACAGCAAACAAACGCCGATACGGACGCTCCGTTCAGCCGCGACCTCGGGGAACAGGCTTGTACCATCCCCAACAACATCCGCTCGGTGGAGTTCTCAGAGCACTCCAATGACGAACTCGCGGAGATGTACGAGTTGTCGAAGACGACGTATTCAGACGAAGAGGTGAAGGAGATGCGACGGCGGTCGATGCAGCGTAGTGACGAGGAGTTCGCGGAAATGCGGGAGTCAGCGAGAATGAAATACACGGGCGACGAGGCGGAACAGGCTCGGCAGAAAGCCCTACGAGGTCAAACTGACGAAGAGTTCGCTCGCCGGTACAACCGAGCGCGAGGCGGGCCAGTGAGACCAGGAGAGGCAAATCTGGTCGCGGCTCCCGACGAACTGGTAGCTCCGCCCTCCCTGACGTACTATGATGTGCGGGAGGTCATCTCCGACGAGTTCGGCGAGGAGGGTTGGGCCGTGATGAAGCCGCTCTTAGCAACTCACGCGACGCTCCTGCTCGACGACATAGAGGCGTCCCGAGCGATGATGGTCGAAGGCCAGTCGGGCGTGGGCAAGACGATGCTACTCAAAACGTTCGGAGGCCTCAACGAACAGTTCTGTCGCCGTTCAGACATCACGCCGGCCTCGTTCGTGAGCGCAGGGCCTTCAAAATCGAATGGAACCTCCGGAAACAACGACCTGCTCCCGCAACTCGAAGACCGTACCCTCGCGGTGAGAGACGCGAACACGCTCTTTACCGGTAGCGAGCAAACTATCCGCAGTCGTTGGGGGAAGTTAGCGCGGATAATGGACGGCGACGGATACTATCGCCAGACGGCGACCCACGGGAAAGCCGGATACGATGATATCCGATTCAATTTCATCGGCGCAACAACGCCTCTTAATCCGCGGGCGTGGAGGATGATGGGCAACGTCGGGCAGCGCCTTCTCTTCGTCGAGTGGCCCGAGGAGGACTATGAGGACGACTGGCTGCGCTCGGTTGTTGACGGGGGCGAACGCCGGCCAATCGAGCGAGGACGAGCAGCTATTCAGGAGTTCCTGCGAGATTTGTGGGGCTACCACGATGGCGCTGAAAGCGTAGCGTGGACTGACGAACCGATGTACGAAGAGGTTGAAGCACCGCTTGAGCGTCTTGCAAGAGTCGTGGCCCACGCTCGGGGCTCAGTGCAGAACGGCAAAGCCAATATCGAGGCCCCGAAGCGAATAGGGAAGCTACTCCACGACCTCGCTCGTGGTCACGCGCTCATCCACGGCCGCACCCGACTCGAACCCGGAGATGTCGAAGTGTGTGGTAGAGTCGCCCTGAGCACGATGCCGTCGAAGCGTCGGGGCATCGTTCGGGCGCTTCTTGACCCAGAAAAGGCGGGGCCGCTCACGCCGAACGAAGTGGAGGATATTCTAGATATGAGCCGACCGACCGCTCGTGACCGAATCGATGAAGTCGCCGCTCTCGGCTTGGGCGAGAAGGAGGAGGTTCCCGTTCGCGGAGGAACTACGACGGGGGTTCGTGTGAAACCCGAATTCAGTTGGCCGGACGAGCTCGCATACCCCGAGTTCTGACGCTTCTTCTCCTTCGTATCTCCTGTTCCCCGAAAGCTGAAACAATCCTGTAGATAAACTCGTGCTTCGTCCTGAAACCGCGGTTATCCCCGTCAATGACGCGGAGCGTTGAGATTCGTATCCAGGCTCGTGTTGTTCGAGAATAGTTTCAGCTTCGCCTCGGACATGTCTCATTTGTGTCACCTTCAGAACAACCGAGCCCGTCACATGTTCTGTCTCACCTATCGGTATTGCAATCCACTACGAGAAAATACGCTACAAAACCTATCAACTGTGAATAATATACTTCCGTGCTGGTCGCTAACCCCTATTCGATGAGCTCAATGAACTCCTACAACCGATACCTATCGAACAAGTGGAGGGTGATGCGAAAAGAGGAGCAGCACGAAGAAGAGGCCTATCTTCGTCGTAAGGCGCGGCACAGGGGCAAGGAGTATAAGCCGCCAGACATTCGAAGAGCCGAGAATAAGCGCAGACAAAAGCGTGCGAAGCAGCGTGAATTCGCCGAGGAACTGCGCGAATATGAAAACAACCCACGACAATATATCGATAAGCGGCGAGAAGACGGCGTGATGGTCCAGAGTCTTGACGGAGACGATGAACCGTCCCCGCCGGGTGTTTGGATTCCATATGTCGGCTCACAAGGGAGCCACGGCTGGGAAAACACTAGAACGGGCGAACGGAAGTACCAGTTACAGAAGCCAGGGACAAACTCCTGGACTGACGAGCCGCTAAATATCGAGGGTCGATGGCGCGACCCAGGGGCACTGAGCGCAGACAACCCAGATTATGAAGCGCCGTTATCTCCCACCGAGGCACAGGAATTCTTTGACTGGTAGAGACGGTACGTCTCCGCTGTTCCTCGCTCGTTCCGATGTATCTCTTAATGCCTGCTGGGCAATAGTGAACGAGTACGACGTTGACCTCCGAACACTCGACATGGCGATGTGAGCACTCGGAGGCGAGGATTAACTGCCCTGCTCAACGAATCCCAACCGCGTCACTCACACAGCTATGGACGACCCCGAACGCCCTGGTCCTCATGCCGACGCCTCCGAGATAGCGGAGTGGATGGAGGACGATTTCGGACGAGCCGTTGCTGATGGGATTGAGAACGCGAGCGGTGAAGACCAGCAGGAGGTCGTCGAGGTCGAGATACTCAATCACGAGCGGGGTGAGGTCGTCGGGACAATAGACTCGGACGGGAACCTCAACACGGAGAGTGGGGCGCTCAGAAATGTCTCGCAGGAGTATCTTGAAGAGGGCGTTCCCGTACTCGCCCCCACGACCTACGAGAACGAGGATGGTGAGCCGGTTCACGCCGACGCCGAAGTGATAGTCGAACCGGGAACTATAGGATTCGTGCGGGCCTTCATTGACGAACTCCCGAGTCCGTTCGACTGTGACCCCGAGTCAATTGCAAACCTGCCTGTTCACAACTCATTCCGAGACTGATGAGGTGACGCATCTCTCAGACCTTCTATTCCGGGATTTTGACTAGACAGAACTGAGAGTTCCTAGCTTGGAGAGCGAGACCATCTCTTCGACTAGTTCATTGGCTTAGTCTGAGAGGTGGGATTGAGAAATATGATAGCCAGGGATAATACTATCATGCCGGGTATGCTACCCATTAGCTATTGATGTCTAGGTCCTCACGTCCTGTCCTCAGTCCGGGGGATATTGGTCTCTTTATTGGATTTGAACAGTGCCCTCGCTACCTCCAACAAAGCCTGGGTAAAATCTCGGGGAACGAGGACGAACTAGGTGTGTTCCTGAGTGAAATTGGCAACCGGTTCGAGGATGATATTACTGAAGATATCAAACAAGACTCAGTCGGCCTTTACGATGGTTCTGACTGGGACGTAAGTGATGAACCAGAAATAGGAAAACAGGAAGTACGTACAGAATTAGACAGTCTTGTTGACCAGGCGACGGTCCAGAATCCTGTTGTTATTGAGCAACCACCTGCCCGCGGTTACATCGACGTGTGGGGAATCAAGGGACGCGGGGATATGCTGGCTCTCTGGGAATCGCCCGATAGTGGGATAATTGCGCACATCTTCGAAATCAAGGCTTCGAGTGATGTACAGCCATATCACCAGATTCAGGCGGGCATCTACGCACTAATTTTTGAAGATATCCTACAACCACTCGTAGATAAGTTAGAGGTTCGAATCAGCGTAGTCCATCGGGAAAGCGATTCATTAGACTTCACTGACCCAGAATCAATTCAAACTATTGCTGAACCCGAAGTGGTCAGAGAAGACGTGCGAAGGCTTCTGCGTGAGGATGGCACGATAGACTCTGTTTACAAACAGGACGAAGTCAACTTCGCTCTGACTGGTAAGTGCAACACCTGTCTGTATAATGAAGATTGTTTCAAATATGCCCTGGACAATCTGGACTTAGCGCTACTCGGCCTCACAGAGGGTGAACAGCGAATCCTCAACAAACATGGTATCGATGATATTGAGGACCTCGCGGGTCTGAAAGAGAAAATTGAAGACCCCAAACCCTACGTCTACGACGAACTTCCTTCACGCGACGAGAATACCGTCAAGCAGCTTTTGAGTGAACCTACAATCGGAGGGAAAGTCGACCGGATGGTTCAGCGGGCACAAGCTATGTTGGGTGGGATACAAACCAGACAAGCAGCACAGAACGACTCTCAGGCACGAACTGGGCCATTATACGCCACGCCGATTCAGGGGTCAGGGGACAGTACCCTTCCATCAACCAGCGCGTCACCAAATGCCCGAGAGAAGATGGACTACGACCCAGACGAACTCATCAGAGTATATCTCTATGTACGAGAGGACTTCATGCGCGACTCCTTGGCTATGCTTGCTGGACGAGTTGTCAGAAACAATTCGGCCATGGGAGCACTTTCATTTAGTTCCGTAGTAGACCGATTACCAGATAACGACCAGCGAGAAGAGGTTCTAAAGGCTGAAGGCGACTTGCTCGAGGACTTCTTTTCCAAACTATTCCCGGCCATAGAACACGTGGCTGAAGGGGATACACGGTCAGCGTTGCATGTATATTTCTTCAGCAGGATGGAGCGGGATGCTCTGGTAGATGGCATTCTCCGTCAGATGCCTCGGTATGACAAGGACTCGTTCGATGCGGTTCGCGACCTCCTAGGGTATCGAAAGGCCATTGACCAACCAATGGTCAGTATTGTACAAGACGAACTTCAGGACCGTTTCGCTCTCCGGTATCCTGGAAGTGGTATTCTACCGATTCTTGACCAAGCGACTTCGCAGTATTGTGACTGCGGATGCGACGGTCTATTCAAGAAGTCAAACTGGGAGGTGACACGGTCCGGTGGAGGATTGACCTTCAACTGCTATGATGCATTCAAGTACAACCTGTTCAATTTCAAACTGCCAGTGGAAGCCGACAGCGATGGTAGACTCCACAGTAAATCGGATATCCAGAATCCAGACGATTTCTACCCGCTCAAAGCACGTTTCGACAATCAAATTCCTCTGGAGTATATCTGGGCCGCAAAAGGGAAGCTAGACCTAGACTGGGCAGATTCAGGGCGTGATAGGTGGGAAATCCAGAAGTACAGGTACCACGATGCCGACAAGCAAGACGAGAGAATCACGCCGGAAGACGTGGGGCTCCTGGGAGAGAAAATGTCCCACGCGCTTCACCATCTGGAGTCGTGTACTGCGTCCCATCAGAATCCCTTCCTTGGCAAAGAACAAATCGACCTCCCAGAACTTCCTGAATTTAACTTGGGAGACATCGACTTGGCTCGGTCTCTCAACGATTATCTGGACTTGGAGCACTATGCTGACCGTCAAGAAAAGTATCGAGAATACGCAAAGGCACCACGTGAGCGTGTACAGAAAGGCCATGCGGCAATCGTGGAAGTGGAGGAGACTGAACTTGATGGCGACGACCTCGTTGTAACAGGACGACTTGTATACGAGCCTGATGAATTCAGCGACCCCTCAAAGGTTGCGTATACTTGCCGTTTGAAGGGGGCTGAAAACGAATCTTCGGGGTCTCATCGTGTTGCAAATCCTGTCACTTGGGACGCCTCTCAACAAGTTCATAAGGATGACAAGAAGAAGCCAGCGGACATAGAGTCGGGGCTCCCCGTTGAAGTCCAGAGCGTGAATACGGGTGAGCGTAGCATCACACTCCGCTGTAGTGAGTTCAACACAGATGGCAATTTCATACCAAACACGAATCCAGACACGTTTGAGTACGTTCATAGGCACGACGTGTGGGTACAAAACGAAGCAGATGCGGGCTATAGCTATGGCGTCCGCTGTGTTCACCTCCAACCGGGAGATAGGTATATTTTGGATAGACAGACCGACGACTGGACCTCAACACACGCCCACGACGTGCTAGAAGAACTGCAATCAAATCGCCCCAGTCAAAACCCGAGATATCACTATTATCATCTCTTAGACGGCCTCATTCGGGGTGATGGCGTATGAGCAATGACGGAGAAACAAATCATGGATACCTCGACTTTGTCGAGAGTAGCCCTTCGCTTGATTATCCAAACGACCGCCAAGAGAGATTCATCACTCGCCAAGAGGATGACTTTGCTATCCTTCAGGGTCCCCCGGGAACAGGAAAATCCTTGGCGCTTGCCCATGCGCTCCTGCGTGCCTCATATGACCGGATGAACGATGGAGGGAGCATTCGCGCGTTAGTTGTAGCTCCCTCACATCGAGCAGTTAACGCGATATTGAAGAAAGTTGATGAGTTCAAGTATACGCTTATGGCTGAAGAGGGGTGTGACGAATTAGACTCGCTCCGCCTGATTCGTGCTTTATCGCGTGACCGTGGCTACTCTGTTCCCACTAAAACCGATGTTGAACGGGTTAACTACAACACGGAGAAGTCGAAGGTTGAGGACCTGAAAAGGGACTTAGAGGGGCAACAACAACTGAGCAACTGGGGGGCAGGGGCCGACAGCTTCGTCATTTTTGGAACTCCGAGCGGTGGAAATCGAATAATCAAGAAAGCATTTGACGAGACGATACGACCCACCTTCGACCTATTTGCGGTTGATGAAGCCAGTATGATGACCGTCACGGACTTTTTGATGTCGGGGTCATCTACCAAAGACGGGGCGCGTACTCTCGTCGTAGGTGACCATAGACAGCTCTCGCCTATTCAGAAACACGATTGGGAGCGAGAAGACCGCCGAACCATCCGAGAGTTGGTTCCGTATCTTTCAGTGATGGACCTGTTTCGGCTACTAAGTGGGGAAGACCAGTTTGGCGATGACGAGCAGTTCGATGAAGTTGAGGTGCCGACCTCGATAGAGTACCCGATAGACCGGTTGGAGATTACCTACCGGTGTGATGAGGAAGTAGCTCGTATTCTAAGAAAGCTGGTGTACGCACGTGATGGGGTGAGATACCGTTCATTCACTGAGGATAACCCCCATCTTCGCGGCCACCGCGACCCTCTTGCGGTCAACAAGACCGGAAATAAGGCACTCGATACAGTGCTCAATCCAGATTGTCCAATTTCGATTATCGTCCATCAAGACAGCGAGAGCCAGCAATCTAACGCACTTGAGGCTGGCATTGTGGATTCCCTAATCACCCCGATTGACCGTTCAGAGGAAGACATCGGGATAATCACTCCTCACAACGCTCAACGGGGTCGTCTGATTGACTCGCTGGGTAGCAAGGTTGGCGACGGTGTAGTTGATACAGTCGATAGATTCCAGGGGAGTGAACGCGACGTGATTATTCTATCGAGTACAGTAAGCGACCCCGACTACATCCGTAGAGAAGCGGAGTTCATCTTGAGTCCAAATCGGCTCAATGTTGCTTTGAGCCGGATGAAAAAGAAGCTCATCGTTATCGTAAGCGAACGACTGATTGAGTTCATCCCATCGCACTCCGACGACTATGATAACGCGCGTCTTTGGAAGATGCTGTTCTCTGAAGTGAGTAGTTCCGGTGATGGGGGAGCGACGCTACAAGGAGACGTGACTGACTTACTCCAGAATTCAGTTAGCCCGATGCCCCTCGATACGGGGATGGAGATATTCACCGTTCGCTGAACTGCCTTCAGCTTGTTTCGATAATATTCTGAGGCTCTCCATCCATATTGTATACCATGAAGAAGGAGTGGTTCTTGCGTGCGTGGACTTGGTTTTGCATTCCGGAAACAGAGGGTTTGTTGTGACGTTCTACGACGAACAAATCCTTCGTGTAAAACTCCAGTTCTCTCTCGTAATAGTTTGTTATTTGGATATGAGTCAGGTACTGAGTGTTCGAACTCACCTCGTCTCCAACCTTTACCACGAAGACCCCGTCATCGCTAAGTACCCGTTTGGCTTCCTTTCCCGCTTCAAAGTAGAGGTCTAACACTGCTTGATGATATTTCGACCCACCGGTATGCACATTACCCGTCGAGTAATTCGACCGGAAATTCGAGTGTGTGCCATTCCCTGCGAGATGTTCTTTATTTCGCCGGAAGAACCCCTCTGCATAGGGTGGGTCTAGCACTACACAGTCGAGTTCACCATCTTCGTAGGGGAGGTTTCGGCAATCGACTCCTTCTTCACTATCTGGTGATTTTTCAGGGTCAATATCTGTCTTGTATACCTTGTACTTCCCGTCCGGCACGTCGGTCCAGAAGTTCCCGCGTCCATAAGTCACGTCAGCGATAGTTGCCCCGTCCTCAACGTGGAGGTCAACTATTTTTGGAAAGACCTTCCGATTGTACGCGACATACGAGGAAAGAACGATATCCTCTGAGTCTGCGGATGGCTTTTCCGCAGACCCGTTCTCAAGGTTGTTCGGCATTACTTGTCGAAACATCGCGACGAGTTATAGTCGTTGGTGGTCTCTTTCGTTGGTCCAGCGGAAACCCGGGTGGGACAGACGGGAGTGACTTCAACTAGGGATTGTTACTCATGAAGTAGTGACTAGGGCCTATGTAACGCCTCAGAGTGTACTCTATTCGCCTTTTGATTACGACTGTCCTCTCTCAGAGGGTAGCAGACGCGATTCTCTGACGTTCGTTCACTTCTTCTCGCAAATGTATGGATAGAAAGCTGGCCTCGGCACTCATAGGGCTCCTCACTGCCCGGGAGCCACCCCGGGCTCGGCCCGGTGGTGTCGTCATCGGCCACCGTGACGTATCGCGCCGACCCCTAAAACGCCACCGCCGTCGCGGCGCAACCCTGATTGCGTCCGGCGACGACGCCCGAGTATGACCGTTTCGCGGACCGTCGAGCTGGAGGGACACATCATCGACTCGGGGACGATGCAGCGCTGCTTCGAGGTCATCATGGACCTCGGCGGGGACTTCGACGTCGAACAGTTCGACGTCGGGCGGGCGAAGGACGAGGAGTCCTACGCGCGCTTGCGCGTGCTCGCGCCGGACGCGGACACCCTGCAGTCCATCGTCCACGAGCTCCACCAGTCGGGCGTGAACCCCATCGACCCGGAGGACGCGACGCTGACGCCTGCACCCGCCAAGCGCGTCGTCCCGCAGGGGTTCTACTCGACGACGAACCACCCGACGGAGGTCCGCGTGAACGGGACGTGGGTGCCGGTCGAGGACATCGAGATGGACTGCGCCATCGTCGTCGAGGACCCGGACGGCGAGCCGACGGCGCGCACGCAGGTGCTGAACGGCATCGAGGCGGACGACCTCGTGGTGACGGGCGAGGCGGGGATTCGGGTGCGGCCGCCCGAGCGCCCCCGGGACTCCTCGGGGCCCTTCGGCTTCATGCGCGGCGGCGTCTCCGCCGAGCGCCCGTCGGCGTCGCTCATCCGCGAGGTCGCGGACGCGCTGCGCGAGGTGAAGCGCGCGGGCGGGAACGTCCTCGTCGTCGCCGGCCCCGCCGTCATCCATTCCGGGGCGGGCGACGCGCTCGCCGAGCTCGTCCGCGAAGGGTACGTGGACGCGCTCTCGGCGGGGAACGGCTTCGCGACCCACGACATCGAGCGCGGCCTCTACGGGACGAGCCTCGGCATGAACATCGAGACCTTAGAGCACCCCCGAAAGGGCCACAAGCACCACATCTACACGATCAGCGAGATCGTCCGCGCGGGCGGCATCGAGAACGCGGTCGACGACGGCCTCGTGACGGAGGGCGTGATGTACGAGTGCGTCGAGAACGACGTCGACTACGTGCTCGCGGGCTCCATCCGCGACGACGGCCCGCTCCCGGACACGATCACGGACACCATCGAGGCCCAAGAGGCGATCCGCCGACAGGCCCACGACGCGGACATGGTGGTGATGCTCTCGACGCTGCTGCACTCGGTCGCGGTCGGGAACTGTCTCCCCTCCTCGACGCGCGTCGTCTGCGTCGACATCAACCCCGCGACGGTCACGCAGTTGCTCGACCGGGGGAGCGCGCAGGCCGTGGGGCTCGTGACGGACGTCGGGACGTTCGTGCCGACGCTCGCGGACGAACTCCGCGAGTAGGGCTTACTCCTCGTCGCCGTCCGCGTCGTCGAGGCGCGGGAACTCGCCGATGGTGTCGGCGCGGAAGGCGTCCTCGTCGAACTCGTAATCGTCGTCGAAGAAGTCGATGAGGGTGTGCGTGTCGCGCATCGCGTTCTTCAGGCAGGTCGAGGCGCCGGGCGAGGGCGTGATGTTGAAGATGATGTCGTCGCCGACGATCTTCGCCTCGCCCATGTCGAGGCTCTTGTTCTTTGTGTCCACGATCTGCGGGCGGACGCCGCCGTAGCCCTTCGCGCGCTCGATGTCCTCGAGCTCCATCGTCGGGACGACCTTCTGGACTTCCGGGAGGAAGGAGCGCCGGCCGACCTCGGGGACGTCGTAGACGAGGTTGCGGAGGACGTAGGGGAGGAGGATGCGGTCGGAGAGGATGTTCGCGTAGCTCAGGAAGGAGGCGACGTTGAGCCCGAAGACGTCGAGGAAGTCGCTGACGGTGTTGAGCCGGCCGCGTTCGAGCGTCGGGACGAGCTTCGCGGTCGGCCCGAACCGCGTAATAGAGCCGTCGTGGACGTCCGCGTCGCCGTGGACGGCGGCGAACGGGAGCTTCTTCATCTGGAGCGTGTAGACCTTCCCGTTCAGCGGGCCGTCGTCCGCGAGGAAGAAGCTCCCGGCGACGGGGAGGAGGACCTTGTCCTCGCCGTAGCCCATCTCCTTCGCGATCTGGAGGCTGTGCGACCCGGCGGCGACGACGGCGACGTCGCAGTCGAACGGCCCCTCGTCGGTCGTGAGCGTGTAGCCGCGCGTCGTCTCCGTGATGTCGGTGACCTCCGTACCGGTGTAGACGTCGACGCCCGCCTCCTCCTTCGCCTGCTCGACGAAGGACTGGGCGGTCGCGCCGTAGTCGACGACGTAGCCGTCCGGCGTCTGGAGCGCGAGCAGGTCCTTCTCGGGGTCGCGGCCCTCGACGACCTTCGGTTCGAGCTCGGCGATCTCCTCGCGCTCGATGGGGCGGAGCTTCGGGTAGAGGTCGCCGAAGCCCTCCTCGTGGTAGCGCTCCTCGAGGGAGGCGACTTCCTCGTCACCCACACCCAGAACCATCTTCGAGCGCTTCGAGTGCATCTCGCGCTCGGGGTCGTGGTTCTCGAGGTAGCCGGCGAGGAGCTCGGCGCCCTCCTTCACTTCCTCGGCCTTCTCGAGCGTGTAGTTCGTCTCGATGTCGCCGAAGTGGAGGGTCTGGGAGTTGTTCGTGTGGTGGGAGTTGATCTGCGCGATCTCCGATTCCTTCTCGACGAGCGCGACCGACTCGACGTCGGTGAACTTCGCGACCGTGTAGAGGAGCGATGCGCCGCTGATGCCGCCGCCGACGATGACTAGGTCGTACTCTCCGGACATGGTTAGAGTGTGGGGAAGGCTATCTCGACCCTCTCGCTCCACCCGCTTAACTCATGTTTTATCGCCGCGTCGGCGGCCGACGACCGTCGGTGTGTGGGTTCGACGTTTGTGTTATAATTCGGCGGGTCGGCGGAACGAACACCAGCCGGACTCGACGGCCGTACACCGGTCGCTCGCGAGTGTGAGAAAAACCGAAGTAACGCTCGTGTCGCCGAACGGCGACAGTAGTACGTCGAATTACGCGCGAACGACGTTCGTCGCGCGCGGGCCCTTGGGGGCGTCTTCGATGTCGAATTCGATATCAGTACCTTCAGTCAGGTCCTCACCGCCGACGTCCTCCATGTGGAAGAAAACGTCCTCCTCAGAGTCCTCAGTCGTGATGAAACCGTAACCGCCCGTGTCGTTGAAGAAGTCAACCTTACCGGATGCCATTGCAAATAGACGAACGCCCCGTACACGGATAAGGACTCCGTATTTGTTTTCCCGAAACCGAGATCGGGTTTTCGAACGTCCGATACACCAACTATCTTGCGTTCGGACGACCACTTCCGTTGTTTCGGCGTCGAAATCCGTCGAAACGGCTCACGTCGGCGAGTCGTTCGACCGTATCGACACCGCTCGCCTCTATCGATGTGTCCGCGTCTCACACCGGGCGACGCCGACGTCCGTCCGCGCCTACAGGCGCTCGCGCGTCGCCGCGACGACGAGCGGGAGCGTGATGGTGGCGTCCCCGACGACGGTCGCGTTCTCCGCCGTGGGCTTCAGCTTCCCCCACGAGCGCGCTTCGTCGAGCGTCGCCCCCGAGAGCCCGCCCGTGTGCTCGGGGTCCATCGTCAACTGGACCGCGTAGTCGTACGCCTCGGGGACGACGAGCATCGTCTGGAGGACGTAGTTCTTCGGGACGCCGCCGCCGACGACCATCGCGCCCGCCTTCTCGGCGTCGAAGGCGAGGTCCGTGATGTGCGTCATGTCCTTCAGGGCGTCGAGCGTGAAGTCGCTCGTCTGCGAGTACATCCACGCCTGCAGGCCGAGCACGGAGTCCTGAATCGCCGGCACGTAGACGGGGACGTCGTGCTCGTACGCGGCGGCGGCGATGCCGGCGTCCTCCGCGACGTCGTCTTCCTCGTTCACCTCGAGGTTCGCCTTCCCGAGCGCCTCGGTGAGCTCCTGGATGGAGACGGTGCGCTCGACCTCCGGGAAGACGTTCTCGCGGAGGTGGGCCTCGAAGAGCGCGAAGTGCTCCTGCGGGAGGTAGACGTTGTAGATGCGGTCGACCTCCTCCTCGCGGAGCGTCTCGTCGTACGCCGTCGGGTCCATCCCCGCGTGCTCGTCGTCCGCGCTCATCCGGTGGTCGTGCGGGCCCGCGTGACCGTGGTGGTGCTTCCCGCCCACGGCCTCGATGGCGTCGTGCGTCAGGTTCGCGCCCGTCGTCACGAGCGCGTCGATGTGGCCGTCCCGGATGAGTTCGACGACGACTTGGCGCATCCCCGTCGGGACCATCGCGCCCGCGAGCCCGAAGAAGTTCGTCACGTCGTCGTCGCCGAGCATCTCCGCGTAGACGTCGACGGCGTGCGAGACGTCCGCCGCGCCGATGCCCGCGTGCCCGTATTGTTCGACGAGTTCGCCGACCGTCATCCCCGCGTGCACCTCCGCGTGCCCGAGGGGGTCGTGGTCGAACTCCTCGCGCGCCGGCTCCTCGTACTCGTCGTGGTCGTCGCTCATACGCACACGTGGGCCGGCGGGCCGCTTGAAGGGCGCGGATTCGCCGCCTACAGACCGGTCGGCACGTCGAGGTACGTCACGTCGGGCCCCCAGCGTTCCGTGAGGTCCATTAGCGAGCGCACGCCGAACGTCTCCGTCCCGTAGTGCGTCCCGCAGAAGACGTTGACGTTGGCCTCCTTCGCCTCGTGGTATGTCTTCCCCTTCGGCTCGCCCGTCACGAGCGTGTCGACGCCCGCCGCGACGGCCTCGTCGAGGAAGTCCGCGCCCGCGCCCGTCACGACCGCGACGTCGGAGACGGTCTCGGGGCCGAACTCGAGCGCGCGCACGCCCGTCCCGCCGTGGTCGAGTTCGGCCTCGAGGCGCTCGTGGACCTCCGAGCGCGCGAGCGCGCCCGCGTCCCCGCGAAGGCCGATGGTCTCCGCGCCGACGTGCCCGATGCCCTCGGTGTTCGCGAGGCCGAGAACGTCCGCGACGCCCGCCGCGTTCCCCAGCTCGGGGTGCCCATCGAGCGGGAGGTGTGAGACGTAGAGCGCGACGTCGTTCTCGATGAGCGGCGCGATGCGGCCGTACTGTCGGTCGGTGACCCGCTCGATGCCGCCCCACGAGAGCCCGTGGTGCGTGACGAGGAGGTCGGCGTCCGCCTCGGCCGCGCGCTCGGCCGTCTCCGCGACGGCGTCGACCGCGAACGCGACGTGCTCGACGTGCTTCTCGTCGGGGCCGACCTGGAGGCCGTTGGCCGACGCGTCCACGTCCGCGAAGTCCTCGGTGCGAAGTCGCTCGTCGTAGCGCGAGACGAGTTCTGAGAGTCGCATAGGGGAGAACGGGCCTCCGGCGACAAGAAGGATGCGGGAGTTCACGTGGGGGGCCGTGACCACCACGCGACGTGCCCTGACCGAACGCCCGTCGGCGGCCACCGCGAAACCGGTGGCGCGGCCCCAACGGAACGCGACGCACCACCTGCTCGCCCCGGTTCCCGGCCGTCCACCCGCGCCCGCGCTCAGCCGTCGGCGGCCGTCGCGTCCGCGTGCGCGAAGACGAACGCGCGGAGGAGTTTCGCCGCGAGCACCGCCGCCTGCCCGTCGTCGCGGTCGTTCACCTCCACGACGTCGAAGCCCGAGGCGTGCGGCGCGACCGCGCGCACGACGTCGCGGAGTTCGCGCGACGTGAGGCCGAACGGCTCCGGCGTGCCCGTCCCCGGGGCGTACGCCGGGTCGGCGGCGTCCACGTCCACCGAGAGGTAGACGTCGCGTTCGGCGAACTCGGCCGGCGGCGCCCACGCCGCGACGTCCTCGGGGTCGACGACGGTGACGTCGCCCTCGGCGGCACGTTCCCACTCCGCCTCGGACCCGGAGCGCGCGCCGAGGATCACCGCCTCGTCGGCGACATCAAGCGCGTGTCGGGTGACCGTCGAGTGACTCCACGGGTCGCCGTCGTACGCCTCGCGCAGGTCGAGGTGGGCGTCGCAGACGACGAAGACGTCGGGGTCGACGGCGCGCACCGGCGCCACGGAGACGGTGTGCTCGCCGCCGATGGTGAGCGGTATCGCGTCGTCGCGGACGACGTCGCGGCAGACGCTCGCGAGGTACTCACAGTACTCCGCGGCGTCGTTCCACGCGTGGACGTCGCCGGCGTCGGCGACACCCAATTCGGAAAACGAACGGTCGGCGGCGCGGTCGTAGTCCTCGAACGTCCCCGCGAACCGACGGACGCGCTCCGGCCCGAAGCGCGTCCCCGGCTGGAAGGACGTAGAGACGTCGAGCGGCGCGCCGACGACCACGTAGGACGAAGCAGAGCGGTCCGCCGTCGCGCCGGGGAACATCCGATTACTGGAGGACCTTGCGCTTGCCTTCCCACTCGAGGTACTCGATCTCGTCGTCGGGGTCGACCTCGATGTCCTCGGGGATCTCCATCGTCACCGTCTCGAAGGTCTCGAGGTCCATGACCTGCACGACGGTGTCGGACTCCTTGGAGACGATCTGGCCGCCCTTGCGGTCGATTATCGGGACCCAGATCTTCGCGTCGACCGGCTGGCTGAGCGAGCGGCGCTTGCCGTCGAAGACGCCGCGCGCCTCGATACGGGCCTTCGCGCTGCCGTGCTTGCCGGGCTTCGCCGTCGAGTAGCCGTCGATCTTACACGCGGCGTCCTCGACGATGACGTAGTTCCCTTCCTGGAGGTCCCGAACTTCCTTCTGCTCTTTCGCCATACCCGCGATTCTCGCCTGTCGGGTATAAACCGTTTGGAACGCACCAGTGAGCGGCCGCTGACCGGCGATAGGAACGACGCCGCGGACGCCCCGCGAGCGGCCCGAGTTGCGCGATGGGCGGGGCGACGGAGGTCCGCGAATGGACGGCGTTACCAGCCGTCGCGGCCGGACGGGGACGCGCTCGACGGCCCGCGTCGCCGCCGGAAGGAGCGCCAGCAGAGCAGGCCGACGACGAGCGTGCCGCCGGCGGCGACGGCGGCGAGTCGAGTGGCGGCGTCCGCGTAGAGCAGGCCGGTGGAGACGACGCCCGCACCGAAGAGGAGGCCGGTGACGAGACGCCTCGCGAGCGCGTCGACGTAGCCACCGGAGTCCTCGACGGCGGCCCGAACGTAGAAGTCGTCGCGGTCGACGCGGTCGAGCGCGCGCTCGAGTTTCGGCGCGAGGCGCAGCGAGGCGCGTGCGGACTCCGAGAGCTGGTCGCCGGTCTCCGTGATGAACTCGCGGGCGCCGCGCTCGTAGTAGCCCTGTTCGCCGAGGTAGTCGGTGGCGACGGTGACGAAGTCGAAGTCGGGGTCAAGGGTGAGGCAGACGCCCTCGACGACGGTGGCGACGCGGAGGACGAGCGCGAGGTTCGAGGGGAGACGCAGGGGGAACTCGTAGATGGTGTCCTCGACCTTCGAGACGATCTGCTGGACGCGGTACTGGTCGACGGACTCGCCGCGCGCGTCCGCGATGGCGAGCTCCATCACCTCGGCCATGGTCGCGCGGTCGGCCTCCGGGCTCAGCGTCCCCATCGCGACGAGCGTGTCGAGGATGGCCTCGATGTCCTGGTTCGCGACGGCGACGTAGAAGTCGACGATGCGGTCCTGAACGGACTCGTCGACGCGGCCGCTCATCCCGAAGTCGTAGAAGACGATGGTGCCGTCCTCGCGGACGGCGAGGTTCCCGGGATGGGGGTCGGCGTGGAAGACGCCGTCCTCGATGATCATCTGGAGGTAGGCGCGCTCCAGGGTCTCGGCGACGGCGTGTCTGTCGACGCCGAGTCGGTCCAGCGAGTCGACGTCCGAGATTTTCGTCCCCTCGACGTACTCCATGGTGAGGACGCGCTCGCCCGAGTGCGAGTCGTAGACGTCGGGAATCGCGACGTCGTCGTCGCCGGCGAAGTTCGCGCGGATCTCGGTGAGCATCGTGGCTTCCCGCGAGTAGTCCATCTCCTCGCGCAGCGTCTTGTCGAACTCCTCGGCGAGGTTCTCGAGGCTGAACGCCCGCGCGTCGTCGACGAAGAAGAGGAGGAGCGGGAGCGCCCACGAGACGACCCGGAGGTCCGCGTTCACGAGGGGTTCGATGCCGGGGCGGCGAACCTTGACGGCGACGCGCTCGCCCTCGAGGCGGGCGGTGTAGACCTGCCCGAGGCTCGCACCGCTGATCGCGTCCGTGTCGAACTCGTCGAACGCCTCCTCGACCGGCCCCACCTCCGCCTCCAGTACCTCCCGCGCCGCTTCCCACTCCGCCGGCGGTACCTGGTCCTGGAGCTCCGAGAGCTCCTCGACGTACTCGGGCGGGAGGACGTCCGGGCGCGTCGAGAGCAACTGGCCGAGTTTGATGAACGTCGGCCCGAGCGTGAGGAGACTCGACAGGAGACGCTGGGCGCGGCGCGTGCGGCGCTCGCTGGAGACCGAGCGACGGCCGCCGACGAGGAGGAAGCGCCGCCGGTCGCGGGCGTACGACCAGACGAGCGGGAGGAACTGCCACGCGACGACGGCGAAGCGCCAGTACGCACGCAGTGACGCCACGCGCTACCCCTCGACGGGCACGCGAACGCCGCCGTCGGCCTTCGGGACGGTGACCTCGAGGACGCCGGCGTCGAGCGTCGCGGCGGCGTCCGCGCCGGCGGCGTCCGGCGGGAGCGGCACCTCGAACTCGAGGAAGACGGCGCGCTCCTCACGCCGGTAGTCGAAGCCGTCGGGGACGTCCTTGTCGCGGTAGGCGTCCACGTGGAGGGCTCCCTCACGGACGTCGATGTCGACGGTGTCGGCGGTGACGCCCGGCAGGTCGAAGACGAGCCGATAGGCGTCGTCGCTCTCTGCGAGGTCGGCGAAGACGGCGTCGGGGAGTTCGCGGAGCGCGTCGCGGAGCCGAGACATACGCGGTCGTTCGGGCGCGCGCTCGAAAAAGGCGGTGGTCGCGGCGGCTCAGCGCACGGGCACGCCGAGCGGGTCGACGTGCAGGCCGAGGACGCCGAGCGCGGCGACGACGAGGGCGGTAACGACCCACGCGAAGCCGCAGACGGCGGCGGCGCGCGGCCAACGGAGGGAGTAGCGCCACTTGACGACGCCGACCCACGCGAGGAGCGCCAACGGAGGGCCGAAGACGGGGACCGCACCGGCCAGCGCGGACGCGACCGCACCGCAGAGCGCGGTCACGACCGCGTGGTCGTAGCCGAACGGCCGCGAGAGCGTGCGGGCGGCGAACGCGAGCGCACCGCCGCCGAGCAGGAGGCCGACGGCGAGCGCGACCGCATCACCGCCGGCGGGGGGTATCATCGGGCGTTAGCCGTCGGCGTTCGCGGCCGCACTCGCCTCGGCGTCAGCGCCGACGAAGCCGTCGATAGCCGCGCCGAGGTTCGCGAGCTCGCTCTGGACGGTCGACGCGATGCCGCCCTGTGCGGACGTGCCGGCATCGGCGCTCGCGGACGCACTCACGTCGGAACCGGCGCTCGCGGCGGCGTCACCGCGCGTCTCGACGTCATCGGACGCGTCGCCGTCGGCCTGTGCGCTCCCGGTCGCGCGAGCGTCGGCGCTCGCGTCAGCCGTGACGTTCGCATCGGCCTGTCCGTTCGCGTCGGCGGAGCCGCCGGCGATGCCGCTGACGGCGGCGCCGAGGTCGGCGATCTCACCGTTCAGGAACGCGTCGATGGACGCGTGGATCCCGGTCACGTGCTCGGGGACGTTCGCGGGCATGTCCGTGGGCGGGCCGGCCGAGGCGTTCGCGTCGGCGTCCGCTTCGACGTGCGCGTCGTCCTCGGAGACGCCGACCTCGATGGCGGCGTCACCGTCGGTGTCGGCGTCGGCGTCCCCGGACGCGTTCGCGTCACCGTCCGCGTCGTCGTCATCGGTGGTGTTCGCGGACGCGGCGGTGTCCGCGGACGCGTTGCCCGAGGCGGTGGCGGCGTCGCCGTCGGTGGTCACGGTGCCGTCGACGCTGACACCGGAGTCTGTGCTGACGTTCATCGCGGACGCGCCGCCCGCGGTCACGAGCAGGGCGGCGAGCGCGACGATACCGAGTTGAGTGAGTTTCATCTGTCGTGCCTCCACCCGGGGCCCATGGCCCGGTGGATATTGAACGGGGGAGACCGTTCCCGGCGGTTTGAGGCCCGATTAAGCCCAATTAACTCGGGTTAACGGTTCGGCTCGCGGACGACCGGGCGTTTTTCGGCGGGGCCGACGAAGGGGAGGTATGACTGGAACCCACGACCGCCGGCGCGCGGGGTTCAAGGAGCGCACCCGGGTCGCCGAGGCGCGGGCGCGACTCCTCGACGCCGTCGCACCACACGGCCGCAACGAGTCGGTCGCGGTGGCGGACGCGGCCGGCCGGACGCTCGCCGAACCCGTCGCGGCCGCGCGAGACGTCCCCGGCTACGAGCGCGCGGCGATGGACGGCTACGCGGTTCGCGCCGCCGACACCTTCGGCGCGAGCGAGCGCGACCCCGCCGTGCTCCGCGCGGACGAGACGATGGCGCCCGGGACGGCGGTCCGCGTCCACACAGGCAGCGAACTCCCCGACGGCGCCGACGCCGTCGTGATGGTCGAGCAGGTCGAGGCGGTCGGCTCCGACGTCGAGGTGCTCGACGCCGTCGCGGTCGGCGAGAACGTCGGCGCGAAGGATGAGGACGTCGCCGCCGGCCAGCACCTCCACGACGCCGGCCACCGCCTGCGTCCCTCCGACCTCGGCCTCCTGAAGGCGAGCGGCGTCCGCGAGGTAACGGTCGCCGACCACCCCGAGGTCGCCGTGATACCCACGGGCGAGGAGCTCGTCCAAGCGGACCCCGACCCCGGCGAGATGGTGGAGACGAACGGCCTCACCGTCTCGCGCCTCGTCGAGGGATGGGGCGGGCGGGCGCGCTACCGGGACGTCGTGACGGACGACGCCGACGCGCTCCGCGCGGCCATCGAGCGCGACCTCGACGCGGATGTCGTCGTCACCACGGGCGGGTCGAGCGTCGGCGAACGCGACCTGACGCCGGACGTCGTCGCGGAGCTCGGCCGCCTCTGCTTCCACGGCGTCGCGCTCAAGCCCGGCCACCCGGTCGCCGCCGGCGTCGTCGATGACACGCCCGTCGTCTGTCTCCCGGGCTACCCCGTGGCGTGCATCGTCAACGCCGTCCAGTTCGTCCGGCCCGCGCTCAAGGCGGCGGGCGGGATGCCCGTCCCCGCGTTCCCGCAGGTCGACGCCGAGCTCACGGGCAAGCTCCGGAGCGAGCCGGGCGTTCGGACGTACGCGCGCGTCTCGCTCGAGGAACGTGAGGGCGGATACACCGCAGAACCGGTCCACACGAGCGGGTCGGGCGTCCTCTCGAGCGTCGCGCTCGCGGACGGCTGGGTGGTGGTCCCGGAGTCGGCGGAGGGCATCGCCGCTGGCGAGACGGTGTGCGTCGAGCAGTGGGAGGTACGTCCATGAGCCGGAAGGAGTTCCGCGACCTCGCAGCCCCCGAGGAGGCCCACGCGGCCGTCGCGAGCCTCGACATCGAACCCGACCCCGAGACGGTGCCCCTGCGGGAGTCGCGCGGGCGCGTCCTCGCCGAGCGCGTCGACGCCGGCATCGACGTCCCGGGCTTCGACAGGGCGTCGATGGACGGCTACGCGCTCCGCGCGCGCGACACCTTCGGCGCGGACGAGGCCGACCCCGTCGTCCTCCCGCAGGTCGGCGTCGTCCACGCGGGCGAGGAACCCGACGTCGACGTCGGAGCGGGCGAGTGCGTCGAAATCTCGACAGGCGCCGTGATGCCGCCGGGCGCGGACGCTGTCGTCCCCGTCGAGCGCACCCACGAGGTCGAGGACGGGGTCGCGTTCGACACGGCGGTCGCACCCGGCGACAGCGTGATGGCGGCGGGCGCGGACGTCGCCGCCGGCGAACGCGCGCTCGGTCCCGGCACCGAACTCACGCCCCGCGAAATCGGCCTCCTGTCGGCGCTCGGCGTCGACGACGTGCCCGTGAGGGGGACGCCGACCGTCGGCGTCGTCTCGACGGGCGACGAGCTCGTCCGCCCGGGCGGCGAACTCGACCATCGCGCCGGCCAGATCCACGACGTGAACTCCTACACGGTCGCCGCCGCAGTCGAGGAGGCCGGCGGCGAGGCCGTCCTCTACCCGCACGCCGGCGACGACTACGACGAGATGGAGCGCCAGCTCCGCGAGGCCGCCGCCGAGTGCGACCTCGTCCTCACCTCCGGATCGACGTCCGCGTCCGCCGTCGACGTCGTCTATCGCGTCATCGAGGAGTCCGGCGAGTTGCTCCTGCACGGCGTCGCCATCAAGCCCGGGAAGCCGATGCTCGTCGGGCGCGTCGGCGAGAGCGCGTACGTCGGCCTCCCGGGCTACCCCGTGTCGGCGCTCACCATCTTCCGGACGTTCGTCGCGCCCGCGATCCGCGACGCCGCCGGGAAACCAGAGCCCGAGCGCGCCACCGTCGAGGGGCGGATGGCCGTCCGTGAACGCTACGCGCAGGGCCGCACGCGCCTCATGCCCGCCGGACTCCTCACGGACGAGGACGGCGAGACGCTCGTCTACCCCGTCGACAAGGGGAGCGGCGCCACCACCTCGCTCGTCGAGGCCGACGGCGTCGTCGAGGTCGACGCCGACACCGACTACCTCGCCGCGGGCGAGTCGGTGACCGTCGAGCTCTTCTCCCCGGGCGTCCGCCCGCCGACGGTGCTCGCCGTCGGCGAGGACGACCCCGCGTTCGCGCGCGCCCTCGATGGCGTCCGCAGGCCACGGTATCTCGCCGAGGGCACCCGCCCGGGCTATCGCCGCCTCCGCGACGGCCTCCCGGACGTCGTCGTCGCGAGCGGCCCGCTCGAGGCCGACGAGGAGACTGACGAACTCGCCTCGTGGACGCGCGAGTGGGGCCTCGTCGTCCCTCGCGGGAATCCCGCCGGCATCGAGGGCGTCGCGGACCTCGCCGCGTCGGACGTCTCGTTCGTGAACCGGACGACCGCGAGCGGCCTCCGCGCCACGTTCGACGCCGCCCTCGCCGACGCCGGCGTGGACGCCGAGCGCGTCCACGGCTACGAGCGCACCGTCCGCGCCCACGAGTCGCCCGCGCGGAAGGTGCAGTCGGGCGACGTCGACGCCGGCCTCGGCCTCCGCGCGAGCGCCGCGAAGCTCGGCCTCGGCTTCGTCCCCGTCGGCGAGGAGCGCGTGCGCGTCCTCGCGAACCCGGAGCGAACCGGAAAAGACGGCGTGAGAGAGCTCGTTCGCGCGCTCGACGGAATCGAGCGCGTGATAGCGGACCTCCCCGGCTACGACACCTAAACCGGTTCGTCGAACCCGTCGGGGCTCGGCCGACGAGTTCGCGCGGCGCGGCGCGCCGCCTCAGTCGTCGGCGGCGTGCGTCACGCCGAGGTCGGCGAACGACTCGACGCGGCGGTCGCCGAGCACGCAGACGCCGCGCCGGTGGGGGTCGTGGCGCTCGACGTGGATGGAGTCGAGGCCGGCGTTGGCCGCCGCGCCGACGTCGCTCGCGCCGTCGCCCGCGTAGACGCCGCGCGCCGCCGGCGCGACGCCGAGGTCGCCGCGCGCGAGGTCGAGCGGTCGCGCCGAGGGCTTGTAGCCCGTCTCGTCGTCGCACGCCACGACGACGTCGAACCAGTCGCGGACGTCGAGGCGCTCGAGGACGGCGTCGGTCGCGGGCGCCGGACAGTGCGTCACCAACCCGACGGGCGTGTCGAGGTCCGCGACGAACGACGCGTCGTCGTAGAGGTACGTCGCCTCCGCACGCTCCACGGGGTCGTCGAGCGCGTCGAACACCTCCCAGAACGCCACGGGGTCGTACCCCCACTCGCGGAGGAGGTCGTCGCGGTCGCCGCCGAGGCCGTGCCAGAGCACCTCCGCCTCGTAGTCCGTAAAGGAGACGCCGAGTTCGGCCTCCACGCGGTCGAACACCTCGCGCGTGTACGACCACTCCGTGTCCACGAGCGTCCCGTCGAGGTCGAGCAACCAGTAGTCGTAGCCCGGTTCAGTCATTACCGAGGAGTACGCCACGGGACAGTAAAGGGGTTACGCGGAGCGTCGCTCGGCGCCGTGCACACCCCAGACGTCGCCCAGAGTCGCCGACGTGCCGCCGCGCCGGACGGGAGGCGGGTCCTACTCGTCGGCCGCCGCCCGTACCTCCAGCGAACTCCCGAGGTACTTGTTCACGACCTCGTCGACGCTGTCGGCGCGGAACGCCGCCAGCTCCGCCGCAATCGCCTCGCGGAACGCCGTCCGGTAGGCCTCGTCCACCTCGAACGCCCGATATTCGGCGTCCACCACCGTGACGTCGAGGGCGTCCTCGGCGAGCTCGCGGAAGTGCGCGTCGTCGGCGAGTTCGCCGCGCCAGAGGTGGTTTCGGAAGAACAGCCAGCCGTCCTCGCCGGGCGTCTCGGCCTCCCGGTAGAAACGCGTCTCGAACTCGTTCGGGTCGACGGTGACGCCGCGCGCCGACGGCTCGAGACGGACGCGGAGGGCGAAGACGTACCGCGCCTCCATCTACCGGAGCGCGTCGCACTCGGCGGCGAGTTCGAGGTCCTGCTCCGTGACGCCGCCCGCCTCGTGGCTCGTGAAGCGGACTTCGACCGTGTCGTACTCGATGACCATCGTCGGATGGTGGAACGCCTCGTCGGCGAGTTCGCCGACCTCGCTCGCGAACGCGACGCCCGCGAGGTAGTCGTCGAAGCCGTAGGTGCGGACGATTTCGTCGTCCTCGAGTTCCCACGCCGGCGGAAGGCGGTCCTCGACCTCCTCGTCGCTCAGTGTCTCTGCCATACGTGGGGCGTCGCCGGCCAGCCCCAAAACCGTACTGTCCGCCTCGGCGCCTCAGTCGTCCTCGGTCTCGGCGGCCGCGAACCGTGCGGGCGGGCGCTCGTCACCGAGGCGGATGGGGTCCGCGTCCTCGATGTCGGGGTCGAAGAGCCGGATCGCCGTCGCAATCGTCTCCCAGTCGTCCTCGGCGGCGGCGTCCCGGAGGCTCTGGGTCGGCGCGGCGAGCATCTGGGAGACGAGCGCGTCCGCGAGCGACTCGACGACCTCGCGCTCGGCGTCGTCCACGCCGCCGTCGCCGTGCGATTCGAGCCGCGAGAGCGCCGTCGCCACCTCGCGGTCCTTCACGCGCTCCGCGCTCTCGTACATCCGCGCGATGACCGCGTCCGCGCGCTTGCGCTTGTACTGCGAGAGCAGGCGGTCGAACTCCTCGTCGATGATGGATTCGACCGCGAGCGCGGCGCTCGAACGGCGCTCTCGCGTCTCGTCCGTGACGTCCTCGAGGTCGTCGAGGTCGCGGACGGACGCCGCCTCGTGCTCGGCGACGGCGGGCGCGACGTCGCGCGGCTGGCCGAGGTCGACGTAGAAGGTCTCCCCGGCGTCGGCGGCCACGTCGGCCGTGACGACGGGGTCGTCGCTCCCCGTGGCCGCGACGACGACGTCCGACTCGGCGAGCGTCTCCGCGAGCGCGTCGAGGCCGACCGCGCGGCCCGGCGCGTCCAGGTCCGAGACGATCCACTCGCCGTGCTCGGGCGTCCGGTTCGCGACGACGACTTCGGCGACGCCGGCGGCGTCGAACGCTCTCGCGGCGAGCGACCCCATCTCGCCCGCCCCGACGACGGCGGCGGCCGCGTCCGCGACGTCGAGTTCGCGCTCCGCGAGGTTGACGGCGGCGCTCCCGAGGCTCACCACGCCCTCGTTGATGGCCGTCTCGTTGCGCGCGCGCTCGCCGACGCGAATGGCCTTCGTGACGCCCTCCTCGAGGACGGGGCCGATGGTGCCGGCGTCGACCGCACTCTCGTAGGCCGAGCGGACCTGCCCGAGGATCTGGTCCTCCCCGAGGACGAGCGACTCGACGCCCGCCGCGACGCGCATCAGGTGGCGGAGGCTCTCCTCGTGGCCGGTCTCGACGCTCGCGGCGTGCTCGTCGAGACCGGTCGCGGCGAGCGCGTGTCGCCCCGTCTCGGGGTCGGCGGTGACGACGTACGCCTCGACGCGGTTGCAGGTCTGGAGCGCGTACGCCTCCTCGACGCCCGATTCGGCGCGTAGCGTGTCCAGTAGCGCCGCGACGCTCTCCGCGCGGGCGGCCTCGATGTCGTGGACGGTCGCCTCCGGGTGTGCGACCCGAACTCCCGAGACGACGCTCGTATTCCGATTCACGGTGTGTGTTCCTCGTCGACGACGTCCGCGAGAGTTCCGTCCTCGCGTGGCCCGCCGGAGACGGCGTCCCCGGCGACGTCCGCGACCACCCGCCGCACGGCGTCGTCGACCTCTTGGTCGTCCTTGGTGTCTGCGCTACGTAAAGCCTTCCAAACCGGTTCCGAGCGCACGACGGCGCGGACGGCGTCGCGCCGCTGGCGGGGCGGGACGTCCGCGTCCTGCAGCGACTCGCGGAGCGCGGCGGTCAGCTCTGCCATCGCCCCCGCGCCCGTCACGGCGTCCTCGATTCGCTCGCGGAGGTGCTTCGCGAGCGCCGGACTCGACCCGCCCGTCGAGACGGCGACCGTCACCGGGTCGTCGCGCACGGTCGCGGGGACGGCGACGTCGTCGAACGCCCGGTCGCCGGCGTGGTCCGCGCGGTTCACGAGCGCGCCCGCCGAGCGGGCGGCTTCGACGGCCGCGTCGTTCACGTCGGCGTCGTCGGTCGCCGCGACGACGAGCGCCGGATCGAGACGCCCCACCCAGTCGTCGAGGGCGTCGGCGTCCGCCGCCGTGCGCACAAGTTCGGCGTCGCCGAAGTCGGCGTCCGCGAACGCGGGGCTGAGGACGACGACGCGGGCTTCGCGGGCGAACCGGCGGGCCTTGCGCGCACCGACGGGGCCGCCGCCGACGACCAACACCGCCTCCTCGGAGAAGTCGAGCGCGAGCGGTATCACGCGTGCTGTTCGGTCTCGTCGGCCTGCGCGGTGTTCGCGTCCGCGCGCTCGGCGATACGGATGCCCGTCTTCTTCAGGATGCGCGTCGAGAACAGCGTGTCCCAGTCCTCGTCGCCGACGTCCCAGTGCTCCGCCATCACGTCGCGGACCTGCTCGACGCGGGCCTCGCTCTCGGCCTCGCTGCGGCCGTGCGTCATCGCGAAGAAGTTGTACGGCCAGACGCCGTCGTGTCGCGGGCGCTCGTAGCAGTGCGTCACGAAGTCGAGCGACGCGACGGCGGGGCCGACCTCCGAGACGGCGTCGTCGGGGACGTCCCACACCGTCATGCCGTTCTCCGAGTAGCCGAGCGCGTAGTGGTTCGGGACGACGCCGACCCGTCGGACCTTCCCCTCGACGTTGAACTGTCGGAGCGTCTCCACCACCCACTCGGGGTCGGCGCCGATTGCCTCGGCGACGTCCCGATACGGCGTCTCGGAGACCGGGAGGCCGCCCTGAATCTCCACGACGAGGTCGCGCTGGGCGGGCGTCAGCGTCGTCGCGTCCGTCGGGCTCGGGTTCGGCCCGAGGTGCGAGAGGTCGATGTCGCCACCCTCGAGCGGACCCTCGACGGGGAACTTCGCCTCGACGCGGAACTCCTGCTGTTTCGGGAGGTCGTAGGTCGGCTGCCCGGTCTCCGCCTCGATTTCGTCGAGCACCTCGGGGGCGCGCTCTCGCTCCGCGACGGACACCACGAACCACATGTTGAGGTGCGGGTGCGCGCGCTCGTAGTTGTGCGCGACCTCCCGGTGGGCGTTCACCGTCTCCGCGACCTCCTCGAAGCGCTCCTCGGGCGCGTGCATCGCGACGAGCGTCGCGTGCCCGCCGATCTCCTCGGCGTTGATGAGCGCGCCGAAGCGCGAGAGCGTCCCCGCCTCGACCATGCGACGAACGCGCTTGACGAGCGTCGGCGCATCGATGTCGATGCCCTGCGAGCGGAGCGCGTGCGCGGCCGGTTCGAACGGCCGCTGCACCACCGGAAACCCGCCCTGGAAGGCGTTCACGATGGCGCGGTCCGTGTCGTCGAGGTCCGCGTCGGTCATGGCCCGTAGTGGGGACTCACACAGTATAAGGGTTGAGTTCGGCCGTGCTAGAAAATAACACAGGGAAGCTCGCGCTCCGGCCGTACCGTTGCTGGCTCGTGGCGCGACGCGTACCGTGAGCCCTTTAGCCCACACTCGCCTCTCCGCGAGTATGACGGAGACGGCGAACGCGGACCTCTACCGGCGCACTGTCGAACTCCTGAAACCCGGCGACATCACGCTCCACGGCGCGGTCGTCCACACCGACCTCGACGGCGAGGCGGAGAGCCTCCTCCACCAGCTCACCCTCGAGGCCGGCGACGTCGTCGCGGAGCACGCGGGCATCGAGGCGACGGACACCTACGTCTACTCCGGGAACGACGACGAGCGCTTCGGCGTCAACCAGCACCAGGGGCTCACCGTCGACGGCGACGAGTTCGTCTGGGAGTGCCAGCAGCTCATGCGCGAGACGACCTACGACCTCGTGCTCTACTGGGAGGCCGGCGACGACCTCGAAACGGTCGTTTCGGCCCTCGAAGCGCTCGACGGCGCCGAATCCGTCGTCGGCGTCACCGAGGACGGGTGGGAGTGAACGCAGTCCCGTAGGAACCGCCGAACACAGCGAACGCTGGCCCGACGGGCGTCGCCGACCGAGCGGAGGGCAAGGCTCATGCCGTCCGGCACGCAATCGACGCGTATGCTTCGAGGGTGGGTCAGGAAGCAGTTCGCCGCCGCCTACGAGCGCGTCCTCCGCCACGAGCTCTCGGGCGCACCCGAGCACGTCGCCGTCATTCAGGACGGGAACCGGCGCTACGCCCGCGAGCGCGGCGACGACCCGAGCGACGGCCACCGCGCGGGCGCGCAGACCACCGAGGACGTCCTCGACTGGTGTGCGGAGCTCGGCGTCGCGGAACTCACCCTCTACGCGTTCTCCACCGAAAACTTCGACCGGCCGCCCGAGGAGCGCGAGCGCCTCTTCGACCTCCTCGAGCGCAAGCTCACGGAGTTCGCGGACGCAGAGCGCGTCCACGACCAGGAGGTGCGCATCCGCGCCATCGGCGAGACGTCGCGTCTCCCGGAGCGCGTCCGCGACGCGGTCGACTACGCGGAACGCCGGACCGCCGGCTACGACGGGTTCACGCTGAACATCGCGCTCGCGTACGGCGGGCGCGCGGAGCTCCTCGGCGCCGCCCGCGACGTCGCACGCGCCGTCGAGGCCGGCGACCTCTCCCCCGAGGACGTGGACGTCGCGACGATCGAGCGCCGCCTCCACGACGACCCCGTGCGGGACGTCGACCTCATCGTCCGCACCGGCGGCGACGAACGCACCTCGAACTTCCTGCCGTGGCACGCGAACGGCAACGAGGCCGCCGTCTTCTTCTGCACGCCCTACTGGCCGGAGTTCTCGAAGGTCGACTTTCTGCGCGCGATCCGCACCTACGAGTCCCGCGAGGCGTCGTGGCAGCGCGCGAAGGCCGAGCGTGCGCTCGCGCTCGTCCGCGCGTTCGGGAGCGTCGAGCTCCGGGAAGCGCGCGCCGTCCTCTCGCGCCTCCGCGAGTACGTCCCGGACGGCGTGGACGTCGACGTCGAGGGCGAGGAGAGCGCGAGCGCGGAGTAGGACGCGCCGAGCGGACGGCACGCTCGACGCTCGCTCACCGCCCGAACCAGCGCGTGACTCTCGGTCCCGCTGGGCCCGGCCTATCGGCCGAATTCGCGTGAGACCTGCGGTCTCACCGCCCGAACCGCCGCTGGCGGTCCTGATAGTCGCGGAGCGCGCGGAGGTAGTCCCGGTCGCGGAAGTCCCGCCAGTTGACGTCCGTGAAGTAGAGTTCGCTGTAGACGGACTGCCAGATCATGAAGTCGCTGAGGCGCTCGGCGCCGGTCTTGATGACGAGGTCGGGGTCGGCGGGGAAGACGAGGTGGTCCTCGACGGCGGCCTCGTCGACGTCCTCGGGGTCGGCGTCGCCGTCCTCGACTGCGTCGGCGATGGCGCGGACGGCCTCCGCAAACTCGTGTTTGCCGCCGAGGCCGACGCTGACCTGCACGGGCGCGTCGGCGCGTTCGGTGTCGTCGGGGCCGCGAAGGGCGATGGGGCGGGGCGCGTCGAGCGCGGCGAGCTCGCGTTCGAGCGTCGGGACGACCGCGCGGTCGAGGACGCTGACGTAGACCGTGACCCGCTCGGCGCCGTGCTCGAAGGCGAGCGCGAGGAAGCGCTCGAGGGTGTCGTACGCGCCGTTCTCGAGGAGGTCCCGTTCGGTGATGACGAGCGCGACGTGCGCGGGGGTGTCGGCGTCGTCGCGGCGGACGACCCAGTCGAGGTAGCGGTCGTAGAGGCCCACGACCCACAGGGAGAGCCGAGCGACCCTAAACCCCTCGCACGCGCTCGGTCGTTCGGGATTGTTAAGTACGCCGGCGGTGATACCCGCCGATAGTGACTCTCCCGCTCCGTCGGGCCGCCGCGTACGCGCTGGTTTCGACGCTCGCGCT
Source organism: Halarchaeum sp. CBA1220 (assembly GCF_003721175.2). Lineage (GTDB taxonomy): Archaea > Halobacteriota > Halobacteria > Halobacteriales > Halobacteriaceae > Halarchaeum > Halarchaeum grantii. The sequence continues at coordinate 237,588 of NZ_CP054707.1, forward strand.
CGCCGCGCCACTGCTCGGTCGGTTCACGGCGGCGCCGTTCGTCGTCGTCGCCGCGTTCGCGTTCGTCGTCACGGACGGGCCGGCGTTCCGCCTCTTCGCGTACCCGTGGGACGACGTGCAGGACCGCCTCTGGACGCTGCTCGGGTTCGCGCTCGCTGCGACGGGCCTCGGCGTGCTCGTCCCCGCCTTCGACCTCCCCGTGGGCGTGTTCGCGGCGGCGGTGCTCGCGGTCGGCTACGGGGATTTCGGGCGGCGCTTCGCCCTCGAGTACGTCGAGCGAGCGGTCGCGGGAAGCGTCGGCTTCGTCGTGCTCGCGTTCGCCGGAACGTTCCTCGGACAGGTGGTTGTCGCGGCGGCGGTCACGCCCGCGATGGCGTTCCTCGCTGCGAGCGCGAGCCTCCTCGCCGCCCTCATGCGCGAGGTGTTCACGGAGCGCGACTACCCCTACGTCGTCCTCACGGTCGCCTTGCTGTGCTGGCTGTTCACCGCGCTCGCGGTGTCGCCGTCGTGGACGCGGGTCGGCGTCGCGCTCGTCCTCACGGTCGTCTTCGGCGGCCTCTCCTACGGTCTCGGCGCGGCGTCCGTCACCGGGATGCTCACCGGCGTCTTCCTCGGCGTCCTCGCGGTCGTCCTCGGGGGCTACGGCTGGTTCGCCGTGCTCGTGACGTTCTTCGGCGTCGGCGGCCTCTCGACGAAGTTCCGCTACGATGAGAAGACCGACATCGGCGTCGCGGAGGAGAACGAGGGCGCACGCGGCAGCGGGAACGTCCTCGGGAACTCGCTCGCCGCGCTCTTCGCCCTGCTCGGATACACCGCGAGCCCGATGCTCGACGTGCACGCGGGCGTCTTCGTCTTCGCGTTCGCGGGGAGCGTCGCGACCGCGCTCGCGGACACGCTCTCCTCGGAGATCGGGACGCTCTACGGGCCGCCCCGACTCCTCACGACGTTTGAGGAGGTGCCACCCGGGACGGACGGCGCGGTGACGTGGCAGGGCGAGCTCGCGGGCGTCCTCGGCGCGGCGCTCATCGCCGCCCTCGCGTTCGCCCTCCTCGGCCTCTCCGCGCTCGGCGCGTTCCTCGTCGTCGCGGGCGGCATCGTCGGGATGACGGTCGACAGCGTCGCCGGCGCGACCATCGAGGGGCGCGGCGTCGGGAACCAGACGGTGAACTTCCTCGCGACGCTCGGGGGCGCGCTCGCGAGCGGCCTGCTCGCGCTCGCCGTCGGTCTCGCCGCGCTCTGAGGCGTCAGCCCGCACCCGCGAGCGTCGCGTCGGTATCGGCGACGGCCGCGCCGAGCGCGGGGCGCGTCTCGACGCCCGTTATCTCGAAGCGCGCGCCGCCACCGTCGGCCTCGGCGAGTCGGATCTCCCAGCCGTGGGCGTCGACGATCTGCTCGACGATGGCGAGGCCGAAGCCGTTCCCGTCCTCGGTGGTCGTGTAGCCCGGGTCGAAGACGACGTCGCGCTCCGCCGCCGGGATGCCCGGGCCGTCGTCCGCGACGTAGAAGCCGCCGCCGTCGAGCGTGCCGACGCGAACGTGGACGTCCGAACCGCCGTGCTCGACCGCGTTCCGGAAGAGGTTCTCGAAGAGGTGTTCGAGTCGGCCCGGGTCCGCGACGACGGCGGCCGAGGAGTCGACGGTCAGCGTCGCGTTCCCCGTGGAGACGTTCGACCAGCAGCGCCGCGCGTACTCCCCGAGGTCGACCGGTTCGGGGTCGTCGATGACGCGTCCGCTTCGCGCGAGCGCGAGTGTCTCCCCGACGATGCGGTCCATCCGGTCGAGCGAGCGCGAGACCGCGGCGAGGCGCTCGTCGTCCGCGTCGCCGTCCTCGCGGAGGAGGTCGACGTAGCCGCGCGCGACCGTGAGCGGGTTGCGGAGGTCGTGGGAGATGACGCTCGCGAGGTCGTCGAGGCGCTCGTTCTGTCGACGGAGTTCGTCGTTGCGGACGCGGGCGCGCTCGGCGGCGACGGCGCGCTCGACGGCGCGCGCCTCGAAGGCACCGATGAGGAACCCCGTGCCGCCGCCGGTGGAGGCGGCCCAGCCGAGGATGACGACCCGCACGACCCAGTCGCTCTGCGTGGTGAACGCGATGACGGCGAACAGCGCCACGAAGAACCCCATCGCGGCCGCGACCCAGAGGGCGACGCGCCGATAGCGAGCGGGCGAGACGTCGCCGTGCGAGAGCCAGTAGCCACCGTAGGCGAGGAGAACGGCGAACGGGAGGCTACTGACGTGCGTAACGAGCGCCACGGCGTCGAGCGTCCCGCGAGCGAGGAAGTAGGTGAACCCACAGAGCATGACGGCGCCGAGAAGCACACCGACCCCGCTCAGCGCGTACGGGACGCCCCGGTCTGACACAGTGGTATCGCTAGAGGCCTAATACGCAATAAATTCGGGGATTGCTGGCCGTCGGAGCCCCGTCGCGACGACGCGTGCGCTCAGAGGTCGTCGAAGCGGTGGACGGCGACGGACGCGGGTTCCTTCACGACGTCCGCGCGCTCGGTGCCGACGAGCGCTCCGGTGCCGCGCTGGGCGGCGACGTCGAGGAGGCGCTGTGTGACCGGGCCGTCGCGGACGACGACCTCGGGGGGTTCGTCGGCGTCCCGGAGCGCCTCGAAGGCGTCGGCGGCCGGGACGTCGGAGAGGAGCGTGAAGCCCGCGCCGTAGAGGTGACAGCGCTCCGTCCCGGCGACGGCGTCGGCGGCGGCCGGCGTGGACGTCGGGCCGCCCTCCTCGGCACCGTCGTCGGTCTCGCCGTCGCCGGCCTCGGTGTCGGCGGTCGTCTCGCGCTCGGTGTCGTCGACCGGGTGCTCGACGTCGCCGTCGGATGGCGTCAGCGTATCGGGCGCGCCGGGGGATTCGGGGGCGGACGGCGGGGAGGGGACGGCGCTGCCGTCGGTGGCGGCGATGGCGTCGGCGTCGTCGGGGTGCGCGTCCTCGACTGCGGCCTCGGGGCTGGCGTCCGCACGCGACTTCTCGCGGAGCGCGGCGTCGACTTCGGCACGCGAGAGGTCTTCGACGGACTTCTCGCCGGGCGCGAACGCGACGTAGTCGACGTCGCCGACCTGCTCGAGCTCCCGGCGGATGAGGTCGCCGCCGCGGTCGCCGTCGAAGAACGCGGTGGTGGTGCGCTCGCGCGTGAGGTCGGCGACGGCGTCGGGGACGTTCGTCCCCTCGACGGCGATGGCGTTCTTCACGCCGTACTTGAGGAGGGTGAGGACGTCGGCGCGGCCCTCGACGACGACGACGGCGTCGCTGGAGGCGACGTTCGGGCCGGCGGGGAGGCCCTCGTACTCGGTGACGTCGCCGACGCGGACGGATTCGCGGACGTCGGCGAGGATGTCGTCGCTGTCGATGGCGCCCTCGTCGAAGGACGTCGCGAGGAGTTCCTTCGCGCGCTCGGTGACCTCGCGGCGTTTGGCGGCGCGGAGGTCCTCGATGCGTGCGACTTCGACGTCCGCCCGGCAGGGGCCGACGCGCTCGATGGCCTCGAGCGCCGCCCCGAGGACGGCGGTCTCGACCTTGTCGAGGCTGGAGGCGAGGGTGACGTGCCCGAAGGACTGCCCCCCCTCGGTCTCGACGGTGACGTCGAGGCGGCCGAGTTTCGAGGCGTCCTGGAGGGCGTGGATGTCGAGGTCGTCGCCGAGCAGTCCTTCGGTCTGGCCGAACAGCGCACCGACGACGTCGCTGCGTTCGACGATGCCGTCGGCGACGAGGTCGGCGTGAATGAGGTATTTGGCCGTATCTTCCATAGGGACCACTCGGAGTCCGTTCAGAATACGCCCGTGCGACGGAAATAACTGTCGGGCACCGCTCCGGCTGTCGGGTCAGGAGAGCGGTTCCCCCATCGTCTCGACGCCGAACGCGAGGACGACGACGCCGCCGAGGGCGAACGCGACGGCGAGCGGGAGGAGCGCGGCGACGTAGCCGACCGGGACGAGCGCGCCGGCGAGGATGGGGCCGATGACGGCGGCGATCTTGCCGACGCCGCCCGCGAAGCCGTTGCCGGTGGCGCGCAGGTGCGTCGGGAAGAGCTCGGGCGTGTAGGCGTAGATGGCGCCCCACGCGCCGAGCGTGAAGAACGAGGAGGCGAGGAGCGCGAGGAAGAACGCCCAGAAGCCCTCGATGCCGAGGCCGAAGCCGGCGCCCGGCATCGCGCTCGCGAAGACGAACGTGAAGAGGCCGGAGGCGAGCAGATACGTGCCGAGGGTGAGTTTGCGACCCACCTTCTCGACGAGGTAGGCGGCGCTCGCGTAGCCGGGGAACTGGACGAGCGCGATGAGGAGGAAGTAGCTGTACACCCCGCCGACGGTGATGCCGCCGAACGAGAGGGCGGGGACGGTGCCGCTCGCGCCGAACGTCTGCGGGAGCCAGATGAACACCCCGTAGTAACCGAAGTTGATGGCGAACCACGCGAACGCGATGGTGGCGGTGCGCCCACGGAGGCCGTCGGCGAAGAGTTCGCGGACGCTCGCGGAGTCGTGCGGTTCGATGTCGTCGGCGTCGATAGGGGTGTAGTCGCCGCCGGATTCGGCGGCCATGGCGCGCAGGCGCTCGTTGGCGGCGTCGACCTTCCCGACGCGCGCGAGGTAGTACGGCGTCTCGGAGAGGCCGTAGCGGATGACGAAGACGAGGAGCCCGGGAATCGCGGAGGCGACGAAGAGGAGTCGCCAGCTCTCGACGGCGCCGAAGACGGGGACGGAGACGAGGCCGCCGCCGGGGAGGTAGGAGAGGAAGAACCACGCGAGCGCGACGGCGAAGCCGTAGCCGAGCGGCCAGAAGGCGTCGAGATAGACGAGGTACCGGCCCCGGCGGTCCGTGGGGAGGTGCTCGGAGAGATACGAGGTGTCGACGGCGAGCGCACCCCCCAGTCCGACGCCGGTGAGGAAGCGGAGGGCGAACCCGCTGTAGAAGCCGACGGCGAGCGCGGTGAGGCCGGCGAAGAGCGCGTAGGTGAGGACGGTCCACTGGAAGGCGGGTTTGCGGCCGTACTGGTCGGCGACGTACCCCCACCCCCAGTTGCCGGCGATCATCCCCATGAGGCTCGCGGAGCCGAGGAGGCCGGCGGAGAGGCCGCTGAGCGCCCACGCGTCGAGGAGGACGGGCAGGGTGAAGCTGATGAGGATGACCTCCATGCCGTCGAAGGCCCACGCGGTGCCACAGATGGCGAGCAGGCGCCGGTGGAACGAGCCGACCGGGATGCGGTCGAGTGCGCCCGCGACGCCCGTCGCGTTCGTCTCGGTCATGTACCACGTGGTGGGACACAGGACCACATAATAGTGGAGGATAGGTGAACGGGTTGCCGCATCGAAGAAAAAATCTCTTCGAGGAGGGTCGGTAACGCTTATCCGTCGTTCGTCCCCTCTACGTGAACATGGCTACGCACGTCGTGCCGGTCGGCTTCGACTACGACCGGCTCATCGCGCCGCTCGTCCGCGAGCGCCTCTCGGTGGACCGCGTCGTCCTCCTCGAGGGCGCGGTCGGGAGCGAGGCGAACGTCGAGTACTCGCGGAACCTCGCGGAGAAGCTCTCCCGGGACTTCGAGAACCTGCTCGGCGCGGAGACCGAGCGCCTCGACGTCGCGGACGTCTACGACTACGACGCCGCCTTCGAGCAGGCCTTCGACCTCATCAACGACGAGCTCGACCGGGGCGACGGCGACGTCTGGGTGAACATCTCCTCGATGCCCCGCACCGTGAGCTTCGCGTTCGCGACCGCCGCCGACTCCGTCGTCATCGAGCGCGACGACGACCGCGACCGCGTCCACACCTACTACACGGCCCCCGAGAAGTACCTCGAGACCGAGCTCGCCGAGGAGCTCCGCGCGGCCGTCGACCTCCTCGAGGACGCCGCCGACGACGAGGTGGACGCCGCCGACGCCACCGAGCGCGCCCGGTCCGCGCGCGAACTCCTCGGCGAGTTCGACGAGCGCGGCACCACCATCGGCGCGAAGGAGCTCGAGGGCGGGCACATCATCGAGTTCCCCGTCGCCTCCTTCTCGAACGTCAAACCCTTCGAGGAGCTCATCCTCTTCACGCTCGGCGACCACGGCGAGTTCGAGAGCGTGAGCGAGCTCGCGGAGACGCTCGCCGGCGAACTCGGCGAGGAGTACACCGATAGCTTCCGCTCGAAGGTCATCTACAACGTCGACCGACTCGGCCCGAACGGGAAGGGGTACGTCGAGCAGGACGCCCACGGGAACGCCCACCGCACGTACCTCTCGCGAATCGGCGAGCTCTGGGTGCGCGCCCACCAGAACGAGGACTAGTCAGCGCGCGGAATCGTACAGCGTCGCCGCGACGCCGAACGCGACGACGGCCGCGACGGCGACGGCGACGTCGCTCCGCGTTGCGTCCACGCGCAGCGGCGGCGGGCCGTACGCGAGGGCGGCGACGACGAGGAGGAGCACGATGGTCCGGGTGCCGTTGCGTCGGAGGGCGCGGCGCGCGCTCGCGTCGTCGAAGGGGGACACGGGTCGTCGGACGGCGGGAACCCGAAAAAACCTACCCCCAGTTGAGGCCGGCGGTGTTCGCGGGCGCGGAGAGCGGGCTGCCGGGGAGGTGCTCGGGAATCTCGGGGTCGTTGTACATCGGGGGCGCGACGTCGTTCGGGCCGTCCGGGTAGAAGAGCGAGGCGAGGAGTTGGACGTGCGTGCGCCCGACGTCGAGTTCGAACTGGCCGCCGCCGTAGCACTCCACGCCGTTCGCCTCCGCCCACTCGATGGTCTCGAGGAGCGACTCGACGCTCCCGAAGCGCGAGGGCTTGACGTTCAGCCACGCGGGCTCGAAGGGCAACTCGTCGATGCTCGCGACGCCCGTGACGGGCGCGTCGAAGGAGACGCGCCCCCGGTTCGAGCGGACGAGCGCCTCCGTCTCCTCGGTCAGCGCGGGGTCCTCGACGACGGCGCCCGGGAGGTCGAAGACGCGCTCGTAGAGGGAGAGGTCGGGGTCCTGGTCGACGTCGGTCCCCTCGTAGTACCCCTTCAGGTCGAGCACTCTGACGGCCTCGGTCTCGCGGAGCGTCCGGAAGGTCGCCTCGCTCCACTCCTCGGTCGGGTCGAGTTTGAACTCGAGCGTCGAGTCCAGTTCGCGGAAGCGCTCGACGCGCGCGGTGTCGCCCTCCGGGAGGCGGGTGGAGGCGACGAAGCGGACGGGCGACGTCTCGCGCTCGAGGACGGCCGCGAGCGAGGTCTTCGACTGCTTGAGCGCGAGGTCGAGCGCGGCGGACTCGAGCGCCCACCGGCGGTAGTGTCGGAAGTCCTCGCGCTCGGGGTCGGCGTCCGGGAAGAGGTCGCGCGTCGCGAGATGGGCGGAGAAGCCGTCGAACGTCCACTCGCCCGCGAGGTCGGGGAAGGACGTCTCGAGGGCGTCGTGCGCGTCCGCGTCGTAGGTGACGTCCTCGCCGCGCCCGGCGACGCCGCGCCCCCGGAGGGAGAACGTCGTCGTGACGCGTTCGAAGCCGCTGGACGTGTCGCGCGCGTTCCGCTCGCGGTCCGTCCCCTCGATTTCGAGCGGGAGGTCGGCGAGCGCGTCGTAGAGTGCCATACGTTGGCCGTGGTGGTGACGGCGGAAAAAGCGTTACCGTAGCTTCGCGACGCGGGTGGCGAGCGCGAGGAACGTCGCGAGGAGCGTGAGCACCACCGCGCCCGCCGCCGCGAGGGCGTGCGCGCCCGGGTCGTGGACGACCGGCCCGGAGAGCAGGGACTGGCCGAGGAACGTCCCGGTGACCGCGCCGACGGACTCGGCGGGGACGAACGTGTGGTGTGGCGTGCCGACGAGCGGGACGAAGTAGTCGAGGACGAGGTTCGCGGTGTACCACGCGAACGCGACGGCGACGGCGCGCACCGTGAAGTCGGCGTAGCGCTGGATGACGAACGCCTCGACGGCCATCGCGAGATGCGAGCAGAAGAGGAAGGCGTACATGTACCACGGGAGGTAGCTGAAGCCGTCGCGGAAGACGAGGAGCGTGTACGGCGTCCAGAGCCCGAGGACGAGACAGCCGTAGAAGCCGAGCGCGTGCACCCACTCGCGCCCGCGACCGGTCGCCCAGAGCGCGAGCGACGCGCCGACGAAGAGCGTCGCCATCGGCGAGTCGGGGACGAACGCCCAGAGCGCGAGCGGTTCGACGGAGAACTGCGGGACGTAGTACCAGAAGCCGAAGAGCGTGCCGAGGACGTTCGCGAGGACGACCGGCCAGACGAGCCGAAGCCCGAGGTCCTCGAGGCGCGTCGGGAGCGGCGCGACGTACCACGGGAGGTCCTCCGGCGCCGGGAGGGTCTCGCGCGGGCGGCGGAGCCACGACGGGAGCGACGACATGCGCGAGGCGACGCCCGCGCGTCGCTTAGGTGTTGGCGTTCCGCGACGGCGGTACCGGAGACGTGGCGGGACGTGGCGGCGAGGCACGGCGCTCGACGGGGCGCGACGGGCGGCCCGTTCGGCCGAGGTGCCACCGCAACCGGCATTCCTTTGACGGTCCCGCCGCTACCGCGACGCATGACCGAGACCGACATCGAGGACCTCAAGCGCGGGACGGACCTCGTCAAGCGCGGCTTCGCACGCATGCAGAAGGGCGGCGTCATCATGGACGTCGTGAACGCAGAGCAGGCCCGAATCGCCGAGGACGCGGGCGCCGTCGCCGTCATGCACCTCGAGGCCGTGCCCGCCGACATCCGCAAGCGCGGCGGCGTCGCGCGGATGGCGGACCCGAGCGGCATCCAGGAGGTCATCGACGAAGTCTCCATCCCCGTGATGGGGAAGGTCCGCATCGGTCACCGGAAGGAGGCCGAAATCATGGAGGTCGCGGGCGCGGACATGATCGACGAGTCCGAAGTCCTCACTCCCGCCGACGAGACGTACCACATCGACAAGCGCGACTTCACCGCGCCGTTCGTCTGCGGCGCGCGCAACCTCGGCGAAGCCCTCCGGCGAATCGACGAGGGCGCCGCGATGATCCGCACGAAGGGCGAGGCCGGCACCGGCGACGTCAACCAGGCCGTCCACCACCAGCGCACCATCAAGAGCGCCATCCGCAAGCTCGAGGGCATGAACTACGAGGAGCGCCAGATGTGGGCGCGCGAGAACGAAGCCCCCGCCGAACTCGTCCACGAGACGGCCGAGATGGGGCGCCTCCCCGTCGTCAACTTCGCCGCCGGCGGCATCGCGACGCCCGCCGACGCCGCGCTCATGATGTACCACGAGTGCGACGGCATCTTCGTCGGCTCCGGCATCTTCGGCGCCGAGGACCCCGAGAAGATGGGGCGCGCCATCGTCGACGCCGTCAACAACCACGACGACCCCGAGCGCCTCGCCGAAATCGCCTCCAACATCGGCGCCGGCATGAAGGGCGAAGCCAACGTCTCGCTCCCCGAAGAGGAGAAGATGCAGGGTCGCGGGAACTAGGAACGACCGTCTTTTTCCGTCAGGGGGTCGCGTAGCGACCCCCGTACCGCAAAAACACAAAAGGCCGAGCGCGTCGCGCTCGGTGACTCGCGCGACCTACCGGGTCCTGACGGACCGCTCGTTCACGCGAACGCTAGCGTACGGAGACCGTTCGGTATAGCGGCGAACTTAGCTGCTCATCCTGTAGTCCCGTATTCGTCCGAAGATGGAGCGTGCTGCTGCCCCGAGTAAGACTGCGCCACCAATGCCGGTGACGAGTATTCCGAATGGCTGGAAGAGGGAACTTACAACGTCGACGTGAACCCTGGAAACGTCGTAGATAGTCGAATCGTATCGAATGGAGTAGGGTAGTTCTGAAATGAGCTCCTGTAACTCTTCATCGGTGGTCATGAACCGTCCGTCTTGGCCGGGCTCGACCGCGAGTAAGAATAGCGCCCGTTGCTCTCGTGGAAGGTCAGAGAAGTCCGTCGCTGTCGTATTCGTTTGGAATGTGGGAGTAACGTCGATTCCCGCTTCTCGGTCAATCGTCGCTGAATCATAGGCCCCATACCCATAGATGCCACCCCCGACAACGAGTAACGCGATGCCAATAACGATAGAGATTCTGATTGTTATGGTGGCTGCCATATCTAATCACCTTCTCTCACTTACAAAAACGTTCAGTTCGCACACCTATTGAACGGCCCAGGGGACCAGTATCCGGCGACCGAGCGGCTCGAAGAGCCCGGAATGGCGCGAGAACGCCGTCCTCGCTGGGCCACACTCGGGTCGACGGCCCTCGCGTGACGGTCGCCGGTTTCCTCGCCCGTAGGTCGAGGCCCGAGGACCACCGACGGTGGTCTGACCGGCTTTCGGTCGAGCTTTTGCCAGCGAGCGTAGCGAGCGCAGCAAAAGGTCGCTAGTTATAGTCGCGCCAGCGGTGGCCGCACTCGGTGCACTTGAAGAAGCGCGTCGGCGGTTCGTCGGCGGCGCCGGTCTGTTTGATGGTGTACCACGCTTCGTCGTTCTCGCACTCCTCACAGACGACGTCGGCGGTGGGTTTGCCTTCGTCGTCGGCGTCCTCGGTGGTCTCGATGACGTCGCTGTCGTCCTGTGCGTCGGTGGAGACGAAGTCGGCGGCGCGCTCGTCGTCGCGGCCCTGCTCGTGGCCGCAGCTCGAGCAGACCATCACGCCGTCGGTGGCGTGCATCATGGAGCCGCATTCGTCGCAGAACTGCATACGTGGGCCTAGCGGGTGGGCACGCAAAAACCCCGAGTTCGTGGGCGGACGTCGAGGGGGTGTCAGAACTCCTCGACGATGTCGACGTCGTCGAGCACCATCGGGCAGTTCACGACCTCGTAGTGGTCGGTGTCGACGACGCGTCTGATCGCGGTGCCCTCGTGCGTGCAGGCGAGGTCGGGCGGGTCCGCGAAGAACTCGCAGTTGTGGCAGGTCCGGTCGGAGATGACGCGGACGTCGCCGTCCGCCTCGGAGGCGGACGCGTCGGCGGTGTCGGGCGCGACGTCCGTGTCGGCCGTCTCTTCGGCGGCCGCGAAGACGTCGGCGGCCTCAACGGCGTCCGCGTCGACGTCCATCTCCTCGAAGGGGCTCCCTTCGCCGGGGTCGTCGGTGTCCTCCACGACGGGGGCACCGAGGTCGGCGTCGTCGCCGTCGTCCGGCGCAGGCACCTCCGGTGACGGGCGGCCGGACGGCGTCTCGACGTCCGCACGCTCGTCGGAATCGGTGGGGTCGTCGCGCCCGGTGGGTTCAGCACGCTCGTCTGGACCGGCGCGGTCGTCGGCGGCGTCGTCCTCGTCATCACTCATCGCGACCGGCCTCCGGTGTGGCGTAGCGGTCCCATCCGTGCGTCCCGTCGGCGCGACGAACCATAAGGCCGGGGGGCGTCATCGGATCTTCCGGACGTTCGAGACGTCGAATCCGGCCTCGTGGATCTCCGTCTCGAAGCGGACGATGTCCTCCTCCTCGAGCTGGCTGAGGACGCCGCGGAACTCCTGAACGAACATCGAGCGCACGCGCTCGTTGCCGCCGGTCTCCCAGCCGAACTGGATGGTGCCGTCGACGCTGCTCATCAGCTCCCCGAACTCCGTCTCGGTGACGGCGTCGCGCGAGAGGTGGAGGAGGACGAGGCCGCCCCACTCGCGAGCGGCCTTGCGGAGGCCCTTCAGGAGGTAGACGACGTCCGACCACGGCCGCTCGTGCTGTTCGTCGCCGAGGAGGTCGGTGAGCGAGTCGACGACGACGAGGCTGTCGGTGGCGTGGTCGTCGAGGTAGTCCGCGAACGCCTGAATGACGGTGCGGCGTTCGTCCTGCGCGCCGAGGTCGGAGAGCGAGCGCGGCCCGTCGACGTACCACTCGCGGGGGACCGGACTCAGCTGGAAGTACTCGGCGGAGAGGTCGTGGAAGGTGACGCCGCCGAGGCCGGCGTCGACGATTTCCTCCTCCATCGAGAAGGATATCTCGCGCCTGACGTCCGCGCGACTCGACGAGAAGGAGACGTAGTGGACGTCCGCCGGCGGCTCGGCCTCGCGGGAGAGGGTCCCGTAGTGGAGGTCGAAGAGGTCGAGGTCGTTCTGGAGCAGGCCGTTGAAGACCGCGCTCGTGTAGAGGAACTCGCGCGCGCCGGCACCGGCGCTGCCCGCGAGCAACACCACGCTCCCCTCCGGGGCGCCACCCCCGATCTGGCTGTCGAAGCGCGAGACGCCGAACGGGATTCGCATCATGCCCGATACATCTCCGCGCGCTCGCTTACCAGTTGTGCCTCACGCCCCCCGTCTCACACCTCGCTCACGCGCGCGCCGTCGCTCGCCGCGCCGACGACGCGGACGTCCCCGCCGGTGTCCGCCTCGGCGAGCGCGTCGGTCGCGGCGTTACGCACCTCGGTCGCGTGCGCGGCGTCGGTGAGCGCGTAGACAGCCGGCCCCCACGAGGACTGGCCGGCGCCCGCGACGGCCGCGTGCTCGCGCAGCGTCTCGACGAGCTCGCCCGCCGGCGGCCGATAGACGCCGCCCTGCTCGTCGGCGTACCAGCGGCCGTTGAGGCGGCCGACCTCGGCGATCCCGTCACCGAACGCCGCGAGGTCGCCGTCGACGACGCCGGGGAGGACGCGCCGGAGGACGACGCCCGCGATGCGGTCGGCGACGCTGGAGTCGGCGCGCTCGACGACGTCGCGCATGCTCGCGTCCTCGTCGGCGCCGGACTTCCCGGGTTCGACGTCGGGGACGGCGAGGACGAAGCGCCACGAGTCGGGGATGCGGTGGCGCGCGCTGACGCCGGGGACGGTCCACGACCCGTCGGGGGGGCGCTCGGTCGTGAAGCGCTCGGTCGGGTGGCCGGCGTCGAGGACGAACCCGCCGGACTCGAAGGCGGCGACGCCGACGCCGCTCCGGCCGCCGCGCCCGAGCGCGGGAGCGTGCTCGCGGACGCGGGGGTCGCGGCCGTGAGCGCGCGCGACGGCGGAATAGACGGCGAGCGCGAGCTGGGTGCCGCTCCCGAAGCCGACGTGGCGCGGGAGGGCGGTGCGGACGGAGACGGCGGCGCCGTCGACGCCGAGGACGTCGCAGGCGCGTTCGGCGGCGTCGCGGGCGGCCGCGTCCTCACAGCGCACGGCGTCGGCCGGGTCCGCGTCGACGACGACGCGCGGTTCGTCGAGCGCGACGCCGAGGCTACCGTAGAGGCGGTCGGTGGCGAGCGAGAGGTTACAGAAGCCGAAGTGGAGGCGGGCGCCGGCGCTGACGCGGACGGTCATACTCGCACGTGTGTTCCCCGGGTGGTTCGTGGTTTCGGCGGTGGCAAGACCGGACGCGGCCGCACGGGCGGCGGCGACGCTCCGGTGTCGGGGGCCGTCGAGCGCGCGCTATCGCGACAGCACGGCGTCGGCGACGCGGCCCGCGCCGTTCTCGTAGACGGGGTCGGCGGGCGGGTCGCGGGCGGCGCGCGCCACCTCGTCGGGCGACGTGACGGTCCGGAAGCCGCTCGCGCGGGAGGCGAGGCGCGCGACGCCGCGCTGCTCGGACGTGAACGGGTAGACGAGACACGGCGTCCCCGCGACGGCGGCCTCCATCACCGTCGAGTAGCCGGGACAGAGCACGAGGTCGGCCGCCCGGAGCGTCGGGAGCATCGACGCCACCGGCTCCCAGTCGTCGCCGCCGACGACCGTCGCGTCGCGGCCGTCCGCTCGCAGCCGCTCGACGCTCTCGTTCAGGGCCGTCGAGTAGGTGGATGGGACGACGACGACGTCCGGGTCGCCGACGACGGGGGCCTCGACGTCGAGCGCGAGCGGCCCGACACGGGTGACGCCGTCGGGGTCCGCGTCGCCGTGCGGCCACACGGTCGGGAAGTAGAACTCGCGCGCCGCCCGGAGCTGGTACTCGGTGAGCGCCCACGCGCCCGCGCGCTCGACGGCGTCGTCGTAGAGGCCGGGCGCGTTGTGCGTGCAGACGGAGAGCGGGACGCCGGCGAGCGGCGCGGCCATCGCCGCGAACATGTCGTCCGTGAGGAGGTGGTCGGGGTCCTCGCGCCGGAGCCAGCGGTAGAAGTCGCGGACGCGGCGCGCGCTCGCCGGCACGCTCCCCGTCAGGGTGTCGGAGAGCCCGCCCGACTCCTGGTAGTCGCCGATGAAGTCGACGGGCGTCGGGACGTACTCCTCGTAGCCGAGCAGGTCGACGAAGCGCTTCCCGGGGCCGCCGCCCGCGAGCGACACCGACGCGCCGCGCGCCTCGAGTTCGCGCGCGATGGCGAGCATCCGCGTGGCGTGGCCGGCGCCCTCCGGGTAGTGTGCGACCGCGACGTGCATACGTGCGCTCGCGGCCGGGACGCCCGAGTAGCTTCCGGTCGTGCTGGCGCCTGCCACCGCGAAAATCGCGTTGGGTTTATGGCAGAGCGCGGATATCCTTCCGGTAATGAGTGGCAAACCGGAGTCGACCCCGGAGGAAGCGACCCCGTCCGTCCCGGAGGAGAAACCCGAGAAGAACCCCGACCTGCGCAGTACCGAGGTCACCGAGGGCCCGGACCGCGCGCCCCACCGCGCGATGTTCCGCGCGATGGGCTACGACGACAAGGACCTCTCCTCGCCGATGGTCGGCGTCGCGAACCCCGCCGCCGACATCACGCCGTGTAACGTCCACCTCGACGACCTCGCGGAGGCCGCGACCGTCGGCATCGACGAGGAGGGCGGGATGCCCATCGAGTTCGGCACCGTCACCGTCAGCGACGCCATCTCGATGGGGACCGAGGGGATGAAGGCCTCCCTCATCAGCCGCGAAGTGATCGCGGACTCCGTCGAGCTCGTCTCCTTCGCCGAGCGCATGGACGCGCTCGTCACCATCGGCGGCTGCGACAAGAACCTCCCCGGCATGATGATGGCCGCCATCCGCACCGACCTGCCGAGCGTGTTCCTCTACGGTGGCTCCATCATGCCCGGCCACCACGACGGCCGCGAGATAACAGTACAAAACGTCTTCGAGGGCGTCGGCAGCGTCGCCTCCGGCGACATGGACGAGGAGGAACTCTACGAGATGGAGCACGAGGCCTGCCCCGGCGCGGGCTCCTGTGGGGGGATGTTCACCGCGAACACGATGGCCTCCATCAGCGAGACGCTCGGCCTCGCCCCGCTCGGGTCGGCCTCCCCGCTCGCCGAGAGCGAGGAGCGCACCGAGGTCGCGCGCGAAGCCGGGAAGGTCGTCCTCGACGCCGTCGAGAACGACCGGCGCCCGAGCGACATCCTCTCGAAGGAGTCCTTCGAGAACGCCATCGCCGTGCAGGTCGCGATGGGCGGGTCGACGAACGCCGTGCTGCACGTGCTCGCGCTCGCCGCCGAGGCCGGCGTCGACCTCTCCATCGAGGAGTTCGACGAGATCAGCGCGCGAACCCCGAAGATAGCGAACCTCCAGCCCGGCGGCTCGCGCGTCATGAAGGACCTCCACGAGGTCGGCGGCGTCCCCATCGTCATCCGTCGCCTCCTCGAGGGCGGCTACCTCCACGGCGACGCGATGACCGTCACCGGCAACACCATCGCCGAGGAGCTCGAGACGCTCGACCTCCCGGACGACGAGGAGATCGACGCGGACTTCCTCTACACGGTCGACGAGCCCTACAGCGAGGAGGGCGCCATCAAAATCCTCACCGGGAACCTCGCGCCGGACGGCGGCGTCCTCAAAGTGACGGGCGAGGAGGGCTTCCACCACGAGGGCCCCGCGCGCGTCTTCGACAAGGAGGAGGACGCGATGGCGTACGTGCAGGGCGGCGAGATCGAGTCCGGCGACGTCATCGTCATCCGCAACGAGGGCCCGCGCGGCGGCCCCGGCATGCGCGAGATGCTCGGCGTCACCGCCGCCGTCGTCGGCCAAGGCCACGAGGACGACGTCGCGCTCCTCACCGACGGCCGCTTCAGCGGCGCGACTCGCGGCCCGATGATCGGCCACGTCGCCCCCGAGTCCGTCGTCGGCGGCCCCATCGGCGTGCTCGAAGACGGCGACACGGTGACCGTCGACGTCCGCGAGCGCGAACTCTCCGTCGACCTCTCCGAGGAGGAGCTCGAGGCACGCCTTGAGGACTACGAGCGCCCCGAGATTCAGTACGAGGGCGGCTTCCTCCGCAAGTACGGCGACGCGTTCGACTCCGCCGCCAACGGTGCGGTGACGAACCCCGCCGTCAAGCGCGACGACTGAAGCGCTAGTCCCGGCCGAGCGACACGTCTCTCTTCTCCGCCCGCCTCGTCGACGGCCAGCGTCGGCGCCCTACGCCGGGAGTCGGCGTCCCGCTTCGACGGCGAGAGCGCACGCGAGCGCGATGACGGCGAGGCCGGCCGCGTACGTGCCCGTGAGGTCGTAGAGCGCGCCGATCAGGAACGGCCCGAGGAAGCCGCCGAGTTCGCCGACCGCGAAGACGAGGCCGACGGCCGTGCCGGTGAGGGCGGGTCCGACGCCGTCGAGTTCGGCGGGGACCATGCGGACGAGCGGGGAGACGCCGCCGGCGCCGAGGCCGACGAGGAGCGCGCCGACGAGCAGGCCGGCCAGCGGGACGCGCGCCGGGAGGAGCGCGAGCGTGCCGAGCGCGCAGAGCGCGAGACAGCCCGCGATGACCGCGCCGCGCTCACCCAGTCGGTCGGAGAGCGCGGGGACGGCGAGCGTGCCGACGGCTTGCGCGGCGACGAACCCGCTGACGAACGTCGCCGCGAGCGGGGCGGCGACGCCGTGGGACTGGAGCACGGGCGCCAGCCAGTTCTGGACGCCGTGCGTGACGAGCAGGTAGACGACGCCGACGACCACGAGGAGGCGCATCGAGCGGTTCGCGAACACGCGCCCGACGTCGCGACGGAGCGCCGCGAGCGAGAGCGACGCGTCGCCTGACGTCGAGTCGTCCACATGCCGAGCCGCCTCAATCGGGACCGTCCGAACGACCGCCCACCAGCAGAGCGCGTAGCCGAGCACGGCGACGCCCGTCGCGGCGAAGAGCGGGCGCCACCCGCCGAGCGCCGGGCCGAGCACGCCGCGTCCGAGGCTGAACGCCGCCGCCGTCCCCGCGAGCGACCCGACGACGTACACCGACGAGGGCGTTCCGGACGCCGCCGGCGGATAGAGGTCGGAGACGAGTTTCGGCAGGCCGAACGTGATGGTCGTCGCGCCGAATCCCACCACGACCGTGAGCGCGAGCAGGACGGGAAACGACTCGGCGAACGAGCGCCCGAGGTGCGCGGCGCCGAACAGCGGGACGCCGACGCCGATGGCGCGATACGGCCCGACGCGGTCCGTCACCACGCCCGAGAAGAGCGCGACCGGCACGTACGTGAGCGGAATCGCGCCCGTCAACACCCCGGCCTGGGTGCTCGAGAGCGCGAAGTCCGCGACGATAGCGTCCAAGTACGCCGGCACCGAGAACCAGACGAACATCAGCGACGCGTACGCGAGCGTGCCGAGCGCGAGGAGGAGCGTGCGGGTGCGCAACGTCGGGAGCACACCACAGGGATGCAGGGACGAACGGTTAACCGGCCGGATTGCGGCGAACGCGACCCACTCGCTCGCGCGACGCCACGACCGAACCGGGCGTCACCGCGATGGCCGGACCACGACGCGACGGACCGACCGCCGTCGCCGGCACAACGCGAGCGATATTTCCACGGCTAACGGTAGAGGGGAGAAAACAGGACAATTGAGGAGCCGAAA
The DNA here is from genome assembly GCF_003721175.2 of Halarchaeum sp. CBA1220. Lineage (GTDB taxonomy): Archaea > Halobacteriota > Halobacteria > Halobacteriales > Halobacteriaceae > Halarchaeum > Halarchaeum grantii. The sequence goes on from NZ_CP054707.1 coordinate 255,145, forward strand.
CTGCATTACGTGTCCGCCGCCTGCACTCGAACGCCCACGGCTGGAGGCGTGACCACCGGGTCTCCCCGCGCGGGGAGAGAACCCAGTGATCGGAATCCGGCCACGATGGCAGCTTCAAGGGGGGAGTTGACACCCATCGGAACAACTGGTCGCGGCCAGTGAACCGGAGTCCCGTCTCCGGTTCGACGGCAGTACTGCCTCACCGAAGTAAAGCACATCTATCACAGCCGTGAGTGACACCGAGAACCACGGCCGGGGACACGGCGCGAACGGCGCGGTACTCTAACCGGCGACCGGGCGCCAATGGAGGAGCGGTAGGCATCCCGAAAAGCGATTCAACCCGTCACCTCGGGAGACGACCCCACTTGAAAGAGAGGTTGTCTGCACTTCTACTTGTGTGGTAATTTGTCGATTGAACGCCTAAAACCCGAGGTGTTCGGATTCAGGAGTGTGAGAAGTGGGACCGTTGAGATTTGAACTCAAGTCCGACGGACCCCATCCGCCGAGGATACCAAGCTACCCCACGGCCCCGCACTCGGGAGGACGAGGGTGCCAGCATTAAGGCCTTCGTTTCGAGGACGTGGGGACGCCCGCTCGCCGCGCGACGCGCTACACGAGGACGCGTTCGAGCGAGACGACTTCTCCGTGTTCGGCGTCGGGGTCGCCGACGAGACGGCCGAGGCAGACGACTGCATCGTTCGGCGTGTAGCACGCGACGAGCGCGCCCGTCTCGGCGTCCTCGGCGTCGATGACGCCCGGTGCGAACACCGGCGCGCCCTCGGCGACTTCGCGCGCCGCCGACGGCGCAATCGTCACCGACGGCAAGTGCGTGAGCGCGCGCTCGGCGGGTGCGAGGACCGCCCGGAGCCAGTCGTCGGCCTCGTGCTCGCGCCACTCCGCGAGCGCGTCCGCGAGGTCCTGAAGGGAGACGAGGTCGCCGTCCGCGAACGGCCCCGTCGCCGTCCGTCGGAGATGACCCATGTGCGCGCCCGTTCCGAGCGCGAGACCGAGGTCGTGGCAGAGCTTGCGGACGTACGTCCCGCTCTCACAGCGGATCCGGATGAGTATCTGCCGGCGGTCGTCGCTCACCTCCAGCGCCTCGAGCGCGTACACTTCGCGGACGCGGAGTCGACGCGCCACCGCGCTCTTTCGCGGCGGCTTCTGGTAGAGGCGCCCCTCGAACTCCGCGAGCACGGACTCGTAGTCCGTCGGGGCGCTCGCGTGCAGTTCGAGGACGGCGACGTACTCCTTCGCGCCCTCCAAGAGCGCCGGGGCGAGCCGCGTCGCCGTTCCCGTCAACACCGGGAGACAGCCGGTCACCTTCGGGTCGAGCGTGCCGGCATGTGCGGCCTTCTCGACGCCCACCATGTCCCGGATCCACGCCGAGACTTGATGGGCGGACGGACCCGGGGGTTTGTCCAGATTCACCACTCCGAACGACCGGAGCGCGTCGATATCGCGCTCGTTCGGCGCTTCGCGGAGCATCAGAACTCGTACCGCACGCCCTCGACCGGCGTCTCACCCTCGTCCTGCGTGGGGTCGTAGGACTCCACGGCATCGAAGACGAGGCGCGGAACCGTCGCCTCCCCCCAGCGCGCCGTGTTCACCGCGAGGTCGTAGATGGAGCGGTCATCGAAGTCGATACCGTAGTACTCCTGGTAGCGTCGTTTCTCCGAGCGCTCGCGCTCCGCCGTCTCGCGTCGCGCCACGTCGACCGCCTTCCCCTCGCGGTCGGCGATGCGCTGTGCGCGAACGTCGAGCGACGCGTCCAACCAGAACTTCAGGTCCGCGTGCTCGCCCGCCATCCAGCCGGCGAGACGCGACTCCAGGACGAGGTCGTCGCGGTCGCGCGCCGTCTCCCGGAGCTGCGCGTCCAAGTCCCGGTCCACGCTCTCGTCCTCCTCGGCGAGTTCGTTGAACTCCGCGAGCGTGTACCCGCGCTCGTCCGCGAGCGCGCGGAAGATGTCACCGCCGCTCACGTGCTCGTAGCCGAGCTCGGCCGCGAGGAACGCCGCGACCGTACTCTTCCCGCTCCCCGGCGGCCCGGAGATGGTGATCAACATATGTCTCCCACGGTGGGAGCGAAAAAGACGCTTTTGGGACGCGTCGCCGCGTGCGACGGAGTTACACCCTCAGGTCGGCGTCGTCTGGATGCCCAGGCCCTTGCGGACGACCTGGCTGAACCCCATCGAGCAGAGGAAGTACCAGACGATCCACGCCGGCATGAACCCCGCAATGCGGTCCAGAAGGTGGATCTGGCCGACGAGCGGCATGACGAAGGACGCCTCACCGCCCGTCACACCGTTCGTCAGGAGCTTCCAGTACATCCAGAGGAAGACCGGGATCGTGAGGAGCATGATCCAGACCATCGGCCGGAACTGCATCTTGAACATTCCGAGCTGATCGCCCATCGCCTCCATCTGCTCCTCCCGGATGCGCTCCAGAGCCTCCTCGTCACCGCGCTCCTTCGCGGCCTTCTGACGGTCCTGGATCTCCTGCATCTGCTCCTGATACATCGACATCTTCTCGAAGTCCATCAAGTTCGCCTGAATGATGGACGTGTAGAACCCCGTGAACGTCGCGAGGATCATGATGACGACGAAGAACGGCAGCATCGCGTCAATCGGGCCGAGCACCACGTCGACGACGCCGCCGACGACCCGCCGAATCGGGTGGTAGTAGTAGCCGGCCATCATCGCGACGGCGACCACCCCGGCGAGTTTGTCGTACGTCGTCCACGACGACCCCTCGTCGTCGTCGGCGTCCGTCGACGCGGACGTGGACGTCGAGGCTGTCGGCGACTCGTCCTCGCCCGACAGCCCCTCGCGAACGGCCTCGGGGTCGTCGACGCGGAAGCCGTCACCGGCCTCGGTGAGGATGCCCTTCTCGATGAGGCGTCCCCACTGACCGCTCGTCAGCTCGCCCTTGACATCGCGCCACTCGACCGTCTCGTCCTCGTGCTCGAGGAGCGCCGTGAGGGCCGCGCGCATCTCGGGGTCCTCCGAGACGAGCTCGCGTACTTTCTCCGCAGTCCGTGCCATGCTACGTACCTCCGAGAGGAGCGTTCATCAACCTTTTACTCCGTGCGCGAATCGACGGCGGCCTTCACGTCCGCCCAGACCTCGTCCGGGGTCTGCTCACCGTCGACCTCGACGAACTCGTCGGTGCTCCGGTAGTGCTCGATGACGTCCTCCGTGTTCTCCTCGTACGTCTTCAGGCGCTCGCGGACCGTCTCCTCCGTGTCGTCGTCGCGCTGGACGAGCTCCGCACCGCACTCGTCGCAGACCCCCGCCTCCTCGGGCGCGTTGAAGTCGACGTGATAGGACGCACCGCACTCGGGACAGACGCGACGACCCGTCAGCCGGCGAACGAGCTCCTCCTCGTCGACGTCGAGGTAGAGAACCACGTCGAGTTCCGTCGCGTCCTCCAAGTACTCGACCTGGCTCTCGTTGCGCGGATAGCCGTCGAGGACGAACCCGTCGGCGTCCTCGAGCGCCGCCGCGACGATTTCGTTCACGAGCGGGTCCGGGACGAGTTCGCCCGCGTCCATGTACTCCGCCGGCGTCCCGTACTCCGTCTCCATCTGCTTGTTCGCACGGAGTGCATCCCCGGTCGTGATGTGCTCGATACCGTACGCCTCACAGAGCCGCTTCGACTGCGTTCCCTTCCCAGCGCCCGGTGCGCCGAGAATGAGAATGCGCGGGTCGCTCATAGCAACCCGTTCATCCTCCCGGGATAAATGTCTGCGGAAACGCGCTCGACGTCGACGCTGCGACCACCGACGCCGTCGCTCATCGTGTCGAACGAACGGAAGAAAACGGGTGAAGCGCGAGCCGCTAGTTGAACATCTGGCGCATCATCGGGTGCATCTCCATGAGCTGCTCCTCGGCGATCTCCTCGTACAGCTTGTACGTGATGGAGATCGTCAGCAGCAGCCCGGTGCCGGAGACGCCACCGATGGTGCCCATCATGTTCGCGAGGACGGCGAGGAGGCCGACGAGCGCGCCACCGATGACGGTGACCTGCGGGATGTAGCGCTCCATGACCTTCTCGATGACCCCGACGTTCTGGCGGAACCCGGGAATCTGCATCCCCGAGTTCTGGATCTGCTTCGCCGTCGACTCCGGCCCCATGTCTGCGGTCTCCACCCAGAAGATCGCGAAGATGGCACCGCCGATGACCATGAAGGTCAGGTCGACGGAGACCCGGAGCAGGATCTGCCACGGCTCAGCGCCCGACGCCCCGCTCGTCCACCACATCCAGTCCGAGGGACTGTGAATGGGGGCGAGGTAGTAGAACAGGCCACCGGTGACCTGCATGTCGGTCGTGTACTGACCGAGCCACGTGGGCATCCCGGTTCCGAGCCAGCTCTTGAGGATCCGACCGACGAACTGGATGTTCGCCTGCAGGGCGCGTACCAGGATCATCGGCAGGACGCTCGCGTAGATGAGCTTCACCGGGAAGCGACCGCGAGCACCCTTCACTCGAGCGTGGCTGAGCGGGATCTCGACGCGGACCGACTCCGCATACACGACGATCGCGTAGATGAGGACCGTCGTGAAGATCGGGAGCAGGCCGACCGTCGAGTTGAACACCACGGAGCTGAGCGTGACCCCCGTGATGTTCCCGAGCAGGACGTTGATCCAGTACGGGAAGACGCCCATTTCGCCCGCGCCGCCGCCCCAGTAGAGCAGTCCACCGACGAGGCTCTGTGAGACCCCCGCAACGATGAACAGCCCGATACCGGAGCCGACGCCCCACTTCGAGACGACCTCGTCCATGTAGAGGATGAGGACGCCACCGATGAAGATCTGGGCGAAGATCAGCCACTTCACGCCGAAGGTTCCGATACCGAGTGAGGTGGCGAGCGCGGTGTCGGCAGGCAGGAAGCCGCCGAGGAACACCAGCGGCAGCCCGGTCAGGCAGATCATCACGAGCACCAGGAACTTCTGGAGGCCCTGATAGATCGCCTGATCGCGCGGGTCGTTGGTGTCCAACCCGAGCAGGTTCGCTCCGCCGAGCAACTGGAGGACGATGCTCGCCGTGACGATGGGGCCGATACCCAACTGGAGTAGCGACCCCTGACCGCCGGCGAGCAGGCTACGGAACTGTCCGTACAGGTCGGACGCCCCTGCGCCGAGCCCCCAGATCGAGACGTTCGTCAGGAAGAAGTACACCACCAGGATGAAGCCCGTCCACGCCAGCTTGCGCTTGAAGGGCACGTGGCCCTCCGGACGTGAGACGGTCGGCATCCGAGTGAGGTACGGCTCGGCAGCTTCCTTCCAGCCCATGGGTTAGTCCTCGTTCTCTTCGGCTTCGTCGTCCTCCTCGCTCGCGAGCTCCTCGCCGCGCTCGGTGAGGAGCGCGTCACCGCCCTCGCCCTCGATGAGGTCGACGGCGGACTCGCTGAACGCGTCGGCGACGACTTCGAGCTGGTTGTGGACCTGACCGGAGCCGAGGACCTTCACGGCGTCGACCTCGTGGCCGTCCTCGACGACGTCGCGGACGTCCACCCGGTAGCCGTTCTCGGTCTCCTCGGCGACACCCGACTCGACGTGGAGCGCGATGTCCTCGTCGAGCTCGCGGACGGTGATCTCCGCGACGTCGAGCTGCGACTTCTCCGGACGCTTGAAGCCGCTTTTGCCGATCGGCTCGTAGTTGTGGAACTCGTGCTTGTCGCGGCCGGCGCGGCCGCGCCCACCACGGTGACCGGCGCCGCGCCGGTTCTTGTGCGACCCGCCGCCGTGCGTGCGCGAACCGCGCTGGCGTCGTTTCTTACTCGTCATGGTTATCGCATCCTCTCGAGGAGCTCGTCGACCTGCTCGGTCGTCTGCTTGCCGAGCTGTCCACCCTGCGACTGGGGCTGCTTGATGCCCTGATGACCGCCGCGCGGCGGGTGCAGGCGCAGCACCGGAGAGAGACCCTCCTCGCGGAGCGTCGTCTTCTCGTTGAACAGCGCGCGAGCGAGGTCGTCGACGTCGTCGTAGTCGGTGTTCTCCTCGACCCACTCGTCGTCGACGTCCGCGTCGCCCTCGAGGGGCTCGGCGCGCTTCGCGACGAGCGCCTTGACCGTCTCGAGCGACGGCTCGCCGTAGGCGACGTAGTCGTTCACCTTCGCGATCATCCCGGCGTACGTCTCCGTCTCCGGAACGAAGGTCGCGTGGTTGACGCGGTGGAGGTTCAGCATCGAGAGCGTGTCCTCGACGGTCTCGCGCATGTCGACCTCACCGCGGAGCTGAACGATCGCCTGCATCACTCGATCACCTCGCGCTTCTCGCGCGTGCGCTCGGGAATGCGGGCTTCCGCCGTGTTCTGGAGCGCGTTGAACGTCGCCTTCGCGAAGTTCACGGTCGTCCGAGTCTTCCCGGAGGACTTCGTCCAGACGTCCTCGATACCGGCGAGTTCGAGGACGTTCCGGACCGTCTCACCGCCCGCGAGGCCGAGGCCGCGCGGGGCGGGGATCAGGTCGACGGAGACGCTCCCGGCCTTGCCGGTCGTCTTCAGTGCGACCGTGTGCGGACGCCCACAGCCACACTCCCACGACCCACAGCCGCGGGAGACGTCGATGATGTTCAGCTTCGCGACCTCGATGGCCTTCTGGATGGCGCCGCCGACCTGGTCGTCGCGACCCTCGGCGTAGCCGACGAAGCCGTCGCGGTTACCGACCGCGACGACACACCGGAACTTCACCCGGCGGCCGGAGTCCGTCATCCGCTGGACCATGTTGATGTCCAGTACCTCGTCGTCGAGCCCCGGAAGGAGGTTGTCGACGATCTCGGGCTCCTTCAGCGGGAGTCCGGAGTTCAGCGCCTCCGACATCGACTCGATCTCGCCGTCCTGGACGAGGCGGCCGAGTCGCGTCTGGGGCTGCCAGCTGTCGTTGTAGCTCATTCGTTAGTCCTCCTGGATGGATTCGAGCACGTCGTCGAAGTGCTCGGGGAGTTCGGTTGCGTCGAAGTCACCGCTGTAGAGCGGCTCGTCGAGCTGTTCTGCGTAGTCCGCGATGTGCTCACCGCGCGTGCGCGACCAGTCCGCGAAGACGGACTCGTTGTGCGGGACGTCCAGGCCGGCGTCGATGACGCCCTCCTGAATGGCGAACACCTTCGACCCCTTGGTCGCGGTGTTCAGCCCGATGTCCAGCACGGCCTCGTCGAGGTCAGCCTCACGGGCGCGAAGGCCCGCGAGGTAGCCGGTCAGGTAGGCCGACGGGAGATTCCCCGTGGGCGCGTCCCAGCCGTACTCTTCGAGGTCGGTCGCCTGTGCACTCGCGAGCGTCTCGTCGCCGTGGGGACCGGTCGCGACCAGCTGCGCCGTGACGTTGTTGTTGCTCTTTCGAGCGACAAGCCGGGGCTTGCCCGACTTGAGGAGGCGCAACCTCTGATGGTAGTCCGTCCGGACCTCGCGGCGGCGGCGCATCGGAACCTTGTATCGTGGTCCGCTAGCCATTATTGCTCACCGTATTGGTCTTCGATGTAGTTGTGCATCCGGCGAACGCTGTCGAACTCGCCACCCTTCGCCATGTTGTAGAGTTCACGGTACTGGGATGGCGTGAGTTCACCGCTGTCCCGAAGCTCACGGAGCTCCTGGCGCTGTGCGCGGATACTGCTCTTCCACTCGTCCTTCTCGTTCTGGCGGGCGCCCGCCTTGCCGCGGCGCTTGCCCGGCCCCTTGCGGTGGCCGTACGCGCGCTTCGCGTCCCGTTCCCGGGCGCGGCCACGCGAGTTGCCCTGTTTGGCCTCCGCCTGAATGGTGCCCTGCTGGACGAGGTCGCGGATGTCTTCGCGCGTGATGGCGTCCGCGATCTCCTCCTGGGCAGCGGGGTCGAACCAGACGCGGTTCTTCCCGACGTCGAGGACGTCGGCCGCGAGTCGCTTCTGTGCACTCAGGTCAGTCATTCTTCGACCTCCACTTCGACGTAGGTCGGGTTGAGGACGCGGATGCCCGCCTCCTCGGCCTGCTCCTCGATGGTCTCGCGCTTGCGCGCGCCGACCTTCGAGGCGATGCGGACCGCTTCCGTGTCCGGGTCGACGCCGTCGAGGTCGTCCGCGTTGTGCACGCGGACCTCCTCGAAGCCGCTCGGGTGCTTCCCGCGCACCGCTTTCGGCGTCCGGAAGCCGGCCTCGACCTTCGGGCCCTTGCCCTTGATGCCTCGTCGCTGCTTCGAGAGCTGGCCGCGGGGCCTGCGCCACGAGGTCGGAGTCCGCTTCTTCTTGTGGTAGTCCTGACGGTTGAACTGCGGCTTGCCTTCGCGCCGGCGCTTGTTGAGGAGGCGTTCGGACTCCTCGTCGAGCTCCGGCGTCTTGTCGGCGTGGCCGCGCGGGCGGAGCTCCGTCTCCACCTCTTCCGCCTCTTCCTCGGCCGCTTCGGCCTCGGACGCTTCCTCTTCGAGTTCGGCCTCGGTCTCCTCGGAGACCTCGAGACCGCCGACGTCGGCCTTGATACGGGCCGCGAGCGCGTTCCCGACGCCGTCGACGTCGGCGAGGTCGCTCTGGCTCGCTGCCTTCACGTCCTCGACCGTCTCGTAGCCGGCCTCGCGGAGCGCCTCGGCCTTGCTCGGGCCGACGCCGCTGATGTCTTCGAGTTCCTGTGGTTCGTCGTCTGCCATCTATCAGGCACCTCCCTTCTCGGGCTTCTCGACGATGTAGACGCCGTCTTGGAAGACGCGCGTGTCCTTGTCGGTGACACGGGTGAGTTGCTCGATGTCGGCGGCGGTCTGCCCGACGGACTCCTTATCGGAGCCCGAGAGGGTCAGCTCTTCGCCGTCGACCTGCACGTCCGTGTCGCCGCGGATCTGCGCGCGACGGGGCGCCTTCTCGCCGAGGAAGTTCTCGATTACCACTTCCTCATCCTCCACGTTGACCTGCATCGGGAAGTGAGAGTAGTGGACTTGCATCCGGTACTCCCATCCCTCGGTCACGCCGTGGAACATGTTCTCGACGTGGCTCTCGAACGTCCCGACCGTCGCGTTCGTCTTGGCGTCCTCGTTCTCCGATTCGATGACGACGGCGCCGTCCTCGACGGACACGCGCACGTCCGGGTACCAGAGCCGCCGCGTGACGGAGCCGTTAGGCCCCTCGACGGTCAGCTCCAGGTGGTCGACTTCCGCGTCGACGTCTTCGGGGATTTCGAGTTCTATTCGCGTCATTGTTAGTAGACGTAGGCGATGACCTGGCCACCGATGCCCGCGTCGCGGGCCTCGTAGTGACTCATGATGCCGTGGCTGGTCGTCACGATGAGCGTCCCGTAGTCCCGAGCGGGGAGGAATCGCTTCTCCCACTGCTCGAAGTCCTCAACGCCCGCCGAATAGCGGGGCTTCACGGGGCCGCACTCGTTGATGGCACCCTTCAGTTCGACCTCGAACTGGCCACCTTTGCCGTCGTCGACGAGCTCGAAGCCGTCGATGTACCCTCGGTCGTAGAAGACCTCGAGGACGGACCCGATGGTGTTGGAGGCGGTCGATACCGTGTGGGTGAGATGCCCGACGCTCTCGGCGTTGTCGATGCCGGAGAGTGCGTCGGAGAGCGGGTCTTTCCCTGTCATGGTTTAGCTGTACTTCTTGAAGCCCATCGGTCGGGCGATCTCTCGGAAGCACTGGCGACACAGCCACACGTCGTACTTGCCGACGAGGCCCTGACTGCGGCCACAGCGTCGACACTCGTGGGTCTGGCCAGTCTCTTCGTGCTCGTGCTCTGCTTCGCTCATTGCGTGACCTCCACGTCGAAGTTCGCCTCGAGGAACGCGACGGCGTCGTCGGCGTTGAGACGGTGGTTCGCGGGGATCTGCTGGCTCCGCTTGTCACGCTTGGTGATGCGGTAGCCGGGGCGGACGAGGTTGACCGTGACGTCCAGCCCGAAGATCCCGATGTTCGGGTCGTACTCCTGACTCGGGAAGTCCGTGTGCTCTTCGATACCGAAACTCACGTTCCCGGTCTGGTCGAACTGGTTACGGCTGAGGGAGACGGCGTCGAAGGCGCGCTTGAGGAAGTCCCGAGCGTCCTCGTGACGGAGCGTGACCTTCGCACCGATGGGGTCACCCTGGCGGATCCCGAACTCGGGCTCCGTCCGCTTCGCGGTCGTGCGGACGGACTCCTGTCCGGTGATCGCCTCGAGGATCTCCTCGGCGTTCTGGAGTTCGCGGCCACCCTGACCGACGCCCATGTGGACGACGACCTTCTCGATGGTGGGCTCGCGCATCTCGTGGAACTCGGCCTCGCTCATTCGTCATCACCCTCCTCGTCGCCGACGAACTGCTCGTCGATGACGAAGACGTAGTTCTCGACGGTCTCGAAGGCGCCGTCGTCGGTCTCGACCGTGACCGTGTTGTCGGCGCTGCCGGGCGAGACGGTGATGTCGGTGACCTCACCGACCTCGCCGGCGTGCTGGCCGGAGACGGCGGTGACGAGCGCGCCTTCCTCGTACGGGAAGTGCGCGAGCACGTCGTCGTTCTCGAGGTCGACGACGATGCTGTCGTTGCCGTTGTACTCGTCCTCGTCGACGACGATGTTGTGACCGTTGTGCAGGTTGAGCTGCACGTCGCCGCCGGAGACGAGCGTCTTGTCGACGACCTTCGCGAGCTTGCCGTCCGCGTCGGCGGCCGGGATCTCGGTCAGGGCGAGGCGTCCCCCCTCGTCGGGGAAGACGCGGTAGTACTCTTCGCGCTCGGGGAACCCGAGGATGTCGAACATCCCGATGGGGAGCGTCACGTCGCGGACGGTGTCGCCGTTGACGAGGACGCCGTCGTGGTGGGCGGCGTACTTCGCTTCCTTCGTGGTGTCGACGTACTCGAGGACGTCCCGGAGCACGACGACGAGCGGGACGCCGGCCTCACCGTGCGGGCCGGCACCAGCCTTCGCCGTGAACGTGGCGGTCTTCCGCTCGACCGGCCACGACTTCGGAACGGAGAGTCGTTTCTGGTGGTTGCTCATTCGTTGTCACCCTCCAGTCGGGTTTCGCGCACGTCGTCGGAGAGGTCGAGTTCGGTGACGCGGAGGTTCGAGGCGTCGAGCGCCCGGGGGACCTCCTCGCCGTCAGCGGCCTCGACGGTCACACCGTCGACGTAGACGACGGCGTCGGAGAGGTCAACGTCGGTGACCTCCGCCTCTTCGCCGGCGTCGTCGCCGCGCATGACCTCGACCGTGTCGCCCGCGTTCACGCGGACGCGGCGCTGGTCGTACTCCTCGCGGAGGTCCTCCGCGAGGTGGGCACGAACCTGCTTCTGCCGCTTGTGCAGCGGTGCGTTCTCCGTGCGGGTGCGCTGTTTGTGTGGTTGTTCGCTCATGTTATACGATCATCGTCGCGGTGCTTGCGATGCTGCCGTACCGCTCCGCGACCTCCCGCGTGATGGGACCCTTGATCTCGGTCCCGCGAGGCTCGCCGAGGTCATCGATGATGACTGCGGCGTTGTCCTCGAACTTCACGCGCGTGCCGTCGGGGCGCCGAATGGGCTTGCGCTGGCGGACCACGACGGCCTCCAGCACCTGTCGGCGCATCTCGGGCGTCCCCTTGGTCACCGAGACGGTGATCTTGTCACCGACGCCCGCCTTCGGGTGTCGGTTGTGCGTCCCCTGATAGCCGGAGACGGACGTGATCTTGAGCTCGCGCGCGCCAGTGTTGTCGGCGCACGTGATGAGGGATCCCTTCTCGAGTCCGGGCGTGATGTCTGCCTTGATGGCCTCCATCAGTTCTCACCCTCCGTGAGCTCGACGACCACGTGGGATTTGGTCTTCGAGAGCGGTCGTGTCTCTGCGATGCGAACCGTGTCGCCTTCTGCGATGTCGAAGCACTCCGGCGCGTGTGCCGGAACCCGAGAACGCCGCTTCATGTAGCGGTCGTACTTCGGGACGAATACGTCGTATTCGCGTTCGACGACGACGGTCTTTTCCATGGCCGTAGAAGCGACTTCGCCTTCGATGACCTGTCCGCGAGTGGACAGACTCCCGTGGAACGGGCAGTCATCGTCGCCGCAGTCGCCTTCGGGCTCGTCTACGTTCAGTCCTATCGCCATTGTGATTCGACTCCGTTTTCGGAGCGTAATGCGGGTCGTGAGAGCAGTATATCGCCATCCACCGTAACGTAGGCCACGTCCTCGCCCGACGTGCCGCCGCACGAGTCGGGTTCGGACGCGGTCCCGGCCGCCTTGCGGTCGGCCGCGGCTTCATCTATCAGTCGGAACTCGAACGTTCTTCCCGCTTTCGGAACGCGCTTGCTTCCCGAGACAGTGTCAACCACGATGGTGTTCGTCGTCTCAGAGACGACGCGACCCTCTATGCCGACCTGTGAGGGGTCGGCGGACTCGGCGACCCGCACGTGCAGGCCGACGAGTTCGTGCCGTGGTAGCGTCTCGGGTGTCAGCGCCATTTCGGGTTACTCCTCGAGGTCGCCCTCTTCTCGCTGAATCGTCTTGATGCGCGCGACCGTCCGGCGCAGTTCGCCGATGCGGCCGGGGTTCTCGGGCGCCCCGCCGGCCGCTTTCACGGCCTTCTCGTTGAGGAGCTCGGTCTCGAGCTCTTCGAGTTCGGCCTCACGCTCGGCGGGCGTCATGTCGCGGATCTCCTGAGTGTAGAGAATCGCCATTATTCCTCACCCTCCTCGTCGTCGGACTCGGACTCTTCGGCTTCCTCCATCTCCTCGAGGAGCGCGTCGGCTTCCTCTTCGACATCGGCGTCGACCTCGTCGAACTCGTCGGTGTCGACGACCTCCTCCTCGAGCTCGTCGAGGGCCTCCTCGACGGACTCCTCGGAGTCGGGCGGCGACGTGGAGCTCGCGCCTTCCTCGGACTCGACGGCCTCTTCGAGGATCTCCTCCTCGGCGGCGTCGTCGTCTGCCTCGGTGAGGGCGTCCTCACCCGGGGCTTCGCCCTCGGGGCCGCCGAGTTCGCTCTCCTCGGGTTCGCCCTCGAGGAGTTCCTCGACGCCTTCGCCTTCGAGGTCCTCCTCTTCGACGATGAGGTCCTCGATGTCGGCGTCCTCGTCGATCTCGAAGTCGTCGGGCAGTTCCGCGCCCGGCGGGATGATCTTGACGTTCACGCCGATGGTGCCGAGCTTCATGACCGCGACACCCTGGCCGTGGTCGACGATCTCCTCGGCGGGCTCGCCGTTGTGCTTGATGTAGCCGCGGTTGAACTTCTCGACGCGGCCACGGTTGCCGGTGACCTTCCCGCTGAGGACGATCTCGGCGCCGAGGGCGCCGGCGTCCATGATGCGGTCGATGGTCGTGTGACCGGCCTTGCGGAAGTACCAGCCGCGTTCGAGCGCGTTCGCGAGTCGGTCCGCGACGATCTGTGCGTTCAGGTCGGGCTCCTCGACTTCCTGGACGTCGATCTGCGGGTCGTCCAGGTCGAAGCGCTCCTCGAGCTGCGTCGTGATCTTCCGGATGTTCTTCCCGCCCTTCCCAATGACCATCCCGGGCTTCTCGGCCTTCAGGACGATCTGGGTGCCCATCGGCGTGTGGGCGACGTCCATGCCGCCGTAGCCGGCTCGGGCGAGTTCCTCCGAGAAGAACTCGTCGATCTGGGAGCGCTGAAGCCCCTCCTCGATGAATTCGAGTTCGTCTGCCATGTTATTCTTCCTCCTCGATGATGAGTTCGACGTCCACCTGCGGGGTGTTCCACGCGGTCGCACGGCCCATCGCGCGGGGCTTGCGGCCCTGGGACTCGCCGACCTTGTGGGCGGCGACGTGCGCGATGACCATGCTCTCGGGCTCGAAGCCCTGCTGTTCGGCGTTGTTCGAGACGTTCGTCAGGAGCTTCTGGAAGTCCTTCGTCGCCTTCTCGGGGTAGCGACCGGCGTCCCAGCCGTCGATGTCCGAGCGGTGACCGACGCCCGTGTTGTGCTGTTTGAACGGCACCGAGCGCTCCTCGTTCAGAACCGCTTCGAGGTACTCCTCGGCGTCCGCGACCGTCTCGCCCTTGATCTCGCGGGCGATGGCCTTGCTGTGCTTCAGGCTGATCGGCCGCTCGCGGAGCATCCCCTTGGCGGTGGTCTCCGGGTCGGCGTCGACGCTGTAACTGATTCCCATGGTTTACTTGAGCGGCACGAACTTCGAGGAGCGGGTCGCGCCGATACCCGCCTGCCCGTGTTCGACCGAGCTACGCGTCAGCTCGAACTCGCCGAGGTAGTGGCCGATCATCTCCGGCTGCACTTCGACGCGCCCGAACTCCTGGCCGTCGTAGACGGCGAAGGTCAGGCCGACGAACTCGGGAAGCACCGGCATGTCGCGCAGGTGCGTGCGGATCGGGTTGTTCGCCGTCTCCTCGGCGTCGCGCTCGCGCGCCTTCTCGAGGACCTTCTGGTGCTCCTCGGAGAGCCCACGGGTGATAGTTCGCCGCTGTCGAGCGGGGAGCAGTTCCGCGACGTCCTCCAGGTCCATTTCCTGGAGTTCGTCGAGGTCGTAGCCGCGGTAGGTGAACTCACCCTCGCGGCCGGTTCGGTATTCCGTACTCATGGGTTACTTGTTGCCTCCGCGGCCGGTGCGTCGGGAGCCGATGTCCCCGACCTTGCGTCCGGGCGGCGCGTTCTTCGAGACACTCTTCGGGCGACCGGGGTGCTGGCGGCCACCGCCACCGAAGGGGTGGTCGACGGCGTTCATCGCGACACCACGGACGCGCGGCCACTTCGTGCCACGCGCCTTCATCTTGTGGTGCTTGTTGCCGGCCTTCACGAAGGGCTTCTCGGTGCGGCCGCCACCGGCGACGACGCCGACGGTGGCGCGGCAGTCCGGCGAGAGGCGCTTGACCTCACCGCTCGGGAGCTGCACGACCGCGGCGTCGCGCTCGTGCGTGATGAGGTCCGCGTTCACGCCGGAGGCGCGAGCGAACACGCCGCCGTCGCCGGGCTGGCGCTCGACGTTGCTGACGGGGACCCCTTCCGGGATCTCCGCGAGCGGGAGCGTGTTGCCGGGCTCGACGGACGCCGAGATGCCGACCTCGAGCGTGTCGCCGACGCCGACGCCCTCGGCGGCGAGGACGAGGCGCTGGTCGCCGTCGTCGAACTCGACGCGCGCGACGGGAGCGCTCCGTGCGGGGTCGTGCTCGATGTCGATGACCTCGCCGGAGAGCACGTCGCCCTCGGGCTTCTTGTGTGACAGTTCCGCCTTGTATCGGTGCGAGGGGGCGCGGAACGTACTGGTCCCGCGACCGCGTCGCTGTCCTTGAATCCTGCGTCCCATGTTCAGAACACCCCGATGCGGGAGGCGACGTCTTGGGCGTCGTCCTCCTCGGAGAGCGCGACGATGGCTTTCTTCGTGCCGTCCATCGTCACCTGCGTGTTCACGGACTCGACGGTGACGTCGTACTGCGAGGCGACTTCCTCGCGGACGTCGGTCTTCGTCGCGTCGATGTCGACGACGAACTGGAGCTTGTTGCCGAAGTCCATGTCGTTCATCGCCTTCTCGGTGACGAGCGGGTACTCGATGACGCTCATCGCTCGGCCACCTCATCGAGTGCGCTCTCGGTCCAGACGGTGAGTCGGCCGGCGTGCGTGCCGGGCGCGAGGTCCTCCGCGTTCACTTCGGCGGCGGTCGCGACGTCGACGCCCGCGAGGTTGCGGGCGGCCTTCGACGGACCGGTCTCGCTTGAGGTGACGAAGAGGACGGACGTGGGCTCGCGGTACTTGCGGCCGCGGAGCTTGCCCTGTCCGGCGCGGACGGTCTTGCCGTCGTCCGCGCGCTCGACGTCGGCGTGCGCGCCGACGGCCTCGAGGAAGGAGACGACCTCCTTCGTCTTCACGAGGTCCGCGAAGTCGTCGGAGACGACGAGCGGGAGTTCGAGGTCGTCGTCGAACTCGTGGCCGCGCTCGTTGACGAGCTCGGCGTCGGCGGTCGCCGCGATGGCGGACCGGACGGCGAGCTTGCGCTCTTTCTTGTTGACCGTCTGTCCCTGGTCTTTCTCTGCTTTCGGCGGGTGCGCCTTCCGACCGCCCACGGTCTGAGGCACGCGGGCGCCACGTCCGTTCGTGCGGGGGACGTGGGCCATGCCGCGGCCGCTACCCATGGATTCGGCGGGGGTGCGCAGACCCGCGTACTCGTCAGCGCCGTACTTCTGTTTTCGGTTGGCCTGAGCGGCGAGGACCGCCCGACGGATGAGGTCGGGGCGGTACTCCGTCTCGAAGACCTCCGGGAGGTCAGTCGAGCCGGAGTCGTCGCCGTCGAGGCCACGGACTGTTGCCTGCATGATTTAGCCCTGGTTCGACGCGGTGCTCACGTAGCGCACCTCGGGGTCGAGGCGCGGCGATTCGTTCGGGCGGATGGCCGGCCGGAAGCGCAGGAGGCGCTTCTCGGGGCCGGGCAGCGAGCCCTTGATGAGGGCGTACTGGCCGGAGACTTCGCCGTAGTTCGGGAAGCCACCCTCGGTGTCGACGTCCTCGCCCTCGCCGAAGTCGACGAGGCGCTTGTTGAGTTCGGTGCGCTGGTGGTAGCCGGTCTGGCCCTGCTGGGGAACGGTCGAGCGAACGCGGCTCGGGTTCCACGGGCCGAGGTTACCGATGCGGCGAACCCAGCCCTGGCGCTTGTGCTTGCCCTTGCGCTTCTGGACGCCCCAGCGCTTGACGGGGCCCTGGGTGCCCTTGCCCTTGGTGACGCCGGAGGCGTCGAGGAACTCGCCGGCGCGGAAGACGTCGCCGAACTCGTGCTCGCCGCCCTCACTGAGGAGTTCGAGCGCGAAGTCGGCGCGCTCGTCGAGCGAGCCGCCGCCGACGCGCGTCTCCATGACGTCGGGCTTCTTCTTCGGGACGCCGCTGAGGCTCGCGGGAGCGGTGTGGGTGACGACGCGGAGGTCGTCCACCTCGCCGTTCGCCACGAGCTCCTCGATGGCGCCGTAGTCACCGCGCGCGGCCTCAGCGGGGACGTCGAGGGTCCGGTCGAGGTCCGCGTCGAGGTCCTCGGACCAGACTTCCGTGATCGGCTTCTTGCCGTACGGGGTGTCCTCGTACGCCCGCACTGCGGCGGCGCGCATCGGGGGTGTTTCGACGACGGTGACGGGGACGGACTGCTCCATGCCCTCGGTGGGGGAATTGGACTTGTCGTCCACCATCACGACGTGAGTCATGCCTGCCTTGTACCCGGCGAAACCCTGGAGTCCCGGCTGGCCGTCGTCGTCGGGCCAGCTGTTGAAGCGCGGGACTTCACTCGTCGCGCGCTTGCGGGGTCCGAACCCCAGAGAGCCTTTGCGTGGTCGGTTTGGTTGTGGCATCGTATCACTCCGTGAGCGTCAGGCACGCGAGGGAGGCGAACATCGCTTCTTCAGTTCGCACAACCCCGCTACCCTGGTTCGGGATGGTGTTGAGCCAGACGTCGAACCCCCCGGGAGCGCCGGTGGATGTCGCGGGGTCGAACTCGCTGACCGTCTCGGCGTCGAGGCCGAGCATGGGCGGAAGCCCGCGTTCGGGCGAGCCGAACGCCACGGTCAGTCCGTCCTCGTGGACGCGCTGGGCGAGGTCGCCCACGTTCGCGGTGCCGACTGGCACCCCGAAGCGTGACGTGGCGACCCGGAACCCGGCGTCCGGACGGTCGAGTTCGTCCCCGATTGCTCGGGTGAAGACCTGGAAGCCCGGTGGGGCGTCCTCGGTGATCTTCGCCCGAAGCGGTCGTCGCGAAGATATCCTGATGGTCACGCGCTCCCCCTCCGAGACCTCCATATCGCCGGGGAGGTGGAGGGAGACCGGGTGTTGCATTCCGCAATTGACCCGAACGCGCCCTTCAGGTCCGACCTGGGTCACGATCCCTTCTCGATTCGACCCCGAACCGCTCGATTCGGAGCCGGTCCATGACGAGAGGCGGAGCGGAGGCAGGACACCGGCGTACTCCAGTTCGTCGCGGGTGTCGAAGGCCTCCTTTCGGAGGTACGGTGGCGTCGCGGCGTACCGCAACACCGTTTCGACGAACCCGGCGCCCCATCGCCGTTCGCCGTCGCGGTCCGGAAAGACCACGAGGCGGTCGGCCCGGTATATCGCGGCCGCGCGGGCTACGTAGCCGAGTTTGCGAGTTGCCTCGCGTTTGTCCTCGGCTTCCCGGCAGATGGACGACGGCACGAGTACGGTGCGTGTCATGCCTTAGTCGCGTCCACGTCTCGTCACGAGACTGTAGACGTTCTACCGACGGCGCGGTAAAAAGGGTGTTGTTTCGTTCACGCCCCCGTGAAACCCTCTCACGGCGCTCTCGGCGCCGCTCGCGTGTCACACCGAACCGTGGGAACCGACCGAGGGCGCGACTCCGGTTCGAAAGTCTTTTTTATACCCGGCCACTTCGATAGGATGCAGACGCGCACTAGTAGTGTAGCGGTATCACGTGACCTTGCCATGGTCACAACCTGGGTTCAAATCCCAGCTAGTGCACTTCCATCCTCTCGTTCACTACGTCCCTTCGAGCGACGGCGCCGTCGTTCGCGGTCGACTCTACACCCGAATCGAGAGAAGCCCTTCTCGCGCGTACGCGCGTAGTCGGTACTGCTATGCGGGCGGGCGCGCTGGACTCGTGCATGACCGTCGTCGCACTCCTGAGCGTCGCACCGGTTCGCGAGGGGAGCATGGCCGAGGACGTCGCGCGCGCCGTCGAGGCGCTCGACGACTTCGAGGTGTCCTACGAGACGAACCCGATGGGGACCGTCATCGAGGCCGAGGACGTCGAGACGCTCCTCGACGCCGTCGGCGCGGCGCACAACGCCGTGCCGGGCGACCGGGTGAGCACGTTCTTGAAGATCGACGACAAGCGGACGTCCACGTCGTCCGCGCGCGAGAAGGTCGAGAGCGTCGAGCGCGAACTCGGCCGGCCCGCCGAGCGACAGCGGGACTGAGACCGTCGCGGGGGAGCGACCGAGAGCGGATCAGCGCGGGAGCGCACCGACCGGTGCTGGGTTTGTCAGAGTGGACTCCGTATGTCCATCATCTGGAAATACACAGCAGCTTATGTATGGGGCGTTAGAATCGTCGCCAATGCGTACGCCACCACTCTCAGCGATTGCCGTCGTCACCCTTCTCGTCCTCGCAGGCTGTACTGGGCTGTCAGGCACAGGTGAGAACCAGCCAACGTCCGAGACGACACCCGATGTGTCGTCCGACGAGTTCCCGAACGCGTCGGCCATTGACCAGTCGGTGTTCGACACCCACGCGACCGCGCTGGCCAACACGAGTTTCACGCTCTCAACCGAGAAAAACCGGACGGACCGCAATCCGCCACCCCTGGAGAATAACTTCACGTACATGAACGACACGGGCCGGATTCTCGCCGACCCTGCCGCGTCACGGTACCTCGCCCACTCCAGCGGCTTCTTTTCGGGGAACGTTACCTACTATTCGGAGGGAAGCACGACGTACATGATGTGGCAGGAGGGCAACGACTCGACGGTAAAGCCCGCCATCGGATTTCGGATTTTCAACGAGTCGAGCGAGCAGTATCTCTGGAATGGGTTGTTCAGTAGAGACCCCGGGTACGATTTCGGCGCGATCAACGCAACCTACGAGCGCGAGGGCGTCGAAATGTTCCAAGGCGCTCCGGTGATGCGGTACGAGGCCACCGGCGCTGACGCGCTGACCGGTCGGTGGGAAGGGGGCCGGAATTGGTCCTACAAGAACTTCTCCGCAACGCTCTTGCTCGACGAAGACGGCGTCATCCGCCACTACGAGTACACATTCGTGAAGCCATCCGAACACCGTACCCGTCTGCGGTATTCGAAGGTATACACCCTCTCCGATGTGGGAAGCACCGACGTCCAAAAACCGGCCTGGGCACCGGACGACACGTCAAACACCAGTTCAGGCTCGTAACTGCCGGATCGATGCTGACTCTCGCCCGGTCGACGAGTCGGCGAAGCCGACCCGACCCGGAAAAAGATGGAACTGCAAACCCTTTACCGAGAGACGGCCGAACCCGTCGGTATGGAGAGCATCAATCGGATGGCGGTCGAGCTCGCGGACGAGGCCCTCGAGTTCGCGGGGGAACTCGACATCGGCGCGTTCGACCTGGAGAACGGGGCGACGGTACTGGACTTCGGCGTGGAGCACACCGGAGGTATCGAGGCGGGACTCTTGCTCGCGGAGCTACAGACGGCGGGGCTGGCGACGGTCCAGACGGGGATGGACACGGTCGCGGACGCGCCGTTCACGTTCGTCGAGTTGGCGTGCGACCGGCCGGACCTCGCGTTGCTCTGCTCGCAGAAGGCGGGCTGGGAGGTCTCCGTCGACGGCTTCGAGGGGCTGGGCTCGGGGCCGGCGCGCGCGCTCGTGGCCGAGGAGGCGGAGTTCCGCGAGCTCGGCTACACGGACGCCTTCGACCTGACGGCGCTCACGCTGGAGTCCGACGTCCTCCCGGACGAGCGCGTCGCGCAGGTGGTCGCGGAGCGCGCGGAGGTGAACACGGAGGGCGTCTACCTCCCGGTCTATGCGGCGGGCTCGATTGCGGGGAGCGTCTCGGCGGCGGCGCGCGCGGCGGAGATGGCGGTCTTCCGGCTCTTCGAGGCGGGCTACGACCCCCAGTCGGTGCTGTCGGCGACCTCTCGGGCGCCGGTCGCGCCGGTCGCCGGCGAGGAGGAGACGGCCATCGCGCGCCAGATGGACGCGCTCGCGTACGGCGGCGAGGTCTCCCTCACGGTCGCGGAGGACGACGCGGAGGCGTTCGAGGCGGTGCCGTCGACGGCGGGCGATGAGCACGGCCGACCGCTCGCCGGCGTCTTCGACGACGTGGAGTGGGACTTCTCCGAGGTGGCGGCGGGCGTCTTCGGCCCGGCGTCAGTAACCGTAAACGTCGTCGGCGGTCCGACGTACGCGCTCGGCGAGACTGACGAGGCGGTGCTCGCGGAGTCCTTCGGCGTGTGAGGTGGACGGCCGTCCCGCCGGCCCCGGACGCGCTCTCCGCGCTCGCGGCCCTGCGGGCGGCCCTTCCCCGGCAACCCGAGGCGGGCGCCGACTGCTGTGCGCTCGTCCTCGCGGCGGAGGCCGACGTCACGGTCCCGGATCGAGAGGCGGCGGCGGAGTGGCTCGTCTTCCTGCGCGCGCTCGGCCTCGCGCGCGAGTCGGGCGGGACGTACGCGCGGACGGACGTACCCGTCGAGCGCGACGCGCTCGGTGAGGCGTTCCTCGAGAACGTCTACGGCGCGCGCGAGGTCGTGACCGCGCTCGACGCGGACGCGCCACTTCCGGCGGCGGACGTGGCGTCGCGCGTGCCCGCTCGCGTGCGGGAGAAGGAACGAGTGTGTCGGTTGCTCGACTGGGCGGTGCTGTTCGGGCTCGCACTCGAGCGCGACGGCGGCTACGTGCGGGCGTAGCGCTCAGTCGAGGATTTCGGTGACGGTGCCGACGCCCTTGCTGGAGCCTTCGCGGAAGACGAATCGCTGGCCCTCCTCGACGACGTACGGGCGGAACTTGAACTCGATTCGAGCGGTGCCGGTGTCGCCGGGGAGGAGTTGGCCGCCCTCGGGGTGGAATCGAGCGGCCTCGCTCGCGGTTTCGAGGTGGACGACGGGCTCGTAGCCGGCGTCGATCCTTGTGGGGTGGTTGAGCACCATGACGTCGGCCTCGAAGGCCCGGACGGGCGTCGGGTCGGCGTCGCGGGGGAGGAGCGCCATGCCGCGCTCGACCTCGCTCTCGCGGACGCCCTTGAGCGCGATGCCGACGATGCGGCCGGCTTCGGCGCGGTCGACGCGGTGGTAGTGCATCTCGATGCTGCGGACTTCGACCTCGCGGAAGGAGCCGTCGCCGAACGGGCCGAGGAGGAGTTCGTCGCCGGCTTCGACGGTGCCGGACTCGATGGTGCCGGAGGCGACGGCGCCGACGCCGGTGACCTTGTAGGAGCGATCAACGTAGAGGCGGAAGTCGCCGCCGGCGGCGGCGGTCTTCGGGAGGCGCGCGAAGAGTTCGTCGAGGACGTCGAGGCCGGCCTCGTCGACGGCGCTGGTGCGGACGACCGGGACGACGGCGTCGTCGGTCTCCTCGACGGCGGCGTCGACGCCGTGGCGTGCGACCGGGAGCGGGGCGCGCCCGGTCGTGCGGAGGAGGCGTTCGACCTCGCGTTCGACCTCGCTGACGCGGTCGTCGGAGACGAGGTCGGTCTTGGTGATGGCGACGACGGTGGGGAGGTCGGTGGCGAGGAGGACGCCGAGGTGTTCGCGCGTGGTGGCGGTGGGGCCGTCGTCGGCGGCGACGACGAGGAGGCCGTAGTCGAGTTTCTGGCCGACGAGGCCGCGAATGGTCGTGCGGAGCCACGGTTCGTGACCCACCGTGTCGACGAAGGAGACGACGCGGTCGGCTTCCTCGACGACGGCGGCGCGTTCGTGCTTGCGGTGTGGGTTCTCGACGCGGACGGGGCCGTCGCCGTCGAAGCCGTAGACGCCGTAGGAGAGGTCGGCCGAGAGGCCGCGTTCGACCTCGTGGGGCTGGACGTCGAGGAAGCCCCGGGTGTCGCCGTCGCCGTCGTCGGCGCGGCCGGTGACGAGCGAGCCGACGAGCGTGGATTTGCCGTGGTCGACGTGGCCGGCGGTGCCGACGATGATGTGGTCGTCGTCGGCGGTGAGCGTGCCGCCGTCCCGAACGGTGGCGACGCCGACCAGTCCCTCGCCGTCGGTCCCCCACGTCTGGACGTCGTCGATGTGGGCGCCGGCTTCCTCGGCGAGGAGGCTGAGGACGTCGAGCGTCTCGGAGAAGACGTCGGCGTCGACGCCGGCGATGCCGCCGTCGTCGGTGACGCCGACGACGTACTGGGCTTCGCCGTCGCCGGAGAGGACGCGGTGACGAAGCTGTGCGGCGAGGCTCTCGAGGCGCCCATCGGCGAGGTGGACGTCGCGGGTGAGGCGTTCCTTGAACTCGACGTTGCCGCCCTCCTGCTCGCCGCGCTCGAGCGCGCGATGCAGGACGGACCGGTCGACGCTCATGAGACTGTGTTAGGGACCATCTACCAAAAGCCTTCCTCGGGTGAGGGCTCCGGATACCTCACGAGACGTCCGGAGGGGCGCCCTCGGCGGCGTTTTCGACGGGCGCGCCGTCTCGCCCGCGAGCGTGGAGCGGCGTCGTCCACGCGGTCGACCCCGGCATTGATGTGTCAGCGCGCTCTCGGGAGAACCGATGAGTGTCACCGGTCTCTGCCAGCTCTGTGAGTCCGCCGAGGCGCGGTCCGCGTGCGACCGCTGTGGTGCCGTCGTGTGCCGGGAGCACTACGACGCGGAGCTCGGCGTCTGTACGGAGTGCGCGGCGGAACAGCGGCGGTCGAGCGGTGTCACTGGGGACGACGGAGGGCCCGGGTTCACGGGGCCGCGCTAGCGGTACTCGTTGAGGCGGTCGCGCAGGCGCTTGGCGGCGTCGCCGGCGACGCGGTCCCAGCGTTCGGCGTCCTCGCCCGCGAAGATGATGCCGCGCGTGGAGTTGACGACGCCGACGCCGTCGACCGTCCGGCCGTGCTCGACGGCGGCCTCGACGTCGCCGCCCTGCGCACCCACGCCCGGCACGAGGAACGGGAGGTCGGGCGCGATTTCTCGTACTCGTTCGAGTTCGGCGGGGCGCGTCGCGCCGACGACGAGGCCGACGTTCCCGTGCTCGTCCCACTCCGCGATGCGGCGCGCGACGTGCTCGTAGAGGTACTCCTCGTACGAGGCGAGTTCGAGGTTCTGGAAGTCCTTCCCGCCGGGGTTCGAGGTGCGACAGAGGACGAAGACGCCCTTCTCCTCGCGCGAGAGGAACGGCTGGAGGCTGTCCCGGCCCATGTACGGGTTGACGGTGATGGCGTCCGCGCGGTCGAGCGCCGCCGCGTACTGGCGGGCGGTGTTCCCGATGTCGCCGCGCTTCGCGTCGAGGATGACGGGAACGTCCTTCCCGTGTGCGTACGCGATGGTCTCGTTGAGCGCGCGCCACCCGTCGGGGCCCTCGTAGAAGGCGGCGTTCGGCTTGTAGCAGGCGGCGTACTCGTGGGTGGCGTCGATGATGCGGCGGTTGAACTGCCAGCGCGGCAACTCGGCGTCGCGGACATCGTCGGGGAGACGGTCCGTATCGGGGTCGAGGCCGACGCAGACCATCGTGTCCCGCGCCTCGATGCGCGCGGCGAGGTCGTCGAAGAAGCCCATGCTCCCGGATGGGTCGGGCGCCCGCCTAAACGTACTGTTCCTACGCGCCGTTCGGGTCCGCCCCCGGGCCGGCGAGCGCGGCCTCAAAGACGTCGAGGACGCGCTTCGCGTGCGCGCCGTTCTCGACGAAGACGAGGAGCGCGGGCGGCGTCGAGGCGCGGGGGCGCGCCCGGAGGTCGGCGTCGTCGGCGGCGCGCGTCGCGGCGTCCAGCCCGACGAACAGTTCGACGCGGGCGCGCTCGGGCTGGACGAACACGTCGGCGACGCGCTCGCCGCCGCGCGTGACGGCGTAGGCGCGCGCGCCCTCCGGCGTCGCCTCGACCTCCGGGTCGGCGTCGGTCACCGTCACGTCGTCGAACGGCCCGATTTCGCGACCGGTGAGTTCGGAGGCGAGGAGCTGGGCGATGCGGACGCCGTCTGAGAGCTCGCGCTCGACCATTCAGAGCTCCTCCGCCGCCTTCGCGGCGGCGTCGTCGACGGTGAGGCCCTCGCGGCGCGCGTGGAGGACGGCGGCGACGTCGGCAGTGACGCCGAGGTCCCGCTGGAGCGCGTTCACGGCGGCGACGGCGTCCTGTCGCTCGGCACCGTCGGCGACGAGCGCGTCGAGCGCCGTCTCGAAGGCCGAGCGCTCGCGGAAGAGCGACTCGTCGGGCGTGAACTCCTCGGGGACGGCGACGGCGTCGGTGTCGAAGGTCGCGACGAGGTCGCCGTCCTCGCGCGTGAGGAGGCCCTCGCCGGTGGCGACGTCGATGAGGCGTTTCGCCTGGTCGGGGCTCATCCAGTCCCGGTCGAGCGAGAGGGCGACGACGAACTCGTGCTCGCCCAACCGGTCGCGCCCCTCGGAGACGAAGGGCGCGCCGACGGCGACGCGGAGGCTCATGGTCACGGGGAGGCGGCGCGCCGCCTAAAGACGACGGGTTCCCGTCGGACCGAACGGTTTTAGTACGTAACGACGCCATTTCCGGGTATGCAGAACCAGGGCCGCTCCAAGCGCACGAAGACGGGTGCGCGAACTCGCCCCCACTCGAAGAAGAAGAAGCACGAACTCGGCCGCTCCCCGACGGAGACGACGCTCGACGAACCCCGCTTCCGCGTCGTCGACTCCCGTGGTGCGGGCAAGAAGGTCCGCGCGCTCTCCACGGACGTCGCGAACGTCACCGAGGACGGCGAGACGACGCGCGCCACCATCGAGGACGTCGTCGAGAACGAGGCGAACCCGAACTACGCCCGCCGGAACATCATCACGAAGGGCGCCGTCATCGAGACGGACGCCGGCCGCGCGCGCGTCACCTCCCGCCCCGGCCAGAACGGGCAGGTCAACGCCGTCGCCGTCGACGAGTAACCCACCACCGCGTTTCTGCCGCTCTCCCACGTCGCGTAGCGACGCCTCTCGTGAAGCGTTCGAGGCGACGGGGACCGAGGGAGGGAGAAGGGGGTTTTGTCGAAGGCGTTTGGCCGCGCTCGAGCGCGGCAACCGGCTCTACTGGAAGCCGATGTGGCCGCCTTCTCTGCGGCCCTGCCCGGGCGAGTTTCCGCCCTTGAACTGCTCTTCGACGTCCGCGTAGTAGTCGAGGAGGTCGTCGGTGATGGTGGGCCGGACGTTCTCCATAGCCTTGCGGAAGTGGCGCATCTCGACTTCCTCGGCCGAGTCGTCCTCGCGGAGCGCCTCGATGGCGGCTTCGCGGGCGATGGACGCGATGTCGCTACCGACGTAGCCGTCGGTGATCTCGGCGAGCTCGCGGAGGCTGACGTCGGGCGCGAGCGGGATGTCCTCGGTGTGGATCTCGAGGATGCGCGCGCGGCCCTCAACGTCGGGCTGGCCGACCATGACCATGCGGTCGAAGCGGCCGGAGCGGATGAGCGCGGGGTCGATGATGTCGGGGCGGTTCGTCGCGCCGATGACCATCACCTCGCCCATCTCCTCGAGCCCGTCGAGCTCGGTGAGGAGCTGGTTGACGACGCGCTCGGAGACGTTGTTCCCGACGTCCTGCCCGCGACCCGGAGCCAGCGAGTCGAGCTCGTCGAAGAAGACGACGGTGGGACTGACCTGCCGGGCCTTGCGGAAGGTCTGCCGGATGGCCTTCTCGGACTCGCCGACCCACTTCGAGAGGAGCTGCGGGCCCTTCACGGAGATGAAGTTGGCGTTCGTCTCGTTGGCGACGGCCTTCGCCATGAGCGTCTTCCCGGTCCCGGGCGGCCCGTAGAGGAGGACGCCGTTCGGCGGGTCGATGCCCATGCGTTCGAACTTCTCCGGCGAGTTGAGCGGCCACTCGACGGACTCCTGCACGTTCTTCTTCGCGTCGGTGAGCCCGCCGACGTCGTCCCACGACATCTTCGGGAGTTCGACGAGCACCTCGCGCATCGCGGAGGGCTCGACTTCGCCGAGCGCGCCGCGGAAGTCCTGGCGCTTGACGATCATCCGGTCGATGAGGCTCGGCGGGATGTCCTCCTCGTCGAGGTCGATCTCGGGGAGATAGCGTCTGAGCGCGCGCATCGCGGCCTCCTTGCTGAGGCTCTCGATGTCCGCGCCGACGAAGCCGTGGGTCTCCTCGGCGAGGTGGCCGAGGTTGACGTCGTCGCTGAGGGGCATGCCGCGCGTGTGGATCTTGAGGATCTCCTCGCGACCCACCTCGTCGGGGACGCCGATCTCGATCTCGCGGTCGAAGCGACCCGGCCGCCGGAGCGCGGGGTCGACGGCGTCCACGCGGTTCGTCGCCGCGATGACGATGACCTGGCCGCGGCCTTCGAGGCCGTCCATCATCGTGAGGAGCTGGGCGACGACGCGGCGCTCGACTTCGCCGGTGACGTCCTCGCGCTTGGGCGCGATGGAGTCGAGTTCGTCGATGAAGATGATGGAGGGCGAGTCGTCCTTCGCGTCCTCGAAGATCTCCCGGAGTTGCTGTTCGGACTCGCCGTAGTACTTGGAGATTATCTCGGGGCCGGCGATGGAGAAGAAGCTCGCCGACGTCTCGTTGGCGACGGCCTTCGCGAGCAGGGTCTTCCCGGTGCCGGGCGGGCCGTGGAGGAGCACGCCCTGTGGCGGCTCGATGCCGAGCTTCTGGAAGATCTGCGGGTGCTTCATCGGGAGTTCGACCATCTCCCGGACGCGCTGGATCTCGTTCTGGAGGCCGCCGATGTCCTCGTAGGTGATGCCGCCGCCGGTGCGCTCGAAGCCGCTGATGGGCTCCTCGCGCAGCTCGACGTCGGTGTCCTCGGTGATGAGGACGACGCCCTCGGGCTCGGTCTCGACGGCGATGAGCGGGATGGCCTGCCCCGGCGAGCGCATGAACGGGTGGTTCGTGGAGCTCATCACGGGGACGATGTCGCGCGAGACGACGGGACGCTTGAGGATCTGGCGCTTGACCATGCCGGCGGCATCAGAGCCGAACTGGACGGACGCCTCCTCGGGGGGCGCGAGGACGAGCGAGTCGGCCTTCTCGGCGTCGGCCTTCCGGATGGTGACGCGCTCGCCGATACCGACGTCGGCGTTCTGGCGGGTGAAGCCGTCGATGCGGACGGTGTCGGTGTTCCAGTCCTGCCGGTCGGCGCGCCAGACCTTCGCGGCGGTGGTCTCGGCGCCCTCGATCTCGATGATGTCTCCCGGGCTGAGCTTCAGGTGCAGCAGCGTGTCGGGGTCGAGGCGCGCGATGCCGCGCCCCGAGTCGTTCGGGTACGCTTTCGCGACCTCGAGTTGGACTTCGTTCATTGTCTCTTATGTCCGATGGGGTGAGATTCTCGCCGGCGCGGGAAAGCACTTCCCCCGACGGCGAGGACTATGTGTTGCAGTATCACACCCTCGTACATATCGCTGACGCTCGAACGGATTCCGGCCGGTGTCGATGGCGCTCGGATGGCCACGTTTTTCGCCGCCGCGCCCCCTCCTCGAACTATGACCACGCTCGCTTTCGACGGTCGGACGGGCGCGAGCGGCGACATGCTGCTCGGCGCGCTCGTCGCCGTCGGCGCCGACCCCGCCGTCCTCGCGCCCGTCGAGGACGCCCTCGACGTGACGTACGACGTTCGGGAGGTGACGCGGCGCGGCGTCAGCGCGACGAAGGTGACGGTGCGCCACGGGGAGGCGTCCGAGGACGGACGCCCGCGCGACCACGACGACGGGGGCCACGACCACGCACACGGCGACGGCGAGGGGCACCACCACTCGCACGACGGCGACGACCACTCGCACGACGAGGAGGGCCACGACCACGGCGGCGCCGAGGGCCACGGCCCGAGCCGGAGCTACGCGGAGGTTGTCGAGGTCGTCGAGGCGATGGAGCTGCCCGACCCCGTCGAGGCGGACGCGCTCGCGACGTTCGAGTTGCTCGGGCGCGCGGAGGCCGCCGTCCACGGCACGGACCTCGAGGCGACGCATTTCCACGAGGTCGGCGCGGACGACGCCATCGCGGACGTCGTCGGCGTCTGCCTCCTCCTTGCCGACCTCGACCCGGAGCGCGTCGTGACGACGCCGGTCTTCGCCGGTGGCGGCGAGGTCGAGATGAGCCACGGCGTCTACCCGGTGCCCGCGCCCGCCGTCGTCGAACTCGCCGAGCGCGCGGGCTGGCGCCTCGTCGGGGGTCCCGTCGACACCGAACTCCTCACGCCGACGGGTGCGGCGCTGCTCGCACACCTCGCCGAGGGCGTGGACGAGACGCCGGCACTGCGGGTGGACGCCTCGGGCTACGGCGCGGGGACGAAGGACCTCCCGGAGCGCCCGAACGTCCTGCGCGCGGCGCTCGGCGCGGAGAGGGCGGACGCGGATGCGCGTGCGGGGGACGCGACACGCGCGGGACACGCCGACGAGAGCGGCCTCGTCCGCGACGACGTCGTGGTGCTGGAGACGAACCTCGACGACGCGACGCCCGAAGTGCTGGGCGGGTTGCAGGAGACGCTCGCCGACGCGGGCGCACGCGACGTCTCCGTGTTGCCGGTGACGATGAAGAAGTCCCGGCCCGGCCACCTCGTGAAGGTCGTGGCGAAGCCGGCGGACGCCTCGCGCGTCGCGCGCCGCCTCGCCGAGGAGACGGGAACGCTCGGGATCCGCGAGTCGAGCGCGCGCCACCGCTGGATCGCCGAGCGTACCTTCGAGACGGCCGACCTCGACATCGACGGCGAGACGTACGCGGTGTCGGTGAAGGTCGCGAGCGACGCCGACGGCGAGGTGTACGATTACAGCGCGGAGTACGACGACGCGCACGCGGTCGCGAGGGAGACCGGTCTCCCGGTGCGCGAGGTGCTGCGTCGCGCCGTCGAGGCCGTGCGGTAGCTACTCCTCGCGGTGGCGCTCGAGCGCTTCGTCGATGGTGAGTTCGCCCGCCGCCACGCGGCGCGCGAGTTCCTCGGTGATGGTGCGGTTCTGCGCGGAGCGCTCCCGCGAGCGCTGCTTGATGACGTCGAGTTCGCCCGCCGTCGGTTCGACGGTGTGCTCGCCGACGACCTCGCCCTCCAAGCGCGCGATGTTGACGGCGGCGAGCACGTCGTCCATCCCGCGCGCGCCGCGTCCGAGGTAGGGCGTGGTGCCGGTCTCGTCGACGAGTTCGACGGTGACGTCGTCGAGACCGTCGATGATGCGCGCGCCGTGGATGCGCGCGCCGTCGCCGACGCGAACGAGCGGGTCGGGGTCCTCGGCGACCTCCTCGCGGACGACGGCCGCCGCGTCCTTGACGGGGACGTGGAAGACGGCGACGACGAGGTCGCCCGAGAGGACGGCGATGCCGGGACGCGGGCCGGGGTCGACGCCGACGACGGTGCGGCCGCCGTGCCCGCGCAGGAGCGTGAGGGCCTCCTCGACGGCGGCGCGCGGGTCCTCGGGGTCGGCGACGACGACGTCGACGGCGACCGAGAGGTCGTCGTCGGGGCCGGCGATGACCACGTCCGCGTCCTCGGGGAGGGCGGCCCCGGGTTCGACGGTGGTGAAGGCGGCCCCGCGGTCGCGGAGTTCGCCGACGACCTCGTGGTACACTTCGAAGTCCTCGGTGGCGACGACGATCACTGTCCCGTAGTCGGACAGCGGAGCGAAAAAAGCCTACCGGGGTACCGGGGTGTTTTTCCGGCGAGCAACACTACGAGCGAGCGATGGAACCACTGACGACGGGGTGTGCGCCGCTGGACGCGCTCCTCGGCGGCGGCGTCGAGCGCGGCGC
This sequence comes from Halarchaeum sp. CBA1220, assembly GCF_003721175.2. GTDB lineage: Archaea > Halobacteriota > Halobacteria > Halobacteriales > Halobacteriaceae > Halarchaeum > Halarchaeum grantii. The sequence goes on from NZ_CP054707.1 coordinate 285,318, forward strand.
GGTCACGCAGGTGTACGGGCCGCCGGGTGCGGGGAAGACGAACGTCGCGCTCTCGACGGCCGCGCACGCCGCCGCCGCAGGCATGACCGTCGTCTACGTGGACACGGAGGGCCTCTCGGCCGAGCGCTTCCAGCAGGTGCTCTCGGCGGTCGCGGACGACCCCGACCGGGCCGCCGAGCGCATCGTCGTCAGCGAAGCGTACGACTTCGACGAGCAGGCCGAGGCCGTGAAGGACACCGAGGGGTTCGCGGAGCGCGCGGACCTCATCGTCCTCGACTCCGCGACGGGGTTCTACCGCTTGCGTCGAACCGAGGAGGGCGGCGAGGACGGCGAGGCGCTCCGCGACGTCGCCCGGCAGGTGACGCACCTCCTCTCGCTGGCGCGGCGACACGACCTCGCGGTGCTCGTGACGAACCAGGTGTACACGGACCCGGAGGCCGAGCGGACGCGACCGCTCGGCGGGCAGACGCTCGAGCACTGGACGGCGACGGTCGTCCGCTTGGAGCGCTTCCGGGGCGACGCCCGGCGCGCGGTCCTCGAGAAGCACCGCGCGAAGCCGACCGGGGAGCGCGCGCGCTTCTCGATCACGGACGCGGGCATCGAGGCGGCGAGCGACGGCACGGGCGTCTAGCGAAGTGTCCGAGCCGCGTCGAAAAAGCGGGAACGGTCGAGGGCCGACTTAGAGTTCGCCGAGCTTGCGGAGGAGCTGGCCCTGGTATTCCTCGTCGGACTGGATGCCCTTCTTCTCGAGGACGTTCCGCTCGAGCGTGTCGAGCGCCATGTAGAAGGCGTTGTCCGCGCCGTAGCCCTCGCCGGTGCCGGCGGCCTGGCCCTTGTTGGTGCGCAGGCGGATCTGGCACTGGATGAGCGGCGTGCCGCGCAGGCGCTCCTTGTGCTCGTGGAAGCGGACGTGCGCGTGCTGGACGGACATCTTCGAGTACTTGCCGGCGACCTTCTCGATGCCGTCGCGGACGTCCTCGCGGGAGATGGTGTCGAGGAGGTCGATGTTCGTGATCTGGACGTCCATGTGCTCCTCCTCGGTGTAGGAGAGCGCGCGGAGCACGTCGGTCTTCGTGATGACGCCGACGACCGTCGTGGCGTCACCGGCGGGCGTGACGATGAGGCCCGCGTAGTCGTTCTCGAGCATGACGCGGACGGCGTCCTCGACGGCCGTCTCGGGCGTCGTCGTCTGGACGGGGCTCGACATCACGTCGTAGACCGGGAGGTCGAGCATGCGCTCGATTTCGCCGCGTCGGTCGCCGCGCGTCGTCTTCTCGATGTCGCGCGTGACGAACTCCACGAGGTCGTACGTGGTGACGACGCCGGTGAGGTCGCCGTCGTCGTCGAGGACGGGCAGCCGGGAGACGCCGCGCTCGCGCAGGCGGTTGATGACGACGCCGACGTTGTCGTCCTCGCCGACGGTGATGACGTCCTCGGTGTAGATGTCGGAGACGGTGAGCGCGTCGAGGTTGTCGAGGACGGCCTCGAGGATGTCGTCCTCGGTGAGTACGCCCCAGAGCTGGTCGGCCTCGAAGACGGGTGCGACCTTCGAGCCGCCTTCGACGAGCTTCCGGGCGGCGTCCCGGACGTCCTCGGTTCGCGTGAGCTTGGGGGCGTTCCCCTCGGGGTTCGCGATGGAGGCCGCACGCGTGTTCTCCTCGATGTGGGAGCTGAGGAGTTGCTTCTGCGTGATGACGCCGACGTACTCGGCGCCGCCGGCGCGGGTGACGATGACGCCCTTCGGGTTCGACTTCTCGAAGAGCGAGCGGACTTTCCCGAGGCGTTCCTCGGCGTCGACCTCGACGTAGTCCTGAGTCGCGATATCGGAGATGTCCATGTACCCCGAACGTTGGCCGGGTAGGGTCTAAAAGATTATTGCAGGGACAGTCCGAGTGAGAATCGGGGTATTCGACCGCTCAGGGCAGGGACAGACTCCCACAAGGCATTTGACCCAATACGTGGTATTAATACACATGGGCGAACGTGTCTGCTATCGTGAATTCTGTCCGGCGTGCGACGCGCCGCTGACGCACGCCGACGAGACCTGCCCCGACTGCGGCGTCGACCGCGACGCGTAGCGGGCGGTGCGTGCGGACGGGAAGCGGGTGCGACCGGTCTCGTGGACGCGGCGAAGGGGCGACTACAGGACGGGCGTGAGGGCGTCGTCGCGCGAGATGACGCGGCGGACGACGTCCGGGTCCTCGAGGAGGCGGTGTTTCGAGAAGACCCCGCGCCCGCGCCCGCGACTGTGTTTCTCGCTCCGGATGACGTTCAGGAAGTCCTGCTCTTTGAGTATCTCGGTGACGCGGCGCTCGGAGAGGCGCTCCAAGTCGAGTTCGTCCGCGAGTCGCGTGTACGCGGAGAAGACGCGCTTGGTCGCGAACTCGTCGTCCGCGTGGGTCGCGCTGAGGCGCGTGAGCGCCGCGAGGATGACCTTCGTCTGGATGGGCGCGCCGTCGATGAGTTCGGCGAAGCGGTCGGCCTCCGTCTTCTCCTTCGCGCGACGGACGTGCGTCTCGGTGACGCGTTCGTCACCCGCGTTCGTCGCGATGCTCCCGGCGTTGCGCAGGATGTCGATGGCTTTGCGCGCGTCGCCGTGCTCGCGCGCGGCGAGGGCGGCGGTGAGGTTGATGACGCCGTCCTCGAGGACGCCGTCGTGGAAGGCGTCGCGGCGGTGTTCGAGGATGTCGACGAGCTGGTCGGCGTCGTAGGGCTGGAAGACGATGTCGTCGGGGCTGAAGCTCGACTTCACGCGCTCACCGAGGTCGCTCGGGAAGTCGATCTTGTTCGAGATGCCGACGATTCCGAGGGCGGCGTCGGCGAGGTTGCGGTTCTCGCCGGCGCGCGAGAGTTTGCGGAGGACCTCGTCGTCTTCGAGGAGGTCGATTTCGTCGAGGATGACGATGGCGACGTCCGTACAGGACTCGAGGATGGTCCAGAGGCGGTTGTAGTAGTCGCCGGTGCCGAGGCCGCGCTCGGGGACGGTGGTCTCGGACAGTTCGGGGTCGTTGATCGCTTTCGCGATGTTCTTCACGACGGCTGTCTCGGTGTTCTGCTCGCCGCAGTCGATGAAGGCGGAGTGGACGACGTGGTCGTCGCGTTCGGCCTCGACGACGACGCGGTCGGTGACGCTGCGCGTGGTGAGCGACTTCCCGGTACCGGTCTTCCCGAAGACGAGCAAGTCGTCGGGTTCGCGCCCGAAGACGGCGGGGTTGAGCGCTTCGGCGACGCGCTGCATGTGCTGGTCGCGCCCGACGATGCGGTCGGGTTCGGGCACGTGGCTGATCTTGAGGAGTTCCTCCCGGGCGAAGATCGGCTCCTCGTAGCGAAAGAGCGGGTCGCGCTCGTCACGTCGCGAGTCCATGCGGGATACCCCCCGTTCGCCGAGGGAACGAATAAGGCTAGCGGACCTCCGTCGCGGATGTAAGACCGTCGCGGAGACCCGGAGACGGCCCGAGAGGCGGATTCGAGAACCGTGGCGAAGGACACCGCACTCGCGAGTGTATGTGAGCGTGCGGCACGCCGATACTCCGGACTCGGACAACCGGAGTGGCGTCGCGAATGTAAATGTCCGATACGTGGCGGGTAGAGGTAGTAATGAGGAGAGTGAATGGGGAGCGGAGTCGCCATCGTGGCCGAATAGCCGCGCACACCCACACCACCGTCGCGAATGTAACGGCACGAGAGGGAGGGGGAGGAACGCCACGCGGCGTTGGTGAGGCCGCGTGAACCACCCGGCAGAGAACACGGCGACGACTGCCGGAGAACGAAGGAGCGTTCTCCACAGTAGCCGAAGGTAGGCTAGTGGACTTTGACGAACAGCACCGACAAGTAGCTATCGGGTTCAGTAGACCCCGACATCGCCGGCTTCCTCGGGGGACCCCACTCCGTTCCCGTTACACTCGCGACGGTGGTGTGTGTCCCGCGTCGGCCGCTCTCTGACGGCACGTCGCGTCGAGCGACACGGGGGAGTGGAGCACGGAGCAGTCGCCATCACGGAACTGTCGGTATCACGGAACCGCCGGTGGGAGGGGGAATCGATGACCGAACAGCCATCAGCTACCGGACAGTCGAAGATATCGCGGGGACTCCGCTCGTCGTCGCGTGAAAAACGGCGTCCGGACGAAATCCCAGCACTGCTCTGGGGTTAGTTCCGTGAGAAACGAAAACGGCGGGAGTGGGTTGGGGCGGATTTGAACCGCCGGCCTCCTCCATGTCAAGGAGGTGTCATAGCCTGACTAGACCACCAACCCTCGGTGGCGCGCTCCTCCGAACGCATCTCTTCGTAGTCCGGGGGTATAGTTGAAGGTTTCGAACCGGGTGTTTCCCCGTGAACGACTCCCATCCGGCGAGTCCACGACAGGCTTATAGTGGTGTACAGACTTGTACATCATAAGCCGAATTCGTACACCGGTGCCCCACCATGCAGGACTACATCGAACGCGTCACCGAGGGAGAGGACTTGACGGTCGCCGAAGCGCGCGAGGCCGCCACCGCCGTCTTCGAGGGCGCGACGGAGGCGCAGATCGGCGCGCTGCTCGCCGCGCTCCGCGCGAAGGGCGAGACCGAGGCCGAGATCGCGGGCTTCGCGCAGGGGATGCGCGACGCCGCCATCACCATCGACCCCGACCGGAGCCCGCTCGTCGACACCTGCGGGACGGGCGGCGACGACTACAACACCATCAACGTCTCCACGACGTCCGCCATCGTCGTCGCCGCCGCCGACGTTCCCGTCGCCAAGCACGGCAACTACTCCGTCTCCTCCTCCTCGGGCAGCTCCGACGTCCTCGAGGAGGTCGGCGTCGACCTCGACAGCTCCCCGGCGGCCGTCGAGTCCCACATCGAGGAGTTCGGCATCGGGTACATGCACGCGCCCGCGTTCCACCCCGCGATGAAGGCCGTCATCGGCCCGCGCCGCGAACTCGGGATGCGCACCATCTTCAACGTCCTCGGGCCGCTCACGAACCCGGCGGGCGCGGACGCACAGGTCCTCGGCGTCTACGACCCCGACCTCGTCCCGGTCATCGCGGAGGCGCTCACGGAGATGCCCGTCGAGGACGCCCTCGTCGTGCACGGGAGCGGCCTCGACGAGATCACAGTCCACGACGAGACGGTCGTCGCGGAGGTCCACGGCGACGACGTCGAGGAGTACACGCTCACGCCCGCCGACCTCGGCCTGGAGCGCTCGCCCATCGACGCCATCGCGGGCGGCACGCCCGAGGCGAACGCCGCCGACTTACGCGGCATCGTCGAGGGGGAGGTGACCGGCGCGAAGCGCGACGTCATCCTCGCGAACGCGGGCGCGGCCGTCTACGTCGCCGGCGAAGCCGAGTCGCTCGAAGCCGGCGTCGAGGCCGCCCGCGACGCCATCGACTCCGGCGCGGCCGCCGCGAAGCTCGCCGACCTCTGCGACGAAGGCGAGCGATGACGGCGGCGCGAACGAAGGTCTGCGGGCTGACGAGCGCCGAGGACGTCGCCGCCGCCGTCGAAGCGGGTGCGGACGCCCTCGGGTTCATCGTGGACGTGCCGGTGGAGACGCCGCGCGAGGTGTCGGTCGAGCGCGCGGCCGACCTCGTGGCGGCCGCGCCGCCGTTCGTCTCGACGGTGCTCGTGACGATGGCCGACCCGGACGCGGTGCCGACGCTCCACGACGCCGTGGGGACCGACGCCGTCCAGCTCCACGGCGACCTCCCCGCAGAACGAGTGGCGAGCCTCGCGAGCGTACTGGACGCGCGCGTGGTGAAGACCGTGGACGCGGACGACCCCGAGGTGGCGCGCGACTACGACGGCGTCGCGGACGCCCTCCTCGTGGACTCGACGGACGCGTCCGGTGCTGGCGGCACGGGTCGGACCCACGACTGGACGGCGACGCGCGACCTCGCCGCCGACCTCGACGCCCCGGTCGTCCTCGCGGGCGGCCTCACCCCCGCGAACGTCGCGGAGGCGGTGCGGACGGTGGAGCCGTACGCGGTGGACGTCGCGTCCGGCGTCGAGTCCGCAGGTGGCGTGAAGGACCACGACGCCGTGCGGTCGTTCGTGGCGAATGCGACGCGCGCGTTCGACACCGACGACGAACCGGAGGTGTCGCCCTGATGGGGTTCGACGTGACGCGCGAGGCGTTCGTCGAGCGCGCGGCCGGCGACGGCCCCGGCGTCGTCTACGCCGAAGCCACGCTGGACGCGGACGTCTCGCCGCTCGCGGCGTACGCGGCGCTCGCGGACGGCGACTACGCCTTCCTCCTCGAGTCCGCCGAGAAGACGGCGGCCTCCGACCCCGGCGGGGCGTTCCGACCCCGCGACGCGGCGGGCGAGCGCCACGCGCGCTACTCCTTCGTCGGCTACGACCCGGACGCGGTGGTGCGCGCGACGCCGGAGGGGGCGAGCGTGGAGCGCCTCTCGGATACCCGCGCCGCCCGCTCGGTGGCGCCGGGCGACGGCGACGTCCTCGACCAGCTTCGCGGGTCGCTCCCGTCGGTCGAGCGGCGGGGCTTCCCGGAGAGCGAGCGCCAGCTCCTCGACGGCGGACTCGTCGGGTTCGTCGCCTACGACGCCGTCTACGACCTCTGGCTCGAGGAGGTCGGCGTCGAGCGCCCGGAGACCGCTCTGCCGGACGCGGAGTTCCTCCTGAACACGGCCGTCCTGCGCTTCGACCGCGCGACGGGGACGCTCTCGCTCGTCTGCACGCCCGTCGTCGACCCCGACGCGGACGACGCCGGCGCGGTCTACGACGACCTCGTCGCGGAGGCCGAGCGCGTCGAGGCCGCGCTCGCGGACGCGAGCGACCCCGACACCGGTGGCTTCGAGCGGACGGCGACGCGCGCCGGCCCGCAGGACGAGTACGAGGACGCGGTCGAGCGCGCGAAGGACGCGGTGCTCGACGGCGAGATCTATCAGGGCGTCATCTCGCGGACGCGCGAGCTCGAGGGCGACCTCGACCCGCTCGGGCTCTACGCGGCGCTGCGCGAGATCAACCCCTCGCCGTACATGTACGTCCTGAAGCACGACGAGCGGACGGTCGTCGGCGCGAGCCCGGAGACGCTCGTGAGCGTTCACGGACGGGAAGTCCTCAACAACCCCATCGCGGGAACGTGTCCACGCGGGACGAGCCCCGTCGAGGACCGCCGGCTCGCCGGCGAGATGCTCGCGGACGAGAAGGAGCGCGCGGAGCACACGATGCTCGTCGACCTCGCGCGCAACGACGTCCGGCGGGTGAGCGAGGCGGGGTCCGTCAGGGTCCCGGAGTTCATGCGCGTCCTCAAGTACAGCCACGTCCAGCACATCGAGTCGACGGTGACGGGGCGCCTGCGCGAGGGGATGGACGCCTTCGACGCGGTTCGCGCGTCGTTCCCGGCGGGGACGCTTTCGGGCGCGCCGAAGGTGCGCGCGATGGAGCTCATCGACGAGCTCGAGCGAACACCGCGCAGAATCTACGGCGGCGGGGTGGGGTACGTCTCGTGGACGGGCGACGCGGACGTCGCGATCTGCATCCGCACCGCGACGGTCCACCACGGCGCGGGCGAGGCGGGCGCGGACGTCGTTCGCGTCCGGGCGGGCGCGGGCGTCGTCGCGGACTCCGACCCGACGAGCGAGTACGAGGAGACGGAGAAGAAGATGGGCGGCGTCCTCGACGCGCTCGACGAGATCACGCGGCTCGCGGACGGAGACGCGGAGGGAGAGCGATGAAGGTCGTCTTCGTCGACAACTTCGACTCGTTCACGTACAACCTCGTGGAGTACGTGAGCGAGCACCCGGGCGTGGAGACGGCGGTGCTGAAGAACACGGCGTCCGTCGCGGAGATCGAGGCCGAGGAGCCGGACGCGCTCGTCATCTCGCCCGGCCCCGGCCACCCGAAGAACGCGCGCGACGTGGGCGTCACGGCGGCCGTCCTCACGGGCTTGAGCCACGAGGTGCCGACGCTCGGCGTCTGCCTCGGGATGGAGGCGGCGGCCTACGAGTACGGCGGGACGGTCGGGCACGCGCCCGAGCCCATCCACGGGAAGGCCTACCCGATTGAGCACGACGGCCGCGGCGTCTATCGCGGCCTCGAGCAGGGCTTCCAGGCGGGGCGCTATCACTCCCTCGTCTGCACGGCGATTCCGGACTGCTTCGAGGTCACGGCGACGACGGAGCACGACGGCGAGACGCTCCCGATGGGGATTCGCCACCGCGAGCACCCCATCGAGTGCGTGCAGTTCCACCCGGAGAGCGTCCTCACCGGGGTCGGCCACGACGTCGTCTCGAACTTCCTCGAGACCGTCTAGGCCAGGACCGTCGTCACGACCCAGAGCGCGCCGATGACGACGACGGCGAGCACGAGGAGCTTCCACGCGACGTTCAGGACGAACTTCCCGACGAGCACGACGACGAGCGCCGCGATCAGCGCGACGAGGAGCGCGCCGAGTTGGCCGCCGGGGATGCCGAACGCGAGCGGGAGTGCGGATGCCGTGTGGGGCATACGGATAGCGTCGCGGCCGACGGCCATAGTCGTGGCGGCGACCGGTTCGACGCCCTCGGCGTTCCGGGTCGGCGGCCCGAGTTGCGAAACTGAAAACCGACAGCGGGCACGGCGTCACGCTCGTTTTGCCGTCCACTTTCAGGTCGCTTTGCGAGACGTTATTGTCCCCGCGAGAGTAGCGACGTACTACCCGCGTGGTCGGTGTGATAGACACTAGTTCACGGCCTCGTCGCCGTGAACGGAAGTACTATGACCGACCCGCCAGTAACGATTGGTCGTCTCCGAACGACCCTTTCCACCCATCATCCATGACCCTGAAACCCACTTGTACGTCACCGACAGCACGGAGGGCCGCCGCATGAGTTCGAACGATCTGAGCGCGGACGAGATCACGCTCCCGATCAAGCGCGTCGACGGCGACACGCTCGAGGAGCGCATGACCGCGAACGCCTACAACAACATCCTGCCGGCGCGCTACCTCCGACAGAACGCCGACGGCGAGCTGATCGAGGACCAAGAGGACCTCTTCGAGCGCGTCGCGAAGAACATCGCGCTCGCGGAGGCCGTCTACGAGGCGGAGAACCAGGGCGTCGAGGTTCTCGTCTCCCCCGACCAGCTGAAGCCCGACCACCCGCGCCGCGACGAACTCGCCGCCGAGGTCTTCGGCGAGGGCACGACGGCCGACGACGACGTCGAGACCGAACTCGACGAGGAGAACGTCAACAAGTTCGCCTACGACACCGTCGTCCCCGAGCTCCCCGACGAGGTCCGCGCGCACGTCGAGGACACCGCCGAGCGCTTCGAGTCGCTGATGAGCCGTCTCGCGTTCATGCCGAACTCCCCCACCCTCATGAACGCCGGCGACGAGCTCCAGCAGCTCTCCGCCTGCTTCGTCGACTCCCCCGCCGACGACCTCACCGACATCCACCAGACCGCGAAGGAAGCGGCGGAGGTCTTCCAGTCCGGCGGCGGAATGGGCTACGCCTTCTGGCAGCTCCGGCCGTTCGGCGACCCCGTCGGCTCCACCGGCGGCATCGCCTCCGGCCCCATCACGTTCATGCGGACGTTCGACCAGATGTGCGAGACCATCGCGCAGGGCGGGACGCGGCGCGGCGCCCAGATGGGCGTCATGCGCATCAGCCACCCGGACGTCATCGAGTTCATCCACGCGAAGAACAAGGACGTCTCCCTCGCGCACTGCCTGAAGCTGAACGACCCCGACGACTACACGTACACGACGTTCAGCGAGGCCCTCGAGGAGGCCCGCGAGCTCATCGACGAGGACGGCAAGGTCCCCAAGCACCTCCGGAACGCCGTCGAGGGCCACCTCTCGAACTTCAACATCTCCGTCGGCGTCACGAACGACTTCATGGAGGCCCTCCAGAACGGCGAGGAGTACACCTTCACGAACCCGCGGACGGGCGAGCCCCACATCGCCACCGAGGAGACGAAGGAGATGTACGAGCGCTACGACCTCGCGGAGCACGTCGAGGTCGGCGAGGAGTTCTCCATCCCCGCGGAGCTCCTCTGGGAGCGAATCGTCGAGGGCGCCCACGAGAACGGCGAACCCGGCGTCATCTACCTCGAGCGCGCGAACGACGAGCACTCCTTCGACGTCGAGGAGCACCCCGACCACCGGATGCTCGCGACGAACCCCTGCGGCGAGCAGCCCCTCGAGGAGTACGAGGCCTGTAACCTCGGGCACATCAACCTCTCGACGGTCGTCGCCGAGGACGCGCCCGACTGGCGCGTCTGGAGCGAGGAGCACGAGTACGACACGCTCGAGGAGGGCATCAGCCGCTTCCTCGAGGAGGCCCTCGACATGGAGGAGTTCGACTACCGCATCGAGACCGGCACGCGGTTCCTCGAGAACGTCGTCACGATGTCGGACTTCCCCGTGCCCGAGATCGAGGAGAAGGTCGCCGAGATGCGCAAGATCGGCCTCGGCATCATGGGCCTCGCGCAGCTCTACGTCCAGCTCGGAATGCCGTACGGCGACGAGCCCGCGAACGAGGTCGCGAGTCAGGTGATGCAGCACATCAACCACGGCTCGAAGACGGCCTCGCACGAGCTCGCGGAGGAGCGCGGCTCCTTCGACGAGTGGGACAAGTCGAAGTACGCGAACCCGACGGAGTACGCCGAGTGGTTCGAGCACCACACCGGCGAGAGCGCGGAGGAGTGGGCGGACGGCTACCCCATCCGCAACCACAACACGACCACCATCGCGCCGACCGGCACCACGAGCATGGTCGGCAACACCACGGGTGGCTGTGAGCCCATCTACAACGTCGCCTACTACAAGAACGTCTCCGACGACGTGCAGGGCGACGAGATGCTCGTCGAGTTCGACGACTACTTCCTGCGCACCCTCGAGGCCAACGACATCGACGTCGAGGCCGTCAAGGAGGAGGCCCAGGAGCAGATGGCGAGCAACGAGTTCGACGGCGTCACCGGCCTCACGACGGTCCCGAACGCCATCGGCGAGCTCTTCGTCGTCACCGCCGACCTCTCCGGGAAGCAGCACGCCGCCGTCCAGTGCGCGTGCCAGGACGGCGTCGACTCCGCCATCTCGAAGACCTGCAACTTCCCGAACTCCGCGTCCGTCGAGGACATGCGCGAGGTCTACGAGTACATCTACGAGCACGGCGGGAAGGGCGTCACCGTCTACCGCGACGGTACCCGGAACAAGCAGGTGCTCACGACGCGCGCCGAGAACTCCGAGTTCTCCGACATGGAAGAGGACGAGGCCGCCGAGGCGATGCTGGAGAGCATCCAGGAGACGTTCGGCGACCTCGAGGGCTTCCTCGAGAACGAGTCGGTCCGCGACGCCGTCGGCGAGGACGCCGACGAACTCGTCGACATCGACGTCGCGCCCTCCGGCGCGCAGAAGCGCCCGCGCCCGGACGTCCTCTACGGCGTCACTCAGCGCATCGACACGGGCTACGGGAAGCTCTACGTGAACATCAACGAGGACGAGAACGGCCGGCCGTTCGAGCTTTTCGCGAACATCGGCAACTCCGGTGGCTTCACGGCCTCCTTCACGGAGTCGCTCGCGAAGACGGTCTCGACGGCGCTGCGCGCCGGCGTCGACCCCGAGGAGATCGCGAGCGAACTGCAGGGCATCCGCTCGCCGAAGGTCGCGTGGGACAAGGGCGAGCAGATCAACTCCATCCCGGACGCCATCGGGACGGCGATGCGCCGCTACCTCGACGGCGAGATCGACAAGCAGGTGCCCAAGCAGCAGAACCTCACCGAGCTCACCGACGAGGACGTCGAGGACGCCGAGACGGAGGCCGTCGAGACGGACGGCGCCGGTATCGACGTCGGCGACGCCGCCAACCCGAACGTCGACGTCGGCGGGGACGTCGCCGCGCCCGGCGAGGGCGACGGCCAGCCGACCGACGCGTCCGGTGACGACGCGACCTCGGACCTCCTCGCGGCCGGCGAGAGCCCCGAGTGTCCCGACTGCGGCGCGATGGACCTCTACTACTCCGAGGGCTGCAAGACCTGCCAGTCCTGCGGCTGGTCCGAGTGCTCGTAGCGTAGCGACACACACCGCGTTTCTCTCTCTGCGTTCTTCTCGCGACGCGCAACGCTCATACGCGCGAGCCGTGAGTGTCCGACCATGAGCGACGCCGACGGCGAGCGCGGCGCGGATACGGGCGACGCCGACGACGCTGGGGGCGGCGGCGAACGCGGCGGCCGGCCGTGTCCGCTGTGCGAGCGGCCGATGTACAAGCGCCACTGCAAGTACGTCTGCCCGACGCACGGCGTCGTCGTCGACTGCAGCGACCCGTTCGTCTTCTGAGCCGCACGTAGCTATTTCCGCCCGCGCGCCGACGCTTCCGGTATGCAGTACTCACGCCGCGCGCTCCTCCGTGCCGGCGGCGCGCTCGGACTCGGCGCGCTCGCGGGATGTAGTGCGCCGTCGGACGGGTCGACCACGACGGCGACCGGCGGGAGCGCGTCGCTCGGCGTCGACCCCGTCGCGTCGGGGTTCGTCTCGCCGGTCGACGTCGCCGTCGGCGGCGGGGAGACGCTCGTCGCGGACCAGGTGGGCGTGCTCTATCGCCTCGGCGCGGGCGGGCGCGAGCGCGTGCTCGACCTCCGGACCGCAGCCGTGAACGTCTCGGGCTACGACGAGCGCGGCCTCCTCGGGGTCGCGCTCCACCCTGACTTCCCGGAGAGCGAGGAAGCGTACGTCTACTACAGCGCGCCGCGACGCGAGGGGACGCCGGACGGCTACGACCACACGTCCGTCCTCGCGGCGTTCGACTGGGCGGACGGCGTCTTCGACCCGGGGAGCGAGCGCGTCCTCCTCGAGATCCCGGAGCCGCAGTCGAACCACAACGGCGGCGCGCTCGCGTTCGGCCCCGACGGCTACCTCTACGTCGGCGTCGGCGACGGCGGCGGCGCGAACGACGCGGGACGCGGGCACGTCTCGGACTGGTACGAGGCGAACGCGGGCGGGAACGGGCAGGACACGGCGGCGAACCGCCTCGGGAGCGTCCTCCGCATCGACGTCGACGCGGCGGGGGGCGAGCGACCGTACGGCATCCCAGAGGGCAACCCGCTCGCGGACGCCGCGTACCCCGAGCAGTACGCGTGGGGCTTCCGGAACCCGTGGCGGCTGAGCTTCGACGAACTCGGATTGCTCGTCGCGGACGTCGGACAGAACCGCTACGAGGAGGTGAACCTGGTCGCGCGCGGCGGGAACTACGGGTGGAACGTCCGCGAGGGGCGCCACTGCTTCGCGGCGGACGCGCCCTCGGAGCCGCCGGAGTCGTGCCCGAGCGAGACGCCGGAGGGAACGCGCCTTCGCGACCCCGTTATCGAGTACCCGCATCGCGGCGACGGCGTCGCGGGCATCGCGGTGGTCGGCGGCTACGTCTATCGCGGCGAGGCGCTCGACGGCCTGCGCGGCGCGTACGTCTTCGCGGACTGGCGGGCGGACGGAGGCGTGTTCGTCGCGACGCCCGAGGGCGAGTCGTGGCCGACGCGCGTCGCGGCGGTGGACGGCCTCGGGGGCTACGTCACCGCGTTCGGGCGGGACGCGGACGGCGAACTGCTCGTCTGCACGAACGAGACGGGGACGGTCTCGGGGTCGTCCGGGAGCGTCGTCCGACTCATCGCGCAGTAGTGCCCGTCTAGCGCCGTCGCCACACCGCGTAGGCGGGGCCGGCGAGGAGCGCGACGCCGAGCGCGGCGATGGCGACGGCGAGACGCGGGTCGAAGTGGACGGCGGTGGCGGTGAACGAGTCGAGGCCGACGCCGACCGCGACGGCGGCGACGGTCCACGGGAGTTCGCCGATTGCGGTGCCGAGGGCGAACACGCCGACGGGGACGCGGGCGGCGCCGGCCGCGCCGGAGATGGCTTCGGCGGGCGTCGGCGCGAGGCGCGCGGCGACGACGCCGCGAAGGCCCCCGGCCGCGTCGAAGAAGCGCGCGCTCCCGTCGCGGAACCGGCCGACGAGCGGCCAGTCGGGCGAGAGGGAGCGGGCGGCGTAGTAGGGTAGCAGGCTGGTCGCGACGGCGCCGCAGAGCGCGAGCGGGAGGCCGACGAGGAAGCCGTACTGGTAGCCACAGAGCGCGGAGAGGACGGTGATCGGCCACGCGAGGAACGGCCGGGCGAGGTAGAGCGCGAGGAGCACGAGCGGGAACCACGGGCTCGCGAGGAGCGCGCGGACGTGCCCGAGGACCGCCGACGGGGAGGCGAGGAGGGCGAGCGCGACGAGCGCGACGAGGCCGCAGACGACGGCGGCGTGTCGCGCGCGGGGGAGGCGGCTCACTTCGCGAGCGTAGGCCGTCGGCGAGGATAGGTCTTCTTCTCCGACCGCAGGCGCTATGTCGCCGGAGGGCGCACTGGCGCGTAGTGAGCGAGGAGGAACCGGGAGCGCGCGAGGACGACACCGAGCGGCCACGCCGCGAGGACGACACCGAACGGCAGCGCGGTGCGGACGCGACGCTCGACGACCCGCGCTTTCGCGAGGGCGACGCCGAGCGGCCACGCCGCGAGAGCGACGCCGATGGCGCCGACCCCGACGAGGGAGACGAGTCGGGCGGCGACGGCGGGACCGCGTCCACAGAGTCCGCGGACGGGGCGGCCGACGACCCCGACCCGGTCGAGCTCGGCGTCGCGCTCGTCGAGCGCATCGAGGACGACGAGCTGTCGATGGCGGAGCTGATGGACCGCGTCGAGACGGTGTCGACGCATCCGCGCATCGTCAGCGAGATCATCGACGCCGCCGAGGAGCGCGGGCTCGTCGAGCGCGACGGCGCGACCGTCCGACCGCAGGGCGGCGGCTACGTGCGTTTCGGCGCGGACGTCATCACGAAGGAGGGCGAGTTCTCCTGTCGGCGCTGTGGCACCGGGCTCTCCGAGGGCTACTTCATCGACCTCGACGCGGGCGAAGTCGGGCCGTTCGGCTCGTCGTGCATCCGGAAGGTCACCGGTCGCGAATAGTCTCGAGGAGGTCGTCGACGCGCTCGGCCTGCTCGTCGAGCAGGTCGAGTTGGGCGTCGAGGGCGGCGCGTTGGCGCTCGATGGCGTCGCGCTGGGCGTCCGCGCGCTCGCGCTGGTCGGCGAGCGCGTCCCGGAGCTCTTCGAGGTCGGCTTCGAGCGCGTCGAGGTCGACGTCCGGCCCGGGGTCGGTCGCTGAGTCGAGCGCGTCGCTCGCGGACGCGCCCGCGTCGTCGGTACTGAACGCGAGCGCGGGGTCGGGGTCCGGTTCGTCCGTCGTCTCGGGCGCGTCGTCCTCGTCGGGCGTGACGGCGCGGCGGAACGCGTCGTAGTCGGCGACGCCGTGCGCCTCGAAGAGCGCGGTTTCGACGGTCTCGCGGACGTCGCGGAAGCGCTCGTCGGGCACTTTGATGCGCTGTGTGCGCCCCGTCGTCTCGAGGACGAGTTGGCTGGCGACCGACCCTTCCTCGGCGGTGACGTCCGTGACGTCCGCGTAGGGGATGACCTCGTAGTCGGCGTCCCAGACGGCGGCGCCGACGTGGCGGACGAGGCGCTCGCTCGTGACGACGAGCGTGAGTTCGCTGAAGCGGTACGTCCGGACGACGCGCTCGCCCGAGTCGGTGACGCCGCCGGCGTTCAGAACGCCGGCGAGGACGGGGTGGAGGACGTCGTCGAGCGCGCGCGTCGGGACCTCGAAGGAGGATTCGCCGTCGAGGCCGTAGTCGAGCGTGACCGTCGCCGTCCGGCGGCCCTCCGAGGCGATGACGCGCTCGGCGTCGTGGTCGTAGGCGGTGACGGATTCGTTGCTGAGGAGACCGTCGGCGCGGTAGACGAGCGTTCGCGTCGGCGTGACGAGGAGCACGTCGTCCCCGCGAAGCGGGACGCGCGCGGCGACTGACTCGTCGCCGAGGGCGTCCGTGACGGCGTCGGGTACGTCCATACGGCGACCTACTGCCGGCCGGACATAAACCCGACGCCGAGGTCGTGTCCCGTGTTGGCGCACTCCGGTGTCGAAAGAGAACTTTAATACGGAGCCTCCGCTTAGCCGGGGATGAGCCCGGGTGGCTTAGTCTGGTCATAGCGCCGCACTCATAGGGTTCAGAGATTCGGTGCGGCAGCCATTCGGAGGCTGTGCGTGTCCCCCGAGGCCCGCCGAGCCTCGAACCTGGGACATGCGGAGGCCGAGGGTTCGAACCCCTCCCCGGGCATTTCTACTGACGGTTCACGAATCCGCGTAGCGATGCGTGGCGTTCGACTACGCTCGGACGGGGTCGTGGACGTCGCCGGTCACGGCATCGTGGTCGTCCCGCCACGTCCGGTCTTTCGCGCGAGCGATGTCCTCGACGATGCGGTCCGTGCGGTCGCCGCCCGCGCCGAACTCGGTGTAGAGGCGCATGAAGTCCTCGGCGACGTCGTGGGCGTCCGCGAGCGACGGGACGGCCGCGAGCTCGTCGGTGTCGAGGCCGGTCTCGGCGGTCCCGTACCGGACGTCGACGCGGTAGCCGCGTCCGTCCTCGGCGACGCTCTCGGGAACGCGTGCGGGTGCGAGGACGACGCGGAGGGCCTGGTCGATATGCTCGTACTCGACGACGGCGCGCGGGTCGTACTTCCGGCCGGCGTCCTCCTCCCAGTCGGGGTCGTCGCGCGTCCAGTTCGGCGGCGTGGTGAGGCCATCGGTCATACCTCGGCGTTCGCCCGGCCCCCTGAAACCGCTACTGGCCCCGCGGGTGATGAGCGCGCACGCCGCGCTCTCCGGTGCCGTCGCGTGCCGACGTATCGCGGGTCGTGCACGAACGATAGTACGGAACACGATAGCGGACTTAGAGGCGTCTTTGAAACGTCTAACTGTCTCTACGTCGTCCGTGAAACGTCCCCCGTGACCAGCGGTACGGGCGCGAGCGGCGTGAAACGAACGGAAGGATCGACCCCCTATATCCGGATGGGGGCCATGGTATCTGATGAGGTCACCCCGCCCATGTCGAACCAGAACCACCCCCTCCACGAACTCCCGTTGGATAGCCTCCACAGCCACACCGACGGGCTCGCCCTCCTCCGTCGGCCCCTCGAAGCCATCGGCTTCTGGAGCGCCGTCGTCCTCCCGTTCCTCTACGTCCCGCTCGTGCTCAGCGGCCTCCAGTCGACCGGAACGCAGTACGCGTTCGCGCTCCTCGTCGCCCTCCACGTCGTCGCGCTCGTCGCCGGGCGCGGCTACCACGCCGAGTGACGGTCTCTCTTCTCGCTAGTCGAGCACGCCGACGCGCCGGAGTTCCGCGAGCAGCGCCGCCCGCTTCAGCAGGCAGAAGCCCGCGAAGATGACGAGGAAGCCGACGGCCGTCGTCGCGTCGAGCGACTCGCCGAGCAGGAGCCAGCCGACGACGGCGGCGACGACGGGCGCGACGTAGGAGACGAGGTTGATCTCGATGGAGCCGAGGCGCTCGTGCAGGTCGAAGTAGAGGAGGAAGCCGAGCGCGCTCGCGACGACGGAGAGGTAGAGGAGTGCGCCGACGCTCTCGACGGTGAGCGGGATCCGCTGTGATTCGCCGAGCGCGACGCTCGCGGCGTTCATGAGGAGCGCACCGAAGAGCATCGACCACGCCTCCATCGTCTCCGCGGGGAGGCCGGCGTCGATGCGTTCGGTGAGGACGCTGCCGAGCGCGAACGACGCGGCGGCGCAGAAGACGAGGAGGGGGCCGAGCGCGTTCGACCCGACGACGGCGGAGAGGTCGCCGCTCGCGAACACCTCGGGCGGGACGACGAGGACGGCGACGCCGACGAGGCCGAGGAGGAGACCGAGCAGGCCGACCGCGGAGAGGCGCGTGCTCGGGAGGAGCGAGCGGCTGAACGCCGTCGTGAGCACGGGACTGAGGCTGACGACGACGGCGGCGGACGCGGAGGTGACGCCGGGGAGGTCCTCGCCGACGAAGAGGAAGGCGTGGTAGGCGGCGATGAGGAGGACGGCGCCGACGGCGACCGCGAGCCAGTCCGCGCGCGTCTCGGGGCGCCACCGGTCGGTCGCGTACCACGCGTACGCGAGCATCAGGACGGCGGCGACGTCGTAGCGCAGCGCCGCGAAGAAGACGGGGTCGAAGAACGCGAGGCCGGCCTTGATGGCGACGAACGCCGACCCCCACGCGAGCGCGAGCACGCAGAAGAGCAGGAGGGTCCGATATCGGGACACGGCGGAGGGATGGGCCGGCCGTCACTCAACGTTTCGATAAGCGCTCGCTCGCGGTGCGTCCCGCGTCGCGCACCACTCGACCGGCGGCCGCATCCCACGATGGACGCCGCGCCGAGCGCGTCACGCCGCGTCGCCCGTCCGCTCGCGGTGGACAGCGCGCAGGACGTCCTGTCTGGTGACGATGCCGACGAGGTGGCCGTCCTCGACGACGGGGATGCGGTTGACGTCCTCCTCCTCGTCGGCGAGCACGCCGAGCACGTCGTCGAGGGACGCCTCGGGCGTGACCGTCCGAACGTCCGTCGTCATCACCTCGCGGATCGGCTTCCCGGCGTTCTTCGCGAGGTCGAGTTCGACGTCGAGTTCGTCCCACGAGAGGTCGAGGGCGTACGTCAGGCTCTCGAGGAAGGGCGGGAAGCCGAACGGGACGTAGAGCGTGCGGTCGCTCGGCTGGAAGATGTCCACGAGGTCGTGCTCGGTGACGATGCCGACGAGTTCGCCCCCCTCGACGACGGGGAAGCCCGTGAAGTCGCGCCGGGAGAGCTTCGTGAGCACCTCGCCGATCTCGTCGTCGGGCGCGACGGTCTCGACGTCCGTCGTCATCAGATCGCGTGCGGTGAGTCCCATAGTGACCAGTCGGCGGAGACCGTAGTAGTAGTTGTGGGACTGCCCGAACCGGCGCACGGTTTAAGTTCGAGCGTCAGGTACCCACGGGTATGGCCACCGTGGGCCGGCACCGGCTGCGCGAGCTGTTCGACGACTCACCGACCCCGCATATCGCCCACTACCCGCAGACGCACCGACGCGACTACTACGTCGCGACGGACGGGTCGTTCGCACCCGACGGGGGCGGCCTCGGTGTCGTCGTCGAGACGCGGAGCGGCGAGCGCGTCGCGCGCCTCGCGCTCCCGGACGCCGCGCCCGACAACAACGTCGCGGAGTACCGCGCGCTCCACCTCGGCCTCGACGTCCTCGCGCACCGCGCGCCGGCGGACGCGAACGTCGGCGTCCTCGTCGACCACAGCGACCTCGCGGCGGACGTCAACCTCGCCGTCCTCGCCGCTCGCGGCCCCGATTATCGCCCCCTCCGGGACGTCACCGTCCCGAGCGGCGCCGCGAACCACTGGCGCGGCATCCGCGCGCGCATCGCCGGCTTCGGGAAGCTCCGCGCCGCCGAACTCCCGAGCGGGGAGAACCCCGCGCACGCCCTCGCGAACGCCCCCGAGCAGTACGGGCACGTCAACGACGAGCCCGCGAAGTGTACGCTCCCCGACGTCGAGGCGGACGAGACCCAGATCCCGCCGCCGAGTCGCGCGAACCGGCACGCCGGGGACTGAGGGGCTCGAGTAACCGGGCGGGCGCACGGGGCGCGTGGACAACTATTTTGGTCGTCGGCGTGCCTCGGATGCGACGATGCCCTCCACGCGATTCTCGCGCCGGCGACTACTCGCGGGTATCGGTGCGGCGAGCGCCGCGGCCGTCGCGGGGTGCGCATCGCTCCCCGCCGGACCGACGGACGGCGTGACGTCGGTCCGTCGCGCGCACCTCTCGATGCCGGCGACGCCCCGGCCGAACGACCCGACGGACGCACAGGTGCTCGCGCTCCGAGCGCACCTCGACGGCCTCGTGACGGCGGCGGAACCGCTCTACGCGCGCGCCGACCACGGGGACGCGCTCCCCGAGGACGTCGGCGTACAGGTCGGCGCGGGCGTCCCGTCGGTCCGGGAGTTCCTCGCGGAGAGCGCGGACGCGCCGGCGTCGATGGACTACGGGTTCGCGCGGAGCCGCGTGTCGTACGCGGGGTTCGCGCTCGGCTACCTCCGGGGGTGGTTCGGGCTCGACGACCCAGCGGGCGGCCGGGAGCGCGCACGGGACGCGCGAGCGTCGCTGGCTGACGCGGGCGCGGAGACGCCGCGACGCGCCGAGAAAACCCGTGACTATCTCGCGCAGGTCGGGTGGGCAGAGCGCGCCCTCCGGTTCGGGTGGCTGGCGGTCGACCAGTACGACGGCGAGACGGACCGCGACCCCCCGGCGTCGCGGGCGGACCGAGCGGCGCGGGTCGGAACCCACTATCGGCAGGCCGCGAAGGCGCGGATGCACACGACGGCCGGCCGCCACTACGCGCGGGAGTACCGACGCGGGCTGTCCGATGGGGCGACGCCCGTCGTCGGCGCCCTCGACGAGCGCCGGGACGCGCTCCTGTCGCGCGTCGAGTCGGGCGCGCCGCCGCGCGGGCGTCCACGGGCGCTCGCCGACCGGTACGACGACCCGGCGGTGGCGGCGTACTACCGTCGCCTCGACAACCCGCGCGGGTCGGTCGCGGAGCAGGCGCATCTCGCGCGGACGGCGGCCGAGCACGGCTGGCACGCGCTCGGCGCCGTCGCGGCGCTCCGGGCGGCGGCGAACCTCGCGGGCTACGAGCACGCCGTGGCGGCGGACGCGTCGGCGGTCCGGGACGGCGTCGCGCCCGCCGCGCTCTTCGAGGCGAAGCGGCGGGTCGTTCGACGCGTCGGGGCGCTCGCGGACCGGGACGGCGCGCTCGGCGCGTGGCTCGCGGGAGAGCCCGCGCGGCTCGTCGCGGCCGGCGAGGGCTACCTCGACGCGGACGTGATGGACAGCCGCGCGAGCGCCCGCGCCGTCTGCTTCGCGTTCTTCCGGCACGCGGCCGGATACGCGGCGGCGCTCCCGGCGCTCCTCGAGCGAGTCGAGGGCGCGTAGAGGGGCGTTACTCCTCGGCGAGCGGGCCGACGAGCTCGATGACGTGGCCGTCCGGGTCCTCGACGAACGCGGTGCGCGCGCCCGCGGTGTCGTTGTCTTCGGGTTCCTGAACGACGCCGTGGTGGTCGATGTCGGCGAAGGCGGCGTCGACGTCGTCGACCTTCACGGCGAAGTGGTCCCAGCGGTCACCGGACTCGTCGGGCGTCACGCCCGCCGTCTCGGAGAGCTGGAGTTCGACGCCGGACTCGTCGGCGACGTAGCGGTTCGTCGTGTCGCCGGCCTCGAAGCCCCACGACGCCTCGAAGCCGAGCTGCTCGGTGTACCACGCGACCGCGCGCTCGGCGTCCGCGACGTTCAGGCAGGTGTGGAGGAAGGTGGCGTCGGCGCCGGTGTCGTCGCTCATTCGTCGTCCTCCTCCTGTGCGTCGACGACGGCGACGCCCGCGAGGTTCACGATGTCCTTGACCTCGTCGCCGCGCTGGATGACGTGGACGGGCTCGTCCATGCCGGTGAGCATCGGCCCGATGGCTTCGGCGCCGCCGAGGCGCTGGAGGAGCTTGTAGCCGATGTTCCCGGCCTCGAGGTTGGGGAAGACGAGGCAGTTCGCGGGCCCGTCGAGCTCCGTGAAGTCGTAGGTGTCCTCGACGATCTCCTCGACGACGGCGGTGTCGGCCTGCATCTCGCCGTCCACCTGGAAGTCCACCGTCGGGTCGTCGCGGAGGCGTTCGGCGGCCGCCGCGACCTTCTGTGTGCCCTCGGTCTCGACGCTCCCGAAGTTCGAGTAGGAGAGCATCGCGACGCGCGGCTCGACGTTGAAGCGCCGGGCGAGCGCGGCGACGTGCTCGGCGATCTCGGCGAGCACCTCCTCGTCGGGGTCGGTGTTCACCGTCGTGTCCGCGCAGAAGATGACGCGGTTCTTGAACGTCAGCATGTAGACGCCGGCGACGTGCTCGGCGTCCGGCGCGGTGCCGATGACTTCGAGGGGCGGGCGGAGCGCCGACGGGTAGTGGTGGGTGAGGCCGGTGAGGAGGGCGTCGGCGTCGCCCTTCTCGACCATGACGCTCCCGAGATAGTTCGGGTCGCGGCGGACGAGCTCGGCGGCCTCGCTCTCCGTGACGCCCTTGCGCTTGCGGAGGTCGTAGAGGCGCTCGGCGTACTCGTCGTAGTCGGCCTCCTCGGGGTCGACGATGTCGGGGTCGAAGGCGAGGCCGAGGTCGTCGATGGTGGCGTGGATGGTGTCCGCGTCCCCGATGAGGACGGGTTCGGCGACGCCCTCCTCGACCATCTGTGAGGCGGCGCGGATCATCTTCTCGTCGTCGCCCTCGCCGAGGGCGACGCGCTTCGGGTCGCTCTTCGCCTTGTTGAGGACGACGCGCATCATCTCGCGGCTCTTGCCGAGGCGGGCCTCGAGGCGCTCGCGGTACGCGTCGAGGTCGATGTCCTTCCGGGCGACGCCGGAGTCGATGGCGGCCTCGGCGACGGCGGGGGCGACCTCGAAGAGGACGCGCGGGTCGACGGGCTTCGGGATGATGTACTCGGGGCCGAACTGGAGGGGCTGGTCGCCGTAGGCCTTCACGACCTGGTCGGGCACGTCCTCGCGGGCGAGTTCCGCGAGCGCCTTCGCGCACGCGACCTTCATCTCCTCGTTGATGCCGGTGGCGCGAACGTCGAGGGCGCCCCGGAAGATGAACGGGAACCCCAGCACGTTGTTCACCTGATTCGGGTGGTCGGAGCGCCCGGTACCCATGATGACGGTGTCGTCGCGGGCGTTCTTCGCCTCCTCGTAGCCGATTTCCGGGTCCGGGTTCGCCATCGCGAAGATGATGGGGTCGTCCGCCATCGAGCGCACCATCTCCGGGGAGACGATGTCGGGCGCGGAGAGGCCGATGAAGACGTCCGCGTCCGCCATCGCGTCCTCGAGGCTGCTCTCGGGGACGTCGCGCGCGAATTCGGCCTTGTACTCGTTGAGGTCGCCGTTCCGGGCGCGCTCCTCGGTGAGGACGCCCGTGGAGTCGCACATCGTGATGTTCTCCTTCGACGCGCCGAGGGAGACGTAGAACTTCGCGGAGGCGATGGCCGAGGCGCCCGCGCCGGAGATGGTGATGTCGACGTCACCGATGTCCTTCCCGACGACGTCGAGGGCGTTGATGAGGCCGGCGCCGGAGATGATGGCGGTGCCGTGCTGGTCGTCGTGGAAGACGGGGACGTCCATGCGCTCGCGGAGGCCCTGCTCGATTTCGAAGCACTCGGGGGCTTTGATGTCCTCGAGGTTGACGCCGCCGAAGGTCGGCTCCATCGCCGCCACCGACTCGACGAAGGCGTCGACGTCGTTCTGGTCGAGTTCGATGTCGAAGACGTCGATGTCGGCGAAGCGCTTGAAGAGGACGCCCTTCCCCTCCATGACGGGCTTGGAGGCCTGCGCCCCGATGTCGCCGAGCCCGAGCACCGCCGACCCGTTCGACACCACCCCCACCAGGTTCCCCTTCGCCGTGTAGCGATAGGCCTTCTCGGGGTCGGCGTCGATTTCGCGGCAGGGCGCGGCGACGCCGGGCGAGTACGCCAGCGAGAGGTCGCGCTGCGTGTTCGTCGGTTTCGTCGTCGCTATCTCCAGTTTTCCCGGGGGTTCGCGCTCGTGGTACTCGAGCGCGTCTTCGTCCAATCCCATGTCCACTACGCCGACGCGGCGGGCCAAAAACCTATGGACTGCGTCGAGACGGTGGTTCGTCGTTCGTCGAATTCCGTGTCTGGTGTGTGTCGGCCGTCGAACGACTCGGCGCCGGAGTTGCCGCAATTTATGTAGACCCCGGCCGATTGCGTGGATATGGACAGACGGAGTTACCTCAAGGCACTCGGCGCGAGCGGCGCGGCGCTCACGCTCGCTGGCTGTACGTCGAACGGCGGTGGCGACGGCAGTACGACGACCGGCAGTACGACGACCGGAAGCACGACGTCCGGCACGCAGCAGACGCAGATCGTCGCCGGCACCGCGCCCGGTTTCCAGCCGTTCGAGATGATACAGGACGGCGAGCTCGTCGGCTTCGACATCGACCTCCTCGAGGCCGTCGTCGAGCAGGCGGACGGCTACACCCTGCAGGGCTGGGAGCAGTACGAGTTCGGCTCGCTCATCCAGGCGCTGACCACGGACAAGATCGACACCATCGCCGCCGGGATGACGATCACGGAGAAGCGCAAGGAGTCCATCGGGTTCACGAACCCCTACTGGGACGCGAACCAGGCGCTCCTCGTCCGCGAGGGGTCGAGCTTCCAGCCGCAGTCGCTCAAGGACCTCGCCGGCCACAAGGTCGGCGCGCAGTCCGGGACGACCGGCGAAGGCCTCATTCAGGACCTCATCGACGAGGGGACGCTGGCGGAGTCGAACTACAACGCCTACCCGAAGTACCCGCTCGCGGTCTCCGACCTCGAGAACGGCAACATCGACGCCGTCGTCATCGACACGCCCGTCGCCGAGACGTTCGTCGACAGCCGCGACGTCGTCGTCTCCGCGACCGTCGACACCGGCGAGCAGTACGGCTTCGGCGTCCGCCAGAACGACGGCGACCTCGAGTCCGCGCTCAACGGCGGCCTGGAGGCCGTCCGAGACAACGGCACGTACGCCGACCTGACCGAGAAGTGGTTCGCCTCCGGCGGCACCACGACGACGAGCGAGTAACTCCATGACCGCCGCCGCGCTGCCGCTCGCCACGTCCGACTGGACGTACGTCTGGCAGAACCTCGGCACGCTCCTCCGGGGCGTCTGGCCCGCCGTCCAGCTCACCGGGGCCGCGCTCCTCGCGGGGTTCCTCGTCGGCGTCCCGCTCGGCGTGCTCGAAGTGTACGGCGGGCGGCGGAGCGCGTGGCTCGCCCGGAAGGCCGGCGTCGCCGTTCGCGGGACGCCGATCCTCGTCATCATGTTCATCACGTACTTCGGGCTCGGGCTCTCGCCGGCGTTCGTCGCCGCGACGGCCGCGCTCGGCGTCCGGAGCGCCGCCTACCAGGCGCAGGTGTTCCGGGGGGCGCTCCAGTCCATCGACCGCGGCCAGATGGAGGCCGCGCGCGCCGTCGGCCTCTCGAAGCTCGGCGCCATCCGGCACGTGATGATACCGCAGGGGCTCCGACGCTTCGTCCCCGGCTTCCAGAACGAGTACACGATCGTCCTCAAGGACACCAGCATCGCGTTCGCGATCAGCTACACGGAGATATTCTACCAGATGTACAACCTCATCCCGCAGCAGACGACCGCGACGCCCGAGTTGTTCGTGACGGCGGCCGCCGTCTACCTCGTGTTGACGCTGGTCGGGAACCGAGTCCTCGACTACGTGGACGACGCCTTCGGCGTCCCCGGCGGGGGTGCCTCGCAGTGAGCGAGACCGACCACCTCCTCACCGTCGAGGACCTCCAGAAGAGCTACGGCGACGAGCGCGTCCTCGACGGCATCGACTTCACGATGGATTCACAGGACGTGCAGGTGCTCATCGGCCCGAGCGGCTCCGGGAAGTCCACGCTCCTCCGGTGCGTGAACCGCCTCACCGAGTTCGAGGGCGGGACGATCAGCCTCGACGGCGAGGACGTCATGGCGATGGACGTCGACGACCTGCGCCGGCAGGTCGGGATGGTCTTCCAGGACTTCAACCTCTTCGCGCACCTCACCGCGCGGGAGAACGTCGCGCTCGGCCCGCGTCGCGTCCTCGGGAAGTCGAAGGCGGAGGCGAACGAGCGCGCGCTCGACGAGCTCGAACGCGTCGGCCTCGCGGACCAGGCGGACTCCTACCCGGCCGAGCTCTCCGGCGGGCAGAAACAGCGCGTCGGCATCGCTCGCGCGCTCGCGATGGACCCGAAGCTCATGCTCTTCGACGAGCCGACGTCCGCGCTCGACCCCGAGCTCATCGGCGAGGTCCTCGGCGTGATGCGCGAGCTCGCCGACGAGGGGATGACGATGCTCTGCGTCACCCACGAGATGGGGTTCGCCCGGCAGGTCGCGACGGACATCATGTTCCTCGAGGACGGCCGCCTCGTCGAGCACGGCGACCCCGAGCGGCTGTTCACGGACCCGCGACACGAACGCACCGAGCAGTTCCTCCGCCGGCTCACCGACCTCCACGGCGGCGGGTCGGAGTCGTAGATGTCCGCAGCACGCGAGCGCCGCCACGCCGACCTGGAGCGCGGCCTCACGTACGCCATCGGCGGCGCGATCTGGCTCTGGCTCTGCTTCCGGTGGCTGAACTCGTGGCTCGGCGGCGTCGTCGTCGGGTCGACGGAGCCGCTCGTCCCACAGTCGTTCGCCACGGCGACCGAGTCGCTCGGCGCGACGCTCGGCGCCGTCGCGGACGGCGTCCCGCTCGTCGCGACCGGCTTCGACCTCGTCGGCTGGGCGGTCGGGATGGTGGGATTCGCGAGCCAGTACGGCCCCCAGCTCGCCGTCGCGGCGTGGCTCACCGTCGTCCTGACGGTCATCAGCACCCTCGTCGGGCTCGTCATCGCGGTGCCGCTCGCGGCGGCGCGCGTCTACGGCCGCGTCACGAAGTACGTCGCGCTCGTCTACATCGAGCTCATTCGCGGCACGCCGCTCGTCGCACAGCTCTTCTTGCTCTACTACGGCGCGCCGTTCCTCTCGAAGTTCATCCGCGAGGTGCCGGGCGTCGGGCAGGGCATCGTCCCCGCGCAGGCGGTCTGGATCGCCATCATCGGCTTCGTTATCAACTCCTCGGCCTATCAGGCGGAGTACATCCGGGGCTCGGTGGAGAGCGTCGACCCCGGTCAGCTGACGGCGGCGCGCGCCGTCGGCCTCGGCAAGCTCGGCGGCATCCGCCACGTCGTCCTCCCGCAGGCGCTCCGGTACGCGATTCCGTCGTGGACGAACGAGCTCGTCTACCTCATCAAGTACAGCTCGCTCGCGACGTTCATCACCGTCCCGGAGATATTCACGCAGGCGGACGCGGTCGGCTCGGAGACGTTCGCGTACACGAACGCCTACGTCCTCGCGGCCGTCTTCTACCTCGTGCTCGTCGTCACCGCGTCCTACGCGATGTCGAGGGTGGAGGCCGAAGTCGCGATTCCGGGCGTCGGAAGCAGCGACGCCGGGCGCTAGCGGTACGTCCCGAAGCCGACGCGCTCGGTGACGTTCACCGGCGTCCACCCGTCGTGTGAGCCGGTCAGCTCGACGCTCCCGTACTGGTGGTACTCGTTGCCCGTCCAGCCGCCGGCGAACCACCAGTTCGAGCCGGTGAGCGAGACGAACACCTCGACGCCGGCGTTCGCCGGCGCGTCGTAGTCGGCGTAGACGGCGCTCTCGACGTGCCGACAGGTGGCGTCGCCCGCGCCGGGGTCGTCGCAGGACACCACGGTGGCGTTCCGCCGGGGGACGAGCACCGGTTCGTCGCCGACGGGCGAGCGCGTGTCGATGGTGTGGTTCGTGCGGAGCGTCACGACCACCGTGTAGGGGTCGGTGACGCTGTGGTTCCCGGGCACGGGAGCGGGGTCGGCGGTCGTCGTCGGGCCGTCGCTCGTCGGGAGCGGCGTCGGGTCGGAGACGGTGCGCGTCTTCGCGGGGATGCGGGCGGCGTCGACGGCGAGCATCGGGCCCGCTGGGGTGTCGACGACCGCGTAGGAGAGATTCGCGTCGCGCGTGACGCTGGCGTTCGGGACGCTCCCGGGGTCGACGACCGCCGCGCCGACGCGCGTCTCGTTCGCCGCGGCGGGCACGGGGAGGTAGAGGGTCGCGTTCGTGAGCGTCGCGTTCGGCGTGACGCTCGCGCGGTACTCGTACTCGTGCGTGTACGACTCCTCGACGGGTTGCGTGAAGTTCCAGAAGAGGACGACGGCGCCGCCGACGACGGCCGCGAACACGACGAGGGCGACGGCGACGACGGCGAGAACGGTCCGACGAGCGGGCATACGCGCACCGACACCGGTCAGCGTGATGAAGGTTTCTCAGAACTCGGTGACGACTTCGACGCCGGCCGTCTCGTAGTCGTCCATCGCGGCGAGGCGGGCGGGCACGGCCTCGAGCGACACCTCGCGGGTGACGAGCGCGCCCGGGTCGACGGCCGCGCCGGCGACGAATCGGAGGAGCGCGGGGTAATCGGTGGGGCTGAGGCCGCGCGCGCCCACCCAGTCGAGTTCGTTGCGCGTCATCGCGTCCGTCGGGAGCGCCACCTCGCCCGCCTCGGCGTCCGTCGTGAGGCCGATCTGGACGTGCGTGCCGCCTCGCCGGAGCGAGCGGACGGAGTTCCGACAGGTCTCCGCGCGCCCGAGGGCGTCCACGGAGACGTGCGCGCCGCCGTCCGTCAGCTCGCGAACGGCCGCGGCCGTACTCGCGGGTCCTCCGTCCCCGCTCGCGTCCACGAGTTCGGCCGCACCGAGGTCGGCGGCGAGCGCCAGCGGTTCCTCGTGCACGTCGACCGCGACGACGGTCGCGCCGCGCGCCGCCGCGATCTGGACGGCGGACAGCCCGACGCCGCCGCAGCCGTGGACGGCGACCCGGTCTCCCGGGCCGACCGACGCGCGCTCGACGAGGCCGTTGAACGCGGTGGCGTAGCGACAGCCGAGCGCGGCGGCGTCCCGGGCGGAGAGCGCGTCCGGGAGCGCGGCGAGGTTGTAGTCGGCGTGCGGGACGGCGACCCGTTCGGCGAACGCGCCCGGTACCGCGGCCTCGAAGCCGAGCGCGTACCCGTCGGAGCAGCGGTTCCCGTGCCCGGTCACGCAGTGCTCGCAGGTGCCGTCGCCGAGGGAGAACGGGACGGCGACCCGGTCACCGACCGCCCACTCGGTGACGCGCTCACCGACGGCGGCGACGCGCCCGGCGGGTTCGTGGCCGAGCACCTGCCCGCGCTCGACCGCGTCGTCCGCCCATTCACCGTGGCCCTTCCAGGCGTGCCAGTCGCTCCGGCAGACCCCGCAGGCCTCGACGTCGACGACGACGCCGTGTTCGGGCGGCGTCGGTTCGGGGACGTCCTCGATGGCGAGCGGGGCGTCGTACTCGCGCAAGACGGCGGCCTTCATGCGTGGTGGTGCGCGCGCGGACGGGAAAAGCGTCGCCTTCGTCCCCATCGAGAGGACGGAAGTCCGAAGCCATTTGTAGCGCCTCGCCCTCCCATCCCCCATGAGCGACGCAGACGCCGGGAGCGAGGGCGAGTACGTCCGAACGGCGGAGGAAGTCGAGAACGCGCGCCAAGACGTCATCGCGGTGAACAACGCGGACGAACCCGAGGGGCTGGTCAATCGCCTCGACGCTCACACGGGCGACGGCGTCCGCCACCGGGCGTTCACCTGCGTGCTCTTCGACGAGGACGGGCGCGTCCTCCTCGCGCAGCGCGCCGCGCGCAAGCGCCTCTGGGACACGCACTGGGACGGCACCGTCGCCTCCCATCCCGTCGAGGGCCAGTCGCAGGTCGAGGCGACGGAGGAGCGCCTCGAGGAGGAGCTCGGCGTGACGCCCGACCAGTACGACGACCTCGAGGTCACCGACCGCTTCGAGTACAAGCGCCACTACCTCGACGAGGGCGTCGAGTGGGAGGTCTGCGCGGTCCTGCAGGCGACGCTGCACGACACGACGCTCGACCCGGACGAGGCCGAGGTCGGCGGCGTGCTCTGGGCGGACTACGAGGACCTCTGGGAGAACCCGCGCCACTACCGCCAGCTGCGCTTCTGCCCGTGGTTCGACATCGCGCTCCGCCGCGACCTCACGGGCGAGGCCGACCCGGACGCCGGCGGCCCTCGGGAGTAACCGTGGTTCCGAGCGCGAGCGAGGAACCACGAAAAGGCGAGCGCTGACCGACGGGAAGCGCGAGTGACGCAGTTCCTGCGGAGCCGCGACGAACGCGAGCGCGATAGCTCGACGCCGCGCGTCCGCGAGTCTCTTGGGTACGCGGCACGTCGTCGGCGTATGACCGAGACGCAGGACTCCCTCACGGGACAGGTCGCGCTCGTCACCGGCGCCACGACCGACGTGGGGCGCGCGGTGGCGGCGGGGTTGGCGGCGCGCGAGGCGACGGTGTACGCGGCGACGGAGTCGATGAGCGACGACGTCCCCGATGGCTGCGAGCACGTCCTCCTCGACGTCACACAGGAGGGCGACGTCGAGGCGGTGGTGGACGGCATCTACGCCGAGACGGAGCGCCTCGACGTGCTCGTGAACGCGGCGGAGTTCGGCCGCCCCGAGGAGGGCCGAGACACCGTCGTGACGGAGGACGTGACCCGACTCGACCGCGCGCTCGCGACGAACGTTCGCGGGCCGATGGTGCTCGCGAAGCACGCCCTCCCGCTGTTGCTCCAGCAGCGCGCGCCCCGCGTCGTGAACGTCGGGAGCGCGCTCGGCCCCACGGTCGGGTCGGGAGCGCCGGGCTATCAGGTGTCGAAGGCGGGCCTCGAGGCGTTCACGGCGTACCTCGACGCCGAATACGGCTCCCGGGGGTTGCTGGCGAACACGGCGTACGGCCCCGAGGGCGACGAGGAGGGCGTGGCGGAGACGGCGCTGTGGCTCGCGCGACTCGCGGGCGGCGGCCCGATGGGCGAGGCGTTCGTCGGCCCGGACGAGCGCGTCTAAGTGCGCGAGGCCTGCACGGACCAGAGCGCGGCGACGGCGAGAATCAGCGCGGGCACCATCGCGGCGGCCATGTAGGCGTTCTGGAAGCCGAGGAAGGCGGGCGGCCACGCGTAGACGACGGCCGGGGCGACGATGCCGGCGAACGCGACGACGCCGACGAGTATCCACGACTGGCGCTCCGAGAGCCCGTCGGCATCGCTGTCGGGGTTCGCCGGTTCGTGGACGTACGTGTCCTCGGCGTCGGACGACATCACCGGTGCGTATCGGCGGCGCCCCCATAGCCTTGCCGGTCGTCGGGCGCGGTGACAACGGCTTTGCGGGTGGCGACGCCACCGCGGATATGGTCGACTTCCAGTCCCGCGACAGCCGACTCGCCGGCGACGACGAGGCGGACGCCGACGAGGGAAACGCCGACGCGGCGGGCGGCGCGGACGAGCACGCCCACGCGGAGGGTCGCGACGACTCCGGCCGCGACGAGTCGAGTCACGGCGAATCGGGTGCCGACACGGACGGTGAGAGCCACGGGCACGCGGCGGACGAACACGACCACCACGCGCACGACGTCGAGACGGTGGGGTTCGGCGTCGTGACCGTGTCGTCCTCGCGGAGCGAGGACGACGACCCGAGCGGGGACGCGATAGTCTCCCTGCTCGACGAGGGCGGCCACGAGGTGGTGTCGCGCGACGTCGTCCCGGACGACTACGACCGGGTGCAGGGCGTCGTCGACCGCATCGTCCGACAGGACGAGGTCGACGCGATTGTGACGACCGGCGGGACGGGCGTGACGCCGGACGACGTCACCGTCGAGGCGGTGCGGCCGCTCTGCGACAAGCGCCTCCCGGGGTTCGGCGAGCTCTTCCGCCGGCTCTCCTACGAGGAGATCGGAACGCGCGTCGTCGGGACGCGCGCGGAGGCGGGCGTCGCGAGCGGCGTGCCGGTATTCTGCCTCCCGGGGAGCGAGAGCGCCGTCCGCCTCGGCGTCTCCGAGGTGATCCTGCCCGAGGTCGCCCACCTCGTCGGGCTCGCGACCCGCCCGGAGCACGAGCGCGCCGACGGCCCGACGGATGCGGACGCGGCGACCGGCGAGGACGGCGCGGGAGACGAGACGGGCGATGAGGAGGGTGCGAGCGACGATGGGAGCGAGGGGGAGGACGCGCCGTGACGTCGAAGGACGAGGTCCGCGAGGGCGTCTGGGACGCGCTCGAGGAAGAGGGGCTCGCGCGCTTCCCGTTCCCGCCGCACGGCCGCATCCCGAACTTCGACGGGGCGCGCGAGGCCGCCGAGCGCCTCGCGGAGACGGCGGCGTGGCGCGACGCGGACGCCGTGAAGGCGAACCCGGACGCCCCGCAGTTGCCGGCGCGTCGGCGCGCGCTCCACGACGGGAAGACGCTCTACATGGCGGTGCCGCGCCTGCGCGACCCCGAGTGCTTCCTCGAACTCGACCCCGCGCGCATCGACCCCGAGGAGTACGACCGCGCGCCCGCGCTCTCGAACGTCGAGGAGTACGCGGCGGCCGTCCGCCCGGAGGCGCTCGGGCACGTCGACCTCGTGCTCTCCGGGAGCGTGGCGGTGAGCGAGGACGGCGCGCGCGTCGGGAAGGGCGAGGGGTTCAGCGACTTCGAGTTCGCGATACTCACCGACCTCGGGCTGGTGGGGCCGACCCCCGGGAGCGCCCACCGAACGGCGAGCGGTGACGG
Organism: Halarchaeum sp. CBA1220; assembly: GCF_003721175.2. Taxonomy (GTDB): domain Archaea; phylum Halobacteriota; class Halobacteria; order Halobacteriales; family Halobacteriaceae; genus Halarchaeum; species Halarchaeum grantii. Next base: position 317,362 of record NZ_CP054707.1, read on the forward strand.
AGGACTCGCGAGCGACGCGGCGACGACCGTCGCGACGACCGTCCACGAGACGCAGGTGTTCGAGGCGGCGACGTGGCCCGTGGCCGACCACGACGTGCCGATGGACCTCGTCGTGACGCCCGAGCGCGTGGTCGAGACCGGGACGCCGTACGACCGGCCCGACGGCGTGGACTGGGACGCGGTGAGCGAGGCCGAGCGCGAGGAGATACCGGTCCTGCGCGAACTCGACCCGGGGAGATAGTTTATCCGGGAGCGCGACGAACCGTGTGGTATGCCCTCGGGTGACACGGCGAACGACGACGCCGAGGGGCCCGGCGCCGCCGCGCGCGCCGTCCGCGACCGGGCGCTCGACGCCCGCGAGGGCGAACCGACCTGTTCGGTCTGCCCCGCGAGCGCCGACTTCTACCTCTACGAGGCGGGGCGCGTGTCGACGTTCGCGTGCTGGGAGCACGTCAGCCCGTACGCGGCGGACGTGAACGGGTCACCCGAGGAGGCCGGACGCCCCATCGCGGTGCCGCTCGACTCCTTCAGGGAGTGAGCGACTCGCGGACGCTGCTCAGAACGCCCGAGAGCAACGCGAGCGGCAGGACGGCGTCGGCGGCGGCGTACGCACCCGCGAGCACGACGCCGACCCCCGTTCCGAGCGCGCCGCAGGCGAGCGCGAGGTCCACGCTCTCGCGGGACGGCCGGAGGCGCGCGAGGAGCGCGCGCGGGCGGGACGGCGTCGGGAGGGGAGCGGATGGGCGCGGGAGCGACGGCGTCGGAAGCGACGGCCGCGAGAGGGAGCGTTCGGAGAGCGCGTCGGGGAGCGACGGACGCGGCGGCATCACTCGGCGGCCGGGGCGAGTTCTTCGGCGACTGCCTCGACGGGGAGGACGTCCGGGTGGACGGCGAAGTCGAGGTTCCCGCGCACGAACTCGGGGACGGAGTCGGCCGCGTAGACGACGGTCTTGAGGTCGTCGTTCAGTTCGAGCGAGACGGGAATCGCGGTGGCCTCGCTGACGTCCGTGACGACGAGGAGGTCGGCCGACTCGATGCCGACCTCGCGGAGGCGGTCGCCGGACGCAGCGCCTTCGAGGCGGGTGACGGTCGCGCCGCGCGCTTCGAGCGCGGCACCGAGGCCGCGGTCCGGGCCGACGATGATGACGTTCATACGTGGCGGTGGGTGCGAGCGCCTAAGAAGGTGGCGAGTACGCGGTGCGGGCGCTCACTCGCGGCGGCCGCGGACGACGTAGCCGTACTTGAGGAGCGCGACGAACGCCGAGGCGCCGACGGCGTTCCCGACCACGACGAGGCGGAGGAAGCGGACGTAGTCGGCGGCGGTGATGGCGGGGGAGACGAGCGCGCCGCGAGCCTACGCGTCGGCGGGGAGGCGAACGAGCGCGCGGCGGAGGAGCGGCGGCATCGCCACGGAGGTCGCGACGGCGACGACGACGATGGCGGCGTAGAGCGTCGGGCTGAGGACGCCGAGCGCGAGGCCGAGGCTGGCGATGACGATCTCCATCGCGCCGCGGGCGTTCAGGCCGATGGCGAGGCAGGCGATTTCGGCGCGCGAGAGGCCGGCGAGCACGCCGCCGAGCGCGACGCCGACGGCTTTCGAGGCGACGGCGACGACGAGCAGGAGGGCGGCGACGCCGGCGGCGCCGGGCGTGAGGAGCGTGCCGACGTCGACGCGGAGGCCGGCGGTGGCGAAGAAGAGCGGGGCGAGCAGGCCGAGCGCGACGACGTGGAGGACGCGGCCGGCCGCTTCGTCGAGGCGGCGGCCGGCGAGTACCCCTGCGGTGAACGCGCCGACGACGGCTTCGACGGCGACGGCGAGGCCGGCGGCCGTCGTCGCGAACCCGACGAGGACGACGGCGGAGAACTGGGAGAGCGCGGGCGAGTGGGCGCGTGCCGCCCGTTCGAGGAGGAAGTCGACGACGCGCCGGCCGACCGTCGCGGCGAGCAGGACGAAGACGGCGAGGACGAGGAGCGTGCGACCGACCCGGAGCGCGTCGACGCCGCCCGTTCGGACGGCGTCCGCGACGACGGAGAAGACGAGCCAGCCGACGGCGTCGACGACGGCGGCGACCGCGAGGGTGCGTTGGCCGACCGGGCGGTCGAGCGCGTCCAAGTCGACGAGAACGCGGATGGTGACGGGGACGGCGGAGACGGCGAGCGCCGTCCCGACGACGAGCGAGACGGCGAGCGACGAGACGCCCGCCGGCAGGGCGTCCGGGGGCAAGAGGAAGGTGACGCCGATGCCGGCGAGGAACGGCACGACGAACCCGCCGGCGGCGACGGCGGCCGTCGCGGACGCGTGGCGCCTGAGCGCCGCGATGTCGACCTCGGTGCCGGCGAGGACGAGCAGGAGGACGAGGCCGAGCGACGCGAGCACGTCCAGCCACGCCGGAATCGGGACGACGAGGCCCGTGAGCGCGGGCGCGAGCAGGCCGAGTGCCGCGGGGCCGAGGACGAGACCGGTGAGGAGTTCGCCGACGACGGGCGCGAACCCGGCGCGTGCGGCGAGCGCGCCGAGGCCGTGCGCGGCGACGAGCACGAGCGTCAGCGTCGCGAGCACGCCGAGCAGCGGGTCGGGGACGCCGGTCATACCCACGAGAGCGGCGCGACCGCTATCAAAGGTGGTGGCTCGCTCACTCCATCGGCCCCATCGTCGCCGTGAACACAGCGGTCTCGTCGCTCTCGTTGCGCGCGCCGTGCGGGACGCCGCGCTCGAAGGGGACGACGGCGGGCGCGCCGACGCGCTCCTCCTCGTCCCCGCGAACGACGACGAGGTCGCCCTCGAGGACGTGGAAGACGTTCGTCTGCTCGGGGTGCTCGTGGGGGTCGACTTCGGCGCCGGGCCCGAGCGCGAACGCCTTCACGAGCACGTCGGGCGAGTAGTGGAGTTCGGTCGTGACGACCTCACCGTCGCCGGCGTCGGTGTCGACGTCGTCGTAGCGGTCCATACGCGAGTCGTGGCGGGGTGAGAAGAAAGACGTGGCGGAGGCGGTCGCGGACGCGGTAACGCGGTCGCGGAGCGCGAACCGTACCGACTCCGAGGGCGGAGCGCTCGCGGCCGTTTTTCTCCTCTGCGAGACCTACAGTCTCGCTGATTCCGCGTTCGCTCCGTTCACGCGGACCGTGTGTTTGCGAGGAGGGGTTCCCGTAGGGGCCGAAGGCCCGAGGAAACCCGACGAGCAAAAAGACGGTCGCGTTACTCGTACTCGATGGTCGCCGGCGGCTTGTGGGTGACGTCGTAGACGACACGCGAGCAGTCCTCGACGGTGCCGGTGATACGGCTCTGGAGGCGCTGGAGGGTCTCCCAGTCGAGTTCCTGGGCGCGCGCGGTCATGCCGTCGCGGCTCTCGACGGAGCGGACGGCGACGACGTGGCCGTGGACGCGGTTGTCGCCCTTCACGCCCGTCGCGCGGCCGAGGACGGCGGCGAACGCCTGCCACGGGTCGTACTCCTCGAGTTCGTCCTCGACGATGGCGGTCGCCTCGCGGGCGACGCGCACCTTCTCGGGGGTGACTTCGCCGACGACGCGGACGGCGAGGCCGGGGCCGGGGAAGGGCATGCGTTCGCTGATCACTTCTTCGAGGCCGAGATGGCGCGCGACCTCCCGGACCTCGTCCTTGTAGAGGTCGCGGAGGGGTTCGATGAGGCCGTCAAAGTCGACGACGTCGGGGAGCCCGCCGACGTTGTGGTGGCTCTTGATGTTCCCCTCGCTCTCGATGCGGTCGGGGTAGATGGTGCCCTGCACGAGGTAGTCGGCGTCGACCTCGTTCGCGACGGTCTCGAACTCCCGGATGAACTGCTCGCCGATGACGTGGCGCTTCTCCTCGGGGTCGGTGACGCCCTCGAGCTTCTCGAAGTACCTGTCGGAGGCGTCGACGACGCGCAGGCGCTCCATGTAGCCGAAGACCTCCTCGATCTCCTCGGTCTCGCCCTTGCGCATGAGGCCGGTGTCGACGTAGACGGGGACGAGCTGTTCGCCGACGGCCTCGTAGGCGAGCGCGGCCGCCGTCGAGGAGTCGACGCCGCCGGAGAGCGCGATGATGGCCGTGCTGTCGCCGAGCTCCTCGCTGATCTCCGCTTTCGCGTCGGCGACGAACGACTCGACGTCCACCATCAGTTCGTCACCTCCTGTTCGACGGCGACGTCGGCACGCTCGATGACGGCGTCGACGAGGCCGACGAACGGCGGACTCGCTCGGCTGGGCCGCGAGCGGAACTCGGGGTGGAACTGCGTCCCGAGGAAGTAGGGGTGGTCCTCGCGCTCGACGATCTCCATGCGGTTGCCGGCGTGCCCGCTGAAGGTGAGGCCGTCCTCGGTGAGGCGCTCGATGTACTCGGGGTTGACCTCGTAGCGGTGGCGGTGGCGCTCCGTGCACTCGGTGTCGCCGTAGACGTCCTCGGCGAGCGTTCCCTCGTCGATCTCGGTGACGTGCGCGCCGAGGCGCATCGTCCCGCCGAGGTCCTCGAGGTCGTACTGCTCGGGCAGGAGGTCGATGACGGGGTGCGGGGTGTCCTGGTCGATTTCGGCGGAGTGCGCGCCCTCGAGACCGACGACGTTGCGGGCGTGCTCGACGACGGCGAGCTGGAAGCCGAGGCAGAGGCCGAGGAAGGGGACGCCGTTCTCGCGGGCGTAGCGGACGGCCTCGAGCTTCCCGGCGGTGCCGCGCGCGCCGAAGCCGCCGGGGACGACGACGCCGTCGGCCTCGCGCAGGCGCTCCTCGTGGGTGTCCGTCATCTCGTCGGCGTCCACCCAGTGGACGTTCACATCGACCTGTCGCTGGAGGCCGGCGTGCTTGAGCGCCTCGTGGATGCTGATGTAGGCGTCCTCGAGGGCGTACTTGCCCACGAGGGCGATGTCGACTGTGCCCTGCGTGTCCCGGGTGACGATGTCGCGCCACTCCGTCGAGCGCTCGGCGGGCGCGATGGCGTCCTCGGCGATGCCGAGGCGCTCCATGACGTACTCGTCGAGCCCCTCGTCCTCGAGGACGAGCGGGACGTGGTAGATGTCCTCGACGTCGGGGTTGGAGAAGACGGCCTCGGTGGGGACGTCACAGAAGAGCGCGATCTTCTCGCGGACGTCGTCCGCGAGCTTCTCGGGGTTGCGCCCGACGAGGATGTCCGGCTGGAGGCCGATACTCCGGAGCTCCTTCACGGAGTGCTGGGTGGGCTTCGTCTTCTGCTCGCCGTTCTTCGAGTCGGGGACGAGCGTGACGTGCGTGAAGAGGAGGTCCTCCTCGTCCTGCTCGTGGCTGAACTGCCGGAGGGCCTCGAGGTAGGGCATCCCCTCGATGTCGCCGACGGTCCCGCCGATCTCGACGATACAGACGTCCGTCCCCTCGGCGGCCTCGCGGATGCGGCGCTTGATGTCGTCGGTGACGTGCGGGATGACCTGGACGGTCTTCCCGAGGTAGTCGCCGGCGCGCTCGCGCTCGATGACCTCCTGATAGACCTTCCCGGTCGTGACGTTGTGGTCGGAGGTCATGTCGACGTCGAGGAAGCGCTCGTAGTTCCCCAGGTCGAGGTCGACCTCGCCCCCGTCTTTTAAAACATAAACCTCGCCGTGCTGGTAGGGGTTCATGGTGCCCGCGTCCACGTTGAGGTACGGGTCGACTTTGACGGCGGTGACGTCGAAGCCCGCGTTCGTGAGGAGGCGACCGAGGCTCGCGGCGGTGATGCCCTTCCCGAGGCCGGACATCACGCCGCCGGTGACGAAGACGAACTTGTTCCCCAGATCGGGGTCGTATCCGGTCTCCTGCGGCATACTGCGTCTCCGGACGAAGCGATGAAAACGGTTTCGGAGCGTCGCGCGCGTGCGGGACGCTGGCACGACACGTCGAGGCGCGACGGCCGGACGTTCGTCCAGCGAAGCCGGCCCGGAGTGCCCGTAGCCCCAACACTAACAGCGGCCCGCCCAACCCCTCACGTATGTCCGACACGATGCGCGCGGTCGAGGTCCCGGAGGCGGGCGCCGAGTTCGAGACCGTGGAGAAACCGGTCCCCGAACCCGGCCCCGAGGAGGTCCGAATCGACGTGGAGGCCTGCGGGGTCTGCCACAGCGACGAGATGACGAAGGAGGGCGTCTACCCCCGCATCGAGTACCCCCGCGTCCCCGGCCACGAGGTCGTCGGGCGCGTCGACGCCGTCGGCGACGCCGTCACCGAGTGGGAGGCGGGCGACCGCGTCGGCGTCGGCTGGCACGGCGGGCACTGCTTCACCTGCGAGGCGTGTCGGCGCGGCGACTTCATCAACTGCGAGAACGCCGAAGTCACGGGCATCGACTTCGACGGGGGGTACGCCGAGTACACGGTCGCGCCCCACGAGGCGCTCGCGGCCGTCCCGGACGCGCTCGACGCGGCGGACGCCGCGCCGCTCCTCTGCGCGGGCATCACGACGTTCAACGCGCTGCGGAACAGCGACGCCCGCCCCGGCGACCTCGTCGCGGTGCAGGGCGTCGGCGGCCTCGGTCATCTGGGTATCCAGTACGCCGCCGCGGCGGGCTTCGAGGTCGTCGCGCTCTCGCGCGGCACGGCGAAGGAGACGCAGGCCCGCGAGTTCGGCGCCGACCACTACGTCGACACGGAGGCCGAGGAGCCGGCGGAGGCGCTCCAGCGGCTCGGCGGCGCGAAGGTCGTGCTCGCCACCGCGCCCTCGAGCGCGGCCATCGAGTCGGTGGTCGGCGGCCTCGGGACGGACGGCGAGGTGCTTGCGGTCGGCATCCCGGCCGAGCCGGTCGGCGTGAACGTCGGCGCGCTCGTCGGCGCGCGCGGATCGGTCTCCGGGTGGGCGTCGGGGACGGCGCGGGACTCGCAGGACACCCTCGAGTTCAGCGCGCTCCGCGACGTGACGCCGGAGATCGAGACGTTCGACCTCGCGGACGCGGGCGAGGCCTACGAGCGCATGCTGGAGAGCGAGGTGCGCTTCCGCGCGGTCCTCACGCCCTGAGCTCGCGGGCGAGGAACGCCGCGATGGCGTCGGCCGCCGTCGTCGCTCGCCGCCCGAGGAAGGTGTGGTCGGCGTCGAACGCGTCGACGGCACCCCCGCGCTCGCGGACGGCGTCGACGACCGGCCGCCAGTCCGCGCGCTCGTCGCGCTCGCCGTAGACCACGTGAACCGGGAGCGACGCGTCGAGGCCGCGGACGGCGCGCGCCGCGTGCAGGCCGTCACCGACCGCGTCGTCGGGCGCGAGGAGCGCGAGCGCGCCCACCGCGACGCCGACGTCGGCGGCGGCGAGCGCGGCGATACCGGCGCCGAAACTGTAGCCGAAGAGCCCCACGGACGCGTAGCGCTCGCTCGCCCACCGGAGGGCGTTGCGGGCGTCCTCGCGCTCGCCGTCGCCCCCGTCCCACGCGCCGTAGTCGAGGCGGAGGCAGGCGACGCCGCGCTCGGTCAGGGAGTCGCTCACTGCAGTGAGACGGCGGTCGCTGCGGCTGCCGCCCCCCTCGGGGTGTGGCGGGCACGCGACGACGCAGGCATGGACGCGGTCGCCCGCGCCGCCTCCGTCGGCGTCGTCGGGCGCGTCGAGCGTCGCCTCGACGCGCCGCGCACCCGGAACCAGCACCGTCTCCCGTCGCATACGCACCACTCGGTCGGGGGAGAACTTTAACCCTCGAACCACTTGGGTCGAGACATGGGACTACTCTCGCGGGCCTCCTACGTCCTCCGGTCGAAGTTCAACGCCCTCCTGAACCGGGCGGAGGACCCGACGGAGACGCTCGACTACTCCTACGAGCAGATGCGTGACGAGCTGAAGGACGTCGAGCGCGGCCTCGCCGACCTCGTCGCGCAGAAGAAACGCCTCGAAGTCCAGCGCGAGCGCCTCGAGAAGAACGTCGAGAAGCACAACGAGCAGGCGCGCGAGGCGATGCGGCAGGACCGCGAGGACCTCGCGCGACGCGCCCTCGAGAAGAAACAGCAGAAGCTCGACCAGATCGAGGAGATGGAGGAGCAGATCGCCTCCCTCGAGTCCACCCAGCACGACCTGGAGGAGAAGAAGGGCCAGCTCCAGGACCGCATCGAGCGCTTCCGCACGAAGAAGGAGACGATGAAGGCGCGCTACGAGGCCGCCGAAGCGCAGACGCGCGTCTCCGAGGCGATGACGGGCGTCGGCGACGAGATGGCGGACGTCGGGCGCGCCATCGAGCGCGCGGAGGAGCGCACGGACGACATGGAGGCGCGCGCGGCGGCGATGGACGAACTCACCGACCGCGGCGTCCTCGAGGACCAGCTCAGCGACGAGGACGCAATCGACCGCGAGCTCTCGCAGGGGCGGTCGAACCGCGAGGTCGAAGCCGAACTGGAGACGCTGCGCTCGGAGTCCGGGCAGTCGTCGAAGCGCTCGAAGAAAGCCAGCGAGGCGAGCGCGGACGAGGCGGAGGCCGAGGAGGACATCGAGGCGAACGTCGACGAGGCGGCGGTGGAGGCGGAGCTCGAGGAGCTGCGCGAGGAGGAGGCGGACGCGGACGAGACGACGTAGAGCCGCCACGCTATTGACGCGGCGGCACGCCGTTCGACACCATGGTCGAGGGAGACGGGGGCGCCGAGCCGGACGACACGATGCGCGAGCGGGTGCCGGAGAACAGCCGGAAGTTCTGGCTGCTGTTGGACGCGGACCGCCGGCTGGTCGCCGGCCTGCTCCTCGGGTCGGTGTTCGTCACGGTCGTCGCGGCGGGCCTCCTGCATCCGACGCCCGTGAAGACGCTACTGACGCGGGGGGACCCGCTGGAGACGCTCTATCAGGCGCTCGTCGGCTCCACGATAACGGGCGTGACGCTCGTGTTGACGCTGAGCCAGCTCGTCCTCTCGCAGGAGCAGGGACCGGTCGGCGACCAGCGCGAGCGCATGGAGGGCGCGATGGCGTTCCGCGAGGACGTCGAGGAGGTGATTCGCGAGCCGGTGAGCCCGGCACAGCCCTCGGCGTTCCTCCGCTCGCTCGTGAAGCTGACGAAGCGGCGCGCGCAGGCGGTCGAGGACGCGGTCGCGGACATCGACGACGACGAGTTGAGCGAGCAGGTCGGGACGTACGTCGAGAACCTCTCGGGGAACGCGGAGTCGGTGACGGAGAACCTCGAGGGCTCGCAGTTCGGCGAGTTCGACGTGGTGTTCTCGGCGCTGAACTACAACTACTCGTGGAAGATCTACGCGGCGCGACGCATCCGCGCGGAGAACGACGCGGCGCTCACCGACGACGCGCGCGCGGCGTTCGACGAACTCATCGACGCCCTCGAGCTGTTCGGGCCGGCGCGCGAGCACTTCAAGACGCTCTACTTCCAGTGGGAGCTCGCGGACCTCTCGCGGACGGTCCTCTACGCGTCCGTCCCGGCGCTCGCGGTCGCCGTGGGGTCGGTGTTGTTCTTCGACCCGGGCGACGTCGCACAGGGGTGGCTCGCGCTCCTCGTGGCGGCGGTCACGGTGGTGGTCATCCTCCTCCCGTTCGCGGTCCTGCTCTCCTACATCCTCCGCATCGTGACGGTGACGAAGCGGACGCTCTCCATCGGGCCGTTCATCCTCCGCGAGACGGACCGCTCGCGGAGCCTCGATTGGGGGGAGACGGAAGCGACGAGCGGGGAGCACGCGGGCGTCGACGACGAGGAGTGACGCGCCGGCGACGCGCCCGCCCTCACCGGCCGCGCGGAGCGAGCGCGACGCCGCGAACCCGGAGCGCGTCGAGCGCGAGGAGGACCGCCACGCCGCCGAGGAAGACGAGGACGTCGACGGCCTCGGCGGGGATGCCGAGCGCGAAGATGAGCACCGTCGCGTACGCCGGCGCGTGGCGCGCGTCCAGGGCGCTCATCCCGAGCGTCGCCGCGACGACCGCGACGACGACCGCCGCGACCTGCCGGAGGCCCGCGACCGTGTGCGGGAGGAGCGCCACCCCGGTGAGCGGCCCGACGAGCGCGCGCACCGCGAGGTAGGCGACGACCACGCCGACGGTCTGCCCGAGCGCGACCTCGCGGGAGACGGCGCGCCACGGCCGTATGCGCGTGGCGAGCACGTACGCGGACGGCCCGAGACTCGGCAGCAGGAACGGCAAGCCGGTGGCCCACGCGAGCAGCGCGAGCGGGCCGAGGAGCCACGCGAGCGAGACGGAGAGCGCGACGCCGCGACCCTCGTCCATGCCGCCTTACTGGCCCGCCAGGAAGGTCGGTTCGAGGTGTTTCTGCTCGACCTCGCGTTCGAGGTGCTCGCGGAACTCGCTCCGGGAGACGTCGTTGGCCTCGCGCTCCTTCCGGTCGCGCACCGAGATCGTCCCCGCGTCCTCCTCGTCGCCCCCGACGATGACCATGTAGGGGACGCGGTTCTCGTGGGTCTGCTGAATCTTCTTCCCGATGGTCCACGAGCGGTCCTCGACCTCGACGCGGTAGTCGCCGAGCTCGTTCGCGACCTCGCGGGCGTAGTCGAGGTTGTCGTCGCTGATCGGCAGCACGCGGACCTGCTCGGGCGCGATCCAGGTCGGGAACTTCCCGTTGAAGTGCTCGATGATGACGCCCATGAAGCGCTCGAAGCTCCCGAGGAGCGCGCGGTGGATCATCACCGGATGGTGCTCCTCGTTGTCCTCGCCGACGTACGTCAGCTCGAGGTTGCGCGGGATGTTGAAGTCCACCTGCACGGTGCCGATGGTCCACTCGCGCCCGAGGGCGTCGCGGGCGTCGATGCCGATCTTCGGGCCGTAGAAGGCGGCTTCGCCCTCCTCGACGTCGTAGTCGAGGTCCTCCTCGCGGAGGGCGTCGACGAGCGCGTCCGTCGCCTGCTCCCAGATGGCCTCGGAGCCCATCGCGTCCTCGCCGCGCGTCTCGAGCTTGTAGAGGACGTCGAGGCCGAAGTGGCCGTAAATCTCCTCGATGCTCTGGAGGATGTCGAGGATCTCGCCCTGGATCTGGTCGGGGCGGACGAACGCGTGGCCGTCGTCCTGCGTCAGCCCGCGCACCCGGAGGAGCCCGGAGAGCTCGCCGGACTGCTCGTTGCGGTAGACGTTCCCGAACTCGCTGAAGCGCAGCGGGAGGTCCCGGTAGGAGTGGGTGTTCGAGTCGTAGATGTGCGCGTGGTTCGCGCAGTTCATCGGCTTCAGGCCGTACTCGGTGTCGTCCTGCTCCCACGCGAACATCTCGCCGTTCTCGGTGAACGTGTCGTAGTGGCCGGTGGGCTTCCAGAGCTCGGCCTTGTTCAGCTCGGGCGTGCGGACCTCCTCGAAGCCGAGTTCGTCGTTCTGCTCGCGGACGTACTCCTCGAGTTCGCGGCGGATCGCCATCCCGTTCGGGTGGTAGTGCGCACAGCCCGGGGAGTGCTCGGGGATGCTGAAGAGGTCGAGCTCCTGGGCGATCTTGCGGTGGTCGCGCTCGGCGGCCTCGGCGCGCATCTCGAGGTACTCCTCGAGTTCGTCCTCGGTGGCGAACGCGGTGCCGTAGACGCGCGTGAGCGTCTCCTCGTCCTCGTCGCCGCGCCAGTAGGACGCCGAGATGTCGAGGAGCTCGAAGCCGCCGATCTCGCCCGTGGACTCGACGTGCGGGCCCTTACAGAGGTCCTGGAACTCGCCCTGCCGGTAGAAGGAGATGGGGTCCTCGCCGGCGGCCTCCTCGTCGAGGATCTCGCGCTTGAACCGGTTGTCCGCGTAGAACTCGCGGGCGTCCTCGCGGTCCATCGTGACGCGCTCGACGTCGAGGTCCTCCTCGATGATGGCCTCGGCTTCCTCCTGTATCTCCGCGAGGTCGTCCTCGTCGAGGTCCACGTCGTAGACGTCGTAGTAGAAGCCCTCGTCCGTGTACGGGCCGATGGTGAGTTGGGCCTCGGGATGGAGTCGCTGGAGGGCCTGTGCGAAGACGTGCGCGGCGGTGTGCCGGAGGACGTCGACGTACTCCTCGGAGGAGTCCGTCACGATCTCGATGCGGCAGTCCTCCGTGAGGGGGTCCTCCTTCGAGACGAGGTCGCCGTCGACGACGCCGGCGACGGTGTCGCGGCCGAGGCCTTCGCCGATTCGGTACGCGATGTCCTCGACCGTCTCCCCGGACTCGGCGTCGAGTTCCGAGCCGTCAGGAAGGGTGACCGTGATGTCGCTCATGGGGCGTGATACGGCCAACGGCCCACATAAGCGTGTCCGTCCGCCGATAGCGCGCGACGGGAGCGCCTACGCGTCGCTCGGCGAATCGCCGGCGTCGGCGCGTCGCGCGCCCGTCCCCGCGCGGTCGACGGCCGCGAGGTCGACGTCCCCCCCGGACATCGGCACGCCGTCGTAGGGGTCGTCGGCGAGGAGGAGCGAGCCGTCGAGGTCCGCGTAGTCGACGAGCGGGACGAGGTGGTGGGCGGCCGCAATTGCGGCGTTCGACTCCACCATACAGCCGAGCATCACGTCGAGACCGTGCGCGCGGGCGGCCGCGAAGAGCCGCCGGGCCTCGCGGGGGCCGCCGCACTTCATCAGCTTCACGTTCGCGATATCGGATATCTCGGCGACCTCGGGGACGTCGGCAAGCGTGACGCAGGACTCGTCGGCGGCCACGGGGAGCGCGCCGTGCTCGCGGACGAAGCGCATCCCGTCGGGGTTCTCGGCGGGGACGGGCTGTTCGAGGAACTCGACGTCGAGGGCGGCGAGCCACTCGGTGTTCGCGACGGCCTCGCGGGGCGTCCACGCCTCGTTCGCGTCCACGCGGATGGTGGCGTCCGGCGCGGCGTCGCGGACGGCCTCGACGATCTCCCGGTCGCGCTCGGTTCCGAGCTTCACCTTCAGGACGCCGTAGCCCGCTTCGACGGCGTCGCGGGTCTTCGCGCGCATCCGCTCGGTCGTGTCGAGGCCGATGGTGAACGAGGACGCGACGGTGCGCGCGGGGTCGAGCCCCCAGTAGCGGTAGAGGGGCAGCCCCGCGCGCTTGGCGGCGTAGTCGTGGCACGCGATGCTGACGGCGGCGCGCGCGGCCGGGTTCGCGCGGACGACGCGCTCCATCTCGACCTCGATGCGCTGGAGGTTCGCCGGGTCGCCGACGGCCTCGACGACGCCGAGGAGGTCGGGAAGGACGGCCTCGACGGTGGCGACGGTCTCGCCGTAGTGCGCGGACGGCGCGGCCGCGCCGATGCCGGTCGTGCCGTCCTCGTCGGTGATACGGACGACGACGGTCTCCGCGACCGAGGCGGACTCGCGCGCGATGGCGAACTCGTGTTCGAGCGGGAGTTCGCGGCGCTCGAAGGAGGTGGTGAGGCTCACAGTATCGCGTCGAGGATGGCGTCCGGGCCCTCGCGAACCGGGTCGGCGGCCGGCCGGCCGAGCGCGTCCGCGTACGCCTCGACCGCGGCGGCGGCCTCGTCGTCGTCCGCGACGGTGCTCGTGTTCAGCGCGCCCGCGACGACCTCGCCGCCGCCGACGGGCGCGGCCATCGACTCGTAGAGGTCCACGAACTCGGGAACCGGCGGGAGGTCCTGACTGAAGCCGTGGAAGTTCTCGCGGCCCGCCGCGTGACAGAGGACGAGGTCGTCGGCCTGCGAACCGTGGAGGATGCCCGCGGTGACGCCCGAGTACGCGGGGTGGACGATGCTCGCCTGCCCCTCGACGAAGAGGTAGTCGTGGTCGTTCCCGCGCTCGAGGATCATCTCCTCGACGGCGCCGGCGGTGAAGTCGGAGACGACGCGGTCGATGGGGTAGCCCCACCCTTCGATCATGATGCCGGTCTGGCCGGTGGGGACGAAGGCGACGTCGTGGCCGCGCTCGCGGGCGCGCTCGACGAGTTCGAGCGTCGTCGTCATCTTCCCGACGCCGCAGTCCGTCCCGACGGTCGCGACGACGGTGGCCTCGACCTCGTCGGCGACGCCGTCCGCGACGCCGAGGTCGCTCGGGGGCCGGCGGACGTCCCAGAGCTCGCAGCCGTTCTCCTCGGCGAGGCTCCGGAACTCGCCGTCGTCCTCAAGGAAGTAGTGGAGCCCGGAGATGACGTCACAGCCGGTCTGGAGGGCGGCCCGGACGTCCGGGCGCCACGTCTCGTCGAAGCCGCCGCCGATGGGCGAGATGCCGATGAGGAGGGCATCGACGGGCTCGTCGAGGTCGCTGAAGGAGGCGACGATGGGCGTCTCGGGAAGGTCGCGGCGGAGGTCGCTGGCGTCCGCGCCGTCGTGCTCGCGGTCGAGGACGGCGACGACGTCGTGCTGGCCGTAGCGGAGGACGCCGGTCGCGGTCTTCGCGCCGTCCGGGAACCGTTCGTGGGCGAGAATGGCGATTCGCATACCGAATCGGTCGTCGCGGGCGGTGTTAAGCCCGTCGCGTCGCGCGCTCGGGCACTCGCGGCCGCGCTGTCGTGCGGTTCTCGCGCCCGCTCAGAGCGCGTGGAACGGCACGGACCAGAAGTCGTCGGCGGCGCTCGTGAGCGCGTCGCGGGGCGACCCGGAGGCGTCGGAGGGCGCGGTCGCGTCGGCGTCGAACTCGCCGAGGAGCGTCGTCTGACCGGTGACGTAGAGCGCGTCGTAGCCGTGCTCGGCCTCGAGGTCGGCGAGCGCGTCGCGGGCGTCGTCGAGGTGCTCGTCGATCTGGCTCTCGCGGCGGCGCTCGAAGCGCGACTGGGAGAAGCCTCCCTTCGAGTGCGCGCCCTTCACGTCGCTCTCGAAGCCGCGATAGGCGACGCGCTCGACGGACTCGCCCGTGGCGTCGTAGACGCCGGCGGCGAACAGGTCGGCGCGGACGAGCGCGAGCGCGTAGCGGCTGGTCGGCTCGAGCCAGTCGCGCTCGACGCGGAAGCCGTCGGACCAGTCGCAGAAGGCGTCGGGAGCGACGGGCGGGTCGAGCGTGCAGGCGACGACGCCGGCGTCGTCGGCGTAGACGAGGCAGGGCGCGGCGCGCTCGACGAGCGGCGTGCGGTCGCCGAGCGTCTCGGTGACGGCGTCGGGAATCGCGTGCTCGTCGGGCACCATCGCGGTGAGCGCGCCCTCCGTCCCGGCCTCGAGCGTCTCGAGGCGCCGGAGGACGCGCTCGAGGCCGTCGCCGCGGAGCGTGCGCTCGCGCCGATAGTCGAGGACCGTCTCCGTCCCGCTCTCGGCGCGCTCGACGCGGTCCTCGAGTTCCTCGATGCGGTCTTCGAGGCGGTTGACCTCCTCCTCGGCCTCGTTGCGCGCGGCGACGGCGTCGCGGCGGCGCTCGCTCTCCGCTTCGAGTTGCTTCCGGAGGCTCTCTGTCTCGTCCTCCAGGTCGGCGATGCGCGCCTTCAGGCTCGCGCGGCCGAGGAGTCGGTCCAGCATGCCCGGAACCCGGCCCGCGCACCGCTTAGGGGTTGTGGTCTGTGGGGCCCCACCGCGAAGAACGTGCGCCGCGTGACGCACGCGACGGCGCGGGAGGGGGTCAGACGGCGCCGGTCTCGTAGAGCCGGCGGGCGTGGCCGGAGCGCGCGAGCAGGACCTCGGAGAGGGCGGGCGGGTTGTCGATACCCGCCTCCTCGAGCGTCTCGCGCGGGACGACGAGGGTGTCGGCGGGGACATCGGCGTCGCCCTCGACGCGATAGTGGCGGGTGCCGACCTTCATGACGAGCGGGTAGTCGGTGCGCGCGACGCCGTCGTCGGCGTAGAGCTGCGCGTTGACGCGCTCGTGTTGGCGCCGCTGGAGCGCGGCGGTGTCGCCGTCGGACGGTTCGACGTAGAGCCGCCCGAGGTAGTAGCCGGACGAGAACACCTCGAACATATATGGTAACAATACACATGGAGAGTGATAAGCGCATCGCCCGTTTCGCCCTCGATGGCGCGGGAGCGCCGGGCGGAACGGTTCGAACGGGCGTGAACGGCTCGAACGTTCCTGCGGGTTTTTACGCGTGAGTGCGATAGTATCGGGCGATGAGACGCGCGGTGGCCTGCCTGCTCGTCCTCCTCGTGTGCACGGCCCCGGCGACGGCGGGCGTCGCCGACCCTGCGGGCGCGGACGCGCGGGCCGAGCAGACGACTGACGGGGGCGTGAACGCCACGGACACGAACACGACGAGCGCGAACGCCACGAACGCGAACGGGACGGCGCGGTTCGGGGCGTCGCTCTCGAGCTTCATGGCGTCGGCGTCGGCGAGCGCCGAGGGCGCCGTCGAGCAGGGCGTCTGGCGCGCCAGCGTCGACGCCGACGACGGGGACGACGCGAGCGCACCGGCCCTCGATGCGCGCGTCGGGACGCTCCGCGAGCGCCTCGAATCGCTCCGCGAGCGCCGCGCGGCGCTCGCGAACGAGACGACCGGCTCCGCCGTCGCGCGACAGGCCCGGCTCGCGGCGGTGAACAGCCGCATCGCCGCGCTCGCCGCGTCCGTGAACGACACGGCGGCGGTGGCCGAGTCGGCGAACGCCACGCCGAGCGGGCTGGCCGCCCTCGAGCGGTCGACCGCCGCCGCGGTGCGCGACGCGGGCGAGGGTCCCCCGCCGTGGGCGGGTCCGCCGGCGAACCGGAGCGCCGGTAGCGACGTCGGCTGGAGCGTGCCGCCGGGACTCGCGGAGACACCCGGGCGGAACGCGTCGGCCGGCGCGGGCGGCGGTATCGACGCGCCCGGCCGGAACGCGAGTGCCGACGACGCACCCGGCCGGAGTGAGAACGCGAGCGGTGACGACGCGCCCGGGCGGAGCGGCGACGCAGGTGCGGGTTCGCCCGCGTCGGGTGCCGGGTCGTCCGGCGACGACGCCGGCGGTAGCGACGACGCGCCCCGGGGCGGCGGGCAGCCCGGTGGTGGCGCGAACGGACACGGGAGCGGCGGACCGAACCCGAGCGGCGGCGGGCCGCCGACGGGTGCCGGCGGGGCGAGCGGAACGGCCGAGTGAGGGCGGAACGGCGGCTTTCGGAACCGTGTGCGAGCGACGCGGACTGCGCTACCCTTTTGAGCGCGCGACGACAACTACTGCGTAGTGGTATGGATTCCGGGGCACTCCTCGACATTCTCGGGAACGAGAACCGACGACGTATCCTGCGGTTGCTCGCGCGGAAACCCTGTTACGTCACCGAGATCAGCGAGTACCTCGGGGTCTCCCCGAAGGCGGTCATCGACCACCTCCGCAAACTCGAGGAGGCCGGTCTCGTCGAGAGCCGAACCGACGAGAAGCGACGGAAGTACTTCCACATCGCGCGCAACCTCCGCCTCGAAGTCACCGTCTCCCGGCACGGCTTCGGCGCGAAGTCCGCGTACCCCGCGAGCCCCGACCTCGACCTGACGCGCTGTCATTACCTCTCAATCGACGGCGTGACCCTCGACGGCGGCGACGGTGACGTGAACGCGCTCGCGGACGAACTCGCCGAGCTCGAAGCCCTGGAGCGCGAGCTCTCGCTCGCCCAGCGGTGGGTGCAGGGCCGACTCGCCGACGCCCGCGAGGACCTCGCCGAGGAGCTCGCGGCGGACGGCCGCGAGGGGCTCTACGCGGAGGTGGTCGCGGCCGTCGCGGGCGGCGCGGGCGACCCGGCGGCCATCGCCCAGCGCGTCGACGCGCCGGAGGACGTCGTGGAGGGCGCGCTCGCCGCGCTCGCGGAGCGCGACGTGCTCGAGCGCGAGGGCGGGTCGTGGTCGCTCACAGACTCCGCGTGAACCCGGCGCGCAGGTCGCGGCCGAAGTAGTACCCCAGAACGCCGACGGCGACGCCGAGGGCGCCCGCGCCGAGCGCGAACGCGACGCCGTGGCGCGCGAGGAAGTCGGCGGCGAGCGGGAAGAACCCGGCGGAGAGCACGCCGACGAGGAGCGCAGCGACCGTCGCGAGGCCGGACGCGAGCGCGACTTCGAGGTAGGCGCGGCGGCCGAACCCCGCGCCGAGGAGGAACGTCGCGGCGGCGAGGCCGACGAAGCGCGTGATGCCGCCGACGAGCGGGACGAGGCCGCCGACGAGGAGGCCAGCGAGCGCGGCGACGGACGCGAGGAGGAAGTAGCGCACCGAGAAGAGCCGGCCGACGCGTCTTCGGACGCCGGCGAGGCGCCCGGTCGAGCGGGTCCTCGCGTCGCCGCGGTCGGCGGCCGGAGCGTCGCTCGCGGTGGCGTCGTCGTCGAGGAGCGCGTCCCAGTCTTCGCGCTCGGTTTCGCGGGCGTCCGCGCGGCCGTCGGAGGGCATACCCGTCTAGGGGTGCGCTCGCCCCATCACTCTTGTCCCGTGGCGTGCCGAACGGATGGTTTCAAGGTCGGCGCCGCGTTTCTCCGAGACATGAACACAGGGGACCGTGTCCGCGTGGAGCGCGACGGACTGGTGAACGAGGGCGTCCTCCTGCCGTCCTCGACGTCGGAGCACCTCGTCGTGAAGCTCGACAGCGGATACAACGTCGGCATCGAACGCGAGGGCGCGAGCACCGAGGTGCTTGAGTCCGGCGTCTACGCCGTCGACTCGAACGCGGGCGAGGAGGCCGGCGCGGGCTCCGAGGTGGAGTTCGACGACGACCTCCCGACCATCGCGCTCATCTCCACCGGCGGGACCATCGCCTCGACGGTCGACTACCGCACGGGCGCCGTCACCGCGCAGTTCGACGCCGAGGACGTCCTCCGGGCCGTTCCGGACCTCGCCGGGCGCGCGAACTACCGGGGGCGCGTCGTCGCGAACATCCTCTCGGAGAACATGGACCCCTCCATCTGGCGCGAGCTCGCCACCGCCGTCCACGAGGAGATCGAGAACGGCGCGGACGGCGTCGTCGTGATGCACGGGACGGACACGATGCAGTACTCCGCCTCCGTGCTCTCGTTCATGCTCGACACGCCGGTCCCCGTCGTCTTCACGGGGAGCCAGCGCTCGGCGGACCGGCCGTCCTCGGACAACGTGATGAACGCCGTCTGCGCGGTCGAGGCCGCGAAGAGCGACGTCGCGGAGGTGATGGTCTGCATGCACGCGACGCAGTCCGACGACCGCTGTGCGCTCCACCGGGGGACGCGCGTCCGGAAGGCCCACACGTCCCGTCGCGACGCCTTCGAGACCGTCGGCGGGTCGCCGGTCGGACACGTCGACTACGAGAGCGAGCGCGTCGAGTTCGACGACGCCGCCGACCTCGCGGCGCGCAACGAGACCGACCTCGACATCGCGCCCGCGCTCGAGCCGGACGTCGAGCTCGTGACGTTCACGCCCGGGATGGACCCGGCGTTCTTCGAGGTGCTCGAGGGGGCGGCGGGCGTCGTCGTCGCGGGCACCGGTCTCGGGCACGTCCACTCCGACCTCGTGGACGTCCTCGGCGACCTCGTCGACGACGGCACGACGGTCGTGATGACCTCGCAGTGTCTCGGCGGCCGGGTCTGCGACCGCGTCTACGACACGGGTCGGGACCTCCTCGACGCGGGCGTCGTCGAGGGCGAGGACCTCCTCCCCGGCACCGCGAAGGCGAAGCTGATGTGGGCGCTCGCGAACACCGACTCCCCCGAGGAGGCAATGCGGACGCCGCTCGCGGGCGAGCTCTCGGAGCGCTCCGTGCCCGAGGCCTGAATGGATATCCGCCGCGCGCGTCGCTCGGACGCGGACGCCGTCGCCGCGTTCACCGAGGAGACGTGGGCGCACGGCGACTACGTCGCGGACGTCTTCGAGGAGTGGGACGAGTCGGACGGCGCCGACCGCCGGACGCTCGTCGCCACCGACGGGGCGGACGAGGCGGTCGGCGTCGTGCAGGGCGTCCTGTTGAGCGCGCACGAGGCGTGGGTGCAGGGTCTCCGCGTCGCGCCGGACGCGCGCGGGAGCGGCACCGGGAGCGCGCTGTTGGAAGCCGCCCTCGACTGGGCGGCCGAGCGCGGCGCGGCCGTCGCGCGCTGCATGGTCTTCTCGTGGAACGTGCAGGGCCTCGGCGGGACGCGGGCGGTCGGCTTCGAGCCGGCCTGCGAGTTCCGCTGGATACACCCCGAACCCGACGCGGACGCGACGCCGGTCGGCGACGTCCGCGACGACCCGGACGCCGCGTGGGCGTTCTGGACGCGCTCGGCGGCGCGCGACGCGCTGGCGGGCCTCGCGCTCGACGACGACGAACCGTGGGCACTCGCCGAACTCACGCGCGAACGCCTCCGTGAGGCGGCGGACGAGGACAGGCTCCTCGTCTGCCACGAGGCCGGCGTGGGGACGCGCGGGGTCGCGCTCCGCGCGCGGACGGACGGCCTCGCTGACGGCGAGCGCGCCGAGTACGCGGTCGCCACGTGGCGCGACGGCGCGGCCTGCCGGGACGTCCTCGCCGCCGTCGAACGCGACGCCGCCGAGCAGGACGCCGAGGAGGCGCGCGTGCTGATTCCCGAGACCGCACGGGCGGTGAGCGACGTCGCGACGGCGCGCGTCGACGTCGGCGACGAGCCCGACTTCGTGCTGACGTGCGACCTGAGCGCGCGGACGTGACGCTCAGCCGCCGCTGACGGGCGGGAAGAGCGCGAGCTCGTCGCCGGCGTCGACGCGCTCGTCCAGCTCGGCGCGCTGGCCGTTCCGCAGGAGGTTGACGTGCTCGTGGAGGGTGCCGTCGTCGGCGAGGACACGCTCGGCGAGCGCGGGGTGCGCGTCGATGAGCGCGTCGAGGGCGTCCCGGACGGTGGCGTCGTCGCCGACGCGCACCGACGGTTCGTCGTCGCCCGCGACCTCCGCGAGGTCCGCGAAGAGCTTCCAGTCCATACTCGCGTGTCCGAGTGCGCGCCGTATCAGGGTGTCGTCGGGGGCGAGCCACCGTCGGGTTCGCCCTCGCGCTCGGCGGCGCGCTCGCTCGCGCGCACCTCGATGTCGCGGACGACGTCCGGCCGCGCGACGAGGTAGAGGACGTCGCCGACGCCGAGGACGCGAGTGCGGGAGGGAATCGGCTCTATCGAACCGGCGGCGGGGCGGACGGCGGCGACGGTGGCTTCGACGTCGCCGACGGTGGCGCCGGCGAGCGGGCTCCCCTCGTCGACGGCGACGGTGACCATCGTCTCGTCGGCGCCCCGGAGGACGGACGCGAACTGGCGTTCGGCGTTCTGGTCGCTCGGGAGCGTGAGGAGCCGGTAGTCGCCGCCCGCGATGCGCTCGGCGTCGTCGGCGTCGAGCGCGAGCGTCACGACGTCGCCGGCGACGCCACGGAGTTCGGCGGTGGCGACGCGCTCGCGCTCGGGTCCGGTCTTCCAGACCTGCACGACGTCGCCGGGGCTCGCGTTGTTCGGCGGGTCGGCCTTCACGGCGGTCGCGCCCATCCCGGGGCCGAGCGTCGGGCCGATGCCGGCGAGGCGAGTGCCGACGCCGATGTACTCGACGGCGCCGTTCTCGTCGATGTCGACGTCGACGTAGCCGACGTCGTAGTCGTCGCGGAGGCGCGCGGCGACGCGCGCTTCGAGGTCGGCGACGGTGAGCTTGCGCGGGAAGAGCAGGGTCTTGTTTCGCATCTCCGCCTTCGTCTCCTCGGAGACGGGGTCGTAGCCCTCGACGTCCTCGATGTCCTTCGGGATCTCGACGGCGACGACGCGCCCGACGGCCTTCACGAGCTGGCTCACGTCGCCGTCGAGTTCGCGCGTGCCGACGAACGCGAACGCCGCGACGGCGAGGCGCTCGCCCGCCTTCGCGCCGGGAGTGCCGAACGCGGCGGCGACGGAGAACACGGCGACGTTGAACACGACGGTCCCGGGGTCGAAGATGGTGGACTGGTTCGCGACGACGGACGCGAGCGCCGTCTTCGTGTTCAGGTAGAGCGCGACGGCGGACACGCCCGCGAAGGCGCCGAGCGCGACGTGCGCGGCCTGCCGGAAGTACCACCGGTAGACCGCGCCGACGACGGCGGCGACGAGGAAGCTGAAGACGCCGAGGCCGGCGATGCGGAGCGCGCCGCGCATCAGGATTTCGACGTAGTCGACGGCGGCCGCTTGCAGCGGGAGGGCGACGACGGCGAGGGTCGCAGGCATCGTCACGCCACCGCCTCCGCGAACGCGTTCAGTTTCTCGCGCGGCCCGACGACGAAGCAGTCGTCGCCGCCGGTGACGGCGGTGTCGCCGCGCGGCGCGACCGTCCACGAGCCGTCGTGGCGGACCGCGAGGACCGCGACGCCGTACACTTCGCGGACGTTCGCCTCGCCGATGGTGGTGGCGTCGAGCGGGCCGTCGGCGCGGACGGTGAGCCGGCGCATCCGGTTGCCGGTGCGCCGGAGAAGCGAGAGCAGCTCGAACTCGCGGCGCGTCCCGCGCGCGGTGACGACGACGGCGCCCTCGGTGGCGTCGAGCAGGGTCTCCGCCGAGGCGCGGTCGGTCGCGACGGTGATGCGGCCCTCGCCGCCCGTGGTCACGGGTGCCGTGGACTTCGCGGCGGGCGACTCCGTCGCGCCGCCGTCGGTCGCGACGGGCGGCGTGTCACCCGCCTCCTTTTTCTCCTCCGTCTTCGCGCCGGATTTCGCGGCGACGACGGTGCCGGTGCAACTGCCGGCGCTCGTGGTGAGGGTGACGTCGTCGCCGCGCGCGACGCCCGTCGGGATGACGGCGGTCAGGGAGACGGCGCGCTTGCCCTGCGGGACGCGCTTGGAGACGCCGGAGAGCGGCGGCGCGACGATGACGGTGGCGCGCGCCTGCGCGTCGATCTGGACGTCGGCGTCCGCGACGTCGAACTCGGAGCGCAGGCGGTCCTCGAAGCGGCGCTCGAGTTCGTCGAGCGGGAGGTCGGCGGGGAACGTCCAGTCGACGCCGGCGATCTCCTCGCGGAGGTCGGCGGGGAGCGGCGGGTAGCCCTCCATGTCCGCGACGGCGCCGACGACGGGGACGCGCACCTGCCCCATGCCGCCGACGAAGTCGACGACGTCCTTCGAGAGCGTGCGCTCGCGGAGGCGCTTGAAGGAGAAGTGCTTCGGGAGGTTCGTGCCGAGCTTGTCGCCCTGCGCGTGCGCGTAGAAGCAGAGCATCAACACGATGACGAGGCCGGTGACGACGGCGACGCTGTTCGAGGACTGGAGGATCGTCGGGTCGTTGAACGCCATCAGCCCGCCGTTGATGCCGGCGATGGCGACGCCGAGGACGACGACACCGAGGCCGGGGATGGTGAGTCCGGTGACGTACTTGAAGCTGAACCCGAACGCGAAGCAGACGAGGGCCGGGACGATGCCCGTGAGGACGCCGAGGTAGAGCCCGAGCAGTACCTGCATCGGGAACGAGTCGAGTGCGAGACCGAGCGGCATACCGCGGGTGTGGGGTGGACGTGGTAAATCGGTATCGCCGCAGACGCGTCTCGCGCTGCGTCGCGAGGCTCCGTCTGCGGCCAGCGGTCGCGGTCGCGTCACGGGAGTGTGGTGTCGATGGCGTGCCTCGCGCTACGTCGCGAGGCCTCGTCGTCGTTCCCGTGCTGTTTATAGTCGCGGGCGCCGCCTCACCGGGTATGGCCTTCACGAGCCGGCGGGTGCTCTCGACGCGCGTCGCGGTGCTATTGACGACGCTCGTCGCGGTGCTCTCCGTCATCACCGGCGTCGTGAACATCCTCAACCCCCAGTTCGGCCCGTACGTTCCGAACGCGGTCCAGCAGATAGCGGGGTTCACGGGCACGCTCACGGGCTTCCTGATGGTGGCGTCCGCGCTCGGGATGCGTCGCGGCCTCCGCGCCGCGTGGTGGTCGACGGTCGTCCTCCTGCCCGTGACGGCGCTCCAGGGCCTCGTGCAGTCCTCGATCTACTCGGTGCCGCTCGTCGCGCTCTCCGTCGTCTCCCTCCCCGTCGTCGCGCTCACGCGCTCGCGCTTCGACCGGGAGCTCTCCCTCTCGACGAGTCAGCTCACGGCGGCGCTGATCCTCTCGGGCGTCCTCTCGTACGGCACGGTCGGGACGTACGCGCTCCGCGAGGGGTTCCCGGGCGTGAACTCCCTGCTCGACGCCTTCTACTACACGCTCGTCACCGCGAGCACGGTCGGCTACGGCGATATAACTCCCAAAACGCCGGCGGCGACGCTCTTCTCGCTCACCGTCCTCGTCCTCGGCGTCGCCGGGTTCGGTCTCGCGCTCAGCGCCCTGCTCGGTCCCGCCATCGAAGCCCGCTTCGCCTCCGCACTCGGACGCATGACCCAGTCACAACTCGAATCCCTCGAACACCACGTGATCGTCGCCGGCTACGGCGAGCTCACCGAATCGATCCTCGAAGAACTCGCGGCGAGCCGGCCGTTCGTCGTGCTCGTGAAGGAGCCGGCGGTCGCCGAATCCCTCCGCGAGCGCGGCCTGAACGTCCTCACGGAGGACCCCTCGGACGCGTCCTCGCTCGAGCACGCGGGAATCGACCGCGCGGACGCGGTGGTCGCGGCGACGAACGACGACGGGCAGGACGCGCTCGCGATTCTGACGGCGCGCCAGCTCCAGCCGAACATCCGCATCGTCGCGGCGGCGAGCGAGCGCGAGAACGAGGAGAAGCTCCGCGCGGCGGGCGCGAACACCGTCATCAGCCCTGCGGTCATCGGCGGGCGCCTCCTCGTGCAGTCCGCGCTCGGCGACGAGAACGCCGAGCAGACGGCGAAGCAGGTCTCGGAGGGCGAGGAGCGCGAGTAGGCCCGGAACGCGGACGCCAAAGGCGGGCGTGTCGAGCGGCCGGTTAGCGCGTGTGGACGACGGCGGCGTCCGTCTCGGTCTCCTCGGCCCACTCGAAGGCCTGCGAGACGGCGAAGCGCGAGCCGTAGTCGTGCGCGCCGAAGACGACGAGGTCGTAGTGCGATTCGTTGCGCTCGATGAACTCGTCGAGGGAGGCCCGCGAGACGCGCGTCTCACAGCGCGCGTCGCTCGTCTCCGTGAGGTTCGCGAGCATCGACTCGGCGGTGCGTCGGGAGCGCTCGTCGCCGATGCAGGTGCAGACGCTGACGGTGCCGACCTTCCCGGCGAGGCGCTGGCCGTAGTCCACCATCGCGTGCGCGAGCTGTCCGGCGGCCCGGACGGGCACCATGACGCGCTTCCAGTCGGTGCGCTCGGTCTTCGAGTCGAAGGCGATGGCGTCGATGTCGCTCCGGAAGAGCTCGCGGAGGAAGCGCGTCGGCGTGCCGTCCGGGTCGCGTTCGAGCGCCGTCACGACGAGGTCGCAGTTCGTGTCGCGCGCGGCATCGAGGAGGGAGGTGACGGTGATGCCGGACTCGACGGCAACGACGACCTCGCAGGGGACGCCGACGCGGGTCTCGATGCGGGCGGCACAGCGCTCCAGGTCGGCGGCGGCCTCGTCGGCGGCGCGACGCTCGGCGCGCTCGCGGCCGTCGCCCTCAGCGCTATCGCCACCCTCAGCGTCGCCCTCTTCGAGGAGGCGCCGTTCGGCGGCGTCGATTGCGTCGTCGTCCACGACGTCGAGGAGCACGACCTTCCCGGCGTCGTGGGCGGCGGCGACGCGCGCGCCGAACATCGCGGTGGCGTCGCCGGTCTCGCCGCGCATCGGCACGAGGACGTGGTCGTCGGCCTGCGTCGTCGAGTAGAGGTAGCGCGCGCGGCGCTCGTAGAACTCGTGGCGCCAGACGGCGAAGGCGCCGGCGACGACGCTGGCGGAGAGCGCGACGGTGGCGACGTAGACGACGCTCGTGGAAACGGTGATACCGGCGACGCTGACGAAGCGCCCGGGGTCGGTGAGCAGGACGAGGAGCGCGGTGGAGAACGCGGAGGGGAGTTCGAGGTCGAGCACCCACGTGAGCGCGCCGGCGAGGAAGATGGCGAGCGCGGCCGCCCACGCGTGCACCTCCCAGAGGCCCCCCGGCGTCGCGACGCCGGCGCTCGCGGACGGGCCGGTGAGGAGCGCGGTGAACTCGATGGCCGCCCACCCGCAGAAGGCGCCGAGACTCATCCCGCCGACGAACGTCCACGGGTTCGCGTAGCGCCCCTCGGGGTCCGCGAAGAGCGTGTACGTCCCGGAGGCGAGCGGTGGGAAGAGGAGGAAGGAGAGGACCTGCAGTTCGTTCGAGAGCAGGGTGACGAAGCCGATGAGCAGCGGGACGAAGAGGAGGACGGAGGCGTGCGTGAGGTTGCTCGTCTCCGCGAGCCAGTGGCGCGCGTCCCGCGAGCGGCGGCGTTCGAGCGCGCGCGCTCGCCTGCGAAGCCGCCGCAGCCGCCGTCGCGCGCCGTCGAGCATGTTCCGTCCCGAAGGACGCGGCGGGTTTTGCTCTTTCGTCATGCATCGCGGTTCCGAGCAGTGCGAGGAACCGCGGAAAGAACGAGCGAGGAGCAGAGCGACCCGTGAGCGGCGCGACTCGAGTAGCGCGAGGATCGGGGAAAGAACGACGTCGACGACTCAGCAGGACGAACACGTCCTACGTGCCGTCGAATCGCTACGCGATGTCGACGACTCCGTCGCACCCCGTGCGACGTGCAGTCGCGCTCGCGTCAGGCGAGCGCGACGACCGCGTCGAGCGTGATGCCGATGGCGCGCTCGACGTTGTTCTTCGCCTTCTCGGGGAGTTCCTCGTCGCTGTCGGCGCCCTTCTGGGTGCCCTCGACGAGGTTGCCGTCGGCGGTGCAGATGGCGCCGGCGCGCAGGCCCTTCCGGCGCGCGAGCGCGAAGAGGGTCGCGGCCTCCATCTCGACGGCGAGCAGACCGGCCTCGTTCCACGCCGCGACGTAGTCGTCGTTCTCGTTGTAGAAGGCGTCGTCGCTGACGATGGGGCCGACGTGGACGTCCTCGTCGCGGGCTTCGGCGGCGTCGACGAGCCCGGAGAGCACGTCGTAGTCGGGGACGGCGGGGATGAGTTCGGGTTCGTAGCGCTTCGAGGTGCCCTCCTCCTTGGCGGCGCCGGTGGCGACGATCATGTCGCCGATCTCGATGTCGGACTGGAGCGCGCCCGTGGTGCCGACGCGGACGAAGGTCTCGACGCCGACGTTCGCGAGCTCCTCGAGCGCGATGGCGGCGCTCGGGCCGCCGATGCCGGTCGAGCAGATGGTGAGGGGGACGCCCTCGTAGGTGGCGTTGACGACGGTGTACTCGCGGTTCGAGGCGACTTCCTCGACGTCATCGCAGTGGCCGGCGATGCGGTCGACGCGGCCGGGGTCGCCGGGGACGAGCGCGATGTCGTTCACGTCACCCTCTTCGACGAGCAGGTGGGGCTGTTTGGCCATACCGATACCTCGCGTGAGAGCGAGAAAAGCGTCCGGGTATCGCGTCAGGGCGCGAGCGCGAGGCCGGTCGCGCGCTCCTCGGGCGCGTAGCCGAGGGCGACGCGGCGCCACGTCCGCCCGCCGTCGGTCGAGCGCTGGAGGCCGTGGTTGGAGAGCGCGTAGACGGTGCGGCCCGCGCCGGCGGCGAGGACGGGCGCGAGCAGGTCGTCGCCGCTGACCGCCGGGACGCGCGTCCAGTCGGTGCCGGCTTCGCGTCGATAGACGGCGGCGCCGCCCTCCGAGTGCGCGGCGCGCGGCCCCGAGGCGGCGGAGAGCACGCGCGTGTCGGGGTCGCGCTCGGTCGCGGCGACGCTCCAGCAGTAGGTGTGCTTGAGGCCGGACTCGGGTGTCTCCCACGTCTCCCCCCAGTCCGACGACTCGTGGTAGCCGTCGCCAGCGGCGGCGTAGAGGCGGTCGGGGGTCCCGGGGTGCGTGGCGATGGTGTGCGCGTCGAGGGGGCCGCCGGGGACGCGCTCGCGCCACGTGTCGCCGCCGTCGGTGGTGCGGACGAGCGCGCCCGCCTCGATGGCGACGGCGAGCGAGTCCCCGTCGTCGGGCCGGGGGCGGACCCAGCGGACGTGGTGGGTGTCGGGGCGCGGCGGGAAGCTCCACTCGTCGCTCGAGTCGAGGTCGGTGAGCGGCGCCGTCTCGCGCCACGCGCGGCCGCCGTCGTCGGAGCGGTAGAGCGCGCTCGGCTCCGTGCCCGCCCACCACGTCCCGTCGGGGCCGACGGCGAGCGCGGTGACGTGCGCGCGCTCGAAGTCGGCGACCCGGTGGAAGGACTCGCCGCCGTCGACGGAGCGCCGGATGCCGGCGTCGCTCGTGCCACAGCAGACGGTGTCGCCGCTGACCGCGACGCAGGTCGGCGTGACGTCGCCGAGGCGCTCTCGCACCGCACCGTCCTCGACGACGAACAGCCCGCTCGGGAACGCGCAGAACGCCTTCATGGGCGTGCGGAGACACCACGGCGACTTGAAACGCCCGCCCTCACGCGGACGCGACGGTGAAGAGGAGGAGGTTGTGCGCGCCGGGGCCGAGGCCGACGGCGGCGACGAACGCGAGGAGGAGGTAGCCCTGAGCGGGCGCGTCGCGCACGTAGTCGGCGAGCAGGAGGACGACGCCGACGGCGACGGCGAGTTTCACGAGCACGAAGAGCCAGCCGACACCCAGCACCGAGGCGGTGGGGAGCGTGCCGGCGAACTCCATGACGAGCCGGGAGAGCGGCGTCTGCTCGCCAAAGCCGAGTATGTCGACGCCGACGGCGGTCGTGACGCCGTCGAGGGCGTGCCCGAGGACGGCGAGCGCGCCCGCGCCCTCGACGACGCGGGCGTCCTCGACGCGGAGGCGTCGCAGGCCCGCCCAGCAGACGCCCGTGAGGAGGAGGGCGACGAGGAGGCCGGCGAGCGGCCACGCGGGCGTGAGCGTCCCGTGCGTCGTCCCGTAGCGCACCGCGACGGCGACGGGGAGGGAGATGCCGAGGAGGCCGACGCCAGCGAGGACGCGCCGGGGTGCGGCCGTCCGCCGCGCGGCGAGCCAGACCGCGCCCATGCAGGCGAACGTCGTGAGGTAGACGGCGGGCGCGGAGACGAGCGGCGCGACGCTCGCGGGGACGACGCCGAGCTGGTAGCAGACGTAGAGCGTGGAGCCGAGCACCATCCACGGCGCGAACGCGAGCACCGTCCGGGAGGTCACGGCGGGCCGCTCGCGGACGAGCGCGCCGGCGACGAGGAGCGTCGCCGCGAGCAGGCCGAGGAGGTAGGGGAGGGGCGGCACCGTGAACCCGGACGGCAGTACCATACTCGTAGCACGCGGGACGCGGCGGGGAAAGCGTTACCATCCCGGGAAGAACCGCCCGCGACGGTCGCGGCGGTGGCGGCGCGCGGGCACCACGTTCTTCTCCTCGGCCGCCGACGCAGGAGTGTGAACGAGCAACAGCGCCGTCTCGCGCTCGGGGCCGCCGTCGCGCTCGCGTGCGCCGTCGTCCTCGTCGGGGCCGCCTTCGGCTACGCGTCGTTCCACGCGGGGAGCGCCCAGCAGTCCGCGTCGGCCGCCGTTGGGACGTCGTCGGTGGAGAACGCGACGAGCGGATTGAACGGGACGATATACCTCCACGCGGACGGGCCGTACGCGGACCGGGTGGCGGCGGGCGTCGCGGCCGGCCTCCGCGCGCACGGCGTCACCGTCGAGCGCGTCGCGACGCTCGAGGACGACCACGACCGCCCCGTCCTCGACGTCGAAACGACCGAAGCCGACCTCCGGTACAACCCGGTGGCGCCGTCCGGGCGCGTGACGGTCGCGTTCGGCTACGCGAAGACGGGGAACGGGACGGTCGCGGCCGCGATACGCCGCGAGAGCCCGGCGAACCTGAGCGCGCGCGAGCCCTATCTGGCGTCCGGGACGGTGACGCTCGAGCACGAGGCGGCGGGCGTCTACTCGTGGCCGGCCTACCGCGACGCGGTGACGCGCGCGGCGGGCGAGACGCTCGCCGACCGCCTCTGGTCGGCGACCCGACCCTCCTGACGCTGGCTTTTTGCCGGCCGGACGCGCCTTCCCGATATGAACCGAGAGGAGTTCGCCGCCCGCATCGACCACACCGTCCTCGGCCCCGAGACCACCGTCGCCGACGTCGAGGGCGTCCTCGACGACTGTCAGGAGTACGGGATGAACGCCTGCGTGCCGCCGTGCTATCTCTCGGAGGCGAGCGCGTACGCGCCCGAGGTGACGCTCGCCACCGTCGTCGGCTTCCCGCACGGCCAGCACGCCACCGAGGCGAAGCGCGAGGAGGCCCGACTCGCGGCCGCGGACGGCGCGGACGAGCTCGACATGGTGGTGAACGTCGGCCGCCTGCAGGCCGGCGAGCACGAGGCGGTGCGAGCGGACATCGAGGCCGTCGTCGCGGCGAGCACGCTCCCGGTGAAGGTCATCGTGGAGACGGCGCTCCTCACGGACGACGAGAAGCGCGCCGCCGGCAAGCTCGCGCGCGAGGCGGGCGCGGACTACCTGAAGACCTCGACGGGGTTCGCCGACGGGGGCGCGACGGTCGCGGACGTCGAGCTGCTCGCGGCCTACCTCCCGGTGAAGGCCTCCGGCGGAATCGGCGACTACGAGACGGCGAAGGCGATGCTGGACGCGGGCGCCGAGCGCATCGGCGCGAGCTCGGGCGTCGCACTCGTCGAGGGCTTCGAGGGCTAGCGGACGAGGAACGTCGCCATGCGCCCGTCGTCCGTAGTGCCCGCCGCGACGAGCGCGTCGCCGACGGCGGCGACGGTCGGCCCGACCGAGGAGCCGAGCGCGAGCGTCCAGCGCTCCTCGCCGGACGCGGCGTCGAGCGCCGCGAGCGCGCCGTCGTCGCGGCCGACGTAGACGGTGTCGTCGACGACGGCGGGCGCACAGGACGCCGTCGCGTCGTACGTCCACTCCGTCTCCCCGGTCGCCGCGTCGAACGCGACGAGGTCGCCGGCGGCGTGATAGAGACGCGTACCGTCGAAGGCGAGGGGCGCGTCCACGAAGGCGCGCTCGCGCGTCCAGACGCGTCCGCCGTCCGTCGGCGAGAGGCCGACTATCGTGCCGTCCCAGCCGCCGACGTAGACCCGCTCGTCGCCGACGACGGGCGCGACGAGGTCGACCGCGCCGAGGTTCGTCCGCCACCGGGGCGTCCCCCGCGCGCCGTACGCGTACACCTCGCCGGTCGTCGTCGCGGCGACGACGGTGTTCATGTTGTGCGCGAGGTGGGCCTCGACGCCGCCCCACGGGTCGGCCGTCCACGTCTCGCCCGACCCGACGGGGACGCCGGCGAGTCGGCCGCCGGCGAGCGCGACGGCGAACGAGTCGCGGCCGTTGCTCCACGCGGGCGGCGTCACCGCGCGCGCCGGTAGGTCGTGCGTCTCGACGACGTCGCCGCTCTCGGCGTCGAAGCCCCGAACCACGGGTGTCTCGGGGTGGGGCGCGTAGACGACGTCACCGAGCACGCTCGGCGGGTGCGTGCCGTCGGCCGACGCCGTCCACAGCGCGTCGCCGGACGCGGCGTCGAACGCGCGGAGCGTCGAGCGCCGAGCGAGGAAGACCCGCCCGTCGGCGCCAGTCACGCCGCCGTGTGACGGCGGGAGCGTCGCCGCGACCTCGGGGTCGGTGAGCGTCGGGCCGTCGCGGACGGAGCGCGTGTTCGCGCCGTCGTGGTTCGGCGAGCGCCAGCCGTCGTCGAAGACGACGCCTTCCGGGTAGTCGTTTCGCGTCGAGCCGTCCGATGGCGTCTGGCAGCCGGCGAGCGACGCGGCGGCGAGCGCGCCGGCGGTCGCGAGGACGTCGCGTCTGGAGGGCATACGTTCGCGTCACTCGCTCTGGGCCAAATGCCTTCGGGTGCGTGGAGCCGCCGCGCTTTTCTCGTCGCCGTCCGAGTTACGGACACGATGAGCGTCGAGGACTGGATACCCGCCCATCGCGAGCGCGTCGTGCTCTGGGGAATCGTGCTCGCGCTCGCGGGCGTCGTCGCGTTCACGCTCTACTCGTTCGTCGGGACGGTCGTCCTCGGCCTCTTCATCTACTACGGCGTCCGGCCCGTCTATCGACGCCTCGACGAACACCTCCCCGGGGGTCCGGCCGCGCTCTGCACGCTCCTGCTCGTCGCGCTCCCGTTCTTCCTCGTCGCCGCCTACCTCGGCGTGATGGGGTTCCACGAACTCCTGCCGCGCATCAGGAACTACCAGACGGTGCTCCGGCCGTACGTCGACGTCGACCCGCTGCTCCAACAGCCGGTCACGGAGTTCGCCGCCTACCTGCGCGACCCCGCGTCCTCCAGTCTCGCGGGCCTCCTGGAGCAGGCACGCCACTACGTCGACTTCGTCTCGAACGCCCTCATGAACCTCATGCTCGCCGCGCTCTTCGCGTTCTACCTGCTGCGTGACGGGGATTCGATCCGCCGGTGGTTCCGGGGGTTCGCCGGGTCGGACACCACGACGGTGGCGTACGCCAGCGCCGTCGACCAGGACCTCGAGACGATGTATTCGGGGACGGTGCTGATGGTGTTCGTCGTCGCCGTCGGCGCGTTCGTCGCCTACCACGCCTACAACTTCCTCGCGCCCCCGGCCGTCGCCATCCCGTTCCCGACGGCGCTCGCCGTCGCCACCGGACTCACCACGCTGATCCCGCTCATCGTCGGGAAAGTCGTCTACCTCCCGCTCGTCGGCTACCTCGGCTACAGCGCCCTGCGGTCGCCGGACGCGTCGCTCGTCTTCCCGGCGGCGCTCCTCGTGGTGTGTTTCGTCTTCCTCGACTTCCTCCCGATGACGTTCGTCCTCCCCGAACTCGCCGGCCGGGGGACGCACGTCGGCCTCGTACTCTTCGGCTACATCGTCGGAACGATGGTGTTCGGCTGGTACGGCCTCTTCCTCGGGCCGCTCTGCATCGTCCTCTGCGTGCAGGCGGTGCGCATCATCCTCGAACCGCTCGTCCACGGCGAGCGCGTCACCGGCGACGTCGACACCGCCGAAGGCCTCGGGTCGGACCCGCCGTGAACCACCGAAAGCGCGGGGCTTTTGCCGCCGGCCGGAGAACGAGTTGACGAGATGGCCCGGTACCACATCGAGACGTACGGATGCACGTCGAATCGCGGTGAGAGCCGCGAGATCGAGCGACGGCTCCGTGACGCCGGCCACCACCGCGTCGAGGGCGTCGAGGAGGCGGACGTCGCGATCCTGAACACGTGTACCGTGGTCGAGAAGACGGAGCGCAACATGCTCCGCCGGGCGCAGGAGCTCACCGACGAGATCGCGGACCTCTACGTCACCGGCTGTATGGCGCTCGCGCAGGGCGAGGAGTTCCGCGAGGCCGACGTCGACGCCGAGGTCCTGCACTGGGACGAGGTGCCCGAGGCGGTCACGAACGGCGAGTGCCCGACGCCGACGCCGGACGCCGAGCCGATACTCGACGGCGTCGTCGGCATCCTCCCCATCGCGCGCGGCTGCATGTCGAACTGCTCGTACTGCATCACGAAGCAGGCGACCGGCCGCGTCGAGTCGCCCCCCGTCGAGGAGAACGTCGAGAAGGCGCGCGCGCTCGTCCACGCCGGCGCGAAGGAGATCCGCATCACCGGCCAGGACACCGGCGTCTACGGCTGGGACACCGGCGAGCGAAAGCTCCCCGAGCTCCTCGAGCGCATCTGCACCGAGATCGAGGGCGACTTCCGCGTCAGGGTGGGGATGGCGAACCCCGGGGGCATTCACGGCATCCGCGAGGAGCTCGCGGAGGTGTTCGCCGCCCACGACGAGCTCTACAACTTCCTGCACGCGCCCGTCCAGTCCGGGAGCGACGAGGTCCTCGAGGAGATGCGCCGCCAGCACCGCGTCGAGCAGTACGTCGAGATCGTCGAGACGTTCGACGACCACCTGTCGGAGTGGACGCTCTCGACGGACTTCATCGTCGGCTTCCCGACGGAGGACGACGAGGACCACGAGATGTCGATGGCGCTCCTGCGGGAGACGCGCCCGGAGAAGGTGAACGTCACGCGCTTCTCGAAGCGCCCCGGCACCGACGCCGCCGACATGAAGGGCCTCGGCGGGACGCTGAAGAAGGAGCGCTCGAAGGAGATGAGCGCGGCGAAGCGCGACATCGTCGGGGAGGCCTACGAGTCGATGGTCGGCACGGAGCGCGATGTCCTCGTCACCGAGCACGGCACCGGTGACTCCGTGAAGTGCTACGACTCCGCGTACAGGCAGGTCATCGTGCAGAACGCGGACGAGCACGGCCTCGAACCCGGCGACTTCGCGACCGTCGAAGTGACGGGCCACCAGACGATGTACGCGTTCGGCGAACCCCTGTAGGACTCGCGGCGCGTCGGCTCCCCGCGACTCAGCGGTCGTGGCCGAGCAACCCCGCCGCCTCCCGGTCGGCCTTCCACTCGCCGAGTTCCTTCGGGTCGACGTGGACGAAGACGTCGTCGACCTCCGGCATCGAGCGGATGTCCGCCACGACCGCCGACTCGATGTTGTGGGCTTCGAAGAGCGTCAGGTCGCCCTCCACCTCGATGTGGAGGCTGACGTCCACCTCGGGGCCGACGTAGTGCGCGACGACGTCGTGCGCGCCGCGCACGCGGTCGTGGCTGAGCGCGCGCTCGAGGATTTCGCGGCGCAGGTCCTCCGGCGGCGCCGCCCCCACGAGGTAGTTCACGTTGTCCCGGACGATCTCGTAGCCCGTGTAGAGGATGCCGAGCGAGACGACGCCCGCCGCGACCGGGTCGAGCACCGGGACGCCCACCATCGCGCCGAGCACGCCGACGAGCGCCGCGCCCGCCGTCAGGATGTCGTTGCGGTTGTCGAGCGCCGTCGCCACCAGCGCCGGCGAGTTGGTGCGCTCGCCCGTGCGCCGGCAGTAGCGGTAGAGGCCGTACTTCGCGAGCGCCGTGAGCACGAGCACCGCGACGCCGGCGGGCCCGGCCGCGCCGCCGTACGAGCCGGTGAGGACCGCCGTCGACGCGTTGTAGAGGACGCCCGCGCCCGCCGCGAAGACGCCGAGCGCGACGAACAGCGCGACGAACGGCTCGATGCGCTCGTGGCCGTGCGGGTGCTCGAAGTCCGCCGGTCGCGTCGTCAGGTAGAGGCCGCCGAGGACGACGACGCTGTAGACGGCGTCCGCGCCGCTGTTGACCGCTTCGGAACCGACCGCGATGCTCCCGGTGTACCACCAGACGGCCCCCTTCGCGAGGAGGAGGACGAGGTTCGCCGCGAGGACGACGACCCCGGCGCGACGCATCGCGGTCTTCCGGTCCATCGACCAGCGATAGCGGCCCCCGAAGCAAGTGCGTTGCGGAGTTTTCGAGTCAGTCGAAAGCGAGCTCGACCGCCGCGTCCTCCCCGGGGACGGTCGCGCCCGACTGGTCGGCGAACGCGTCGTGCAGGCGGTCGTACGTCTCCTCGAGCGCCTCGACGACGACCTTCGTGTCCGAGATTACGGGCATGAAGTTCGTGTCGCCGTCGAAGCGCGGGACGACGTGCGTGTGGAGGTGGTCGTCGATGCTCCCGCCGGCCGCGCCGCCGCCGAGGTTCAGGCCGGCGTTGTAGGCGTCCGGCCCCACGGCCTCGTCGAGCGCGTCGAACGCGCGCTGTTTGAGCCGCGCGTGGTCGAGGAGGGCGTCGTCGTCGAGCGCCGCGTACTCCCCGCCGTGCGCGAATGGCACGACCATCAGGTGGCCGGGGTTGTACGGCGCGTTGTTCAACAGGACGTAGGCGTGCTCGCTGCGCGCGACGACGAGGTTCTCCCGGGCGTCCGCGCGCTCCGGGAGCTCGCAGAGGACGCACTCATCGATGTCCGGGTTCTTCTCCTCACGTCGCACCCACTCGATGCGCCACGGGGCGAACACCTGCTCCATACCACCGACTCGCGCGGGCGCGACAGGTAGCTTACGGAACGCGGCTGTGTCAGACCGTGACTATATATAGATGTGACGAACGCTCCGTTAGTTATTATCGAATAGTCGAACGGGGCGCTATTCGAGACGTCGAGAAAGGCCGGTGTTTTTGTGTCCGGACGCCGTTGGATGGAACCGAGGGTGGTTCCGATGGCGAGCAAAACACCTCGTTCCGACGGTATGGCGGAATCGTGCGAAAGCTGTGGCAAAGAGACCCCCCACGCGGTCTCCGTCGAGCTGAAGACGGAGTCCGACAAGGACGAGAACGCCGAGTTCTCGCGCGAGCCGTACCGCGTCGCGAAGTGTCGCGTCTGCGGTGAGACGACGTCGACCCGAATGAACAACGCGTAAACCACGACGCGCGGTCAATCGTCGTCACCTCCCCCCTCGTATTTCTTCGGCGGCGAGGCACGCCCCGCGTAGCCCCGCGTCCGTCGTTACGACTCCGTCGTCGCCTCGTAGCCGTCCTCGGTGACGATGATCGTGTGCTCGGCCTGACTGACGAGGTCGCCCTCCGACTCCTGGAGGACGGGGTACGAGCGGAGGACGCCCTCCATCTCGAGGCGCCGGACCGCCATGTCCGCGCGCGGCGAGTCCAGCCAGCGCTTCGCGAACGGGAGCTCGCGGTACTCCTCGCGCACCGTCTCGAGCACCTGACGGGCCTGCCGGTTGCGCACCGAGCGGTCGTCGACGAGCGAGTAAATCTCCGTCTTCGAGCCCTCCGTCACCTTTCCGGAGCCCGTCGTCGCGAACGGCTCGACGGCGAGCACGTCGCCCGCCTCAAGGACCGTGCCCTGCTGGGTGCCGCGGTTCGGCACGCTCGGGTCCGTGTGCGCGTCCCACTGCTCGAGACCGTGCCCGGAGAGGTTCACGATGGGCTGGTAGCCGTACGCCTCGATGACGTCCGCGACCTCCGCGCCGATTTCGCCGGTGTGCGCGCCCGCCTCCACGACGTCGAGGCCGGCGTCGAGCGCCTCCTCGGCGGCCTCCTTCAGCTCGGGGTTCCCGGAGAGGTCGACGGTGCGTGCGGCGTCCGCGATGTAGCCCTCGACGTGGACGCCGACGTCCAGACAGACCATCTCCTCGCCGAACTCGACGTCGTCGTCGCCGTGCGGGGAGGCGTGGCTCGCCTCGTTGTCGACGCTGATGTTCACGGGGAACGCCGGCTTCCCGCCGAGCTCCCGGATGCGGTCCTCCGCGAACTCGGCGACCTCGAGGTGGGTCGCGCCGACCTCGACGCGTTCCTCGGCCTCGTCGAGCACCTGCGCGAGGATGTCGCCCGCCTCCTGATACGTCTCGTACGCCTCGCTTCCGAGTTCCACGGTGTCCGTCATGACCCGAAGTTGGCGCGCTCGGCTTTTTACCGTTCGGGTCCGCTCGCGCGACGTACGGGGCGACGGTGGCGTGTGAGCACGCATCGCACCCTCGCCTCGCGGGGCGGCCGTTCGCGCCCCGCGCGCTCCTCGACGCCTCGAGCGCGGCGTCCGAGTCGCGGCCTCCGGGCCGCTATATAGCCGTACGGTGGCCTATTAGCAACTGATTAAACCGAAACGCGGCCTACGTTCGGGCGAGTGCACGGGGCGGCCTCGACCGGTGCGAACGCCCCCGAACCACACCATGAGCACGCCACCTCAGTTCAGCGACGACGTCGAAGCACACCACGAGCGACTCGACCTCCCGGCGGACGGCGACGTCTACATCGTCGGGGACGTCCACGGCAGTCGCGCGGCGCTCGAACGCCTCCTCGCGGCCCTCGACCTCGGCGAGGACGACCGCGTCGTCTTCGTCGGCGACCTCGTCCGGAAGGGGCCCGACAGCCCCGGCGTCGTCGACCTCGTCCGCTCCGACGAGCGCCTCGTGAGCGTGCGGGGGAACAACGAGCAGAAGGTCGTGCGCGGCGACAAGGACCCCGACTGGCTCCGCGAGAGCGACCGGGAGTACTTCGCGTCGATGCCGGTCGCCATCTCCTTCGACGACGCGCTCGTCGTCCACGGCGGCGTCGACCCCGAGCGCCCGCTCGACGAGCACGGCATCGAGGAGCTCCTGACGATGCGCGCGCCGCAGGGCGACGGCTACGACGGCCCGTTCTGGTACGAGGACTACGACGGCCCCCACCGGGTCTTCTTCGGGCACACCGTCCACGACCGGCCGGTCGAGCGCGAGCACGCCGTCGGCCTCGACACCGGCTGCGTCTACGGCGGGACGCTCACCGCCTACGACTACCGCCGCGACCGCTTCGTCACCGTCGAACCGACGGCGACCCACGAGGGACGCAGCGACGCGAAGATCGTCGACCCGGTCGAGGCCGCCACCACCGACCCCGTTTCGGGTCGCGGCGTCGGAGTGACCGGGGGAAACTGACCGGGGGCGCGATGGCCGGAGTCCTCGCGCCCGACGAGAGCGACCGCTACCTGAGCCGCGAGCTCAGCGAGCTCGCCTTCCAGCGACGCGTCCTGCACGAAGCGACCGACGAGCGCAACCCCGTCCTCGAGCGCGTGAAGTTCCTCGCCATCTTCAC
Organism: Halarchaeum sp. CBA1220; assembly: GCF_003721175.2. Classification (GTDB taxonomy): domain Archaea; phylum Halobacteriota; class Halobacteria; order Halobacteriales; family Halobacteriaceae; genus Halarchaeum; species Halarchaeum grantii. Next base: position 355,211 of record NZ_CP054707.1, read on the forward strand.
GCAGAACCTCGACGAGTTCTTCCAGAAACGCATCGGCGCGCTGAAGGCGAGCGTCGACGCCGGCGTCACCGAGCGCACCGCCGACGGCCGCACGCCCGAGACGGAGTGGCGCGAGTCCATCGACGTCGCCCGCGGGCTCTTCCGCAAGCAGGCGGCGTGCTACCGCGACCTCGTCACGACCGCCCTCGCCGCGGCGGGCATCGACCTCGTCGGCTACGACGACCTCGACGCCGCGACGCGCGAGGAGCTCCGCGAGCGCTTCGAGTCGGACGTCCTCCCGACGCTCACGCCGCTGACGTTCGACCCCGCCCACCCCTTCCCGCACATCTCGAACCTCAGCCTCTCCATCGCCGTCCTGACGCGCGAGACGGACGACGAGGGGGAGCGCGCCCGCGAGGACGAGGAGATCGGCGACGAGCTGACGTTCTCCCGAGTGAAGGTTCCCGGGAACCGCTCGCGACTCGTCGACGTCGGCGACGACACCTACGTCCCCGTCGAGGAGGTCATCCGGCACAACCTCGACCTGCTCTTCCCGAACGTCGACGTCGTCGATCACTCCGTCTTCCGCGTCACCCGGAGCGCCGAGGTCGCGAGCGACGACGAGACGCCCGACGACCTGACGAACCGCGTCGAGTCCGTCCTCCGCCAGCGCCGCTTCGCCCACGTCGTCCGCCTCGACGTCGAGTCCGACACGCCCGAGCGCGTCGTCGACCTCCTGCGCGAGCAACTCGACCTCGAGGAGCGCGAGGTGTTCCGCCTCGACGGCCTCCTCGACTACCGCGGGCTGATGTCGCTCACCGACCTCGACCGGCCCGAGGCGAAGCTCGACCCGTGGCAGCCCCGCGAGCACCCCCGTCTCACCGACGGCGACGACGTCTTCGACGTCGTCCGCGAGAAACCGCTCCTCGTCCACCACCCCTATCACTCCTTTCGCAAGACGGTCGAGCGCTTCCTCCGCGAGGCCGCCCACGACCCGGACGTGCTCGCCATAAAGGCCGCCATCTACCGGACGGCGCGGGACTCGAAGGTCATCGAGGCGCTCATCGAGGCCGCGCGCAACGGCAAGCAGGTCGCGGTCATGGTCGAGCTGAGCGCGCGCTTCGACGAGGAGAACAACCTCCGGTGGGCGGACCGGCTGGAGGAGGAGGGCATCCACGTCGCCTACGGCACCATCGGCTACAAGACGCACACGAAGACGGCGCTCGTCGTCCGCGAGGAGGAGCCCGGCGTCCGGCTCTACTCGCACGTCGCCACCGGCAACTACCACTCCGAGACCGCCGAGCGCTACGAGGACCTCGGCCTCCTCACCGCCGACCGCGCCGTCGGCGACGACCTCGTCCGGCTCTTCAACTACTTCACCGGCCACTCGCTCCACGAGGAGTACGACAAGCTCCTCATCGCGCCGACGACGATGCGCGAGCGCTTCGTCGAGCTGGTTCGACGCGAGGTCGAGTACGCCGAGGCCGGCGAGGACGCCCGCATCGTCGCGAAGATGAACCGCCTCGAGGACCCGGCGATGATCGACGAGCTCTATCGCGCCTCGCAGGCCGGCGTCGAGATCGACCTCGTCGTCCGCGACGTCTGCCGCCTCCGTCCCGGCGTCGAGGGCCTCAGCGAGAACGTCGGCGTTCGGAGCGTCGTCGGGCGCTTCCTCGAGCACTCCCGCGTCTACTACTTCGCGCACGGCGCCGCCGACACCCACCCGCACGCCGACGCCGACACCGGCGCCGACGAGGGCGGAGACGCGGACGCCTACTTCATCGGCTCCGCCGACTGGATGGCGCGCAACCTCGACCAGCGCGTCGAAGCCGTCACGCCGGTCGAGGACCCCGACCTCCGCGACTACCTCGGGCGCCTCCTCGAGACGATGCTGGCCGACAACCGCAAGGCGTGGACGATGAACGGCGACGGCACCTACGACCTCGAACACCCCGACGACGGCGCGCCGGTGGTGAACGCACAGGAGGCGTTCATGCGGCTCGCGGCCGCCGACGCGCCCGCCGGCGGGAGCAAACACGAGGGGCGACGCGCGCCCGACCCCCCGCTCACGCCCGCCGAGATCAGCGACGTCCTCACCGCCGAGCGCGACGGGGACGACGACTGACGCCGTCTCGAGGGACGCTCTCGGCCGGTCTCTCGCGGACCGTACGCACGACGACGACCCGGAATATCGACGATTGACGTATTGATTCGCGGAAACAGCAGTCCTTTTAGGCGCGCGCCGGGAGGGTTCGAAACGAGATGAGCTACGAGTACGAGCAAGTCGAAGTCCCCGATCAGGGGGAGAAGGTCACGTACGACGAGGACGCGGACGAACTCGTCGTCCCCGACAACCCCATCATCCCCATCATCTACGGGGACGGCATCGGGAAGGACGTCGCGCCCGTCGCACAGAAGGTCCTCGACGCCGCCGCCGACGCGACCGGCCGCGACATCAACTGGATGCGCGTCTTCGCCGGCGAGAGCGCGCGCGAGAAGTACGACGAGAACCTCCCCGACGACACCGTCAACGCCCTGCGCGAGTTCCGCGCCTCCATCAAGGGCCCGCTCACGACGCCCGTCGGCGCCGGCTTCCGGAGCCTGAACGTCGCGCTCCGCAAGAAGCTCGACCTCTACACGAACATGCGCCCCACCTACTACCTCGAGGGCGTTCCGTCCCCGGTCTCCGAGCCCGAGGAGATGGACATGGTCAACTTCCGCGAGAACACCGAGGACGTCTACGCCGGCATCGAGTGGGAGGCCGGCACCGACGAGGTCGAGGAGGTCCGGGAGTTCGTCGAGGACGAGATGGGCTTCGACGCCACCATCCACGACGGCCCCGTCGGCATCGGCATCAAGCCCATCACCGAGTTCGGCACGAAGCGCCTCGTCCGGCAGGCCATCGAGTACGCCATCGAGAACGACCGTGACTCCGTCACGCTCGTTCACAAGGGCAACATCATGAAGTTCACCGAGGGCGCCTTCCGCGACTGGGGCTACGAGATCGCCGCCGAGGAGTTCCCCGAGCAGACCATCGACGAGGACACCCTCTGGGAGGAGTACGACGGCGAGGCCCCCGAGGACACCGTCGTCGTCAAGGACCGCATCGCGGACAACATGCTCCAGCAGCTCCTCACGCGCACGGACAACTACGACGTGCTCGCGATGCCGAACCTCAACGGCGACTACCTCAGCGACGCCGCGGGCGCCCAGATCGGCGGCCTCGGCATCGCGCCCGGCGCCAACCTCGGCGACGGCCGCGTCCTCGCCGAGCCCGTGCACGGCAGCGCGCCCAAGCACGCCGGCAAGGACAAGGCGAACCCGACCGCGATGATCCTCTCCGGGAAGATCCTCCTCGAACAGCTCGGCTGGGACGACGCCGCCGACCTCGTCCACGACGCCGTCGAGGCGCAGATCTCCGAGCACCGCGTCACCTACGACCTCGAGCGGCAGGTCGAGGGCGGCGTCAAGCTCGCCGCCTCCGAGTACGCCGACGAGATCGTCGACCGCATCGAGGACCTCGCGTAAGCGAGTCTTCGGTCAGTCGGAACTCCGTTCCGACGCAATCGAGGATCTCGCCTAGACGGCTCGGTCCTCTCCGCGAGAACGCGCACCGATTCTCCCCGTTTTTCGCGCGCCGCCAGCGACGGCGTCGGCCGCCCGTCCCGCGCTTCGCCCGTCGTCGGCCACGTAGCTTCTTTGTCCGTGACCCACAACGTCCGAGTATGGCAGACGACCCGTTCGCGGACATCCCCGGAATCGAGGAGGACCTCGCGCGCGCCGAAGAGCACCTGACGGTACGCGTCGAGCGCCGCACCTACAACAAGCCCGTCACCATCGTCGAGGGGTTCGACGAGGAGGCGACCGACCTGCAGGACGTCGCGACGAAGCTGAAGAAGAAACTCGGCGCCGGCGGCACGGTGAACGACGGCACGGTCGAGATTCAGGGCGACCACGTCGACCGCGTCCCCGACATCCTGGAGGAGATGGGGTTCAACGTCGAGTAGGTCGCGCTCCGCGCGACCGAAAAGCGCGCCGGCGCGCGTCACTCGCCGTCGGGTTCGACGCCCCCGCCGGCGCGTCCGTCGCCCTCGAAGCGCCGCTGATAGCGACGTATCCAGAGGGCGATGAGCGGCGTGCCGACGGCGGTCGGCCAGAGCCACCGGACGACTGGCGGGAGCATCGTGAGGTTCACGGCGGAGACGGCGGTGACGGTGGCGATGTAGCCGCCGAGCATCCGCGCGACGTGCCGGTAGAGCCAGTCGAAGCGCGACGACGGGCCGCGATGGAACGTCGCGGCGTCCTGGGCGGCGAAGGCGAGCGCGAGGCCGCCGAAGGCGACGAGGACGGCTCCCCGCGAGGCGCCGTCGAGGACGCCGGCGACGCCGAGCGCGACCATCCCGGCGGCGACGAGGCCGGCGAGACCGGCGGCGGCGTAGTCGAGGCGGCCGGCGCTCCCGGGGCGTTTCTGCGAGAGCGCGCGGTAGCCCGCGAAGACGACGTAGCCGCTGAACACCGCGATGGTGGCGAGGAAGGCGTCGCGCGTGAACGCGGTTATCGCGAGGGCGCTGAGGACGACGCCCGCTATCGCGGCGACGAACGCCTTCCCGAAGTTTCGGTGGCGGCGCCCGCCCTTCTTCGTCGCCATCGCGCCGAGGCCGGCGCAGAGCGCGACCGCGCCGAGCGCGATATGTACCCAGAGCACGGGCCGGACCGGGGCGGGGACCGGCATCCTCAGGCCCAGTCGGGGTCCGGTCGCGGCGGGCTGAAGACGTCGATGCCCGTGACGGCCTCGTCGCCCTCGTTGACGGCGGCGTGTGGCTCACCACCGGGGATGACGTAGGATTCGCCCGGTCCGACGGTCCGGCGGTCGCCGTCGCGGACGAAGGTGAGCGTGCCCGCGTGAATCGTCCCGCTCTGCTCCTGTGGGTGGCTGTGTTCGGGGACGGCGGCGCCGGGCTCGATGCGGAAGGCCTGGACGCTCAGCTTCTCGCCGACGGCGAGCTGTTGGAGGAAGACGCCGTCGGCGACTTCGGTCGCGTCGTCGGAATCGAACGCGTCGACGTGCATACACGGCGGTTCGACGGGCACACCCGAGAGCGTTTGGGGACGGGTTTATGCCCGCGAGGGTGCGAACGGGAGGTATGTACGCCGTCGTCGGGTGTAGCGACTGCTCGATGCTCTGGGTGGTCGAGGGGCGCCCGGAGCGCACCGAGTGCCCGCGCTGCGGGACGAGCAAGGCGCACGCGAAGCGCAAGCAGTTCGTGACGACCGAGGACCGCGAGCACGCCGCCGAGGTGCGCGCGTCGATGCTCGCGAACCGCTCGGGCTACGGGGAGGCGTTCGCGGACCTCGACTCCTATGCGGCGATGGGCGAGCGGGCCGACGAGGCCGTCGTGGACGACGAGGAGTACCTCGACGCGGCGGGCGTGGACACCGACGAGGCGCGCGCGGCGGACGAGCGCGCGAGTTCCTCGGGCGGGTCGGTCTCCCGGACGGAGCGCGTGAAGGAGGCGCTCCACGAACTCGATTCGCCGACGGCGGACGACGTCGCCGGCTACTGCGAGGAGCACGGCGTCTCCGAGTCGTTCGCCCGCGAGGCCCTGGAGCGACTCGCGCGACGCGGTGAGGCCTCGGAAAGCCGGGGCGTCTACCGCCTGCTCTGAGTTATCGCCCGAGGTCCTCGTGCGCGGAGGAGAGGTGTCGGGAGGCGAGCGCGGCGAGCAGGGAGAGTTCGCCGGCGAGCGCGCCGGCGGCGATGACCTCCGCGAGTTCGTCGGCGTTCGAGCCGGCGGGGTCGCCGCCGCCGCGAACGCCGAGGACGTCGAGGGCTTCGGCCTGCGTCGGGAGCTTCGTGCCGCCGCCGACGGTTCCCACCTCGAGGGACGCGAGGTTGACGGAGGCGTAGAGCTCGTCCTCCCTCGCTTCGACGGTCGTGATGCAGTTCGAGCCCTCGACGACCTGCGCGGCGTCCTGCCCGGTGGCGAGGAAGACGGCGGCGACGACGTTCGCGGCGTGCGCGTTGAAGCCGAGGCTCCCGGCTTTCGCGGACCCGACGAGGTTCTTGCGCGTGTTCACCTCGGCGATGGCCTCGGGCGTCGTCTTGAAGCGCTCCTCAACGACGTCGCGCGGGATGTGGACGTCCGCCGTGACGGTCCGTCCGCGCCCCTCGACGGCGTTGATGGCGGCGGGCTTCTTGTCCGCGCAGAGGTTCCCGGAGAGCGCGACGAGTTCGGCGGGCGTGTTCGCCTCGACGACCTCGCAGGCCTCGCCGGTGGCGATGGTCGCCATGTTCATCCCCATCGCGTCGGCAGTGTCGTAGGAGAAGCGCAGGTAGACGTTGTCGCCGACGACGTAGTGCGTCACCTCCTGGAGCGTCCCGTGGTCCGTCGTGGACTCGGCGGCCGCCTTGAGGTCCGCGAAGTGCTCGTCCACCCAGCGCGCGACCTCGGCGCCCTCGGTGACGTCCGCAACGCGGAAGACCGGCGCGCGCGTCATCCCGCGCTTCGTGACGCGCGCGTTCGCGCCGCCGGCGGCGGTGATGGCCGAGCAGCCACGGTTGACGGAGGCGAGGAGCGCGCCCTCGGTGGTGGCCATCGGGAGGTAGTACGCCTCGCTCGCGGCGTCGCCCTCGACGGCGACGGGGCCGGCGACGCCGAAGGGAATCTGGGTGCCGCCGACGAGGTTCTCGATGGCCGAGTCCGCAGCGGCCTCGGGGTCGAAGGCGTAGTCGCCGGTGACGTCGAGGGCGGCGCCGGTCTCGCGTTCGAGGAGGCGACGGCGGGCCGCGGCGGCCGTCTCGGCGTCCGCGTGCTCTTCGAGCTCGTAGAGGCGCAGGTCGCCGTCCCGCACTCGCTCGGCGAGGGCGTCGGCGTCGTGGTCGCTCATACCGCCCTCTGGGCGAGCCACGCCCCTAAACGGTTCGTATCGGTGCGTACTTCCCGACGGCGTCGATAGTCGGCCGTATGAGCCGTCTCGACACCGCGTTCCGGGCGATACTCGGCTGGTTCCTCGCGGCGCCGCTCGCGTTCGCGCTCGTCGCGCTGTTCACGCCGCCCGACCCGTTCACGCAGCTCGTCTACGGGGTTCCGCTCGCGTTCGGGTGCGGCCTCCTCGGCGCGTACGCCGCCGTCCGCGCCGAGGTGGCGCCACGACGGCTCGCGTCCGCGCTCGTCGCGTTCTACCTCGCGTCGTTCGCGGCGCTCGTCGCCATCCAGACGGTCGCGAACGCCACCGTCGGCTGGATAGAGGGGCCGTTCGACGACGTCGCCTCGCTCGCCGTCGGCCTGCTCGCCGCGTACTGGGTCGGGTTCCGCCGGCGCTGAGCGCCCGAGTCGGGTTCCCGAACGTTCTTGCCGCCGCCGGACCCGCTTGCAGGCATGAGCGCGGACGCGGACGTCGTCTTCGTGAACGGCGAGGTCCACACGCTTGGGGAACCGGACGAGACGTACGAGGCGCTCGCGGTGCGCGACGGCCGCGTGTCGCGCCTCGACTCCGACTACGAGGTCGACTTCTCCGTGGGCGTCGAGACGGACGTCATCGACCTCGGGGGACGCGTCCTCCTCCCGGGGTTCGTGGACGCGCACGTCCACTTCGCGACGACCGGCCGCTACCGCGTCGAGGCGGACCTCCGGGACGCGGCCGACCGCGGGGAGTGCGTCGACGCGCTCCGCGAGCAGGCCGCCGCCTCGGAGGGGTGGGTGCTCGGCTGGGGGTTCGACGAGTCGACGTGGCCGGACGGCGCGCCGACGCGCGCGGACCTCGACGCGGTGAGCGAGACGCGCCCCGTCGCGGCCGTCCGCGTGGACATGCACACCGCCGTCCTGAACGGCGTCGCGCTCGAGCGCCTCGACGCGGCGATGCCGGCGGGCGACGTCGGCGAGGACGGCCGGATCGTCGAGAACGCGGTGGACGCCCTCTACGAGGCCGTCGAGCCGTCGCCGGCGGAGATGCGCGAGCTGCTCGCGGCCGCCCAGCGCCACGCGAACGCGCGCGGCGTGACGGCCGTCCACGACATGGTGCGGCGCTCGAACGCCCCGGCGGTCTACCGCGAGATGGCGGCCGAGGGCGACCTCTCGGTGCGCGTGCGCCTGAACTACTGGGCGGACCACCTCGACGCGCTCGAGGAGCTCGGCGCGCGCACGAACCACGGGAGCGAGTGGGTGGAGACGGGAGCCGTCAAGACGTTCACGGACGGGAGCCTCGGCGCGGGCACCGCGAAGCTCTCCGAGCCGTACGCCGACTCGGGGGGAACGGGCCAGTGGGTGGTCGAGCCCGAGGAACTCCGCGAGATCGTGCGGCGCGCAGACGCCGCCGGCCTGCAGGTCGCGGCGCACGCGATCGGCGACGAGGCCATCGAGGCCGTCCTCGACGCCTACGAGACGGAGACGCCGAATCCGGGGAAGATGCGCCACCGGCTCGAGCACGCGGAGCTCGCGACGGACGCGCAGATCGAGCGGCTCGCGGAGCTCGGCGTCGTCGCGTCGATGCAGCCGAACTTCCACCGGTGGACGGGCGCGGACGGCCTCTACGCGGACCGCCTCGGGCCGGAGCGCCGCCGGGGGACGAACCGCTTCCGCGCGGTCGCGGACGCGGGCGCGCACCTCGCGTTCTCCAGCGACTCGATGCCGCTCGACCCGCTCTACGGCGTCGCGTTCGCGGTCGACCCGCCGACGGGCGAGGCGCTCTCGGTGACGGAGGCGCTGCGCGCGTACACGGCGGGCGGGGCGTACGCGGGCTTCAGCGAGGACCGGCGGGGCGCGCTCGCGGTCGGGTCGGACGCCGACCTCGTCGTCCTCGACGGGTCGCCGTGGGAGGCCGACGAACTCACCGACGTGGCGGTCGCGATGACGGTCGTGGACGGCGACGTCGTCTACGACGCGCGCCCGTAGTTCTTTCCCGCTGGCGGCTGTAGCCGTCGTGTGAGCGCCGCCCCCGCACTCCTGATCGTGCTCGCGTTCGCGCTCGCCGTCGCGGGCGCCCTCCTTCTCTACGTCCTCGTCGAGGCCGAGAGCGATGAAGGCCCGAGGAGGGACCGCGAGGTCGCGGCGTCGGAGACGCGCGAGCGTGTCGAGCGCCGCCGGAACGACCGAAAGGAGGACTGAGCGGCCCGCTCGTTCTTCGGAACGCCGCTGACGTGAAGAGATATCTCTTGCAATACCATCTTGAAGACGAATCTTTTTCACATAGCTCTCTCTATGGCGCTAGCAAGACAGCACCCGATCATGGTCCAGATGGAGACGACAGAAGTCGATAGCGAACTGAGCTTGTTCAAATACGGCAACCTCGAAGCGCTCCCGTCCGACTACCGCGACCTCTCGGAGACGGAACGCGGACAGCGTATCGCGGCGGCGCGCGAGGCGCTGGGCGACGACGTCCTCGTCCTCGGACACAACTACCAGCGCCGCGAAATCGTCGAGCACGCCGACCACGTCGGCGACTCCTACCAGCTGAGCGAGTACGCCGCCGACTCAGACGCCGAGCACGTCGTCTTCTGCGGGGTGACGTTCATGGCGGAGAGCGCGGACCTCCTCACGGACGACGAGCAGACCGTCCTCCTCCCCTCGATGGAGGCCTCGTGTCCGATGGCGGGGATGGCCGAAGCCCTCCAGGTCGACGCCGCGTGGGAGCGCATCGAGCGCGCGACCGAGGGCGACGTCGTCCCGATCACCTACATGAACTCCTACGCGGACCTGAAGGCGTTCTGCGCCGAGCACGGCGGCCTCGTCTGCACGTCCTCGAACGCGGACGCCGCCTTCGAGTGGGCGCTCTCCCGGGGCGACACCGTGGTGTTCCTCCCGGACAAGCACCTCGGGCGGAACACCGCGAACGCGATGGGCCTCGACTCCGTCGTCGAGTTCGACCCGTGGGCCGACGAGTCGAGCGGCGACCTCGGCGACGCCGACGTCGTCCTCTGGGACGGCTACTGCCAGGTCCACGAGCGCTTCACCGCCGACCACGTCGCGGACGCCCGCGACGCCCACCCGGACGCGACGGTGGTCGTCCACCCCGAGTGTCGCCCCGAGGTCGTCGCCGCCGCCGACGAGACGGGGAGCACGGCGACCATCACCGAGGCCGTCGCCGACGCCGGCTCCGAGGAGACGGTGGTCGTCGGCACCGAAATCCACCTCGTCGAGCACCTCGACCGCTGGCACGAGACGGACGTCGTCGCGCTCTGCGGTGACGCCTGCATGGACTGCAACGCGATGCGACAGGTCGACCCGAACTACCTCACGTGGATACTCGAGGGCCTCGCGGACGGCGTCGAGCGCAACGTCGTCAGCGTCGACCCCGACGTCGCGCGCAGCGCCGAAGTCGCCCTCGACCGGATGCTCGAACTATGACGCAGGTGCTCGTCCTCGGGAGCGGCATCGCGGGGTGTAGCGCCGCGCTCGCCGCCGCCGAGAGCGGCGCGGAGGTCGTGCTCGCGACGAAAGCGACGCGGCCGGCGGAGACGACGACGCACTGGGCGCAGGGCGGAATCGCCGTCTCGCGGGGCGACCCCGACGCGTTCGCCGCCGACGTCCTCGAGGCGGGCGACGGCCGCTGTGACCCGCACGCCGTCGAGACGCTCGTCGAGAACGCGGACGACGCCGTCGAATCGGTGCTCGTCGAGCGCCTCGGCGTCCCGTTCGCGGACGACTACGGGCGCGAGGCCGCCCACTCCACGGACCGCATCCGACACGTCGGCGCGGAGACGGGCAGACACGTCCTCGCGCCGTTCCTCGCGCACCTCGACGACCACCCTCGCGTGACAGTACGCGAGGACACGGCGGCGCTCGAGTTGCTCACCGAGGAGGGTCGCGTTCGCGGCGCTCTCCTCGACCGGCCGGACGGGTCGAAAGAAGCCGAACTCGCGGACGCGACGGTGCTCGCGACGGGCGGCGTCGGCGCGTGCTTCCCGCGCTCGACGAACCCGGACACCGCGACGGGCGACGGCCTCGCGATGGCCGCGCGCGCCGGCGCCACCGTCGAGGACCTCGCGTACGTCCAGTTCCACCCGACCGCGACGGTCGGCGAGGAGCCCGTGCTCGTCAGCGAGGCGGTGCGCGGCGCGGGCGCGCTGTTGCGGAACGCCGACGGCGAGCGCTTCATGCCCGCCGTCCACGAGGACGCCGAGCTCGCGCCGCGGGACGTCGTCGCGCGCGCCGTCGCGGACGAGCGCGAGCGCACCGGCGGCGTCGTCCTCGACACGACGCCCGTCGACTTCGCGGGCGCGTTCCCGGCGCTCCGCGAGCGCGTCAGCGACGCCGGCCACGACCCCACCTCGATTCCGGTCGCGCCCGCCGAGCACTTCCTCTGCGGCGGCGTCGCCGTCGACGACCGGGGCCGCACGAGCCTCGACCGCCTCTACGCGGTCGGCGAGGTGTCGCGAACCGGCGTCCACGGCGCGAACCGCCTCGCCTCCACGAGCCTCCTCGAGGGCCTCGTCTGGGGCCGACGCGCGGGACGCGACGCCGCGACTCGCGAGCGGGTCACCGGCGACCCCGAGATACCCAGTCGCCCCGAGCGCGACCCCGCGCTCCCCGACGGCTTCGTCGACGGGAAGTTCGAGCGCCTGCGTCGCGTGCTCGGCGAGCACGTCGGCCTCCGGCGGGACCCCGACGGCCTCGAGCGCGCGTGCGCGGCGCTCCGCCGCCTGAAGGGCGAGACGGACGCCTACGCGCGGACGCGGCCCTCCCGCGAGGTCGCCGAACTCCGGAACGCCGCGACGACAGGGCTCCTGCTCGCGCGCGCCGCCCGCGAGGCCGAGCCGGCGGGCTGTCACGCGCTGGAGGGGGTCCCGTGCCGGTGACGCGCGCGGACGCCGAGCGCTGGCTCCGCGAGGACCTCGGCCACGACGACGTGACGAACGACCTCCCCGGCGAGTCGGCCGCGCGCCTCGTCGCGAAGGAGCGCGGCGCCGTCGCGGGCGTGGACGCCGCCGAAGTCGTGTTCGACGTGCTCGGCGTCGACGTCGAGACCCACGTCGAGGCCGGCGAGCGCGTCGACGCGGGTGCAGTGATACTCGCCGTCGAGGGGGCGACCCGCGACGTCCTGCGTGGCGAGCGCGTCGCCACGAACCTCGTCGGGCACGCCTCGGGCATCGCGACGCGGACGCGCGACGCCGTCGACGCCGCGCGCGAGGCGGGCGGCGACACCGCCATCGCGGCGACGCGAAAGACGACGCCCGGACTCAGGGGCGTCGAGAAGCGCGCGGTCCGTGCGGGGGGCGGGGACACCCACCGCCTCGACGCGAGCCACATGGCGATGGTGAAGGACAACCACGTCGCCGCGTTCGGCCTCGAGGAGGCCGTCGAGCGAGTCCGTGAGCGTGCGTCGTTCGCGACGCGCATCGACGTCGAGGTAGAAACCGTATCGGAAGCCGAACGCGCCGCCGACGCGGGCGCGGACGTCGTCCTCGTGGACAACGCGACGCCCGAGACGGTGCGCGCGACGCGCGAGCGCCTCGACCCGGCCGTGCTCGTGGAGGCGAGCGGCGGCATCGGCGTCGGGGACGTGCCGGCGTACGCGGCGGCGGGCGCGGACGTGATTTCGATGGGCGCGCTCACGCACTCCGCGCCGCCGCTCGACTGCTCGTTTCGCCTACTCGAGTAGGTCCGCGCCCGTCATCTCGGCCGGCGTCTCGACGCCGCAGTGCGCGAGGAGCGTCGGCGCGACGTCGCGCAGCGTCCCGCCTTCGCGGACGTCGCGGCCGCCGTCGCCGCCGTCCGGGGAGAGGTAGACGAACGGCACGGGGTTGAACGTGTGCGCGGTGTGCGGGTCCTCGCGGGTGCCCATGTCGTCGGCGTTCCCGTGGTCGGCGGTGAGGTGGACGTGTGCGCCCGCCTCCCGGAGCGCGGGGACGAGGCGGCCGACCTGCTCGTCGACGGCCTCGACGGCCTCGACGGCGGCGTCGAAGTCGCCGGTGTGCCCGACCATGTCCGCGTTCGCGTAGTTGAGGACGAGGAGGTCGGGGTCGTCGGCCTCGACCGTCTCGATGGCGGTGTCGGTCACCTCGGGCGCGCTCATCTCGGGTTGCTGGTCGTACGTCGGGACGTCCGGGCTCTCGACGATGCGCCGCTTCTCGCCGTCGAACTCCACTTCGCGCCCGCCGTTCAGGAAGTAGGTGACGTGCGCGTACTTCTCGGACTCCGCGATGCGGAGTTGGGTCTGCCCGGCCGCCGAGACGACCTCGCCGAGCGTGTGCTGGGGCTCGTGGGGCTCGAACGCCACCGGGAGGTCGAACGTCTGGTCGTACTCCGTCATCGTCGAGACGCGAACCGCGGGCGGTTCGGTCTCGAACGCCCAGTCGTCGGGCCGGACGTCCGCGAGCAGGCGGGTGAGTTGGCGCGCGCGGTCCGAGCGGAAGTTGAAGAACACCACCGAATCGCCGTCGGAGAGGCGGTCGCCGCCCCGGACGACGGTGGGGTCGACGAACTCGTCGGTGTCGCCGCGCTCGTAGGAGTCGGTGACCGCCTCGACGGCGGAGTCCGCGCGGTGCTGGCCGTCGCGCTTCACGATGGCGTCGTAGACCTGCTTCGTGCGCTCCCAGTTCTGGTCGCGGTCCATCGCGTAGTACCGGCCGGAGACCGTGGCGACGTCGCCCGTCCCGTAGCTCTCGACGACCTCCTCCAGCGTGCGGAGGTAGCCCTCGCCGCCCTTCGGCGAGGTGTCGCGGCCGTCCGTGAAGGCGTGCGTCGTCGCCTCGACGCCGTAGTCGGCGGCGGCCTCGATGAGCGCGTGCAGGTGCTCGTGGTCGGCGTGGACGCCGCCGTCCGAGACGAGGCCCATGAAGTGGACGCGCCCGCCGTTCTCGTCCGCGTGGTCGAACGCCCCACGGATGGCGTCGTTCTCGCGGAGCTCGCCCGCCGCGATGGCGTCGTTGATGCGGGTGTACTCCTGCATGACGACGCGGCCGGAGCCGATGGTGAGGTGGCCGACCTCGGAGTTCCCCATCTGGCCCTCCGGGAGGCCGACGTCGCGGCCGTGCGTCGTCAGCGTCCCCGACGCACCGGTTCGGGTGTAGCGGTCGACGTTCGGCGTCTCCGCCGCCTTCACCGCGTCCAGTCGGTCGTGGTCGCCGAGTCCCCAGCCGTCCAGAATGACGAGTGCCGCTCGCATACTGCACCCCTCGCGGGCGCGTCCTAACTACTCTTCGGCATCGTCGTTCACGGACGACCCGGAGGGACGCGCGGGCGACGCGCGACACCGCCGATTTGAAGCGCGTCCGCCGGCATCCACGAGTATGACTCTCGACCCCGTCCACTTCGCTGGCATCCCCGACCTCGTGCGCGACGTGGGTGGCGACGTCGACGAGGCCGAGCACCGCGCGGACGCCGAGGCCGTGTGGGAGACCTACTTCGACCCGCTCTACGACGACGGCGCCGTCCTCCGCCCAATCGACGAGCAGGCGCGCTACCTCGCCGACCTCACCGAGGCCGGCGCGAGCGACCCCGCCTTCGACGCCGTCCACGGCCTCGATTCGGGCACCATCAACCCGCGCGCGTTCAAGAACGGCATCGTCCTCGACGTCGCGCAGGCCGCGATGGGCGTCGCGCCCGGCGACACCGGCACCCACCGCCACCGCACCGTCATCGCGACGATGCTTCGGCGCGACCGCACCGCGAAACCGCGCCCGTTCGACCCCGAGGCGTGGACGCGACAGGACGAGGGCTACTGGCGCGGGCAGGCAATCGACGCGCCCCACGTCGAGCGCAATGAGCGCGCCGTCGTCCACGCGCTCTCGCTCTACCTCGCGGAGAGCGAGCACGCCCACGCGCACTTCGATTCGGTGGCGGAGTTCCTCCTCCTCGACGGCCCGCTCTACCCGAAGCTCGTGACGAACTGGCTCGACCAGAACGAGGAGCTCGCCGCCCTCCCCGCCGAGGACGGCCTGACGCGCCGCGTCATCGAGAACTACCTCGGCCTCGTCGAGCGCGCCGTCGAGACGGACACCGTCGTCGGGGGGTTCGTGAAGAACGTCTCCGCGCGCGGCATCGTCCGCGCGCTCGACGCGAAGACGCACGCGCCGTGGCTCGACGACGCGGAGCTCTTCGGCCAGCTCTTGGAGCGCCGCGACGACCGGGGCGAGCGCCTGACCTCGGACCTCGCGTACACGAACTGGTTCCTCTCTCGGGTGGGGTACGACCGGGAGTTCTCGACGCTCGGCGGCCGCCTCGACCTCGACCTCGCGCTCGACGCCGAGTCCTACGAGGTCGCGTTCTGCGTGCTCTACGACCCGCGAACGGACACCGTCTACAAGGCCGAGCTCCCGCGCGTCTTCGCGGAGGACGACGGCGTCCGCGAGCGCGTCACCGACCAGCTCGTGCGGGACGTCGCCGCCGCCGGCGGCCCGCCGGACGCCGTCGGGCGGGCGGACGAACTCGCGCGCATCAGCGTCAGCGAGAAACGCCAGCTCGTCGACGCGATGGCCGACGCGATGGAGACCGAACCCCGGGAGGGCTACGACGTCGACCGGTGGGGGCTCGGCGGCTAACGACTAGTGCTCGCGCTCGACCTCGATTTCGACGTCCTCGGGGTCGACGCCGATGCGCGCGAACTGCGTGCGGACGTGCTCGCGCGCCGCCGCGACGGCCTGGTCGCGCGTGTCGAAGCCGCGCGGCATCGGCGACTCGAAGGCGACGTGGACGTCCTCGCCGTCGACCTTCTGGACGAGGCCGCCGCTCTCGACCTCGTAGAACTCGTCGCAGACCCAGACGTAGGGCGCCTGCTCGTCGGGCGCGCCCTTGAACGATGGGGCGTCCTCGCCGCGCTCGTACACCGTGCCGGTGAGTGTGGTGCCCGCCGCCGAGCCCCGAACGAGTAGCATGACACCCCGTACGCCGCGCGCGGGCAAAAGGCGTGCGGCGACCCCGTGAGACGAAAAGACGTTTAGGGACACGCGGTGTTTCGCGTCACATGACCGACAGCGACCTCGGCGACTTCTCCGAGTTCGGCGGCGACGGGGAGGGCGACGTCGAGGCCGACCGGGCCGGCGACGCCCGCGACGCCGACGCGGGCGCGGACACCGACACCGGGACGGCGAGCGAGTCCTTCGAGCGCGTCGCCTACGAGGGCGGCGGCGGGGACGGCCTCGGCGTCCTCGCCGTCTCCGAGGGCCTGCGTATCGGCGAGCGCGAGGACGAGACGCGCCTGCGCGCGTACGTCACGAGCGCGAACCGCTCGAACGTCCGACTGGGGCGGTATCTCGTCGCGCCCTACCCGGACGGCGAGTCGCTCTTCTGCAAGATCGTCGGCCTCGAGTACGGGCGGCGCTTCCACGGCGACGACGCGAACGAGATCCACGCGCGGCGCGCGATGCAGAGCGGCGACATCGACGAGGACGACTACCGGTTCGTCGCCGACCTCGAACCCGTCAGCGTCCTCTATCGGGACGACGGGGAGCTGAAGCGCCGGATGCCCGACCGCGTGCCGAAGCCCGAGACCGTCGTGCGCGAGGCCGACGACGACGCGGAGATCAAGACCGCGCTCAAGATACCGGACGCCGGCGTCTTCGTCGGCCACCTCGCCGTCGGCGGCGAGAAGGTCCGAACGGGCGCGACCCCGCCGACCATCGACTACCGCGTGAAGGACGACTACGCGACGGGCGACCCGCTCGCGTTCCGCCACACGCTCGTCGCCGGCGGCACCGGCTCCGGGAAGACCCACACCGCGAAGAACGTCCTCCGCCAGTACCTCAGCGAGGACCGCACCTATCCCGTGGAGGCGGGGAGCGACCGGGAGGTGCAGGCCGCCGTCGTCCAGTTCGACCCGCAGGACGAGTACGCCCAGATGCACGACGACAACCCCGAGGCCGACCGCGAGGACGAGCGCCGGTGGGAGCGCGAGGGCATCGCCCACGGCGGCCACGACGACACCGTCGCGTTCGTCCCGAAGGTCGGGAACGCGACCTACACCGCCGCCCACCACGGCGCCGACCAGGTGCCGTTCACCATCCCGTTCAGCATGGCGCGCAGTCGCCCGTGGCTCGCCGCGTCCGCCGGCCTCAACGACAACCAGTATCCCGCCTTGCAGGACCTCCTCCGGCGATTCTTCGACCAGTACGGTGACGGCGGCACCTACCGGGAGTTCTGCGCGTTCCTCGACGACCCCGCGCTGAAGGAGGAGCTCGACGAGTCCGGGAAGGTCCACGAAGCCACCTACGAGGCCGTCTTCCGGCGCGTTCGTGGGGTTCCGGACGGCGTCTTCGACCAGGACGCCCGCCCCATCACCGACCTCGTCGAGCAGTTCGTCAAGCCGGGCCGCCTCTCCGTGGTGCCGACCTACCACGTCAGCGACTCGCGCGCCACCGAGACGGTCGTGCTCGCGCTCGCGAGCCTCCTCGTCGACGAGAAGCTCTCCAGCGACCCGCGCCACCCCCGCATCGCGGAGACGCCGCTCGTCGTCGGGATGGACGAGGCGCACAACTTCCTCGCGGACGCAGACACCGTCCAAGCCCGCCACGTCGTCGCGAAGTTCACCGACGCCGCCAAGCAGGGGCGCAAGGAGCGCCTCGGGCTCTTCCTCATCACGCAGGACCCGCAGGACGTCGCGGAGAGCGTGTTCAAGCAGATCAACACGAAGGTCGTCCTCAACCTCGGGGACGAGGACGCCATCAAGAGCGTCAACATCCCCGCGAGCCTCGCGGAGAAGGTCCCCTACATGGAGACCGGCCAGATGGTCGTCTACTCGCCCGACAACTCCGAACCCGTCGAGCTCGTCGGTCTCCCCACCTGCCTCACCCGCCACGGGCGCGACTGAGCGCGACGGCGGCCCCCACGTTTTTGAACAGCCCGACAGAATCCCGGGGTATGACGCGAATCCTCGTCCCCATCGACAGCTCGCAGCAGTCCACGGACGCCCTCGAGTACGCCCTCGAGGAGTTCACCAGCGACGACATCACGCTCATCCACATCATCGACCCCATCGAGGCCGGCTACACCGCCCAAGCCACCGTCCCCGGCTACTCCGAGGAGTGGTACGAGCAGGCCGAATCCGAGGCCGAAACCCTCTTCGAGAGCGCCCAGGAGACCGCCGACGAGTACGGCGTCACCCTCGACACCGTCACCGAAGTCGGCCGCCCCTCGCGCACCATCGTCAACTACGCCGAGGAGAACGACTTCGAGCACATCGTCATGGGGAGTCACGGCCGCAGCGGCGTCACCCGCATCCTCCTCGGCAGCGTCGCCGAGAACGTCGTCCGGCGCTCACCCATTCCCGTGACCATCGTGCGCTAGTCCCTTTTGCCGCGCTCGCGGCCGCCGGCCACTCGCTCGCGGATGCTCGGCGGGACCGAAGGATTGGGGCAGGAATAGAGAGCCGCGTGGCCGACCGCCCGATAGGTACAGAGAACGTCTGCAGCACGCGGCAGTGCCGATTTCAGGTGAGAACGGCGGTCACGACGCCACTCACGAGAAGCCCGACACCAGCGCGTCGTGGCGTCATCCTGCCGTCCGCATCGACCCCGAGGATGTTCACTGGCTTTACCAGCAAGAGAACGCCGACGAGAGAGACCGTCGCTGGCACGCCGTAGTCCAGCCTGAGGACTGGAACGTCCATCGCGAGGAGGAGGATGCCGAAGAACATGGCGACTATCGCAAACGCCCTCGCGCCCGGGGTGACGTCGTCGTTATCGAAGGCGACGAAGACGGCGGCGGGCCACCACCACAGCAGTACACCGAGCCCGAGCCAGAACCCCCCGAGCAGCAATCCGACCGCCATACCGAGGGCAGTCACCGGCGCCAAGTAAAACGTTCCGGCTCTGTCGCTGGTTTCCGTACCGGAGTCCACCCGCTCTCGAGTGATTTCGCCGGGGTAGCGTATCCCATCTCGACGTGACCGAACGGTCCCGAGCTGACGACTCCACGCGTGAACGGAACGGCTCCCCGACGACGAGGGGCGGCGAATCACTGAGCTAGCGTTCGCGCGACGAGCGGCTCGTCAGAGTCCGGTAGTCGCGCGATTCACTCGCGGCGAAGCCGCGAGGCGCGAGCACCCCCGTAGGGGGTGCGACGCGCTTTTGGTGGAGCTTTTGCAAGCGAGCGAAGCGAGCGCAGCAAAAGGTCCTAGAAGATGTTCGCCTGCCGATAGACCGAAATCCCGCTGTTCGTGATCTCGTAGGGCTTGGTCTCGCGGGAGTGGTTGGCGTCGCGTATCTTCTGTATCTCGACGGCGAGACGGGTTTCGCGGAAGTCCTCGGGGCGGACGTAGCGGAGGACGACGACGCCGTCGGTGAGGTACTCGATGATGCCGTGGCGGGAGGCGAAGGCGTTGTCGTCGGAGGCTTCGCTGGTGAGGAGGGTCGTGACGCCGGCGCGCTTGAGGGCCTTGGTGAAGTCGTAGATCTCGGTGCGCCGGGTGGCCTGGTCGTCGTACATCATCTCGAGGAGGGAGACGGAGTCGAGGACGAGGCGGTCGGCGCCGAACTCCTCGATGAGGTGGGGGAGTTCGCTGCGGATGCTGGAGAGGGAGTTCGCCATCTCGATGGGGTCGAGGTCGATGACGGCGAGCTGGTCGTTCTGGACGTACTCCTCGAACGGCCAGCCCTTCTCGGCGGCGCTCTGGACGATGCGGTCGTAGGACTCCTCGAGGGTGATGAAGACGCCTTTCTCGCCGTTCTGGACGGCCTGTTCGAGGAACTGGAGGCCGAACGTGGTCTTCCCGGTGCCGGCGCCGCCGATGGTGACGAGGAGGCTCCGCTGGGGGATACCTCCTTGGACCATGTTGTCGAGGCCCTCGACGCCGAACTCGATGCGCGGGATGTCGGACTCGAACTCCTCCTCGAACTCGTCGCCGCCGCCACCGCCGCCGCCGAAGCCGAACTCGGACGGGTCGGGGTCGTCGCCGCCGGCGTCGAAGCCGAAGTCGTCGCCGCCACCACCGCCGCCGCCGAAGCCGAAGTCGTCACCGTCGTCGGGCCCGTCGCCGGCGAACGCGTCCGCGAACGCGTCCTCCTCGTCGGGTTCGTCCTCGTCGTCCGGCCAGTCGTCGTCCCCGTCACCGGACACGGTGAGACCCCCCTGCCGTCGCGCGTCCCTGCATCATAGTGCGTACTGACAGTTTCCGTCGGCAAGAAGGTTCCCCCCATCGATCTGTGCCTTTTTGGGGGAGGGCGTCGTCGTCGGCGGTATGCGCGTCGGCATCGTCGCTCAGCGAGGGAACGCCCGTGCGGCCTACCTCGGGGCGGACGTCGGGGAGATGCTCACCGAGGCGGACGCCGAGGTGTGGTACGACACGGAGACAGCCGACACGATCGACGTGCCGGGGACGCCGGTCGAGGAGTTCGACCGGTGCGACCTCGTGGTGAGTATCGGCGGGGACGGGACGTTCCTCTTCGCGGCGCGCGGCGCGGAGTCGACGCCGGTGCTCGGCGTGAACCTCGGCGAGGTGGGGTTCCTGAACGCGGTCGCGCCCGACGACGCCGTCGAGGCGGTGCGCGAGGAGCTCGAGCGCTTCCGGGAGACCGGGTCCGTTCGCGCGCGCGAGGTGCCGCGCGTGCAGGCGACGGGCGCCCAGGAGTGGTCGCTGACGCCGGCGTTGAACGAGGTGGTGGTGCAGGGGCCGACGCGCGGCCACGGGCAGGGCGTCGAGATGGAGGTGCGCGTCGACGGCTCGCTCTACACGGCGGGGCACGCGGACGGCGTGCTCGTCGCGACGCCGACGGGGTCGACGGCGTACAACATGAGCGAGCGCGGCCCGCTCGTCCAGCCGGGCGTCGAGGGGTTCGTCCTGAACGACATGTGCGCGACGGACACGATGCCGCCGCTGCTGGTGCCGCTGGACGCCGAGATCACGGTACGGGTCGACGGCGCGGACGAGGTCGTCGTCTCCTCGGATGGCGCGAGCCGGTATCACGTCGAGATTCCGGAGGTCATCACGCTGACGCAGGCCGAGGAGCCGGCGCGCGTCGCCGGCCCGGAGAGCGACTTCTTCCGCGCGCTGAACAAACTCGAGTAGGTGGCGCGGGCCGGGAGGACAAACGCTAACCGGCCGCTCTCCGAAGGGCGCTCAATGGCGAAGGACCGACAGCTGCCGGACGTGCAGGCCTCCGCGCCGGACGTCTCGGTCGGGTTGAGTCACGTCGGAGTCACGGGCGTCGAGAAACTCGTCACCTTGGAGCGCGAGGGGAAGCGCCCCGTCGTGCTGACGGCGGAGTTCGAGGTGTACGTCGACCTCCCGCGC
Organism: Halarchaeum sp. CBA1220; assembly: GCF_003721175.2. GTDB lineage: Archaea > Halobacteriota > Halobacteria > Halobacteriales > Halobacteriaceae > Halarchaeum > Halarchaeum grantii. The sequence goes on from NZ_CP054707.1 coordinate 376,352, forward strand.
GAGCGCAAGGGCATCGACATGAGCCGGAACATGGAGGTCATCGACGAGACGCTCCAGTCCGCCGTCGACGAGCCCACCTATCAGGTCGAGGACGTCTGCGGGGAGGCCGCCGACCGCCTGCTCGCGAAACACGACTACACATCCCGAGCGGTGGTGTCGATGGAGGCGACGTACATGACGCGCGAGGAGACGCCGGAGTCCGAGCGCGCGACGCAGGGCACCATCGACATCGTGGCGTCCGCGACGGCGCGCGAGGGCGAGGAGACGCGCGAGGAGGTCGGCGCGCGCGTCACCGGGATGACGGTCTGCCCGTGCAGTCAGCAGATGATGTCCGCGCGCGCCGCCGAGAAGCTCGCGGACCTCGGCGTCGACGAGGAGGACGTGAAGGCGTTCCTCCAGGAGGTGCCCCAAGCCGGCCACTCCCAGCGCGGGCACGCGACGCTCACCGTCGAGACGGCGGGGACGCCCGGCGTGAACCTGATGGACCTCGCGGAGATCGCGAAGGAGTCGATGAGCGCGCGCATCTACAACCTCGCGAAGCGCCCGGACGAGGACCACATGACGTACGAGGCGCACGCGAACGCCCGCTTCGTCGAGGACTGCGTGCGCTCGATGGCCGAGCAGGTCGTCGAGAGCTACGACGACCTGCCGGGCGAGACGGTCGTGACGATGCGCCAGTCGAACGACGAGTCCATCCACCAGCACAACGCGCACGCCGAGCGCGTCGCGGAACTCGGCGAACTCCGCGAGGAAGTCGGGGACTGAGTCACGGACAGCCGCCGTCGGCGCGCGCGTCCGCGACCGCGTCCGCCGCCTCCCAGCCGCGCTCGAACTCGGCGACGACCTGCGCGGCGAACGCCGGGTCCGTGAGGTCGATGAGCGCGAACGGCTCCTCGGGTTCGACGGGGTTCGGGAAGCCGACGCAGACCTCGGTGCCGTCGATGACGATGACGTCCCCGTAGACGGCGTCGCCGACGCGGACCTCGAAGCCGTCGTTCGCCCCGAAATCGGCCACGGAGACGCCGTGGTCCGGGTAGGCCTCGACGGCCGCCGGCGAGAGGAGGATGCGGACGTCGGCGCCGCGGTCCAGCGTCGCCGAGATGGCGTCCGCGATGTCGTCGGAGGCGGTCCGGACGTCGAAGCTCGAGGAGGTGGCGCCGGAGACGACGTCGACGCTCTCCTCGGCGGCGGCGATGCGTTCGAGGAGGAGGTCGAGCGCGCCGTCCGCGCCGACCTCCGCCGTCCAAAAGCCCTCCTCGGGCTTCGGCGGCCCCTCGAGGTCGCGAACGAGCGAGTCGACGACCGACTCGTACTGCTCGGCCTCCTCGCGGAGCTCGCGCTTGCGGTCCTCGAGCAGGCGGTCGAGCGCGGTCTCCGGTTCGACCGCGACGTACTTCTTCGGGCGACTGGCCGCCTGGGAGCGCACGAGGTGCTGGGACTCGATGCTGCCCAGCACGTCGTAGATGCGGCCCATCGGCACACCGCTCGCGTCCGACAACTCGTTGGCAGTTGCCGGCCCGACGTCGAGGAGTCCGCGATACGCCCGCGACTCGTACTCCGAGAGGCCGAGATCCGTGAGGTCAGCCATACCGCCCGTTGTCAGCGAGGCGTGATAAACCCACCGCGAGTTTAGTGAGGGCGTCGGTCGCCCCCGGGTGGGGTCCGTCGCGCCGTGGCCGCCGTCAGGCGTGCTCGGCGACGAGCGACGCGAGCACCTCGGGGTCGCGCGCCGGCCCGTGGAGGTCGCCGTTCACGAGGACGAACGCCGCGTCGTCCTCGACGCCCGCCGCGCGCGGGACGACGACCTTCTCGTGGTCGGCGACGCGGAGCGCCGCGCGGTGCAGGTCGGAGTCGACGTCGCCGCCGACGCGGACCGTCAGCGGGCGCTCGACGACGCGCGAGGCCGCCGCCGCGTAGTCCGCGACCTGCACGCCCATCCGGTCGGCCGCGCCCGCGAACGCGCCGACGGCGTCCCGCGCCGCCTCCCGGTAGGCGTCTTCTTCGGTTAGCTCCGCGAGGTCGACGAGCGCGTGCGCCATCGTCGCGTTGTCGTCGATGGGGTGGAGCGGCCTGTCGAGCAGGCCGACGTCCTCGACGGGCCCGTCGAGGAAGGCCTCCTCCTGGAGGTGCTCGACGGCGTAGTCCGCCACCGCGACGGCCGACTCGACGTAGTCCGGGTCGGCGACCTGCGCGCCGCGTGCGAACGCCCGCGCGACCGCCGCGTGGTCGGTGAGGAGGCCGGTCGGTGCGTCCGCGTCGTCGTAGCGCGCGACCGCGCCGTCCTCATCGACGAGCGTCTCCGCGAGGTAGTCGAGGGTGCGCTCGGCGTACCGGCGCGCCGTCTCGTCGTCCGTGTAGGCCGCGTAGACGAGGAGCGCGTCGGCGGCGCGCGCGTTCTTCTCCGCGTACGCCGTCTCGTCGATTCCGGGTTCGTCCGCCTCGTCGCGCTCGGAGGGCGGGCGCTCGAAGTACTCCCCGGGATGCTGGCTCCCGCCGAACGCCGCGCCCGTCCAGAGCGTCGCCGTCAGGAAGTCGACGGCGTTCGACGCCGGTCCCTCGTAGGTCTCGCGGCCCGTGTAGAGGTAGGCGTTCGCGAACGCCCGGAGGAGGCCGGCGTTCGTCTCGAGGAGCTTCTCGCGCTGCGGGTCGCTCCAGTCGCGGGCGTGCGCGAAGCGGTAGAAGCCCCCGTCGTAGTCGTCCGCGAGGTTCCGACTCACGGCCTCCAGAGTTCGGAGGGCCTGCTGGCGCTCGCGCTTCAGCGCGAACTCGACGGTGCGGGGCAGGGGGAACTTCTCGTTCGTCGCCCACCCGCCGAAGCGTTCGTCGTACTGCTCGCCGAGCTGGCCGGCGACGAGCGCCTCGATGTCGTCGGTGACGGCGCCCGCCGGCGGCGCCTGCCCGCGCAGGGCGCGCGGGACGCGCCCCGCGTCCGCGCCTTTCTCCTCCCACGTCTCGCGCACCCGGTCGAGGACGCCGCGAAAGCTCTCCGCCTCGAGGTAGGTCGCGCCCGCGATGAGCTCCCCGGACGGCGTGAGGAACACCGTCGACGGGAAGCCGCCCATGTTGTAGCGCTCGCGTACGCGCGGGTGGCGGTCGGCGTCCGCGCGCACCGCCACGAACTCCTCGTTGACGTTCGCGGCGTTGCGCGGTTCGCCGAACGCCTCGCGGTCCATCTCGCGACAGCGCGCCGACCACGACGCGACCAATGAGAGCAGGACGGGTTTCCCCGCCTCGGCGGCCGCCTCGAACGCCGCGCCGCCCCACGGTCGCCACTCGACCTTCGTCCGTTCCGCGGACTCGTCCATACACCGTCTCGACGCGGCGGGCGTGAAAGCGCTTCGAAGGCGGCGGCGAGCGACCGGTGGGGGCGAGGCGTCACGGTGCGCAGGCCGGCGAGCGATGCCTCGAAAAGCCCATAACGCGCGCCCGGCCTAGTTCGACGCAGAGATGGCCAAGCGCCTCATCGCGGGACTGCTGCTCATCCCGCTCCTCGACGCGCTGTTGCTCGTCGCATCCAGCGCGTTCCTCGACTGGCGACTCATCGTCGCGCTCGTCGTGCTCACCGGCCTCCTCGGAATGCTCGCCGTGCGCGCCGAGGGGCGACACACCCTGCGCCGCATCCAGCGCTCGCTCGCGCGCGGCGACCCGCCGACGGACGAACTCGTCGACGGCGGCCTCCTCATCGCCGCCGGCGCGTTCCTCCTCACGCCCGGGTTCGTCACCGACTTCGTGGGGTTCCTGCTCGTCTTCCCGCCGACCAGACACGTGATCCGCCGCGTCGTCAAGAAGTACTACGTCGTCCCGCGGATGGACGAGTGGACGGGCGGCTTCGCCACCGGGAACGTCTACACGTTCGGCTTCCCGAGCGACGACGGCCGCGACCGCGGCATGGGGTCGATGACCGGCGACAGCGGACCCGGCCCGAGCGGGTCGGGCGGCGCCGGCGACACCGTCGACCTCGGCGAGGACGCGTACGACGTGGACTTCGACGACGAGGACGACGGGCGCTCGAAGGCGTGAGAGTCGGTGGCGTAGTTCGGTCGAAAAGAAACCCTTAATTGTCCCACCCGGCAACGAATGAGTGCAGGCGGGCTAGTAGCTCAACTAGGTAGAGCGCCACTCTGATAAGGTGGAGGCTTGCGGTTCAAATCCGCACTGGCCCACTCTCGTTCCTGACGACGTCCACGCCGTCGGCGTGTATTCTCTCCGCTCACCACACCCTCAGCGGGGCGGCCGTTCGCACACTCCGACCGTGGTGCGCGGGCTTCTCGACGGGAGCCCGGCCAATGGTTTGAATAGATTTCGGGTTCGAAAGAAAGCCTATTGTGGGGGACGCTACCAATGCGGTCGCCGCGATCCGCGACGCGGCAGGGGGATCGGTTCGCATCATCGCGACGTACGACCGGGACGGCTACGACGTCGTCTACCTCCGCGACGACGTCGAGTCGAAGGTGGCGTCGCTCGCGGAGGGCGTCCACGAGGAGTTAGTCATCCGGGAGGTGGGGCGCGACTACCTCGAGGAGCTGTTCGAGGCGGGCGCGCTCCACTGCTCGATGCATCGATTCGAGGAGATGACGGCGTTCCACTTCATCGAGGGCGGGTTCACGGGCCTGTTCGTGAGCATCGACTCGGACGCGGACGTGCCGCTCGCCTCGTTCGCGGAGACGTGTCGGGCGCAGCTCGAGTAGGAATACCGAAAGCGAACCGAACGACACACCACGCCCGCCGCCCAAGGGCCACTAATGAGCGAATCGTTCTCGCGGCGGACGCTCGCCGTACTGCTCGTCGTCGGCATCCTCGGGCCGGGGATGGCGCACTACTACGTGAATCGCGCGGGGTTCTCGCTCGTCGCCGACCTGCTCTACGTGGGGGGGTACGCGACGGCGGTGTTCCTCCTCTGGTACGGCTGGCTCCGGCACGTCGAGCTCACCGGGTGAGGAGGTCGTCGTAGCGCGCGCCGGTCTGCTTGAGCGTCGCGGTCGAGGGGAGGCGCTCGTGGTCGTAGGGGAGCGTCTCGGCGGCGAGCTCGTCGACCTTCGCGTCGACGGCGTCGGGGTCGCGCCCGTGCACCATCGTGAAGAGGTTGTACGGCCACTCCTGGTCGGGTCGGCGCGGGCGGTGGTAGCAGAGGGTGACGTAGGGGAGTTCGCCGGCGGCGATCCCGCGCTCGTCGAGGGCGTCGTCGGGGACGTCCCAGACGACCATGCAGTTCGCGTCGAAACCGGTCGCGAGGTGGTTGACGACGCAGCCGATACGCTTGATGCAGTTCCCGGCGAGCAGGTCCCGGAGCGCGTCGAGGACGGCATCGACGTCGGCGCCGACGGCGTCCGCCACGTCCCGATAGGGCGTGCGGGTGAGCGGGAAGCCGTCCTGGACGGCGAGGAGGACGTCGCCCTCGAGTTCGGTGAGGTCGCGGCGGGCGTCCTCGGTGACGCGCGTCGCGGAGACGTCGGTCTCCATGGCGCTCTCGCGCGCGAAGCGGTCGGAGTTGACGACGGGGAACTCGAGGTCGATGTAGTAGTCGGTGCGCATCGGGAGGTTCAGGACGTCGAGGCCGGTTCGGGCCTCGATGTCGGCGAGGATGTGGTCGCGGGCCTCGCGGCTCCCGGCGGTGACGACGAACCACATGTTCCACGGGTTGTCGCGCCGGTAGTTGTGGTTCACCTGCCGGTAGGAGTTCACGACGTCCGCCACCTCGTCGAAGCGCGCGTCGGGCACGCGGAGGGCGGCGAGCGTCGAAGAGCCGATGACGGGCGGGTTGAGGACGGCGCCGAAGCGCCGGAAGACGCCGACGTCCCGGAGGCGCGCGACGCGGTCGTGGGCGTCGCGTTCGGTCGTACCGAGGTCGTCGGCGACGGCGCGGAACGGGCGTTCGACGAGCGGGAAGCCGCTCTGGTAGCCGTCGACGAGTCGCGCGTCGACGCCGTCGAGCGCGTCGCGCCAGTCCCCCTCGAGCGCGGACATACCCGTCCGTAGGCGCGCGCCCCACTACCGTGTATCGGTTGCGCGCCGGGCGCGGGGCGGGACTGGGGAACTGCGATGGGAGATTTTACGGCCGCCGCGTCCGTAGCCCCACGTATGTCGACGATACCCGAGTCCGAGGCCGAGGAGTACGGCGAGTGGCCGCTGAAGCGCTTGATGAGTGACGTCGTCGGGTCCGGCCCGAAGTCCGCCGAGGACATGACGGCCGCGCAGGCGACGGAGGCCTTCGAGCGCATCCTCGGCGGCGCACCCGAGGACACCACGCTCGGCGCGTTCTGGCTGGCGAACCGGTGGAAGAAGAACACCCCCGAGGAGCTCGGTGCGTTCCTGGACGTGATGGACCGCGAGTCCGTGGTGCGCGCCGCGCCCGACTGCGACCCCGTTGACTGCGGCGCGAACTACGACGGGAAGGGCCGTTCGGCGCTCCTCGGGGTGGCGGCGGGCGTCGTCGCGGCGAGCGCGGGCACGCCCGTCGTCGTCCACTCCGGCGACCGCGTCCCCTCGGGGAACGGCGTCGCGTACAAGCACGTCCTCGACGAGCTCGGCGTCGAGACCGACCTCGACCCCGAGGCGTCCGCGCGCATGACGGACGACGTCGGCTTCGGCTTCTACTACCAGCCGAGCTTCAACCCGGGCGTCCACGCGCTCCTCGAGCGCCGCGACGAGATGGGCGTGCGGACGTTCGTGAACACGGTGGAGACGCTCGCGAACCCCGCTGACGCCGACGTCCACCTCGGGAGCTTCTACCACCTCGCGTTCGCGAAGAAGATCGTGGAGACGTTCCGCGAGAGCGAGGCGGCGACCGTCTCGCGCGTCCTCATGTTCCAGGGGATGGAGGGGTACGACGACGTCCGCCCTGGTTCGACGACGGTCGCGGAGTGGAACGAGGGCGGCGACCTCGCGGACTTCACGGTCGAGACGGCCGAGTACGGCATGGACATCGAGAACGAGGACCTGCAGGTCGAGGACGTCGCCGCCGACTCCGCCGCCATCACCGAGGCCGTGCTCGCGGGCGAGCGCGACGACGCGTTCGCGGACGCGGTCGCGCTGAACGCCGCGCTGCGCCTCTACGCCGCCGAGGACGTCGCCGACCTCGACGAGGGGCTCGACGCGGCTCGCGACGCCATCGAGACCGGCGCGGCCGCCGAGGCGCTCGCCGACCTGCGGGCGTTCTCCGCCTGAAACCGCCGCCCCGCGACCGCCCGGTCCAGCACGCACCGGTGGCGTTTTCCGTTCTTGCGCCCACTTCGGGATTATGAGCGACCTGACGGCCACGCTGCACACGAGCGAGGGCGACATCGAGATCGAACTCTACCCGGAGAAAGCGCCGACGACCGTCGCGAACTTCGCGGGCCTCTCGAACGGGAAGATCGCGTGGGAGGACCCCGAGACGGGCGACGTCGTCGAGAACGAGCCCTACTACGAGGACGTCCCGTTCCACCGCATCATCGCGGACTTCATGATCCAGACCGGCGACCGCACCGGCACCGGGCGGGGCGGGCCCGGCTACACGTTCGACGACGAGTTCCACGACGACCTCCGCCACGACGACGCGGGCACGGTCTCGATGGCGAACTCGGGGCCGAACACGAACGGCTCGCAGTTCTTCATCACGCTCGACGCCCAGCCCCACCTCGACGACCGCCACGCGGTCTTCGGCGACGTCGTCGAGGGCATGGACGTCGTCGAGGCCATCGGGAACGTCCCGACCGACCGGAACGACGAGCCGATGAAGGACGTCACGCTCGAGTCCGTGAAGCTCCACGGCGACACCCGCGACCTCGACTACTCCGGCCTCGGCGTCTAGACGGACCGAACACCTGAAGCGCTCGGAGTCCCTTACCGCTACGTATGAGCGATTCGGACGACGAGACCCCCGTCGACCCGTCGACCATCGGCGAGGCGAACGCGCCGTCGGTCGAGGAGGCGCCCTACAAGATCATCTTCGAGGCGAACAAGTGCTTCGGCGCCGGGAAGTGCGCCGCCGTCTCCGACAACTGGGAGATGGACATCACCTCCGGGATGGGGAAGCCCAAGACCTATTTCTTCGACGAGGACGCACTCGACGACAACGTCGCCGCCGCCGAGGCCTGCCCCGCGAAGAAGGGGCCGGGCGTCATCCACGTCGTCGACCGGCGGACGGACGAGGAGGTCGCGCCCGACCCGCACGGCGACGGCACGCTCTCCGTGGACTGGTAGGACACCGAAAACGGTTTGCGGGCGAGCGGACAACTACCGGCTGCGAGAGTGGCTGAGCGGCCAAAAGCGGCGGGCTTAAGACCCGCTCCCGTAGGGGTTCATGGGTTCGAATCCCATCTCTCGCATGCTGTCGCGAACGCACGTGAGCGACGCATCGAGTGGGATTCGCGGCTTAGCGAGTCGCAGTGCGAGCGCACGTGAGCGACCGTCTCGCGTTAGTTCGAATCCCATCTCTCGCATTTTCTGCGAGCGGCGCGAGCACCTCGGGGTCGCGTCCGGCGGTCACGTTCTTGTGACGGGCGTTCGAAGCGAGAGGCATGTACGAGCGAATTCTGGTGCCGACGGACGGGAGCCCGGAGAGCGAGCGCGCCGTCGAGGAGGCACTCGACCTCGCGGCGCTGGCGGACGCGACGGTGGTGGCGCTCTACGTGGTGGACACGAGCGACTACGAGTCGCTACCGGAGGCGAAGTGGGCGGCGTTGCGGAGCGAGCTCGAGTCGGAGGGCGAGCGCGCGGTGGAGGCGGTGGCGGAGCGCGCGAACGAGGCGGGCGTGGACGCGGAGACGGTGGTCGCGGACGGGACACCCCACGAGGTGATTTTGGAGCGCGCGAAGAGCGGCGACGTCGACGCGGTGGCGATGGGGACGCACGGGCGGAGCGGCGTGGAGCGCTTCCTGCTCGGGAGCGTGACGGAGCGCGTCGTCCGCGAGTCGCCGGTGCCGGTGTTGGTGGCACGCGTCGCCGAGTCGGCGTAGCGGGTCAGCCCGCGAGCGCGAGGAGGAGCCACGCGAGCGCGATGGCGGCGCCGGCACCGAGGAGGTTCGCGACAGCGGTAATCGCGGCGCGGACGCGCTCACCGGTCTCCCAGAGCCGGACGGTCTCGACGGCGAACGAGGAGAAGGTGGTGAACGCGCCGCAGGCGCCGGTGCCGAGGAGGAGCATGGCGTCGCTGCCGACGCCCGCGAACGTGAGGAGCGCGAGGAGGAAGCTCCCGACGACGTTGACGGCGAGCGTGCTCGCGGGGACTCCGTCAGCGGCGACGTACTCGCCGACGGCGGTCCGACAGAGCGCGCCGAGCGCGCCGCCGAGGCCGACGAGGGTGGCGGCGGCGAAACCGGAGCTCACGCGAGCCACCTCCGGTGGCGCGTGTGGGTCAACCGGGCGGTGACCGTAGCAGTGGTCACGCGGACCACCCGGTGACGCGGCGGGCGAGCGTGCGACCGGCGAGGACGGCGGCGAAGCCGAGCGCGTAGGTGAGGACGACGTTCGCGACGAGGAGGGCAGGGCGCGCGGTGGCGCTCTGGACGGCGAACGTGCTGTAGGTGGTGAACGAGGAGAGGAAGCCGGTGGAGACGAGGAGGCGGACTTCCTTCGAGAGCGTACCCCGGTAGAGAGTCTCGTAGACGAGGAAGCCGAGCGCGAACGCGCCGAGGACGTTCGCGAGGAGCGTGCCGGGGAGGCCGGGCGCGAGGAGGGCGGCGGCGTACCGGCAGTTCGCACCGGCGACGCCGCCGAGCGCGACGAGGGCGGCGACGCGGAGGCGCGCGCGGAGCGGGCCGGCGGTGAGTGTGCGCGTGGACATGGTGTACGTAGAAGGCGCCATCAGCCGGCGTGTCCGGCGTTCGGGGCGGGCGGACGCCATCGCCCGCGTCCTCGGACGATGCGGCCGGCGAGCACTTAGCGACACCGGAGTGGCGCGTGGAGCGCAACGCCCATTTCCGTCGCTCGCGTTCTCCTGCGTATGAGCGATGTCGAGCGCGAGTTCGAGGAGAGCGAGACGTTCGCGGCCGAGGGCGACGCGTACGTCCCGACGACGAACGACTGGGAGGCGACGGTCGAAGTCGCGGACGGGACGCTGACCGTGACGGTGCGCGTGCCGACGCTGTCGGCGGCCGTCACGGAGCAGGAGACGGTCGCGGACGTCGTCGAGGAGGGGTGGTTGGAGACGCTCGAACTGCGACTGGAGGACGCGCCGAACGTGACGCGCGCCGAAGAAGCGAGCCCGCCGACGGTCGAACGCGAGGGCGGCGACGTCGTCGTGGAGGCGGTCATCGACGCCCGCGCGGGGCACGCCGCCGAGGACGCGCTCGCGGTCGTGAACTACGTCGAGGGGACGTGGTTCGAGGGCATCATCCCGGGCTACGACTACCGGCCGGACGTGCAGGACCTCCGGGACCGGGCGGCGGGCCGGGGGCAGTCGGGCGCGAGCGCCGACCGCCTCTAATCAGTCCATCGCGATGTACGTCTCGGTGTCCTTGACGCCCCGGATGCGCTGAATCGCGTTCGCGGCGACCTCCTTCACGTCGTCGGGGACTCCACGCTGACTGTGACGACGAGGTCGGCGTCGCCGGGGAGTGGGACGTCCTCCGAAGCCGACACCGAGGACGTGCAGGACCTCCTCGGCGCGTCCTCCTCGGGGACTCAGGCGCTCGAGGGAGTGGTGGACACGAAGACGTACATCTCGGTCGGCCTAGTCGACGCGGGCGTCGAAGACGGCCTCGACGCGCTCGGCGACCGCGTCGGGCGACTGCGTGGCGTCGATGCGGACGAACCGCTCGGGGTCGGCCTCGACGAGGCGCTCGTAGTTCTCGCGGACGTCCGCGAGGAACTCGGCCTGCTCGAACTTGTTCGTCGCGCCGGCGCGCTCGGCGGCGGTGTGGGGGTCGACGTCGAAGTAGAGCGTGAGGTCCGGCTCTCTGGTCCACGGCTCGTGGACGTCGCGGAGGAACCGCATGGGGCGGGGGACGCGACCCGACAGGGCGACGCCCTGGTAGGCGTAGCGCGAATCCGAGTAGCGGTCGGAGACGACGACGTCGCCGCGCTCGAGGGCGGGACGGACGAGCCGGGAGAGGTGGGCGGCGTGGTCGGCCGTGTAGAGGAACGCCTCGGCGAGCGGGTCGGCGTCGTCGTCCCGGACGGAGCGGAGGACGGCCTCGCCGTACCACGAGTCCGTGGGTTCGCGGGTGAAGGCGTAGCCGTCGTCGCGGGTCTCGCGGAGCGCCTCCCAGACGGTGGTCTTCCCGCTCCCGTCGATGCCTTCGAGCGTGACGAGCATACGCGGGGTTTCGGGCGTGGCGGTTTATCGCCACCGAAAGCCGGGGACTACCTTTAGGGTCGTACCGCTCGAACGAGCAACCATGAAGGTTCTCGTCACCGGCGGCACGGGATTCATCGGCACGCACCTCTGTCGGGAGCTCGTAGAGCGGGGCCACGACGTGACGGCGCTCGCCCGGACGCCGAACGACGACGGCGTTCCCGAGGGCGTCGAGGCGGTGACGGGCGACGTGACGGCGTACGACTCGATGGAGGGGGCCTTCGAGGGGCAGGACGCCGTGGTCCACCTCGTCGCGCTCTCGCCGCTGTTCAAGCCGAAGGGCGGGGACGAACGGCACTTCGAGGTCCACCTACAGGGCACGGAGAACGTCGTCCGCGCCGCCGAGGCGCACGACGTGCGCAAGCTCGTCCAGCTGTCGGCGCTCGGCGCGGACCCCGACGGCGAGACGGCGTACGTCCGCGCGAAGGGGCAGGCCGAGGCGGCCGTGCGGGAGTCCGACCTCGCGTGGACGATCCTCCGCCCGTCCGTGGTGTTCGGCGAGGGCGGCGAGTTCGTCTCCTTCACGCGAACGCTGACGACGCCGTACGTCACGGCGCTCCCCGGCGGCGGGAAGACGCGCTTCCAGCCGATCTGGGTGGGCGACCTCGTGGGAGTCATCGCGGACGCGTTGAAGCGCGAGCACGACGGCGAGACCTACGAGGTCGGCGGGCCGGAGGTGCTGTCGCTCGCGGACGTCGCGACGCAGATCTACCGCGCGGAGGGGAAGTCGCTGACCGTGCTCTCGGTGCCGATGGGGCTCGCGGGCGTCGGGATGTCGATGGCGGACGCGGTACCGGGCGTGCCGTTCGGGCGCGACCAGTACCGCTCGCTGCGCTTCGACAACACCGTCGCGGAGAACGACGTCGCGGCGTTCGGGCGCGACCCCGCCGACCTGAAGCGCCTCTCGGAGTACCTCCGAGAGCCCTAGCCGACCGTATATAAACAGCTGTTATTCGGCCGAACGGGCGATACGGTGTAACTCGGTTACGAAGGCCGAAACCGCCGAAATCGTCAAATAGGGGGTGTCGTCCGACAGCCGTCATAACAACACTTATCCGTCTCATAGCTCTGTTCTCTGTAACTGGCACCACATGAAACTCGCAATGATCGGCTTCGGGCAGGCCGGGGGGAAGATTCTCGACAGGTTCCTGGAGCACGACGAGCAGACCGGGAGCAACGTCGTCCGCGCCGCCGTCGCGGTCAACACGGCGAAGGCGGACCTGATGGGGCTCGAGCACGTCCCGCAGGAGAACCGCGTCCTCATCGGCCAGTCGCGGGTGAAGGGGCACGGTGTCGGCGCGGACAACGAACTCGGCGCCGAAATCGCCGAGGAGGACATCGACGAGATACAGGGCGCCATCGACTCCATCCCCGTCCACGAGGTCGACGCCTTCCTCATCATCACCGGCCTCGGCGGCGGTACCGGCTCCGGCGGGTCGCCCGTGATGGCGCGCCACATCAAGCGCATCTACACCGAACCCGTCTACGGCCTCGGCGTCCTCCCGGCGGGCGACGAGGGCGGCATCTACACGCTGAACGCCGCGCGCTCCTTCCGGACGCTCGTCCGCGAGGTCGACAACCTCCTCGTCTTCGACAACGACGCGTGGCGCAAGAGCGGCGAGTCGATGCAGGGCGGCTACCGGCAGATAAACGACGAAATCGTCACCCGATTCGGCATCCTCTTCGGCGCCGGCGAGATCGAGCAGGGCGGCGAGGTCGCCGAGAGCGTCGTGGACTCATCTGAGATCATCAACACGCTCGCGGGCGGCGGCGTCTCCACGGTCGGCTACGCCGCCGAGGACGTCTCCGACGAGAAGCAGAGCGGCGGCCTCCTCTCGCGCTTCACCGGCGGGGACGAGCAGTCCAGCCTCGACTCCGCGAGCACGACGAACCGCATCACCTCGCTCGTCCGGAAGGCCGCGCTCGGCCGGCTCACCCTCCCCTGCAAGATCGAGAACGGCGCCGAGCGCGCCCTCCTCGTCACCGCCGGCCCCTCGCAGTTCCTCAACCGGAAGGGCATCGAGCGCGGCCGCAAGTGGCTCGAAGAGCAGACCGGCTCCATGGAGGTCCGGGGCGGCGACTACCCCGTGGAGGACTCGAACAACGTCGCGGCGGTCGTCCTCCTGAGCGGCGTGACCGACGTCCCGCGCATCAAGGAACTCCAGCAGATCGCCATCGAGGCCCGGGAGAACATCGACGACATTCGCGGCGAGAGCGAACAGAACTTACAGGAGCTCGTCGAAGACGATGACGATGAACTCGAGCCGCTATTCTAGCCTCGCGCTCGCGGCGCTGCTCGCGCTCTCCGTTCTCGCGGTCCCGGCGGGTGCGGTCTCCGTTGACGGCACCGCGCCGCCGTCCGCGCAGGTCGGGAGCCAGCAGACCGCGACGTACACGCTCACGGACCTCTACGAGGAGTACGACACGTGGACGCTCCGTGGGAGCACGGAGCTCACGCAGGTGACGTGGACGGTGACGCTCTACGACCAGACCGGCGCGAAGATCGCCCAGCACTCGCCGACCGGGCAGAGCTTCGAGCAGCAGGTGCAGGCGAGCGAGGACGTCAACAAGGTGACGGTGCGCGTCGAGGGGACGGTGCCGTCGGTCGAGGAGTACAGCTACGAGCCGCCCCAGCAGCTCACCATCGCGGAGTTCACGCAGGCCCAGCAGGGCGGCTCCGCGTCGGTGATCGGCGAGGCGCACACCACGCGGCCGTACACCGAGAGCAGTCAGGAGGCACGAACCGCTATCGAGGACGCCCAGAGCGCCATCGAGAGCGCACAGAGCGCGGGCGCGAGCGTGAGTGAGGCGACCTCGCTCGTCGAGAACGCCATCTCCGCGTACGACGCCGGGAACTTCGAGAACGCGGTCTCGCTCGCGAGTCAGGCCGAACAGCAGGCCGAGTCAGCGGCCTCCTCCGCGCAGACCCAGCGCTGGCTGTTCATCGGCGCGGGCGTCGTCGTCGCGCTCCTCGTCGTCGGCGGCGGCGTCTGGTGGTACCTGCGCCAGCGCGACACCTACGACCGCCTCGGCTAGGGTCGAACCCGCACGCCTTTCTACGCTCCTCGTCCTACGACAGCCAGATGCGGACGCTCGTTCCGTTCGACGCCACGGACCCGAAGACGCGCCTCGCGGGACTGTTCTCCCCGTCGGAGCGACGCGACCTCGCGGGCGTGCTGCTCGCGGACGTCCTCGCGGCGCTCCGCGCGGCGGGCGGCGACCCGCTCGTCGTCGCGACCGAGTCGGTCGACTGCGCGGCGCCGGTCGTCGTCGACGAGCGGCCGCTGAGCGACGCGGTGAACGCCCGCCTCGACGCGGGGACGGCGGTGGTGATGGCCGACCTCGCGCTCGCGACGCCGCGCGTGCTGGCGCGCTTCTTCGCGGCGGACGGCGACGTGGTGCTCGCCCCGGGTCTCGGCGGCGGGACGAACGCGCTCGTCGTTCGGGACGACGCCTTCGCGGTCGACTACCACGGCACGTCCTACCTCGACCACCTCCGGGCCGCCGGCGAGCGCGGGCTGTCGGTCCGGGAGTTCGACGCGACGCGGCTCGCGCTCGACGTGGACGAGCGCGCGGACCTCGCGGACGTGCTGGTGCGCGGGGAGGGCGAGACGGGCGCGTGGCTCCGCGAGGCGGGCGTCCACCTCGACCGGACGGGCGGACGGACGACCGTCACCCGAAGCGAGTAAGCGTGTGGCGGGCGACGGGCCGACGATGAGACACCGCCTCCTGCGGGCCGCCGCGTCGGTGGTCGGCCTGCTCGCGCTCGCGGGCGTCACGGGCACGCTGGTCGACGTCGCACTGCTCGCGCTGGACGCCCCGGTGAGGGTCGCCGGCCCGGTGTCGGCGGCGGTGGCGGTGACGGTGGTGCTGCCGGTCGCGGACGCCTACACGCCGCTCGGGCGGGACGTGCGGACGGACGCGCTCCGCCGGGCGGGCCGGGCGCGGCTCGCGCTCGAAGTGCTGCTCGCGGCCGGCGCGGCGTTCGTCGCGGGCGGCGCGCTCGCGGCGGCGGGCCTCCGATTGAACGCGATATTCGGGACGTTCGTCGTCGTCGTCCTCGGGGGCGTCGCCGTGGGCTACGGGTCGTTCGTCCTGCGGAACCGGGAGTTCTACGCGGACGCGTAGGGTTACGCGAGGTCGAAGAGCTCGGCGGCCTGCGCCATGTCCTTGTCGCCCCGACCCGAGAGGTTCACGAGGAGCGTCTCGTGTTCGCCCGCGTCGCCGAGGCGCTTCGCGAGCGCGATGGCGTGACTCGACTCGAGCGCGGGGATGATGCCCTCCATCTCGGCGAGGTCGCGGAAGGCGGCGAGGGCCTCGTCGTCCGGGATGCCCTCGTAGGTGGCGCGCCCGACCTCGCGGAACATCGCGTGCTCGGGGCCGACGCCGGGGTAGTCGAGGCCGGCGGAGACGGAGTGGACCTCGGCGTCCTCGTCGATGACGCGCGTCTTCATGCCGTGGATGACGCCCTCCTCGCCCCTCGCGAGCGGGGCGGCGTGGCGCTTCGAGTCGGCGCCCTCGCCGCCGCCTTCCGCGCCGTAGAACTCGACGGGGTCGTCGCGGAAGGCGTGGAAGAGCCCCATCGCGTTCGACCCGCCGCCGACGCAGGCGACGGCGGCGTCCGGGAGGCCGCCGGTGCGCTCGCGGAACTGCTCGCGGGCCTCGCGGCCGAGAACGCTCTGGAAGTCCCGGACCATCCGGGGGAAGGGGTCGGGGCCGACGACGCTCCCGACGAGGTAGTGGGTGTCCTCGACGTTCGCGGCGAAGTCCTCGAGGGCGGCGTCGACGGCGTCCGCGAGGCCGGCGTCGCCCCGCGTGACCTCGTTCACGTCGGCGCCCATGAGGCGCATCCGGAAGACGTTCATCCGCTGGCGCTCGACGTCCTTCTTCCCCATGTAGATCTCCGTGTCGAGGCCGAGGAGCGCGCCGACCATCGCCGTCGCGGTGCCGTGCTGGCCGGCGCCGGTCTCCGCGATGAGGCGCTCCTTCCCGGCGTGTTTCGCGAGGAGGCCCTGCCCGAGGCAGTTGTTGATCTTGTGCGCGCCGCCGTGGAGGAGGTCCTCGCGTTTGAGGTAGACGTCGACGCCGTACGCCTCGGAGAGCCGCTCGGCGTGATAGAGCGGCGTCGGGCGCCCCGCGAAGTCACGGAGGGAGGCCTCGAGGTCGGCGCGGAAGTCGGGGTCGTCCTCGAGGGCGTCGTAGGCGTCGGCGAGCTGGGCGAGCGGTTCTTCGAGCGGTTCGGGGACGTATCGGCCGCCGTAGCCGTCGAACTCTCCGGACATACCCGGAGAACGCCCCCGGACCGGCATAAAGCGTCCGCCGGACGAGTCGGGTTGTCGGGGTAGCAACCCTTTTCGGGGCGGGCGCAATAGCGACAGGCGTGTTCCCGGGAGTCGAGGAGTACGGGGTGGACGTGCACGTCGCGGACCGCGACGTGGAGCGCGCGCTGGCGGTGCGGCCGGACGACGTCGAGGCCGCCGACGAGCTCTCGTTCGCGCGCAACGTCTTCGTGCCGCTGACGACGGCGTGTCGCTACACCTGCACGTACTGCACCTACTACGACCCGCCCGGGCAGGCGTCGCTGATGACGCCCGAGGAGATACGCGAGACGTGTCGGCGCGGCGCCGACGCGGGCTGTACGGAGGCCCTGTTCACCTTCGGCGACGACCCGGACGACCGATACACGGAGATTCACGCCGAGCTCGCGGAGCTCGGTCACGACTCCATCCACACGTACCTCCGGGAGGCGTGCGAGATCGCGCTCGACGAGGGCCTCCTCCCGCACTCGAACCCGGGCGACCAGACGCACGCGGAGATGGCGGAAGTCGCCGACGTGAACGCCTCGATGGGCGTGATGCTGGAGACGACCGCCGAGGTGCAGGCGCACGGCGGGCCGCGCTCGAAGGTGCCGGGCCAGCGCCTGAACACCATCGCGAACGCCGGGAAGCTCGACGTGCCGTTCACGACGGGCATCCTCGTGGGAATCGGGGAGACGTGGCGCGACCGGGCCGAGAGCCTGCTCGCGATCCGCGACCTCCACGAGCGCTACGGGCACGTCCAGGAGGTCATCGTCCAGCCGGTCTCGGACAACGAGCGCTGGCACGAGGGGTCGCCCTCGACGGCGACGATGCGCCGCGTCGTCGCGATGGCGCGCGCCGTCCTCCCCGACGCGGTGTCGGTGCAGGTGCCGCCGAACCTCTTCGACGCCCGCGAGGTGGTGGACTGCGGCGTCGACGACCTCGGCGGCGTCTCGCCGGTGACGGACGACCACGTGAACCCGGACTACGCGTGGCCGGCGCTGCGCGAACTCGAAGCGGTCGCCGAGCACGCGGGCGTCCCGCTCGCGGAGCGCCTCCCGACCTACGAGCGGTTCCTCGAGTCGGAGCGCTGGACGTCCGAGCGGATTCGGGCGGCGCTCGAAGCGGCGGACGAGGCGGGCGAGCGCTATCGGGCGGTTCGGGCGGGGGCGACCGGCGTAGCCGACTGACCACGTCACAGTATGAGGCAACAATTGCCCCATCCTACGACCCGAGGGCGAGCGGGGTTCGCGGCGAACCGTCGCACTCGGGGCGGGCCGAGCGGGTGTTCGCGGGTCGCGGCGTGTCACGTACGGCGGCGAGTCACGTCCCGTACTCGGGAGCCGTGACACTCCTTGCAGGCATACGCAGAAAGAGGGTCGCGCGCGTGTAGTACCCACCTAGTGAGTCTGAACACGACCGAGCAGTGGAAACAGGAGAAACACCCCCTCGACGTCGTCGAGGACCTCCGCGAGTACGCAGAGGAGGAACTCGGTTTCGACGACATCGAGGAGCGGGCGGGCGACGGCGAGTGGGAGCGTCTCAAGTGGGCGGGGGCGTACACGCAGAAGCAGGACGGCTACTTCATGGTGCGGACGAAGGTCCCCGGCGGGCACCTCACCCCCGAGCAGGCCGAAGTCATCGGCGAAGTCGCCGAGGAGTACGCCGTCCAGCCCGACGAGGAGTACGAGGAGGTCAACGACGAGTTCTGGGGCGACGCCTACCTCGACATCACGACGCGTCAGGACATCCAGATGCACTGGGTCGAGGTCGAAGACGTCCCCGAAATCTGGGACAAGTACGACGAGGTCGGACTCACCACGATTCAGGGGTGTGGTGACTCCGCGCGGAACGTGCTCGGCTGTCCGGCCGCCGGCCTCGACGACCACGAATGCTTCGACGCCCAGCCCGTCATCGACGCCGTCTCCGACTACTTCACGAACAACCGGGAGTACGCCAACCTCCCCCGAAAGTTCAAGATGACCATCACGGGCTGCAAGCACGACTGCGCGCAGTCCCAGATCAACGACGTCGGCCTCGTCCCCGCGAAGAAGCAGACCGACGAGGGCGCCGTCTACGGCTTCCACGCTCGCGTCGGCGGCGGCCTCTCCGACGGCCCGCGAATGGCCTCCGAACTCGACGTCTTCGTCCGCCCCGAGCACGCCGTCGAGTTCTGCCGCGCCATCGCGCAGACGTTCAAGGAGCTCGGCGACCGCCACAACCGCGGCGTCTGCCGGATGCGCTACCTCGTCCAGCAGATGGGCCCGGAGAACTTCGAGCAGGCGGTCCGCGACCGCTGTGACGTCGACCTCCCGAACGCCGGCATCGATCTCACCGAGGGGTACACCGGCGACCACGTCGGCGTGCACGACCAGAAGGAGGACGGCCTGAAGTACGTCGGCTTCAACGTCATCTCCGGGCGCGTCGGCGGCGACGAGTTCGTCGAGGCCGCCCGCGCCGCGAAGGAGTACGGCACCGAGGAGTCGACCGTTCGCCTCGCGACCGACCAGAACTTCCTCATCACGCACGTCCCCGAGGAGAACGTCGAGGACCTCGTGAACGAGGCGTTCGCCGAGGACTACCAGCCCGACCCCGGCCCGTTCTCCCGTGGCGCGGTCGCCTGTACGGGCACCGAGTACTGCAAGTACGCCATCATCGAGACGAAGGCGCGCACGAAGCAGTGGGCGCGCCAGCTCGACGAGCAGATCCAGACGCCCGACGACCTCGACGTCGTCCGCATGCACATGTCCGGGTGCTCGGCGTCCTGCGCGCAGCCCCAGATCGCGGACGTCGGCTTCCGCGGCGAGACCGTGAAGGTCGAGACCGCCGACAACAGCGACGACGACATCGTCGAGGGCATGGACTTCGGCCTCGGCGGGAGCCTCGGCCCCGACAACGCCTTCCTCGACTGGGTGGAGACCGCCGTTCCCGCCGGGAGCGTCACCGGCGCCCTCGAGGAGCTGTTCGCCGTCTACACCGAGGAGCGCACGGAGGGCGAGCGCTTCTACGAGTGGACGCGCCGCGTCGACAACGACCGCCTGCGCACCGTGATGCAGCGTGCCGACGGCCCCGTCTCCAAGGGGGTGGCTCACGGTGACTGATCGGACCCCGGGCGTCCCGAACGTCGGGTCGCCGAGCGAGAGCGACGGCGAGAGCGGCTCCTGCGGGAGCGACTGCGGCTGTTCGACGGACGCCGGCCCGAGCGAGGAGTCCACGGCCGTCCGCGCCGACGGCGCGGGCGCCGTCAACGTCGACGAGAACGGCCAGCTCGGCGACGTCGACTTCACGCCGCCCTCCGAGGGGAAGAGTCAGGACGTCGACTCGCCGGGCGCGGAGCCCGACGCGCGCGTCGGCGTTCCCGAGGGCGTCGACCTCGACACGCCCGAGTACTCGATCCGCTCGGAGATGAACGACATCGACACGCCCGACGACAAGACGTGGTTCATGGAGCTCGACGAGGCCGTCATCGACGCCGACCGCTGTATCCAGTGCGGGACGTGCGTCGCCGCCTGCCCCTCGGACTCCATCGGCGTCGGCGACGACGGCCACCCCGAACTCGTCAAGATGTGTACGGGCTGCTCGATGTGTTGGGACTTCTGTCCGCGCGGCGGCCTGCGCTACGAGCGCCAGTGGAAGATCACCGGCGGCGACGACAACGTCTCCGGCGCTGGCGACCCCATCACGGAGTTCACCGCGAAGGTCCGCGACGACTGGCACGAGGACGCCCAAGACGGCGGCGTCGTCACCGCGATGCTCTCCACGCTCCTCGAGGACGGCGAAATCGACGGCGCGCTCGTCGCCACCGAGTCCGAGGAGGACCCGTGGAAGGCCGAGTCCTTCCTCGCGACGAGCCACGAGGACCTCGTGGAGAACGCCGGGTCGTTCTACAACCAGACGATGGCGCTCGGCAACCTCGACCTCGGGCAGTGGGAGCACAAGCTCCCCGAGAAGGACCCCGAGGACCTCAGCCTCGCGCTCGTCGGCACGCCCTGCGAGATCGAGGGCATCAGCGCCCTCCAGGACTTCGACTGGTCGAAGGGCGCGCAGACGGAGCTCGTTGAAGCCGTCGACTTCCGCATCTCCCTGATGTGCACGAAGAACTTCAACTACGAGCGCCTCATCGGCGAGCAGCTCGCCGAGAAGCGCGACATCTACCCCGAGGACATCGGGAAGATGGACGTCATCGAGGGCGAGATGCGCGTCTACGGGACCGACGGCGAGCAGATCATCGCCGAGGACGTCAACGAGTTCCACGACGCCACCCTCAAGGGCTGTGACGAGTGTGCGGACTTCACCGGCATGACCTCCGACGTCACCGTCGGCTCGGTGGGGTCGGCGGACGGCTACTCCTCCGTCATCGTCCGCAACGAGCAGGGGATGAAGGCGTGGGAGGCCACCGAGGCCGCCCTCGAGCACCGCGACCTCGACTCCCGGAAGGCGGTCGGGAAGCTGCAGGGCTGGGACAAGAAGAAGGCCTTCGAGTCGCTCGAGCGTCCCTTCGACCCGGACGCCCCGCGATTCATCGACTACACCGACCACGCCGAGTACTACGGCACGCAGGTCGCCCCGCACGACCGGGGCCACTGACGGCGTCGGACTCACGCGACTCTCCTCTCCGTTCTGCCGCGCGGTTTTTTGTGCCGACGACGCGGACGGTCAGCCATGCCGCTCCTCCAGTTCGACACGACGCTATCGCTCGACGCCACGGAGACGGAGGCCTTCGCCGCGTTCGTCCGCGAGACGTACGCCGAGCGGATGCGCACGGGGACGAGTCACGTCGCCGTCACCGTCCGCGAGCACGACGAGTCGGCGCTCTCCATCGGGCGCGGCGTCGAGGGCGACCTGCTCTTCGCGGACGCCGAGGTCCGGCGCGGCCGCGACGACGAGACGAAGCGCGACTTCGCGCTCGCCGTGATGGAGCACGTCCACGAGGCGTACGGCGTGCCGACGCCGAACCTGAAGGTGGTGTTCACCGAGCACGACGGGCCGTCGATGATGGGCTACGACCGCGTCGGCGGCGAGTGGACGCCCGAGGAGGGGTAACTACCGCACGCGACTGCGTCACTCGAGGAGCCACGGCGCCCACTCGGGGAGGCGCTTGCGGACGGCGGTGTACGTCGCGGAGACCGGGAGCGTGAGGACGACGAGCCACCGGACGGGGCCGTCGAACGCGGCGACGCAGACGAGCGCGAGCGCGCCGCCGAGCGCGAGGTCCTCGGGTGCGCCGTCCCAGCGCACCCAGTGGCGCGGGTGGACCCAGCGCCCGCGCAGGCGGCAGTAGACGCCGCGGTGGTCGTCGCGAACCCACGGGCGCGGCGCGAGGCCGCCGCCGAACGCGTCCGCGACGGAGTGGAGGGCGGCCGACGCCACGAACGCCGCGACGGCGACCGTGGCGACGGCGGGTCTGAGGATGGCGACGCCCGCGAGGGCGAGCGCGAGGAGCGTGTAGTAGTCGGGGTAGTGGAGGGTGCGGCGGTGCTCGCCGACGAGGAGGTCGAGGTCGGGGAAGACGCCGCCGCAGAAGGCCGCGAGCGCCGCGACGCCGGCGAGTTCGGGCGAGACCGGGATGAGGAGCGCGCTCAGCGCCGCGCCCATCGCCGCGTGCGTCGTGACCATCATGCGGGCGTCCCTAGTCGAGGAGCGGCGTGCCGTCGGCCTCCGGGCCGAGGCGCGGGCCGATGACGTCCGCGTCCGGGTCGACGCGGCGGCGCTCCGTGTAGTCGGTCGAGCGCTCGACGGGCGTGCGGCCGATGGCCGTGATCATCTCCGCGTAGTCCCGGAAGGAGCGGAACTCGCCGTACTCGCCGCCCGCGCGCTTCGTGATCTCCTCTGAGAGGATGGTGCCCATGAAGTCGTCCGCGCCGCAGTTCAGGAGCTTCATCCCGTGCTCGTCGCCGTACTTCACCCACGAGGACTGAATGTGCTCGACGTTGTCGAGGAAGAGCCGGGCGACGGCGACCATGAGTTCGTCCTCGGCCTTCGAGGCGCCCGAGTCCACGACGCCGTGCTCGTGGAGCGGCGTGTTCTGGTGGATGAACGACAGCGGGACGAACTCCGTGATGTTGTCCGTGCGGTCCTGCAGGTCGCGAATCACCTTCAGGTGCTGGACGCGGTGGGCCTCGTTCTCGACGTGCCCGTACATGATGGTCGCGGTCATCGGGAGGCCGACGTCGGCGGCGGCCTCCATCGACGCCACCCACTCGTCGGTGGTGATCTTCCCCGGGCAGATGACGTCGCGCACCTCGTCGACGAGGATTTCGGCCGCCGTCCCGGGCACCGTCTTCAGCCCGACGTCCGCGAGCTCGCGGTAGACGTACTCGTAGTCCCAGTCCGCGCCGCGCTGGGCGTGATGGACCTCCTCGGGCGTCATCGAGTGGACGTGCGCGCCCGTCTCCGCCATCGCCGCGATCTGCTCGCGGTAGGTCGCGGGCGGCGTCTCGTAGACCTCGGGGGGTTTGAAGTTGAGTTCGGGGTCGTCGGGGTCGAGGAGTTCGCGGTGCTCCTCGTCGAGCGTCATGCCGGGGTGGAGGCCGGACACCGACGTGACCTCGTAGACGCCGCGCTCGACGGCGTCGCCCACGATGTCGCGGGATTCCGCCGGCGTCTTCGTGAAGCCCCCGTGCTCCTCCTGATACTCTTCCTCGAACTGGTGGGCGGTGTCCTTGAAGTTGCAGAAGAGACAGCCGACGTTGCACGCGGTGGTGACGTTGTTGTTGACGTTCGCGACGAACGTCACCTCGTCGCCGACCACCTCCGCGCGCCGGCGGTCAGCGGCCTCGAGGACGAGTTCCTTGCGTCGCGGGTCGATGCCCACGGAGTCCGTCCCCGTGGTCATGAGTTCGATGCCGTCGTCGACGCTGAGCCGCTCGCCGTCGCGGGCCTTCGCGAGCGCGTTCTCGAAGGATTGGTCGGTCTCGGGCAGCACCTCGAAGCCGAACTCGTCGGCCTCGAGCGAACTCGCCCGGTCGTCGATCCAAGACATACTCGCAGTTGCGCGCGGACACCCAAAAGCAGGCGGGTAGCGTCGGGAGAGTTGGGCAGTCGAGCGCGACGTGCGTCACTCGGCCCCGCGACCCGCTCGCGTCTTCGCGACGCTTACGCGTCGCGTCCTGCCTCCACGGCGGCGACGAGTTCCGCCGCGTTCTCGGTGATGACCTCGAAGTCGCCGCGCTCGATGGCGTCCTCGTCGATGAGCGAGCCGCCCGCGCCGACGGCGACGGCGCCCGCCTCGACGTACTCCTGTGCGTTCGACGGGCCGACGCCGCCGGTGGGGATGATGGGAATCTGGCCGAGCGGGCCCTTGATGGCGCCGACGTGCGAGGGGCCGACCGTCTTCGCGGGGAAGACCTTCACGACGTCCGCGCCCGCCTCGTAGGCGGTGACGGCCTCCGTGGGCGTCATGACGCCGGGCGCGCAGACGACGCCGTAGCGACTGCACGTCTCGATGACCTCCTCGTGGAGCGACGGGGAGACGACGAATTGCGCGCCCGCGCGGAGCGCGGCGTTCGCGGTCTCCTCGTCGATGACGGTGCCGGCGCCGACGTGGACTTCGGTGCCCTCGAAGTGGTCGGCGAGCTCGCGGATGCCCTCGATGGCGCCCGGCGAGTCGGCGGTGACCTCGATGGTGGTGACGCCGCCCTCGCGGAGGGCGTCCCCGGTCTCGACGAGCGTCTCCGGGTCGAGGCCGCGCATGACCGCGACGACACCGCAGTCGGTGAGTTCCTGTAGGGTCGGGTGTGACGACATACCCGTTTCTCGCCGCCGGGACGGCATAAATGCAGGTGGGACGAAAGAACCACGTTCGTGTATAACTCTATGGAGAGGAGTCGAATGATAGGCACGTCGATGGAAACCCCTTAGTCCCCGGCTGTCCGAGAGGCGGGTATGACGAGCGTGAAGGACCTCGTGGTCGAGGACGCCCCGACAGCCGACGCACCCGGCCGCGGTCGGTTCGCGTTCACCGACGACTACAGCGTCTTCGACTGGGGGAAGATGCCCGACGAGATTCCGCAGAAGGGCGCCGCGCTCTGCACGATGGGCGCGTACAACTTCGAGCTCCTCGACGTCAACCACGTCCCGACGCACTACGAGGGCGTCGTCGACCCCGAAACCGGCGAGGTCGTCGAACTCGGCGAGGCGAGCGCGCCGCCGACGGAGATGGTCATCGACCTCGTGGAGGTCCCCGACCTCCCCTTCGAGGGTGGCGCGTACGACTACGACGCCTACCACGGTGGGGCGGGCACGAACTACATCATCCCCCTCGAAATCGTCTTCCGGAACACCGTCCCCGTCGGGTCGAGTCTGCGCTCGCGCGGCGC
The DNA here is from genome assembly GCF_003721175.2 of Halarchaeum sp. CBA1220. Lineage (GTDB taxonomy): Archaea > Halobacteriota > Halobacteria > Halobacteriales > Halobacteriaceae > Halarchaeum > Halarchaeum grantii. The sequence continues at coordinate 401,242 of NZ_CP054707.1, forward strand.
ACCCGCCGACTTCGGCCTCGACGCCGAGGAGTGGCCGGACGAACCCGTCACGCTCCCGGAGCCGGTCGTCGAGTTCTCCACGAAGTACGAGGAGCAGGACCGCTACCTCTCGCGCGCGGAGGCCGACCGCATCGCGGGCGACGCCGACGTGGATGCCCTCGAGGAACTCGCGCTCGCCGTGAACCACGTCGTCACCGAGCAGGCCAGCGAGGGCGGCTTCGACCACCAGGACGGCAAGATCGAGTGCGCGTACGTCGACGGCACGATTCGGGTCGCGGACGTCGTCGGCACCTTCGACGAGAACCGCTTCGCCTACGGCGACCAGCAGGTCTCGAAGGAGGTCGTCCGGCAGTACTACAAGTCCTACGACCCCGCGTGGGTCGACGCCGTGAGCGCCGCGAAGGCCGAGGCCGACGAGCGCGGCGTCGCCGACTGGCGCGACCTCTGCGAGGCCTCCCCCGACCCGCTTCCCGAGACCGTCATCGACGCCGTCGCCGACCTCTATCGCGCCGGGACGAACGCCTACACGGGCAGCGACTGGTTCGACGCGCCGGACGTCGAGGCCGCCGTGGACGCCGTTCGCGACCTCTAGTCGCGTCTCCGCCCTCCTTCTTGGTGCTCGGGCGCCTACCCGGTGTATGATCGTCACGGAGGCCGCAGGCCGCTACCGATTCGTCACCCAGCCCGCGCACGCCGCGCTCTCCGGGCGCTTCGCGCGCCACTGGGGGAGCGACGCCGTCGCCGCGCCGGAGCCGCGCCACCCGCTCGTCGTCGCCGCCGAGCACCACGACCAGGGGTGGAGCGACTACGACACGCGCCCGCGCCTCGACGACGACGGCGAGCCGGTGGGGTTCGTCGAGGCGGACGGCGACGACTGGGTCGACTTCTACGCCCGCGGCGTGGACGTCGTCGCCGACATCGACCCCTACGCCGGCCTCCTCACGTCGATGCACGCCGCCGGCCTCCGGCGCGGCGGCTACGGCGTCCGCACCGAAATCCTCGACCTGAGCGACCGCGCGCCCTACGCGTCGTTCGTCGCCGCACAGGAGGCCCGGCAGGACGACCTCCTCGACGCCCTCGCGGACGGCGACGCGTACGACGTCGGCGAGCGCGAGCGCGACGTCCTCGACGCCGTCCACGCCGAGGGCGCCGCGCCCGCGGGCGCGATCCGGAGCCCGCTCTGGCGGAACTACCTCCTCCTGCAGGCGCTCGACTCGCTCTCGCTCTACGTCTGCGACAGCGCGCGCTACGAGGCGGCGACGGTCGGGCCCGTACCGACGGGCGACGACGACACCACCGGTATCGACGTCTCACCCGTCGGGCCGGCGACGCTCCGCCTCGACCCGTACCCCTTCGACGTGCCATCGCTCTCCGCGACGATACCGCGACGGATCGTCCCCGTGGACGCCGACGACCTCGTCGCGGCGTACTTCGACGCGGACGTCCGGCGCGCCGAACTGACGTTCGTCCCGTGAGGAACGCGCGAAGCGGCGCGCCGCTCCGCGTGAAAAAGCGGTCGCTGGAGACGAACTGGGTCGAAGGGAGCGGGAGTGAGAAGGCCGCTAGTCGTCGGTGTTCGGCTCGACGGGGTCGGCGTCCTCGACGTCGAGGGCGTCGTCGACGGGCGCGTTCGGGTTCGCGTCGCGCGCCTCGGGCGTGAGCCCGAGCTGGTACTGCTCGGGGTCGCCACGGAACTCGACCTTCCCTCTATGAACGGCGATGTCGTCGTTGAGGTGGAGGCGCAGGCTCTCGAAGAGCACTTCGGCCTCGACGGGCTGGCCGCGCGCCTTCAGGTCGGCGCGGTCGGCATCCGGGGGGACGTCGAAGGCGCGCTGGGCGATGATCGGGCCCTGGTCGAGGTCGGTAGTGACGTAGTGGCCGGTGACGCCCGCGATACGGACGCCGGCGTCGAGCGCCTGCCGGTAGGGTTCCGCGCCGGGGAAGGCGGGGAGGAGGCTCGGGTGGACGTTGATGATGCGGCCCTCGTAGCGGAAGACGACGTCCGGTGAGAGGATGCGCATGTAGCGCGCGAGGCCGATGCAGTCCACCTCGTACTCCTCGAGGAGTTCGAGGAGGCGCTCCTCGTCGGGCTTGCCGGACTCGGTGCCGATGTCGTAGAAGGGGACGTCGTGGGCGTCGGCGATGCCCTCGAGTTTCGAGTGGTTGCCGACGATGACGCGGATTTCGGCGTCGAGTTCGTCGCGGCGCTCGAGGATGTACTCGAGGGGGTGAGACTCCTTCGTGACGAGGAGCGCGAGGCCGCGTGCGACCTCCTCGCTCGGGAAGCGGACGGTGACGTCGACGCCGAGGTCGGCGGCGATGTCGTCGAGGCTCTCGCGGAGGGTCTCGCGCGTGCAGACCATCTCGGAGATGTCCGCGTGGAGCGTCATCCGGAAGGTGCCCTCGCGGACGGCCTGGTCGATGTCCTCGATGTTGATCCCGCGCTCGAACAGCGCGGAGGTGACGTTCGCGACGATTCCCGTCTTGTCTCCTCCGACGACGGTAATCTCGGCGAATTCGCTCGTCATCGCGACCACCTCCGCTGACTGTCGAACGCGGACATACAGCGTTCCGAAGGTGGCGCGTAGTGAAAAGGCCCGCGTCTTCGGACCGCTCCCGGGCGATGTCGCACGAACGTGTAACACCCCGTCGTTTCAGAAGGCTTTTTGACCACGGACACGCACCCTCACGCGATGAGCGCCTACACCGCGACGGTGACCGTCCGACTCAAGCGCGGCGTCCTCGACCCCGAGGCCGAGACGACGAAGCACGCCCTCGAGCGCCTCGGCTTCGAGCTCGACGAACTGCGCTCGATGGACCGCTTCGAGCTCGACCTCGACGCCGCGGACGCGGACGCCGCCGCAGAGCGGGCCGAGGAGATGGCCGAGCGCCTGCTCGCGAACCCGACCATCCACGACTACGACGTGGAGGTCGCCGCGCGCGAATGATCGCCGTGATTCGCTTCGGCGGGTCGAACTGCGACCGCGACGCCGTGCGCGCGCTCGAAGCGGTCGGCGTCGACGCCGAAATCGTCTGGCACGAGGACGGCCTCCCCGCCGACACGGAGGGCGTCGTCTTCCCGGGCGGGTTCTCCTACGGCGACTACCTCCGCGCGGGCGCGATGGCGGCGCGCTCGCCGATTCTGGACGACGTGCGCGACGCCGCCGAGTCGGGCACGCCCGTCCTCGGCATCTGCAACGGCGCGCAGATCGGCTGCGAGGCCGGCCTGACGCCGGGCGCGTTCACGACGAACCGCTCGGCGCGCTTCCAGTGCGAGCACGTCCACCTCCGCGTCGAGCGCGCCGACACGCCGTGGACGGCCGCCTACGAGGAGGGCGACGTCGTCGAGTTCCCCATCGCGCACGGCGAGGGGCGCTTCGAGATTCCCGACGCCGAACTGGCGGCCGTCGAGGACGAGGACCGGGTCCTCTTCCGCTACTGCGACGCCGACGGGAACGTCACTGACGACGCGAACCCGAACGGCTCGAAGCACAACGTCGCGGGCCTCCTCGGCGCGGACGAGACGGTCGCCGTCATGATGCCCCACCCGGAGCGCGCCGCGCTCCCGCTCCTCGGCGGAACGGACGGGCAGGGCGTGTTGGAGGCGTTCGCGTAACTGTCGGAGACAGTTACGCGAGCAAGGAGCAACTGCGTTGCGACCGCGTTCGCGTAACCGCCCCCGGCGATTGCGCGAGCACGACGGGCTCCCGAACGGCCGTCGCCCGTCCCGGAATAGAGACAAATTATTTACTGGTTCGGTCGCGACACTACTGCGATGCCCTCCAACGCACAGACGCGCCGCGGACTGCTCGCAGCGACGGGAACGACGGCGCTCGCCTCCCTCACGGGGTGTATCGGTCGCGTCGTCGCGGGAGCCGACCGGGTTCACGAACGGGACGCCCCCGTCGGCGACGTCACCGGAGCGTGGCCGACCTACCAACACGACTTCGCGAACACCGGCGGGACGGCCGACGGCGGGCCGTCCGGCGACCCGGCCGCTTCCAGCGTCGCGGCCGTCGCCATCGCGACCGGCACCTCGGTAACGCTCGCCGGTGGCCGCGGTGTCGTGGGGTACAGCGACGGGGACGGTGAGGCTGGCGCGTATCGCGGCTTCGGGCTCGACTCCTCGACGGAGTCGTGGTCGGTTCGCTATCCGTACGGGAAGTCGACGCCGACGGTCGCCGGAGACGCGGTCTTCGTCTCGACGGCGGAGTTCGTGGCGGCGTACGACGGTCGGAACGGCGAGCTCTGCTGGCGAACCGACCAAGGCGGCTACGGAGCGGTGTCGAACGCGCCCGTTCTCGCCGCCGACACCCTCCTCACGGACGACGGAGAGACCGTCTACGGTCGCGACCCCGCGACCGGCGAGAAGCGCTGGCACTACGACGCAGGGGGGTCTGGTGCGGCGGTCGTCGCCCGCGACGGCGTCGCGTACACGACCGTGGGGACGAGCGAGGAGACGACCGGCGTCGCCGCCCTCGACCCGATGTCGGGCGAGGAGCGCTGGCGACGGCACGGCCTCCCGGAGAGCACCGTCCCGCTCGTGGTCGGCGAGAACCACCTGTACTACGCGGCCCATCGCGGCGACGTGTACGCGCTCGCACTCGACGACGGGGCGACAGAGTGGCGCGCGTCCGTCCCGCTGCCGGAGAACGGGAGTCCGTACGCCGCCGTGAGCGGCGACACGCTCCACGTCCAGTCACCGGACGGCGCGCTCGCGGCGTTCGACGTGACCGACGGAGCCACGAAGTGGGCGAGAGAACTCGACGCCGACCTCGGGCCGCGTCCGCCGGTCGTCGCCGCCGATACGCGGTTCGCGCTGGGGGACGAGACGCTGTACGCACTCGACGCCGCGAGCGGCGAGACGACGTGGTCGCTCGGGCTTGACGTCCGACCCGCGCTCATGAGTGCGCCCTCGGTTCGTGGGAGCGCGCTCTACTACGCCGGTCACGGCCGCGACCCCGGTGTCGTGCGCGTCAGCGACTGAGCGCGACCGGCCACCAGTGACCGGGGGGGTCGAGACGAACGGAGCGATGGCCGAGCCGACCAGTTCCTCGCGGGTCGGTCCTCTGGTCGCCGTTCGGTAAGATGGCGGTTCTTCGCCGCCGCTCGGAACGGGTTATTCCGCCAGCGGGAGGTTGTAGGCCGTCTCGCGTTCGAGGACGGCCTCGTGCGTGAGCTCGCACCCGCAGGAGACCTCCTCGAAGACGCTCGGGTCCTGCCGGAGGTCGAAGTCCTTGATGGCCTCGTAGACGAGGTCGTCGCACTCCCCGCAGTTGTGCGGGCCCCGGTCGGAGCCGTTGCCCACGGGGTCGGAGACGACGATGACGTCCTCGTCGGCGGTCTCCTCGAGCACCTCGGCGACCGACCAGAGCCACGGCGGGCGGTATCCCCCGCGGAAGTGAAGCTGGTCGACCATCGTGTAGCGCTGGACGTTCGTCGGGTTCATCGAGACGGTGTGACAGCCCTCGACGGCCGCGCACCGCTCGATGGAGCGCTTCATGTCCGCGACGGCCTCGGACTCGGAGAGGAAGGGCGGCTTCATCAGGAGGTAGGCCTTGACGCCGGCGCCGACGGAGCGCGCCTCACGGGCCGCGTCCTCGAAGTCCGCGAAGTCGAAGTACTTGTTCACGCAGTCGTGGCGGACGCGGTCGGTGGCGGTTTCGAGGCCGACGGCGACGTCGGTCTCGAGGCCGACGTCCGTGAAGTCGGAGACGCGCTCGGCCTCCACGAAGTCCGGGAGGCTCTCGACGACGATGCGCTCGCGGTCGGCGAACACGTCGGCGATGGCTTTTCGAGTTTCGGCGGGCACCTCGCGCTCGTCGAGGAAGCTCCCGGAGGTGTAGATCTTCACGAGCCCGGATTCGTCCTCGGCCTCCTCGGCCTCGTGGTCGAGGCAGGCCTGAATCTGGTCCATGAGGGCGTCGTGGCCGACGCTCCCGCCCTCGACGGACTCGGCGACGTAGCCGCACATCGTGCAGCCGCCGGCGCGCGCCCAGCGACAGCCGCCCGTGTTCAGGATGATCGTCAGGCTCTGATAGACGCCGTCGGGCGTGTTGTCCTCGTCGAGCCAGACGCGCGTCGGCTCGTGCGGGTCGTAGTTCTTGGTCCCTTTCTCGGCGCGGAGTTCGCGCATCACCTGATTGTGCGCGTCCATCCCGCGCCCCTGCTCGTAGACTTCCGGGGACGGTTGACTCATTACCCGAACGAAGCCCGCGAGCGCGTAAAACCTCCGCGGTCCCCGGTGTGCGGCCACAACGCGTACCCGGCACGCGCGACTGCGTCCGCGTATGCCGGCGTCGGTCACGGCCACGGTCACCGTCGAGCACGCCTTCGACGCCCCGCCGAGGGACGTCTGGGTCGCGCTCTCCGACCCCGGGACGGTCGGCGACGCCCTCCCGGGGTGTGCGTCGCTCTCGTCCGCCCAGAAGACGCGCCCGCGTTGCTCGCTCTCGCGGCTGCTCGCCGCCGACCCCGCGACCCGCGAGGCGCGGTGCGTCGCCGAAGGCGAGCGCTACGACGCGACGCTGGCGGCGCGCGTCCGCGACGCCGAGGCGGCGCTCGACGGGACGGTCGCCGTCACGGAGCGCGACTATCCGCGGCTCGCGGTGGAGAGCGAGGCGCACGCGGACGAGGCCGCCGTCGCGGCGGCGGTGTCGCTCACCGTCGCGGACGCCGAGGACGGCTGTCGCGTCACGCTGAGTGCACGCGCGGACGTCTCGGGCGTGCTCGCGGCGCACGGCCGTCGCCCCGTGGAGGCGGCGGCCGCGCGGTGTGCGAACGCGTTCTTCGAGGCCGTCGAAGCGCGTCTCGCGGCGGTCGGCGGCCCGGAGAGCGAGCGCGCCGTCAAGGACCCGGACTGGCGCGCGTGAAGAGGCGGGCGAGGAGAGCGCCGAGCGCGGCGCCGACGGCGTCGGCGGTCAAATCGAGGAGCGACGGGTGGCGGCCGGGGACGAACGCCTGCGCGAGTTCGATGCCGGCGCCGACGAGGACGGCGAGGAGGGCGCACGCGAAGAGGGCGCGGCCGTCGCGTCGCCGGAGCGCCCACGCGCTCGCGAGGACGAGCGCCGCGCCGCCGAGCGCGTGGGCGAGTTTGTCCCACGGGAGGCCGCCGGCGGTCGGCGCGCCCGCGCCGGGGAGAAGGGAGGCGACGGCGACGGCGAGCGCGACGCCGAGGGGCACGAGGAAGCGCCGCATCCCTCAGAGCACCATCGGGAGGACGAACCGGACCGTCCAGAGCGCGAGCATGCCGCTCGCGATGGTGGCGAGGACGTCCTCGGTGCGCCACGCGACGGCGGCGGCGACGGCGCCCGCGAGCACGCGGTCCTGTCCGAGCGTCCCGAGGAGCGTCGACTGTATCGTCACGACGTCGGGGACGACGAGCGCGGCGAGCACGGCCGCCGGGACGAACGCGAGGACGCGCTCCGTCCAGTCGGGGACGTCGCCGAGGCGCCCGACGAGGCCGATGAACGAGTAGCGGATGAGGAAGGTCGGAATCCCGATGGCGAGGATGAGCGCCCAGACCGTGAGCGCGTCGTAGGACGTCATCGGCGACTCGCCTCCACGACGAGGCCGACGACGATTCCGGCGCCCGCGCCGGCGAGCAGGCCGACGTTGAACGGCCAGCCGGCACCGAGGGTGGCGACGGCGGCGGCGACGGCGGCCGCGGCGGCGTGCGGGACGCCCTCGATTGCGGGCACGAGGAGCGCGAGGAAGACGAGCGGGACGGTGAAGCCGAGCCCCCACGAGGCGGGGACGCCGGTGCCGAGGAGGACGCCGAGCGCGGTGGTGAGCTGCCAGACGACCCAGAGCGTGACGGCGACGCCGAAGTAGTACCAGCGGTGGTCGACGTCGGAGTCGCGGTAGGCGGCGAGCGAGAGCGCGAACGCCTGGTCGGTGAGGAGGTAGGCGAGGAGCGCGCGCCAGCGCGTCGCGTACTTCTCGAAGTAGGGCGCGATGGACGCCGAGTACATCCCCATGCGGAGGTTGACGGCGACGGCGGTGGCGACGATGGCGGCGAACGCGCTCCCCTGTTCGACGAGCGAGAGCGCGGCGAGCTGGGAGGCGCCCGCGAAGACGAAGACGGAGAGGCCGAGCGCCTGCGCGAGCGTCAGGCCGGCTTCGACGGACGCGACGCCGGCGACGAGGCCGAACGGCACGATACCGAGGAGGAGCGGGGCGGCGTCGCGGACGCCGCGTCCGAGGGCGTGGCGGTCCATACGAACCGGTGGACGGCGCGGAGATAAACACCCACCGAAGGCGGCGCGGGCGGGCTCAGGGCTCGACGTGGTCGGCGAACGCCGCGTGCTCCTCGCGCGTCCCGACGGTGACGAGGAGGTCGCCGGGTCGGATGACGAAGTCGGGGCCGGGGTTCGGGATGGTCTCGTCGTCGCGCTGCACGGCGATGACGGAGACGCCGGTCTCCGCTCGGATGTCGGTGTCGGTGAGCGCCTCGTCGGCGAGCGGGGAGTCGGGCGTGACCTCGACCCACTCGAGGATGGCGTCGCCGAGCGGGACGGTGAGCTCGTCGACGTCGACGGACTCGAAGTAGGCGCCCTCGAGGATGGAGCCGAGTTTGTTCGCCTGGTCGCCGCTGAGGTCGAGGATCTTCTCGCCGTCGGCGTCCTCGCCGTCGCGGCGGAAGAGCTCGCAGCGGCCGTCGTGGTGGACGACGGTGACGAGCCGCGTGCCCCCGGTGAGCTCCATCTCGAAGCGCCGGCCGACGCCGGGGATGTCGGTCTCGAAGATGCTCATGGCGCCCCCTTCGGGGGGCCCGGAGAAAAGGATACTGCCGGGCGTTCAGCCGCCGGCGGCGGGGAGGTAGCGCTCGAAGACGCCGGACGTCTGGATGAGGACGGTACCGAGGATGCTCATCACGAGGACGTAGCCGACGGTGAACGCGTAGAGGGTCTGTGCGGTCTCGGCGGGGAGGGCGGCGCCCGCGCCGGCGAGCGCGGTCGCGGCGATGATGAGCGAGAACTCCCCGCGCGTCACCATCGCGAGGCCGACGCGGAGCGAGCGGCGCTCGCCGAGGCCGTAGACGCGCCCGCCGTAGAAGCCGCTGATGACCTTCGCGGGGAGCGTGACGACGACCGCGATGGCGAGGAGGTCGAGGACGCCGAGGAAGGAGAACGGATCGGTGACGAGGCCGATCCAGAAGAAGAAGACGGCGGCGAAGGTGTCTCGGAGGGGCGCGAGCGACTCCTCGAGGTCGTGGACGAACGACGTGGAGCTGAACGCCATCCCGACGAAGAAGGCGGCGACGGCCTCGCTGACGCCGATGGCGAGCGCGGCGCCCGCGACGAGGACCGTCGTCCCGACGGCGCGAAGGACGAAGTACTCGGCGGAGGTCGTGGAGAGGAGGCGTTCGAGCGCGCGCGTCCCGACGTAGACGAAGAGCGCGAGCGCGAGGAGGAAGCCGAGCGCGACGCCGACGGACTGGGCGGCGGCGCCGATGGAGCCGCCGCCGAGGACGGCGGCGCCGACGACCGCGAGGTAGATGGCGATGACGAGGTCCTCGAAGACGAGCGTCCCGAGGAGCGGGCCGCTCTCCGGGTTCGCGATCCAGCCGACGTCGAGCATCGTCTTCGTGATGACGGCGCTCGAGGAGATGTAGACGATGCCGGCGAAGACGACGGCGGCGACGGCGCCGCCGAAGAGAATATAACCAAGAGCGAAGCCGACGGTGAAGTTCACACCGAGGTCGATGAGGCCGGAGGCGCCGATGCGGCGGCGGTCGGCGAGCAGGCGCTCGAGGTTGAACTCGAGGCCGAGGAAGAAGAGGAGGAAGACGATGCCGAGTTCGGCGCCGACCTCGACGAACGCGGTCTCGGTGACGTAGGGGAGGCCGTAGCGCCCGAGCACGAACTCGTTGATCGCCATGCCGACGAGGATGTAGAACGGGATCGGGGAGAGGTCGAGACGCGCCGCGAGGAAGCTCACGGCGGCGATTGCCGCGAACATCACGCCGGCTTCGAGGAGGAGTGCGCCCGCCATCGTTCGTCCCTACTCGCTCGGCGCGCGCACTTAAGCGATGCCGGTTCGCTCGCCGGGCGCGCTCAGCGCCCGAGCACGACGGCGGTCCGTATCTCGAGCGCGCTCGCGAACTCGGCGTCGCGCTCCTCGTGCCGGCCGGCGAGTCGGAGCGTCGCCTCGTGGCCCGCGCGGACGGCGGCCGTCTCCGCCTCGTCGTAGCCGAGCGCGTCCCCAGTGCGCGTCCAGAACGCCGCGTCGGCGAGCAGGACCCGCCCGTCGTCGGCGTCGACGACGGCCTCGTACTGGCGTTCGAGCGCGCGCTCCTTCCCACGGAAGTAGTCCGCGACGCGGGCGAGGAGGGCGTCGAGGCGCTCAACTGTGAGGTCGTGCTCCACGGCGGCGGTTTCGACGGCGTCCGGGGGGAGCGGGTGCGTCACTTCTCGACGCTGTGTCGGACGTCGACGGCCACGCCACGGGTCGCGTCCGCCATCGCGGAGCCGTGGACGGCGGCGCGCCCGACCGCGAACGCCTCGGGCCCCTCGACGACGACCTCGTCGCCGGGGCGGATCGAGTCGTCGGCGTCCACGACGCCCGGCGCGAGGACGTTCCCGCGCGGGACGAACGCGTCGATTTCCACGCGCTTCGTCGGGACGGCGCTCTCGACCCACGCCCGCGCGCCGGCGAGCGAGAGGGAGAGCGTGCCGTACTGCGGGACGAGCGCCGCGAGCTGCTCGCCGTCGCCGTCGAGCGCCTGCAGCTTGGGGTAGCGCCCCTGAAGGGTGAAGTCGTCCTCGGGGAAGAGCTCGTCCCCGGCGCCGTCGCCGAACTGGTAGTCCGCGACAGCTCGGAGGGTGGCGGCCTCGCGCTCCTGCACCCAGATCTGGTCCTCGCCCTCGAGGGCGGCGTTCAGTTCGCCGAGCGACTCGTCCGTCGTCGGGTGGTCGACGACCGTGTACTCGACGGGGATGTCGCGGTCGGCGGTCGCGCGCCGCACGATCTCCTCGTAGCCCTCGTCGGGGACGTGCGCGACGATGCGCGGGTAGTCCGTCCGGTCGAGGTAGCGCTCGAGCACCTGCGCGACGAAGTCGAGTTCGTTCTCCGTCCACCGGCCCGTCACCACCGAGTCGTAGTGCTGGGCGGGGTACGTCAGTTCGAGTTCGGTGGGGACGACGCCGATGGGCGAGGTCATCGAGACGACGTGCCCGCGATAGCTCGCGGCGTCCTGGAACTGCCGGTGGCTCTGCGAGTCCGAGTAGGGCTTGCGCGCCGAACACGGCACCAGCAGGAGGGGGTAGTCGTCGAGGCGCGGCGTATATCGGGCGGTGACGCGCTCGGCGAAGCGCTGTATCTCGACGCGCCGCAGGGTGTCCTCGCTCGCGGCGAGGAGGAGGCTGTCGCGCTCGACGGGCGTGCGCTCCTCGACGTAGCGCCACTGCTGGTCGAACTCGCGGAACGCGGCGGTCGTCCACGCCTCGTGGCGGGCTTGGCCCTCGATGTAGTCCCGGAGGCGGCCCTGCTTGATTCGGCCGCGGACGCGCGCGAGTTCGGCTTCGAGGGCGTTCACGTTGTGCTCCGCGCAGGCCTCGCGCCCGAACTCCGCGAGCGGGCGCTGGCACGCCGGGCACGCACACGGGAGTTCCTCAAGGTCGTCGAGGTCGTGTGCGCCCTCGGTGGTGAGGTAGCGGCCCTGCGTCCCGCGCACGACGGCGCGGTCGGCGTCCACGAGGTCGACGCCCGCGTAGACGAGCGTCGCGACGTTCGACGGCGTCGCGACGCCCGAGAGGTAGAGCGCGGTGTCGTCGGGAATCGCCTCCCGGACGTCGACGACGGCGTCGCGGAACGCGCTCCCGTGGCCGACGAACCCGGGCGCGCCCGAGACGACGTAGACGTCCGCGCCGTGGGTCTCCGCCGTCTCGGGCGAGACGACGACGCCGCTCGGGTAGTCGACGTCGGGGTGGTCGACGGCGAACGACTCCTGGACCTCCTCGGCGGTGCCGCTCGGGAAACCCCGGTGGGGGAGGACGGTCACGTGCTCCTCGCTCCCCTCGGGCAGCTCGCGCTCGGCGTTCCAGAGGCTCCCCGCGTCCTCGACGACGTCGTCGGCGAGCGCCGGCGTCTCCACGGGGTCGGCGAGACGCAACTCGCCGATGCGGGCGGCGGCGTCCCGCGCGTGGACCTCGAAGTAGTCGGTCATGGAGGAGTTTCGGGGACGCAGAAAGAACTGTCTTGCCTTACTCGTCGGTGCGCCGCGTGCCGCGCGGGCACGACACCGACGCGGTCCGGGGCGCGTGCGTGACGGTCCCGACGCGCCGTCGCGTCACGCGCCCGACTCGTCGGTCGTTGCGGTGGCGTCAGTCGCGGCGGAGCGCGAGGAGCGCGGCGCCGACGAGCGCGAGGACGGCGAGCGCGACGCCGAAGCCGGGCGAGCCACCGGAGGTGGTCTCGCCCATCGACGTGCTCGTGGCCGTCGTGGTGGTCGCGTCGGTCGTCGTGCTCGCGCCCGCGACGCTCAGGCTCGCGGTGTCGAGGACGGCCGCGCCGTTCGCGGTGTAGGGGCCGTCATTTGCGCCCTCGCTCGACGCGAACTCGTACGCCATGTTCGCGTTCGTGTCGCGGTGGGCCATCGCGACGAGCGTCCCGTCGCCCTCGTAGGGCGCGTCGAGCGAGACGGTGACGTTCTCGTGGGTGCCCGGCGCGAGGTAGGCGGAGGTGCCGCGGATCGACTCGAAGACGGCGCCCTCCGTGACGGAGGCGTCGTGAATCGTCACGAACCCGCCGTCGGCGAGCGTCACCGAGTCGACCGTGACGGTCGCGCCGTCGCCGGACTGGGCGTCGATGGCGACGTGGGCGTTCACGTCGGTCTGCGCGGCGGCGGCGACGGCGCTCCCGTTCGCGGTGTAGGGGCCGTCGGTCGCGCCCTCGCTCGACACGAACTCGTACGCCGTGTTGTCGTTCGACTCCGTGTGCGCCATCGCGGTGAGGAGGCGCGTCGAGCGGACGTGCTCGTCGAGGGTCACCGTGACGTTGCGGTGGACGCCCGCGTCGAGGTAGTCGGTGGTGCCGAGGACGCTCCCGAGCGCGTCGCCGGCGTAGAGCGACGGCCCGTGAACGGTCACGTAGCCGCCCTCGGAGAGGTCGACGACGGGGACGGTGACGGTGGCCCCGTCGGAGGCGGTCGGGCCGTAGGTGATGGCGGCGGAGACGGTCACCGCGCCGGTGTCGACGACGGCGGAGCCGTCAGCCGTGTACGGACCGTCGGTCTCGCCGTTCGAGGCCGGGAAGTCGTACGTCATGTCGCCGTCCGTGTCGCGGTGCGCCATCGGCACGAGCGTCGTGTCGTTCTCCACGGGCGCGTCGAGCGTCACGGAGACGTTCCGGTGGAGGCCGGGCGCGAGGTACGCGGAGGTGCCGCGAATCGACTCGAAGACCGCCCCCTCCGTGACCGAGGCATCGTGCACCGTCACGAACCCGCCGTTCGGGAGGTAGGCGGAGTCCACGCTGACGTGGTGGCCGCCGGTCGCGCCGCCGCCGTAGGCGACCATCGCGGACTGCCCGACGGTGACGGACGCGGTGTCGACGACGGCGGAGCCGTCAGCCGTGTACGGACCGTCGGTCTCGCTGTCCGAGGCCGGGAAGTCGTACGCCATGTCGTCGTCCGTGTCGCGGTGCGCCATCGGCACGAGCGTCGTATTCTGCGTGACGTTCGCGTCGAGGTCGATGCGGACGTCGTGGTGGACGCCGGCGTCGAGGTACGCGGAGGTGCCGCGAATCGACTCGAAGACCGCCCCCTCCGTGACCGAGGCGTCGTGCACCGTCACGAACCCGCCCTGCGCGAGTTCGACGCGGTCGACGACGACGCTCGATCCGTCGGTCGGCTGGTCGCTCATCGAGACGGAGGCCGAAACGTCGACGCTCGCGGTGTCGACGACAGCGCTCCCGCCGGCGGTGTAGGGCCCGTCGGTCTCGCCGTTCGAGGCGACGAACGTGTACGCGCGGTCACCGTCCGAGTCCGCGTGAGGCATCGCGACGAGCGTCCGGGTCCCGAGTTCGCTCAGGGGCTCGTCGAGGCGGACCTCGACCGACTCGTGGGTGCCCGCCGCGAGGTACTGCGACGTGCCGACGACGCTCCCGAGGACGTTCCCCTCGGTGACGGAGGCGTCGTGGATGGCGACGAAGCCGCCGTCGGGGAGCGTCACCGAGTCGACGGTGACGACCGTCCCGCCGCTACTCTGGTTCGAGAACGACACCGCGGGCGCGTGCATGTCCGCGGGTTCGTCCGGTGCTGTGCTCGCTGCGGCCGCGCCCGCCGGCACCGCGCCGACGAGCACCACCGCGACGACCAGTACGGATGCGAGTTGTCGTCGCATGGCCCGAACGAGGACGTATCACCTAAAGGCTATTTTCCGGACTCTCACCCAAATTCGTTCCCACTCGAACCCGGTTTGGTCGTTTTCGAGGGGTTCGGCGCGATTCCGACGAGTCTCGGCGTGGTCACTCAGTAGAACCTGTCGGCCGAGACCCGCGAACGTATCAAGAAGCAGTTAGTCGAGCGTCGTCCACGCGAGGAACGCGAGGCCGAGCGTCTCGAAGACGGCGAGCGCCATCAGGAAGCGCCAGACGAGCACCGGCACCGCCGTCGAGAACCAGCCGGAGAGCATCGGGTCGACGAGGTAGATGTAGAAGTAGACGGCGTTGTGCGCGAGGAGGAAGACGCAGAAGAGCGCGAGGCCGAGCGTGTGCTTCGAGCGGAACTGGAGGTAGTTGCGCACCCAGACCGCGAGCAGCACCGCTAACAGCGCGACGTTCAGTCCCGTCGCGACCTTCGCGGCGTCGGCCCAGAGGCTCATCTGTCCCACCGTTCGACGTCGGCGCGTATAGGCACTTTCCCAAATTCCTCCATACTCACTCCACCTTCTCGAGGACGTCCTCGACGGTCCCCCAGTTGCTCCGCGCGCGCTCCGAGGGGAGGTAGACGGCGCCGTAGTCGTCGCCGCTCTTCCGCACCACGTCGTTGTCCGTGAGAACGTCGAGATGGTGGCGAATCGTCTTGTAGTCGAGGTCCAAGTCCTCGGCGAGTTGGTTGGCGTTCCGCGGCCGCGCGTCGAGGGCGCGCAGGATGCGGGCGCGATTCGGCCCGCCGCGCGTCCCAGTGAGCACGTACCACAGAACGGCCTCCATCGTCCCCACCGTCACCCCGGGCGTACGTAAGGCCATCGCCACCCGCCCCACCGCGACGACGCCGAAGAACGGCGCCTCGTCGTCCGCTCGCGCGTCCGGTCGACGCTACTCGTCCGCTCGCGGTTCCACCGCTCGCTCGTTCGACCGAGCCTACGGCTCGGTCGGCGGCCCCTCCAAGCGCTCCTCCCGGAGGTCGACGAGCGCGACGCGCGGCGGCACGTAGTCGAGGGCGTCCCCCGGCCAGCCGTCGTGGGCGAGCGTGAACTCGGCGTCCGGGTGCTCGCCGGCGAGGCGCGCGACGGCCTTCGCGGCGGCCTCGTAGCCCTCCCGGTCCATGTTCTCCGGGATTTCGGCCGTCAGCGGATACGTCTCTGAGAGCTCCCGGGGGTACGGGCCGAACGGCGGTTTGACGTGCCAGCAGTCGTCGTAGTCGCGGTGGCGCGGGCCCTCCGTCAGGAGGACGTGACCCTCCGGGGAGAGTCGGTCGAGGCGCTCGCGGTGGCGGATGACCTCGGGGCGACGCGCGGACTCGGCGGAGGTGTAGAAGAAGGTGTCCTTGCTCGCGGGGTCGCTCGCCTCGTACTGGCGGGCGTGGTCGAGGAACGCCCGGTAGCCGTCGAGCGTGCGGGGGTGGGCGTGTGCGCGCGCCTCCACGAGCTCCATGAGGTCGCCGTCGCGGACCGCCTGCTTCACGCGGCGGAGCTCCGTGAAGGAGACGTGGAGGTTGTGCTCGGCGAGCAGTTCCTCGCGCGCCGCGTCCGGCATCCGGCGCACCTCCTCGGGCGTGTGCTCGACGCAGACCGGACACGAGCACGGGAAGTGCTCGAGGTCCGGGAGGTGCTCGGTGCCGTGGACGGTGAGGTAGCGGTCGTCGCGCGCGTAGATGGCGTACGCCGCCGAGTCGAAGAGGTCGCAGCCGAGCGCGACCGCGAGCGCGAACATCATCGGGTGGCCGGCGCCGAAGAGGTGGACGGGCGCGTCCCGCCCCAAGCCGCGCTTCGCGCCCGCGACGGCGCGCGCCATGTCGTCGTAGCGGTACTGGTTCATCATCGGCACCACCGCGCCGACCGGGAAGACATCGAGGTCCGTCCCGTAGGCGTACTCGCCGGCGTCCTCGCGGAGGTCCGGGTAGGTCGAGCCCTGCACGGGCGCGTTCACGAGCATCTCGCCGACGTCCACGGTCTCCGCGAGTTCGAGGCGCTCCTGCGTGGTTCGGAGCTCCTCCGCGGCTCGCTCGCGCGGGACGTCCGGCGGCGTCGGGATGTCCACGGGCGTCCCCACGTCGCTCCCGATGTCGTGCTGGAAGCGGAGGATCTCCGCCGTGTCCGTCTCAATCTCGCCGTACTCGGCGAGCTGGAAGGAGCCCGAGTCCGTCATGATGGCGCCGTCGAAGCCCAGCAGGTCGTGGAGGCCCTCCTCGCGTGCGCGCTCGGCGAGGTCCTCGTCCTGCTTGATGATGTAGGAGTTCGTGATGAGCATCTGCGCGCCGAACTCGGAGAAGCGCGACGGGTCGACCGTGATGAGGTTCGGGTTGACGACGGGGAGGAGCGCGGGCGTCTCCACCGTCACGTCCGCGCGCGGGACGCGCAGGTCGCCGATGCGCCCGCCGGCGTCCTGCGCGCGGATCTCGAAGACGTCTCTCATTGCTCGCGTTTCGCGCGGCGAACGACTAAGGGTTGTGTTGTGCGCCTACGCGCGGAACTCGGCCTCGGGGCCGAACGCCTCGTAGTAGAGGAGCGCGAGCGCCGCCCGGCCGTCCCGGAGGTCGTCGCGTCTGAGCGCTCCGCGCAGGGCGTCGCGCGTCGTCTCCTCGACGCGGATGCTCTCGTTGAAGTCGAGTTCCTGCTCGCCCGAGGGCGTACAGCCGTACGCGACGAAGTAGTGGTGGTGGGCGTTCGCGACGCCGTTCGTGGGCTCGAAGGACGCGAGCTTCTTCACGCGCTCGGCCTCGTAGCCCGTCTCCTCGGTGAGTTCGCGGTGTGCCGCGTCCGCGAGGTCCGCGTCCGCGTCCTCGACGCCGCCCGCCGGGAGGCCGCGATTCACGCGCTTGACCGCCTGTCGCCACTCCTCGATGACGACGACGTCGCCCTGCGGCGTGAGCGGCAGGACCACGACGGAAGGGGCCTCGTCGAGGTAGTCGAAGTCGCTTTCGGTGCCGTCCGGGAGCACGACGTCCTCGTGGACGACGTCGAAGCCCGGGCAGTCGTAGGCGACGTCGCTGTCCGTCGTCTCCCACGCGAGCGCGTCGCGCGCGTCGTCGGCGTCCTCGCTGTCGGCGTCGTCGCTCATCGAGTGAGCGCTCGGCCCGCGTCCCCCTCGCCGTTTCGGTTCCGCGCGGCCGACCGAGTACGCACTGGCCGAGAACAGCGGCATGGTTTATCAGTATTCCACGACGAGATGGCGTATGACCGACACGCCCATCGAGACCATCCGAACCATGCTCGAATCGCTCCTCGAAGAGACCGACGACCCGGACGTCCACTACAAACTCCGGACGTCGCTCCAGCTCCTCACCATCCTCGAGGAGCGCGACGCCGCCGGGCGCGACGCCCTCGAACACACCGACCTCGACCCCGAGGTCGCGGAGCGCCTCGAACGCCTCGGCTACATCGACTGAGAGCTCAGAGCTCGACGCCGTCGAGGGAGTCGCTCAGCTCCGCGACCTCGGCGTTGAACGCCTCGACGAACCCCCGGAATCCCGGCGCGTACTCGCGGACGTCGCCCGGGGACGGCGGCGCGTACTGCGAGACGAGGTAGACGCCGCCCTCGCCGCCCGCCCGAACGTAGGACGCCGACGCCGCCTCGCGCTTCAACTCCCAGCGCGTCCCATCCACCGTCGCCGTGAACGTCCCGTACTCCGTGGGCTCGACGCGGTGGAGTTCCGCCGCCATCCGGTCCGCGGCGTCCTCGATGCGCGAGACGATGCGGTCGCGTTCGGCCGCCACCTCGCCCGTCGAGGCCACCGGCGGGAACTCCTCGGGCACGCCGTCGAGCACGCCCGCGAGCGACGCCACGTACTCCTCGAACGCCGCGACGAACTCGTCGTAGTGCTCCATCGCCGTCGCCAGCTCGCCCGCGTCCGGGTCCGCCTTCGAGGAGACCACGTAGACGTCGAGCCCCGAGCGCCCCTCGAAGCGCAGGAAGTCCACGTCGCCCGCCTCGTACTTCAGCGTCCACTCGCCGCCGTCCGTTCGAAACGTCCGACGGCCGTAGTCGCCGCCCTTGAGGCGCGCGAGCTCGTAGGCGAGACGCCCCGCGTGCTCGCGTACCCGCGCCGCGACGGCGTCGCGCTCCGCCGCCGTGGCCTCCGCCGACGGCACGTCCGCGTCCAACCCCTCGGTCATGGGCCCACGAGGGGTGCGACGCGGATAGCATTCACGCTCACAGGCGGTAGGCGATGTCCTCCGCGACCGCGTCGACGAGGTCGTCGCGGCCCGTCCAGAACCCCGACCACTGCCGGGGCGTGTCCGCGTACGCCACGAGCGCCGTCCCGCCGCCCTCGGGGCGCCGGAACACCACGAACCACCCCTTTCGGAAGTCGTCGCCGTAGCCCGCGTGCGCCGTCACGTCGAACCCCACCGGCGGCATCCAGTCCGGCGTCCCGTAGACGTGGACGTCCACGTCCGACTCCGCGAGCGTCTCGTAGACCGCACGCGTCCCCGACTCGTCGTTCATCCGAGAGAGCCGCTGGAACGCCGAGCGCAGTCTCCCCTCGCCCGCCAGCCACGCCTCGCGCTCTATCGCACGCGACACCGCGATGAGGAGGAGTTTGTCCTTCTCGGTCTCCGGATACCCACGGACGTCGAAGCGCGTCTCCTCCAAGCCCGCCAGCACGTCCGGCAGCTCCGCCTCCTCCAAGCCCCGTGTGCCCGTGATGAACAGGTCCGAGTTCACCAGCAGAACCGCGTCCATCACCGCCGACAGCGGCGACGACGCCACGACGTCGCCGTCGCGCACCAACAGCACGACGTCGCGCTCGCCCTCGGGGAGGTCGGCCTCCGACACCGCGACCGGCTGGCCCTCGAAGAGCCCCTCCAGCATCCGCTGGACCGGCATCGGCTGGTCGCGATTCACCACCACCAGCGACGCCTGAGGCGCGTCCACGTCCTCGATGAACTCCGAGAGCGTCATCGTTCTAGCACATCGGTTCACACGCCGGGTAAAAAGTGTTCGCGGCCGACAGCGCGACTGCGACCACACGCCGTGCCCTCTCCCGAGCGGAGTCCGCCGCGCCACTCGACAGCTACGAGTTGACCGTCCGGGGCCGCCTCTCCCTCGATGGCGGGGTGTGCACCGACCGACCGCTGCCCGAGCGCGACGCCCCGGCCGTGTCGTCGGCTAACGCAGTTGCTCCTCGACGGCGAGTACGCGAAAGAAAGACCGCGACAGTGGTGTGGTTACGAAACGGTGTAGCTCGTCAGAATCGACGAGCTGCCGCCGTCGGAGGACCACACGAGACGGACGGTGTCGCCCTCAGAGAGCGTGTTCATCGGGGTGCCTCCACTCGTCTCGTAACTACGGCTCGGGTACGTGACGTCATCTCCGGTACTGGCGCCCGTACCGTAAAGATCAACCGTCCCGCTCGTGCCGGCCGTAATCTCTCCCGAGAAGACGGCAGTCAAGCTATCGGAGCTATCGACAGTGTAGGCAGGGTTACCGTTGACGGTGACGTTGACGTTCTCGACATCAATCGGAGCACCGCTCTGGTGGGTGACAGTTACGGTCTTGTTGGTCGTGCCATCGTCGGTGCTATTCTCAAGAATATTCTCACTCTGCTGGTTCCACTCGAAGCTGGCCTGCGGGGCGTTGTTCCCGACCTGACTACCGAGACCGAGCACGAACGTTCCGATGACGGCCGCGAGAATCACCGTAATCGCGACCATTAGAATAACCCCGATCACCGGGGAGACACCACGGTCGTTATCGAGGAGGTCTTTCAGTTCCATCGGTGGTTAGGCGTTGTACGTCCACGAGGAGATGATCGAGGACTGGCCGGAGTCGGAACTCCAGACGAGGTTCACCTTCTGCCCGTCACTCCACATAGTAGCAGAGTCAGGATCCGTAGATGTGTCCCAGTTCGTGATGTTCAGTGTGTCGCCAGCAGAGATATCGCTACCAGGACCACTGGTGATGTTGACCTTGCGGTTGCTCGTGCTTGTGGAGGCGCTCAACGAACTGTTGCTGATAGCACTCCCACTACTCTGAAGCGTCGCTTCTACAGTATTGGGACTCTGATTCTCCCAGTCGAAGCTCGCCTGCGGTGCGTTATTGCCGACCTGACTCCCGAGGCCGAGGACGAACGTCCCGATGACGGCCGCGAGAATAACCGTAATCGCGACCATTAGGATGACTCCGATCACCGGGGAGACACCACGGTCGTCCGTGTCGAAGATGTGTGTAAGTTTCATGATTGTGATGCGCCAACCCAGCCACAGAAGCGATGTAGGAGTCTGGCGACTCCCATCGCGTAGGTCGGGAGGCCGGGGCCTCCGTCCCCACGTCCTCTTCTGCGAACAGCGGTCGGCGTCTATGTGCTATCTGACTCGGAGATAACTTAAAATGGGTGGCCGATTACCGCGTTCGAGCCCGGCGAAACCTTTGTTAGCGCCCGCAATACGCCCTCAACCCACACAATCGCGTTCTCTGACACGACGCGAGTCCGCTCCGTACGGCTCGCTCTCGCGAATCACGGGGGTCGTCGCGGGACGCGGGAGCGCGGCGGCGCCGTCGGGGTACGGGCCGCTCACCGCTGACCCGGGAGCTATGGCGGCCGAGTTACGCGTGACCGTCGGTTCGCGAGCGTTCGCGACGGCGTGGAGCGACGGCGCGGCGGTGAGTGAGGGACGGAGAAATCGCTGTCCGGTGTCGGAATGCGGGAGAAGTGGGCCGGCGCGAATTTGAATCGCGGTTACGGCCACCCGAAGGCCGAAGGATACCAAGCTACCCCACCGGCCCGCACTCGAACGGATGGGGCGATTGCCTTTAACGCTTCCGAAAGGGGATCTGGGGGTCAGTAGGACGTGTAGGCGTCGGTGTCGAGGTAGTTGTGCGCGACGGTGATGGTGTGGTCGGCGTGGAGGACTTCGGGGCCGACGCGGACGCGGTGGTCGCTCGCGTCGGCGAGGTGCGTCGCCTCGGCGTCGGTGAAGTCGCGGTGGTCGGAGAGGACGAAGACGGGGTCCGTGGGTGGTTCGACGTCGGGGAGGGGGCGGCCGTCCTCGTGGAGTTGGAGGACGGTCCCGCGCGCGGCGGCGTCGTCGAGCGTGGGTTCGAAGCCGCGCTTGGAGACGTAGACGCCGGGCGAGGGGTTGGCTTCGCGGTGGCCGATGGCGTTCCCCTTGGCGTCGATGGCTTTGCGGAGCATCCCCGCGATGTTGCGCTCGTCGGGGTTGAGGTAGCGCAGTTCGCTCCCCTCGAAGCGGACGGTGAGGTCGTCGGCGAGGACGAGCGAGACCCGGACGTCCTCGCGGATGCCGTGCGAGAGGAAGACCGCCGAGTTCACGCACCGGCAGAGGACGTCGAGGCGGCCGGCGCCGCCCGCGAGGTCGGCGAGGTCGAAGTCGGCGGTGGTTGGGGCGTCGTGGCCGTGGACGACGAAGTGGCGCATACGGTCGAGAGGGGGCGGAGCGTGTTGAACGCCGCGACTCGCCGTCGGGTGGCCTCAGGCGGCGTCGCCCTCGTCGCCGTCCGCGTCGTCGCTCCGAGCGTCGGCGCGGCGCTCGGGGATCAGGTCGAGGCTCGTCTCGGTGTCGCCGAGGAGGAGGAGCGGGTAGTAGCGCAGGTAGGCCTGCACGGGCGCAGAGACGAGGCCGCCGAGGAGGAGGGTGGTGAGGAGCCCGAGGAGGAGCCCGACGCCGAGCCACGTCCACGCGAGGGCGCCGCCCGCGCCGGCGAGCGCGAACGGGAGGCCGAAGACGAGGCCGACGACGATGGCGACGGGGATGAGGGCGAGGACGAGGACGATGGCGACGGCGACGCCGCCGACGAGCGTCAGCACGAGGTTCGCGACGAAGAAGACGCCGTACTCCTTCGGGTGCGCGCGCAGGACGCCCCAGAGGCGCCGCCAGCCGGCGAGGACGCCGACGCCCTCGCAGTACATGATGGGGACGACGAACGCGCGCGTGAAGCCGAGGACGACGGCGACGCAGAGCGCGAGGACGACGCCGACGGGGAGCAAGAGGAGGAAGAGCGCGCCGACGGGGAGGCCGAGCAGAACGGGCGCGATGGCGAGCGCGAACACCCCGAGGACGAGGCTACCGAGGAGGAAGCGGAAGGCGAAGAGGCGCAGGCCCTGCCCCCAGTGGGCGGCGAGGGTGGCGCGCAGTTCGACGTCGCCGGTGACGAGGGCGTCGACGAACGTGAACTCGAGGGCGGCGCCGACGACGGCGAAGACGACGCCGAGGAGGAGCGCGGCGGCGAGGAGCGCCCAGACCCAGAGCGGGACGACGGCGAGCACGTCACCGAGCGAGCCGGAGGGGAGGTCGGCGTCCGGGACGGTGCCGACGTCGCCGGTGTTGACGTTCCCGGAGCCGGAGAACCCGCTGCTGACGCCGCCGGTGAGGACGGCGACGAGCGCGAGCTTCAGCCACTCGACGGGGGTCAACTCGCGGAGGAAGGCGGTCGTGGTCGAGAGTGCATCCGTCACGTCGTCGACGGCGTGGAGGGCCATGCGGGGACGGTTCGTCGACTGTGGGCAAAGGCGTTGTGCCGGGCGCCGGCGACGGCGGACCGAAGGGTTCCTCCCGGCGCGCGTCGATACGTCGCGTATGAGCATCCTTGAGGACGCGCGGGCCGTCGTGGAGAACGGCCCGGTCTGCGACGCCTGTCTCGGCCGGCAGTTCGCCGACCGGAGTTTCGGGCTGACGAACGAGGAGCGCGGGCGGGCGCTCAGAGTGAGCGTCGAACTCGACGACGACGACCCGCACGACCCCGTCGAGACGGAGGCGTGCTGGGTCTGCGAGGGGCTGTGCGCGACGTTCGACGAGTGGGCGGAGCGCGCGGCGAGCGGCGTCGACGACGTCGAGTTCGCGACCTATCAGGTGGGGACGCGCGCGCCGCCGCTCGTTGAGGAGAACGAGGCGCTGCTGCGCGAGAGCGCGGGCCTCGGCGAGGAGGGCGGCGAGCCGTTCAAGGCGGAGTTCAACCGCGAGGTCGGCAAGCGCGTCGGGCGCCTCACCGACACCGAGGTGGACTTCGAGCGCCCGGACGTCCTCTTCGTCCTCGACGTCGCCGAGGAGTCCGTGGACGTGCAGGTGAACCCGGCGTTCGTCTACGGCCGCTACCGGAAGCTCTCGCGGGAGATACCCCAGACGGAGTGGCCGTGTCGGGAGTGCAACGGCACCGGGCGGCGGGCGGGCGAGCCCTGCATCCACTGCGACGGCACGGGCTACATGTACGCCGAGTCCGTCGAGCAGCTCGTCTCGCCCACGATTCTGGAGGCGATGGACGGCGACGACTCCTCGTTCCACGGCGCCGGCCGGGAGGACATCGACGCGAAGATGCTCGGGACCGGGCGGCCGTTCGTCGTCGAGGTGAAACACCCCCGCGAGCGCTTCCCGGACGTCGACGCCCTCGAAGCCGAGATCAACGAACACGCGGACGGGAAGGTCGAGGTCGAGGGGTTGCGCCTCGCGACCTACGACATGGTCGAGCGCGTGAAGGAACTCGACGCGTCGAAGACCTACCGTGCGCGCGTGCAGTTCGACGAGCCGGTCGACGAGGCGGCTTTCGAGGCGGCGCTCGCGGAGCTCGACGGCGCGACTATCGAACAGAACACGCCCGAGCGCGTCTCGCATCGCCGCGCGGCGAAGACCCGTATCCGTGAGGCCTACGCGGTGTCGGGCGAG
The DNA here is from genome assembly GCF_003721175.2 of Halarchaeum sp. CBA1220. Lineage (GTDB taxonomy): Archaea > Halobacteriota > Halobacteria > Halobacteriales > Halobacteriaceae > Halarchaeum > Halarchaeum grantii. Next base: position 425,241 of record NZ_CP054707.1, read on the forward strand.
CTTGAGGACGAGACGCACGCGACGGTCGAGATCCACGGCGAGGGCGGCCTCTACATCAAGGAACTCGTCTCGAGCGACGAGGGGCGGACGGAGCCCTCGCTCGCCGGTCTGATGGGGACCGCGTGTCACGTGACGGAGCTCGACGTGCTCGCCGTCGAGGGCGAGGACGAGCCCTTCGAGGACCCCGACTTCTTCGTCGAGTCCGACGGATGACGCGGCGTTTCGGGGTGGACGAGGCCGGGAAGGGCCCGGTTCTGGGGTCGATGTTCGCGGCCGCCGTCGTCTGCGACCCCGAGGAGTTGCCCGACGGAATCGCGGACTCGAAGACGCTCGCGCCCGCGCGCCGCGAGGCGCTCGACGAGCGGATTCGGGCGGTGGCGGACGTCGGCGTCGCAGAGGTCGGCGTCGAGCGCATCGACGACCCGGCGACCGACATGAACACGCTGACCGTGGCGGCGCACGCCGACGCCCTCGAGCGGGTCGCGACGGACGGCCTCGCGGGCGTCGTGGACGGCGGGGACGTGGACGCCGCGCGCTTCGGGCGCCGCGTCGCCGAGCGCGTGGACGCCGGTATCGACCTCGTGGCCGAGCACGGCGCGGACGGCGCGCACGCCATCGTGGGCGCGGCGAGCATCGTCGCGAAGGTCGCGCGCGACCGACACGTCGAGGGCATCGCCGAGGTGCACGCGGGCTACGACGTCGGGAGCGGCTACCCGAGCGACCCCGCGACGCGCGAGTTCCTCCGCGCCTACGTCGCCGAGACCGGCGGCCTCCCCGACTGCGCGCGCGAGTCGTGGGCGACGTGCGACGACGTCCTCGCGGCCGCCGAGCAGTCCGCGCTCGGGGAGTTCTGAGCGCTTATGTGTCGCCCGCGCGACCGTGCGGACGGAATGGGAGTCGAGCGATACGAGTCGCCGGACGCGGAGACGGTCGCGGACGTCGTCTCCCCGCGCTCCACGAGGGCGCGGTGGTGACGGCCGAGGTGGCGTGCGAGGTGGAGTACGACGGCCGGACGAGCGGCTACCTCGGTCCGGGCGACCGCCTCCTCGTCGCGAAACCGGACGGCACGCTGCTGGTCCATCAGCCGACGAAGCACAAGCCCGTGAACTGGATGCCGACCGGCGGGACGATCGTCACCTCCGTCGCGGAGACCGCTGACGAACCCGTCATCGTCGCGCGGCGCTCGAACCCCCGCGAGCGCGTGGAGGTGCGCGTCCGCGAGACGTACGGCCTCACGCGCTTCGACGCCGCCGACGCCGCCGAGTACGAGGAGTCCGGGACGGAGGCGGAGATGCACGAGTACATCGAGGCCCACCCCGAGGAGCTGGAGGACGGCCTCCGCATCGTCGAGCACGAGCGCGAGACGAAGTACGGCTTCATCGACTTCTACGCCGTCGACGACGAGGGCACGCCGGTCGTCGTCGAGGTGAAGCGCGTGCAGGCGACGCTCAACCACTTCGACCAGCTGAAGCGCTACGTCTCGCTCTACGAGGACACCGGCGACGTCCGTGGCCTGCTCGTCGCGCCGTCGGCGTCCGAGCGCGTCGAGCGGGCGTGTCGCGACGCCGGCCTCGAGTTCGTCGCGCTCCCGGAGTTCGAGACGGACGCCACGCCCGGGAACGCGACGCTCACCGACTTCGACTGAGCGCCCACCGGAGCGCGCCGACGACCGCGCGGTCGGCGCTCCACGCGAGGACGGCGAGGACGACCCCGACACCGACGACGACCGCGAGCGCGTCCAGCGGGACCGGCTCGCCGGGCGTCGGGAGGGCGTACGCGAGGCGGACGAGCGCCGTCGCGAACGCCGGCCACGCGCGCCACGCGACGGCGAGGGCGACGCACGCGAGCGCCGCCTCCAAGCCGAGTCGCGTCGGCGTCGGCGGGTCAACGTCGGTCGCGTCGCGGCCGCGTTCGCGGCGGCGTGTCCGCTCGCGGGCCTGGCGCTGGAGCACTCCGAGGACGGTGAGCGCGAGCAGGACCCAGAGAAGTCCGGCGAGCGCCGTCGCCGTCGTCGCCGCCGGGAGGACGCCGCGCGCGTCCAGCGTCGCGGCGAGCGTCGGCCCCGCGGCGTCCACCGCGAGGGCGAACGCGGCGTAGCCGACGAGCGCGTGGACCGACCCGCCGGCCGGAACGTGCCGAGCCATGCGTTCCGTAGGCGGCCACGGGCCTTAACGCGTTCTCAGCGTCCGAGCGGCCACGGACGCCGGAGGCGACGGACGCCGTCGACGCACGCGACGGACGCGAGGCCGCCGAGGGCGGCGACGGTCGAGAAACGGAGTGAGCCGCGCTACTTGCCCTCGTCCGTGAGGAGGTAGCGCAGGATGTCGCCGTAGGCGGGGCGCGTGATGAGCACGCCGATGAGGACGCCGAGGATGGTGACGAGCGCGAACCCGCGGAGGTCACCGAGCGAGAGGAACGCGAGCGGGCTCATCGCGATGATGGTGGTCGCGGCGGCGCCGCCGATGATCCAGAACGCCTTCCGGAAGCGACTCTGGAAGACGCGCTCGGAGGACACCTCTTGGGTCGTCACCTCGTCGGCGATGATGACGAGGTCGTCCACCCCCGTCCCGATGACCGCGATGAACCCCGCGATGTGCGAGAGGTTCAACGAGAGGCCGACGAGCGAGCTGAACCCGAGGAGGATGCCGACCTCGCTGAGCGCGGTGACGAGCATCGGGAGCGCGACCTTCGCGCGGCCGTAGCGGAGGTAGACGACGAGGCTGACCGCGAGCGCGGCGATGAGGCCCGTGAGGAAGCTGAGGGGCTTGAAGCGCTCGGCGAGCGACGCGTCGATGCTGTAGACGGTGCCCGAGTCGATGTTAAGGGGCGCGGGCAGCGCACCCGCGCGGAGGTCGACGGCGACCTGGCGGGCCTCGCTCATCGAGTTCGTCTGGAGGACGAACGTCTTCGTCTGCTGGAAGTCGCCGCTCTCGATGGAGTTCGCGAGGTCCTGGCCCATGCCGGCGGAGTAGACGACGTCGCCGTCACGGACGTTCAGCAGGCAGTACTCGTCGCCGGGCGTGCCGTTCGGGTACCGGCAGTTCGAGATGCCGGCGCTGGAGGTGTAGCCGTACGCCTGCATGTCGTCCGCGAAGGACTGCGCGGCGCTGTCCGTGAGCGTGATGGGGACGACGGGGACGCCGCGCTGGGTCGTCGGGTCGTTGATCTGCGAGGCCTGTAACTGGTCGTTCGAGAGGACGGTGTCGTTCACCTGCGCGCTCGCGTTCGCGGGGTGGTAGGCGACGATACGGACGTTCCCGCGACTGCTGACGAGCTCGCGGACCTGCGAGACGTTCGTGTTCGGCGCCTCGACGACGATGTAGTGTTCGCCGGAGGGCGTCGACTGCGCGGTGACCTCGGCACCGGAGAAGCCGAGCGAGTTCACCTTGTAGGAGAGCGTCTCGACGATGTCGTCGCGGGTCGCCTGCGTGACGCCGTCGCGAACGTCAGCGGCGCTCACGGAGAGGCCGGCGCTCGTGAGGGCGCTCCGGAACTCCGACTGGGTGACGTTCGTGAACACCTCGGCGGTGCCGGCGGAGTTGTTGTAGAGGCGGAGCTGAACGTCGGAGGCGGTCGTGGACGAGAGGTTCGCGGCGATGGCCTCCCGGAGTTCGTTCTGCGCCTGCTGGTCGGTGGGGACGTCGACGTTCTCGGCCGTGAGGCCGACGACGGGCGCGCGGACGCGCGTCCCGCCGGAGAGCTGGAGGCCGTACTGGAGGTTCGTCGCGCCCTGCGTGGCGGCGTTCCCCGCGCTCCCGGTGACGGGCGCGGCGCCGGGGACGAAGACGGCGCCGAGACTGCCGACGAGGAGGACGACGAGGAGGGCGACGCGCCAGTTCTCGCGGATGCTCGGCGCCATCTACCGACTCACCCCCTCGAACTTGTACCAGCGAAGCAGGCTGAGGTTGAGCATGTAGGTGTTCACGAGGTCGGTGACGAGGCCGAAGACGAGGACGAGCCCGATGCTCGTCAGGAGGTCGATACCGAAGAGGAACGCGACGAGCGACATGACGGTCATCGCGGCGATGGAGGTCACGGTCATCGTCACACCGGTCGTCATCGCCCGGTGGACGCTCTCGTAGAAGCTCCCGGAGCGTCTGAGGACGTGGTTCGTGAGGAGGATGTCGGAGTCAACGGAGTACCCGATGAGCATCAGGAGCGCGGCGACCGTCCCCAGCGAGAGCTGGATGCCGAAGACGTTCATGAGCGCGAGCGGGACGACGATGTCGCCGAACGCGGAGAGGACGACGGCGGCGCTCGGGACGAACGTCCGGAAGAGCACGAAGACGACGACGGCCATGCCGACGAAGGAGCCGGTGAGACCGTAGAGGGCGAGCTGCTGGGTGCTCGACCCGAACGTCGCCGAGGTGCTGGAGACGGAGACGACTTCGTAGTTCGCGGCGCGGGCCTGCTGCTGGAGCGTGGAGACGTCGATGCCGGACCCGAAGGTCACGAGGTAGGTGTCGGCGCGCGAGGGAATCGCGCGGATGGACGTCGTGGGCGTGGAGAACGCCTGTCTGATCGCGTCCTGCGAGGCGGCCTGCGCGGACGTCGCGTGGATCGTCAGTTCCGTTCCGCCCGTGAACGCGATACCGAGTCGGACGGGAGTACCGTAGAGGACGTACCACCCGGCGAGCACCAGCAGCGCGAGCGCGAGCACGCCGAGCGGGACGGCCGCGAGCTGCCGGTTCGAGTACCGGGTGTAGTCCACCTCCGGAACGTCGAACGAGGGCATATGCGTTCGAGTAGCGGCGGGGTTTCGGATAAGACTTCGCTTATCTCGATGGTCGCGTCGGCGACGCGACCACAAGACTCATCGCCGCCGAGGGAACGCTCAGCGCATATCGCGCACGAAGCGCTCGGGGACGTAGTCGAGGACGGGGTCGGGCGTCGCGTGGACGAGGTGTTCGGCGAGCGCGACCATCGGCTTGCGGACCAGGGCGTACGCCACCGACACGCCGACGGCGGCGAGGACGGCCGTGCGGACCACGCCGGAGTAGGCGAGGTAGCCGGGGATGGCGACGGCGACGCCGAGCAGGACGTCCTCGGGCGCGCCGTCGTAGCGGACGAGGCGGCGGGGGCGCCACCACACGCCTCGAAAGTGGTCGTAGACGGCGCGCTCGCTCGTCCCCTCCCACGGCCGGAGTTCGAGGCCGCCCCCGAGCGCGTCGCTGGCGGCATGGACGGCGGCGGCGAGGACGAAAAGCGCGACGGCGAGCGCGAGCGCTCCGCCGACGGCGACGTAGCCGGCGACGGCGATGGCCGCGAGCAGCGACCCGTAGACGGGGAAGTGGAGCGTCTTGCGGTGGCCGGCGTAGAGGTCGAGGTCGGGGAAGACGCCACCGAGAATCCCGGCGGCGGCCACGAGGAGCGACCCCTCACCGGTTATGGCGCTCGCGCCGGCGGCCAGCAGGAGGCCGACGAGCGCGTGCGTCGTCGCCATCATTGTACAGTCGGATACGTGAGGTCAGAATAAAACCCTATCGCCGGCTCACGGGGCGACGGCCGACTCACCGTGCGCGTCGTCCCGGAAGAGGAGCGCCTACGGCAGGTAGCGGACGTTGACGACGCCGGGTTCGGAGCGGACTTCGACGCGCGTCGCGCCGACGCGCGCGGCGCGCTCGACGGTCGCCTCGTCGGCGACGACGTCCGCGACGGCCTCCTCGGTCGCGTCCTCGGGGACGGAGAGCACGTGTATCTCGCCGTCGCCCGCGCGCTCCTCGGTGGCGAGGTCGCCCTCAGCGAGGTCGGCGGCGAGTTCGCGGGCCTGCTGCGTGGGCGCTTCCTCGCTCTCGAAGACGTCGACCGTGTAGCGGTCCGCGACTTCGACGACGGAGTAGGTGACCTCCATGGGCGGGTCGGGCGCGACGGTCGCCTCGACGACCTCGCCGGCCTCGACGCCGGGGTTGTCCGAGAGGGTGTGGACCTGTCCGCCGTGGACGTCCGAGAGCATCGCCGAGGACTCCTCGGCGTGCGTCACGAGGAACGTGCTCGTTTTCTCTGAGTCGCTCATACCCGCGATAGGCCGCTCGGCCTTTTCCGGGTTTCGCCGCGTGCGGGCGCGTCACGGGCGGAGTGATAACCCTCTTGGTCCGCGCGTCGGAGAGTGAGGTATGGACGTCGACATCGGCAACGCCCTCGCGGGCGTCGCCACCCCCGGAGTCCCGCGGAGCTACCTCGAGCGACTCGACGAGCGCGTCGCGGACGCCCACGACCGCATTCGGACGGGGATGGCCGACGACGAGTTCGGCTACGCCGCGCTGAACCTCCCGGAACGCGCCGACCCCGACGCGATCCGCGCCGCCGTCGCCCCCCTCGCGGACGCCGACACCGTGCTCACGGTCGGCATCGGCGGGAGCAGTCTCGGCGCCGCGACGCTCACGGACGCCCTCGCGGCCGAGGGCGAGGCCCACTACCTCGACAACGTCGACCCGGCGCAGGTGTCGAGCCTGCTCGACGGCCTCGACCTCGAATCGACGGCCGTGAACGTCGTCTCGCGCTCGGGCACGACCGCCGAGACGCTCGCGAACTTCCTCGTCGTCCGCGAGGCCTACGAGGAGCGCGGCGTCGACTGGACGGAGCGCACGCTCGTCACCACCGGCGATTCGGGGAACCTCCGCGACCTCGCGGACGAGCACGACCTGCCCGTCCTCGCCGTCCCCGACGGCGTGCCCGGGCGCTTCTCCGCCCTCTCCACCGTCGGCCTCGCGCCCGCCGCGCTCCTCGGCGTCGACATCGAGGGCGTCCTCGCCGGCGCGCGCGAGGAGCGCGACGCCCTCTCCGGGTCGCTCTTCGAGACGCCCGCGTACGCCTACGGCGCGCTCCTCTACGCGCTCGACGAGCGCGGCGCACACGCGAACGTGATGATGCCCTACCACGAGTCCCTCGAGACGTACGCGGAGTGGTACGCCCAACTCCACGCGGAGAGCCTCGGGAAGGACGGCCTCGGGCAAACACCGGTGAGAGCGCTCGGCGCGACCGACCAGCACAGCCAGCTCCAGCTCTATCGCGCCGGCCCGAACGACAAGCTCGTCACGTTCGTCCACGCCCGCGACGGCCCGGACGTCCCGATTCCGAGCGCCGACCTCGACGGCCTCGACTACCTCGCCGGCGCGACGCTCGGCGAGCTCCGCGACGCCGAGTTCGAGGCCACGGAAGCGAGCCTCGCGGACGTCGGCCTCCCGAACGTCCGCGTCGAAATCGAGCGCGTGGACGCCCCCGCCGTCGGCGGCCTCCTCTTCGGCATGGAGGCCGCGACCGTGCTCGCGGGCGAACTCTACGGCGTCGAGACGTTCGTCCAGCCCGCCGTCGAGTGGGGCAAGGAGGTCGCGCGCGGCCTCCTGCGCGGCGAGGAGGCCCTCGAGGAGACGGAGTCGCTGCGCGTGACGCGCGAATGAGCGACGCCACGGAACGCGACGACGGCGCGGAGAGCCCGGAAACGCACGCGGACGACGCCGACGACGGAACGGAGCGTCTCGCGGCCACGCTCGGCTTCCTCGCGGCCGGCCTCGGCGTCGCGTCGGCAGGCCTCCCGTGGACGGACGCGCTCGTGTTCAGGGCTATCGCCGGCGTCCAGCCCGAGCCCGCGATACCGGCGCTGGTCGCGGCCGCCGCCTTCTACGCGCGCCGTCGCGGGGTCGTCGGGCGCGAGACGGGCGCGCGCCTCGCCGCCGTCGCGTCCGGGGCGCTCGTCGCCGTCGCCGCCGCCGCGCTCGTCCTCCCCGCCGTTCGCGGGACCGGCGCTCCCGTGGGCGTCGGCGCGCCCGTCTGTCTCGCACTCGGCGTCTTCGCCGTCGGGTTCGCCGTCGCCGACCACACGGGCGTGGACGCGGCCGGCCTCGGCCGCCGCGTTCGCGTCGGCGCCGCCGTCGTCGGCGTCGCCGTCCTCGGCCTCGTCGCGGGCGCGCTCGTCCAGAGCGCCGTCGTCGCCGTCGCCGCCGCGTTCGACCCGCCGACCGTGGTGCGCCTCGCCGCCGCACAGGGCGGGTTCGCGCTCGCGCTCGCGCTCACCGCGCTCGGCTACGTCGTCGTGACGCGACGGCCCCTCCGGTATTTCGACGTCCGCTTCGGCCGGCGCGACGCGCTCTGGACGGTCGGCGGCCTCGTCGGGATGTTCGCCGTCCTCCTCGCCGGGAGCGCCGCCGCGAGCGCGCTCGGCATCCCCGCCGCCTCACACGACACCGTGGAGACCATCCGGCAGACGCCGTACCTCGGGCTCCTGCTCGTCCCCGTCTCGCTCCTCCTCGTCGGCCCCGGCGAGGAGCTGTTGATGCGCAACGTCGTCCAGAAGCGCCTCTACGACGCCTTCTCGCGGCGCGGCGCCGTGCTCGTCGGCTGTCTCGTCTTCACGCTCGTCCACCTGCCCGCGTACGCGACGCCGGGCGCGGGCGCGGCGGCGCTGTTCGCGACGCTCGCACGCCTCTTTCTCGTGTCGCTCGTCCTCGGCGTCGTCTACGAGCGCACCGAGAGCGTCGTCGCGGCCGCGCTCGCGCACGGCGGCTACGACGCCATCCAGTTCGGCGCGCTCTTCTACGCGAGCGTCGCCTGAGCGCGCGGCCGCGCTAGTTCGGGTTCTTCCGCGCGAGCGACGACCCGCAGACCGGACAGCGCTCGCGTTTCTCGTCGAACTCGCGCCCGCAGCCCTGACACTGGAACTTCCAGTCGCGGCGCTCGCTGATGCCCTCCTTGGCGATAGAGTCCACCTCGAGGTCGAGGGCGTCCGCGACGTTCTGCATCGCGTAGTCGTCCGTGACGAGCACGGCGTCGAGTTCGAGCGCCGCCGCGATGACGCGCACGTCCGTCTCGGAGAGGACGTCGCGGTCGCCCGTGCCCGACGCCGCCTCGCGGACGCGGCGCACCGTCACGTCGTCGGGGACGTGGACGCTCATGCCCGCGCCCTCCATCGCGTCGAAGCGGTAGCTCGCGGCGTCCTCGAGTTCCGCGCGGACGGCCGGAATCGTCGCCGCCGGGCCGTCGGCGTCGTACTCGTCGATGAACGCGGACGAGTCGAGGACGTACACTATCGGTCGACGACGATGTAGTCCTTCACGGCCTGCACGCGCCCGACCGGGATGCGATAGCGCCCGCGCTCGTCGGTCGGGAAGTCGAGTTGTATCTGGTTCGTCTCCTCGGTCTGCTCGACGAGCAGGTCGACGAGCGTCCCGCTCTTGAGGTTCATCGTGATGTTGTAGAGCATTCCGAGCTCCGTGCCATCCGAACCCATGACGGCCTTCCCGGAGAGGTTCTCGGCGAGGATGTCGGCCATACCGTCCGTGTTGCCGGCGGACGACTTAAAACCTCCACACCCGACGCGTCGCGAGCCACGGCGCGCGACGCTCGACGCCGCCCTCACCCACGGGCGTTAAGCCCCGCCGGGCCACACGTCCACCCGAATGGCCGACTTGCTCGCCGGGGCCGGGTTCGCCGTGCTGTCCGCGGCCTGCCTCGCCGTCCAGAGCCTCACCGTCCGCCTCGGCACGAAGACCCACCGCGTCGCGGACGTCATCGCCGCGATGTTCGGCGTCAACCTCCTCGTGTTGGTCCCGGTCGCCGCGTTCACCGCCTACCCCGACTACGGGCTCACGCCGGCCGCCATCGCCGCGTTCGCCGTCTCCGGGCTACTCGGGTCGCTGCTCGCGCGCTTCTGTTACTTCCACGGCATCGCGCGCCTCGGGGCGAGCCGCGCCGAACCGCTGAAGGCGCTCTTTCCCGTCTTCGCGACCGCCATCGCGGTCGCCGCGCTCGGCGAACGCCCGACGCTCACGCTCGCCGCCGGCGTCGGACTGCTCGTGCTCGGCGGTGCCGTCGTCGCCGCCGACTCGCGGGCGACGCCGGCGACCGCGTCCGGCCGGCGCCTCTGGCTCGACCTCGTCTACCCGCTCGCCGCCGCGCTCTTCCTCGGCATCGACCCCGTGTTCACGAAACTCGGCCTCGCCGAGGGGACGGCGCCGCTCGTCGGCCTCACCACGCGGGTCGTCGCGGCCGCGCTCGGCTTCCTCGCCTACGTCGCGTGGCACTCGCACGCGACCGGCGAGCGGTGGCGCCCGCGCGCGAACCGGTGGCTCCTCGGCGCGAGCGTCGCGAACACCGGCTACCTCGTCACGTACTACGCGGCGCTCGACCGCGCGCCCGTCGCCGTCGTCACGCCGCTCCTCGGCGTCAGCACGCTCTTCGTCGTCGTCGGCGCGGCCGTCCTGCTCCGGCGGGACGAGCGCGTCACGTGGCGCCTCGGCGTCGCCGCCGTCCTCGTCGTCGCCGGCGCCGCCCTCGTCGTGCGCGGCTAGGTCGGGCGCGATGCGGGGGATTTACCTGTCTCTGCGCGCTGCTTTCGGACAACAGCCGTTCTGGCGTGGGTTTCAATGTCTGGAGATACACAACACGGGGGACTCAGAACCCCCATCGTAGCCGTGCTCGGTCACGTCGACCACGGGAAGACCAGCTTGCTCGACAAGATCCGGGGGTCGACCGTCATCGAGGGCGAGGCCGGCGCCATCACCCAACACATCGGCGCGACCGCCGTCCCGCTCGACGTCGTCGGCGAAGTCGCGGGGAGCCTCGTCGACCCGAGCGAGTTCGACCTCCCGGGCCTGCTCTTCATCGACACGCCCGGCCACCACTCCTTCACGACGCTGCGCTCGCGCGGCGGCGCGCTCGCCGACATCGCCATCCTCGTCGTGGACGTGAACGACGGGTTCCAGCCCCAGACCGAGGAGGCCATCAAGATCCTCGCGGACTCCGAGACGCCGTTCGTCGTCGCCGCGAACAAGGTCGACACCATCCCGGGCTGGCAGGTCACCGAGGACGCGCCGATCCAGCAGACGCTCGAAGCGCAGTCGGACCGCGTCGAGCAGCAGTTCAACGAGAAGCTCTACGAGATCATCGGCGAGCTCTCCGACGCCGGCTTCACCTCCGACTTCTACTGGCGCGTCCAGGACTTCCGCTCGAACGTCGGCGTCGTCCCGGTGTCGGCGATGACCGGCGAGGGCATCCCCGACCTCCTCGCCGTCCTCATGGGCCTCGCACAGCGCTACATGAAGGAGGACATGGAGATCGACGTGACGGGGCCGGGCGCCGGCACCGTCCTCGAGGTGAAGGACGAACGCGGCTTCGGGACGACGCTCGACGTCATCCTCTACGACGGCACCGTGCGGGCCGACGACACCGTCGTCGTCGGCGGCGTCAACGGCCCCATCGTCACGGACGTCCGCGCGCTCCTGAAGCCCCGACCGCTCGCCGAGATCCGCACGGAGAGCCGCTTCGAGAAGGTCGACGAGATCGCGGCGGCGGCCGGCGTGAAGATCGCCGCCCCCGACCTCGACGACGCCATCGCGGGCGCGCCCGTCAGGGTCGTCCGCGACCGCGAGCTCGACGACGTCATCGCCGACGTGCAGGCGGAGCTCGCGGAGGTCGCCGTCGACACCGGCGAGGAGGGCGTCGTCGTGAAAGCCGACACGCTCGGGAGCCTCGAGGCGATGGCGAACGCCCTCGAGGAGGCCGAGATTCCGATGATGCGCGCGGAAGTCGGCGACATCGCGCCCCGCGACGTCGCGATGGCGACCACCGTCGAGGAGGAGGAGTACCGCGCCATCCTCGGCTTCAACGTCGACGTCCTCGGCGACGCCGCGACGCGCGCCGAGCAGGACGACGTTCGGGTCTTCGAGAGCGACGTCATCTACCAGCTCGTCGAGGAGTACGAGGGGTTCGTCGAGGAGATCGAGCGCCGGCAGAAGGAGGCCGTCTTCGAGAACGTCATGCGCCCCGCGCGCTTTCGCGTCCTCGAGGACCACGTCTTCCGCCAGTCCGACCCCGCCGTCATCGGCGTCGAAGTGCTCTCCGGCACCCTCCGGCGCAACACGCCCGTCGGGTACTTCGACGGCAACGAGATGGAGCGCGTCGGCGTCGTGAAGGGCATCCAGGACCAGGGCGAGGACGTCGACGAAGTCCGCGCCGGCAACGAAGTCGCGGTGAGCATCGACGGCCCCACCGTCGGCCGCGACATCAACGAGGGCGACGAGCTCTGGGTCGACCTCCCCGAGAAGCACGCGAAGGTCCTCGAACAGGAGCTCCTCGAGGAAATCCCGATGGACGAACGCGAAGCCCTCCACCAGTTCCTCGAAACCCAGCGCAAACGCGACCCCTTCTGGGGGAAGTAGTCCAGATATCACTTAGGAATTAGTCGTCTCCTAAGATTTCTTCTCTCCAGTCTTTCTTTATTCCAGTAGGCGTCTTCATCTCTTTCTGTATTGCCAGATACAGAATCCCGAGCGGGAATAACAGGATGAATCCAAAGAAGCCTGTTGCGATGAGTCCGTCTGTGATTGAAAGACTACTCCCGATTACGACTATCCAAATAATGAGAATAAGACCACCCAAGAGAATGGAAGCGCCCGCCGAAAGACCGATTCCGATTGAACCGAGGATTCCGTGCGATGCTGGTTCATAGCCACACTGAGGACACTTATCTGCCTCTAACGATATCTCTGAGTCGCATTTCTCGCAAGTTCCTGTTTCCTTAGCCGTCGATGTAGCAGTCTCTGTCTCAGCTTCCGACTCCGTTTCCGTCTCCGATTCTAGTTCGGCTTCATCTGGTGGGTCGAGATCGGCACCACACTCTGAACAGAATGCGTCCTCCAAGTCGTGTTCCGCTCCGCATTCCGAACAATAGGGCATATCTCACTTGTTAATCATATACCATGATAAACCTAAGTCTCTATGAGCGTCAGGTCCCTTCTTCCTCATCGCTATCGTACTCCTCTTTCCACTCTTCATAAGTTAGATCCTTCTCCCATTCTTCGTTGATTTTCTCAACTAAGCGTCGTTCATCCCGTTCCCGAAGCTCCTCGGGGTACTCTGGCGTCTTCCAGACTTTCTTTCCCTTGTACTCAAACACCAGATCAATATCTGGATTCAGTTCAGGATTGAATTCCACGTCGAACTTTATTGGTGTTTCAAAGACAGCCATATCGCCTGTGAATCCGATATTCTCCATCACAGCATTTGGGTTGGCTATGATGATTTTGTAGAGCTGATAAGCCAGCCGTGGATTCGAACAGAAGAGAGTTCCAATTGTTACGAGTCCTTCGAGATCTCCGCTTAATTGTCGCTCAGGATGTTGAGTATCGACCGCCTCAGTGGTTTCTACTTCTGAAACCACTTGTTCAAACAGTTCTTCTCGGGCTTCTCGATATGGTCTTTCAATCGATTCAGGTTCTACAGCCCATTTAATAGCGAATTGTTCGTTATGTCGGCCTTTACTCATACCCACAACAGGTTCCTCCTCGCACTAAACATCTCGTCTACTTCAGGAATATCCAACCTCTCTACCTGCAGAATTCTCGGCGATCAGCCTCGATATTTCTGTATACAGCTACAGCCACCACTAAAGCGATGATCACACGACAGCCACAGCGGTTCCCAGTCGTCCCCTCAGACGCCGTGGGGGCTCTCACTCAGACGCCGTTCGGCTCGGAAGGGTTCCAGACACCTAGCGGTGCCTGTCACCACCGCAACCGCACTCTCCATATTACGTAAATTATACGTAACGGGCCGAATCCTACTGGAGGAAGTAGCTCGCGGGCGGCGAGTGAACGGTTTCGACGCTTCGAACGGTCACGTCGCTTAACACGCCAGAGCGTCGAGGAACGGTAGTGATGGACGACGTCGAGGGGGTGCGCTCGCGCTGGGCGTGGGTAATCGTCGCGGTGGTGAGCGGCGCCCTCGTGGCGTACAACCTCTCGCACTTCCTCCTCGGGCACGCGGAGACGCACGCACTCCCCATCGACTACGTGGTCGGGTGGGCGCCGAGCCTCGCGCTCTCCGTGGCGGTGGTGGCGAGTATGCGGTGGGCGCGCGGTCGCGACGCCGACGACTACGGGTGGACGTTCTGCCGGTGGTACCTCAGCGGCGCGCTCGTCCTCGGCGCGTCGGGCGCCGCGTCGCTCGCCGTCGAGTCGTTGCGCGGCGCCACGCTCGCCGAGCCCGTCTTCGTCACGGGAATGTGGGTGATGGGCGGCGGCGTCGTCGGCCTCTACGTCGGCTACGTCGACACGCGACGGCAGATGGCGCGCGAGCACGCCGAGCGCGCGAGCGCGGACGCACAGCGCCTCGCCCAACAGCTCTCCGTCATCAACCGCGTCCTCAGACACGACGTCCGCACCGACCTGAACGTCGTCCTCGGATACGCCGACCAACTCGGCGGCTACTTCGAGGCGGGCGAGGAGCCCCGGGAGCTCGAGAAGCTCCGCGAGCGCGCGCACCGGCTCGTCGACCTCGCCGAGCAAGCGCGCGTCGTCGAGGGCCTCCTCGAGGACGACCGCGTCCGCCCCATCGCGGTCGGCGAGCATCTCGCGTCGCGTCTCACGGAACTCCGCCTCGACCACCCGGACGTCGACGTCTCCGGGACCGTGGACGAGGACGCCGTCGCGCGCGGCCACCGCCTCCTCGAGCTCGCCCTCGACGCCGTCCTCGACACCGCCGTCGCGGACACCGCGGACGTGACGACGCTCGACGTCACCTGCCGCGTCGTCGACGACGGCGAAACGGTCGAAATCGTCGTCGACGACGACGGTCCCGGCATTCCGGCGGGCGCGCGCGTCATCTCCCGCGACGAGGCGGAGACGCCGCTCGAACACGCCGACGGGATCGGGCTCTGGACCGTCCGGTGGGCGGTCGAGCGCTCCGAGGGGACGTTCGACCTCGGGGACGGCCCGGAGGGCCGGATCCGAATCAGGCTCCCCGCACACGGCGACTGCCGGAGCGAAAGCGACTGACTGAGAGACGCCGATGGCGCCGCTACGCGTTCGAGAAGCCGTAAAATTTTCGGGGACCGCGTCCGTATTCGTGAGTGGACCATGCAGCGAGACGACACGACGGGAGTGGAACGCACCGCCAGCGAACCGGGCGCGACGCGCCACGACCTCGTGCTCGCTGCGATACCGCTCGTCCTCCTCGGCGGCGCGTTCGGCGGCGTGATAGCCGACGTCGGTATTCGGACCGGCATCGCCGTCGGGAGCACGGGAGCGGCCGCCGTGCTCGGCTACGCGCTCTTCGGCGACCCGCCGGTGGGTCGTGGCGGGGGCGGGCGGAGCGCGAGCTGAACTACTTCGCTATCGGGTCGTCGGAACGCTTCTGGAACGCCTGCTTCACCTGCAGGGCGGCGGACGCCGCGAGTCCCTGCGCGACTTCCGCGCGCTCGTCGGCGGGGACGAGGTCCGACTCCTCCTCGTCGAACTCCGGGGTGAACCCCGCGCTCACGGGGTTGCCGGCGGGCGGCCGGACGGCGACGGTCGCGCGAGCGCCGTCGTGTCCGCTCCCGATTTCGGCGCCGACGACGTACTCGTCCGGGAGGTACTCGCGGGTCTGAGCCGCGATGCGCGCGAGGCTGTCCCGGAGCGCGCGGCGCTGCTCCGGCGTCAGCTCCGCGTCCGGTTCGTTCGTGGGATCCCCACCCGGTCCGGCGTACGGCGTGTTGCCGTTCATGCCCCCGAGTAGTGGCTACGCGGTTGAAAGGCCTTCCCCCACCGGCGACCCTCAGAGGATGGGCTCGCTCTCGCCGTAGCAGGCGACGACGACGGCGGACGCGTACTCGCCGGGGTCGGCCTCGACGGTCGTCGTCTCCACGCGCTCGCCCGCGAACGCCCAGTCGCGCAGTTCGCGGCCGGCGTCGAGGCCGGCGCGCACCCGCGCCGCGACGTCCTCGGCGTCGGTCTCGTCCGCCACCTCGTAGAAGAGCCCCGGCCCCTCGGGTGCTTTCGTCCACCCGAGGCCGGCCGAGAGGTGGCGCGGGCCCGCCGCGTTCGCGTGCGCCTCGACGACCGTCAGGCGCTCGCCGGCCGGCCCGAGGTCGGGCGCGGTGCCCACCGCCTCCACGTCGGCCGCTGCGGGAATCACGGAGGAGACGGTGACGAGGTTGTAGTTGTGGACGTTCGCGTCCGCGAGCGCGGCGTCGTACGCGGACATCGCCGTCGGGCCCGTCCCCGTGCCCCAGACGACGTTGATGGTGTTCATACCCTGCCTAGGGAGGGTGAACGAAGTAAGCGATTCGCTCCGCGAACGCGAAGACGGAGAACGAAAGGGGTCGGGGTTACTGGACGTAGGCGGCGTAGCCGGGCGTGCCGGACTCCTCGTCGCGCTGGATCTTCTCGAGGGCGTCCTCGAAGTCCGCCATCGTCACCTCGTCGCGGCCGTCGCGGATCGCGAACATGCCGGCCTCCGTGGTGAGCGACTCGAGCTCCGCGCCGCTGAAGCCCTCGGTCTTCCGGGCGAGCGACGCGTAATCGACGGCCTCCGCGAGGTTCATCCCGCGCGTGTGGATGTCGAGGATGCGCTCGCGGGCCGCCTGATCCGGCTCGGGCACCTCGATGAGGCGGTCGAAGCGGCCCGGGCGCAGGATCGCCGAGTCGAGCATGTCGAAGCGGTTGGTGGCGGCGATGATGCGGACGTCCCCGCGCTCGTCGAAGCCGTCCATCTCGTTGAGGAGCTGCATCATCGTGCGCTGGACCTCCGCGTCGCCCGACGTCTTCGAGTCCGTGCGCTCGGCGGCGACGGCGTCGATCTCGTCGATGAAGAGGATGGCGGGCTCCTCCTGCTCGGCGAGGTCGAAGAGGTCGCGCACGAGACGCGAGCCCTCACCGATGAACTTCTGGACGAGCTCGCTGCCGGCCATCTTGATGAACGTCGCGTCCGTCTCGTTCGCGACGGCCTTCGCCATCATCGTCTTCCCCGTCCCCGGCGGCCCGTGCAGGAGCACGCCGCTCGGCGGCTCGACGCCGACCAGCTCGAACTGCTCGGGGTTGACGAGCGGGTCCTCGACGGCTTCGCGGACCTCGCGGAGCTCCGCGTCGAGACCGCCGATGTCCTCGTAGGTGACGCTCGGCGACTGGTCGACCTCCATCGCCTGCGCGCGGGCGTCCGTCTCCGCGTCGAGGACATCCTGAATGCTGAAGGAGTCGTTGATGGTGACGCGGTCCCCGACCTCGATGCGTTCGCGCATCCGGTCGGAGACCTCCGTCAGGACCTCCTGGTTGTTCCCGTGTTGCTTGACGACCGCGCCGTCCTCGGAGAAATCCTCGACCGTCGCGAGGTAGAGCGACGCCGTCTTCAGCGCGTCGTTCTCGCGCTGGAGGTCGTCGACCTCCTCGCGGAGGTCCTCGTGGTGGTCTTGGACCGCGTCGAGTTGGTCCTCGAGCTGTTCGTTCACCTCGAGGAGCTCCCGGAGGTGATCCCTGAGCGCCGCCAGCCGCTCTTCCGGGCTCGACTCGGGGTCGAGCTCGAGCGTCGGCCGGTCCGGTAGAGTAGGACTACGAGACATCCGTTACCCGATGCTACGGCCCGCACAAAGAAGTTCCTTTGGGTCACGGACACGAACCGGGGTTCGCGGCCCTGAGACGCGGCGTTACGAGAGGAGCAGCTCCTCCGAGCGGTCGAGGTACTCCCGGTAGACGTCGATGGCGGACTCGATTGGAGCCGGCGAGGACATGTCGACGCCCGCGTCCCGGAGGAGTTCGAGCGGGTACTTGCGCGAGCCGCTCTGCAGGAAGTCGACGTACGCCTCCGCGGCGTCCGCGTCGCCCGCGAGGATGTCCTGCGTGAGCGCGACTGCGGCGCTGATGCCCGTGCTATACTGGTAGACGTAGTAGCTGTAGTGGAAGTGCGGGATGCGCATCCACTCCCGAACGATGCGGTCGTCGACGGCGGCGTTCGCGTAGAACTCGCGCTTGAGGTCGCCGTACGCCTCGTCGAGCGCGTCCGGCGTCAGCGGCTCGCCGTTCTCCTCCATCGTGTGGATCGTGTGCTCGAACTCCGCGAACAGCGTCTGGCGGAAGAGCGTCGAGCGGAAGCGCTCGAGGTACTGGTCGAGGACGTGCGCGCGCAGCGCGTCGTCGTCCGTCGTCTCCAGCAGGTGGTGGGTCAGGAGGCTCTCGTTCACCGTCGAGGCGACCTCCGCGACGAAGATCTCGTAGTCGTTGTAGACGTAGGGCTGGTGCTCGCTCGAGAGCTGGCTGTGCAGGGAGTGCCCGAGCTCGTGCGCGAGCGTGTAGACCGAGTCGAGGTCGCCCTGGTAGTTCATCAGGATGAACGGCTGGGTGTCGTAGGTCCCGCCGGAGTACGCGCCCGAGCGTTTGCCCCGGTTCTCGTAGACGTCCACCCAGCCCGACTCGAGGCCCTCGGCGACCCGCGACTGGTAGTCCTCGCCGAGCGGCGCGACCGCCTCGACGATGTGGTCGCAGGCCGTCTCGTAGTCGATGTCGGGCTCCTCTGCGTCCGTCAGCGGCATGTAGACGTCGTACATCTCCAGCTCGTCGACGCCGAGCGCGCGCTCCTTCAGGTCGACGTGCCGGTGGAGCGCGTCGAGGTTCTCGCGCACCGTCGCGACGAGGTTGTCGTACACCTCCTCGGGGATGTTCGGGCCGTCGAGCGCGGCCGCCCGCGCGGTGTCGTAGTTCCGCGCGCGCGCCAGCTTCACGTCCGACTTCGTCGAGTACTGCAAAGAGGAGCCGATGGTGTTCCGCACCTCCGAGATGCGGTCGTAGAAGGACTCGTGGACGGTGCGTCGGAACTCGCGGTCGCGCTCCTTCAGGAGCGTCGTGAAGTTCGACTGCGTTATCGTGACGTCCTCGCCGTCGGGGCCCTCGACGGTCGGGAACTCGAGGTCGGCGTTCGTGAGCATCCCGTAGATGTCGCTGGACGCGCCCAGCACCTCGCCGAACTCCGAGATGAGCTCCTCGACCTCCGCCGAGCGCGTGTGTGCCTTCATCCGGAAGACGTCGTCGAGGTAGTGCTCGTAGAGCTCGAGGCCCTCGGTCTCCGCGACCATCGCCTCGAGTTCGTCGCGCGAGAGCGACTGGAGCTCGGGTTCGAGGAAGCTCGTCGCCGACGAGAGCTGCGAGGAGAGCGCGGACCCCCGGGACTTCAGCCCCTGTGCGTCCTGGTTTCGCGTGTCCTCGTCCGAGCGCATCCGCGCGTACGACGCGAGCGTCGAGACGGTCCGCGCGACCTCCTCGTAGGCCTCCAGGAACTCGAGGAGCGTCTCGCCGTCCTCGGCGACGCGCCCCTCGTACTCCTTCAGCGCCGAAATTCGCTCCTTCGCCCACTCGAACTCCGCCTCCCACTCCTCCGTGGAGTCGTAGACGCTGTCGAGGTCCCACTTGTACGCCGACTCGATCTCCTCGCGTTCGGGGACGCTACTCATTGTCGAGTCGTGAACCGGAGCGCTGTTAAGCGTTCCTCACCGCTCCGACAGGTCCGCAGCGACGGTGTCCGCGACCCGCGCGAGCGCGCGATGGCGAGCGCGCTCGTCCGCGAAGAACGCACGGGTGTCGGCGGCCGCCCGCTCGTCCGTCTCGAACGACGCGTCGCCGTAGCCGACGTCGACGAGGGCGAGCGGTTCGGGCGCGGCCTCGGGGACGCCCTCGGGGCCGTCGAGCTCGTCGGCACCGAGGACGCGCTCGACCTTCGAGAGCGGTGTGGCGCCCGTCGCGACGGCGTGGACGAGCGCGGCGAGGCGGCGGACGAGCCCCCGCGGGAAGCCGCCGGCGCGCGCCCGCAGCGCGAGGAAGTCGCCGTCCGGGGCGACGGCGAGCGAGAGGTCGCGTTCGGTGCCCGTCGCGTCGCTCGTGAGGTTGTGGAAGTCGTGGGCGCCCGAGAGGGCGCGGGCGGCCGCGCGCGCCCGCTCGACGTCCGCGTCCGGCGCGTGGAGGTGGTAGACGTACTCGCGGTAGCGCGCGTGGTGGGTCGCGTGGAAGTCGGCGGGGACGGCCGCGTGCGCCCACGCCCAGACGGCGTCGTGGAGCTCGGCGTTCAGCGCGCGCGGCGTCAGCCAGTCGGGACAGTCGAGGGCGACCGTCTGCGCGCGCGCCGAGACGCCGCGATCCGTCCGCCCGGCGGCCGCGTAGCCCGGCGGCCGCTCGTCGCCCGCGTCGAGCACGTCGAGCGCGCGGAGCGCGTCGAAGAGCGCGTCCTCGACGGTCGGGACGGCCGGCTGGCGCTGGAAGCCGTAGAACGGCCGGCCGTCGTAGGCGAGGCGGAACGCGCGGCGCATCCGCCTACTCGAAGTCGTCGTAGCGGGGTTCGTCGTGGTCGCCCGGGAACGCCTCGAACGGGACCTGCGTCTGGTCGCCCGACGCCATGTCCTTCACCGTGACGTTCCCCTCCTCGAGGTCGCGCTCGCCGACGATGACGACCGTCGCGGCGTTGATGGAGTCGGCGTAGTTCATCTGCGAACCGAAGGAACGACCGGAGACGTCGGTCTCGACGACGTGCCCGCGCTCGCGGAGGGCGCGCGCGACGCTCGCCGCCTCCTCCCGGACGTCGCCAACCTGCAGGACGTAGTAGTCCGTCCGGACCGCCTCCTCCGGCCAGACGCCCGCGCGCTGGCAGAGCAGCGGCAGCGTCGAGTAGCCCGTCGCGAACCCCACGGCGGGGGTGGGTTGGCCGCCGAAGGACTCGATGAGGTCGTCGTAGCGCCCGCCGCCGAAGACCGAGCGCCCGACCTCGCCGGTGGAGTCGAAGCACTCGAAGACGACGCCCGTGTAGTAGTCGAGGCCGCGCGCCGTCGAGAGCGAGACGTCGACGTACTCGCGGACGCCGTAGTCCTCGGTCGCCCGCAGGACCGCTCGGAGGTTCTTCACCGCGCGCGTGACGCGCTCGGTGTCGGCGAACGCGACGAGGTCCTCGAGGTCGTTCGACGCGATGACGTCGTCGAACGCCTCCGCCTGCGCGACCGAGAGGCCGGTGCTCGCGAGGCGGTCGACGTAGTCGTCGTGGTCGAGCTTCGCGCGCTTGTCCACGACGCGGATGGCGTCCCGCGTCTGGACGTCCGCGTCGAAGCTGTTCAGCACGCCGCCGAGGACGTCGCGGTGGCTCACGCGGAACTCGAAGTCCTCGCCCGTCAGCCCGAGGCCCGTGAG
This sequence comes from Halarchaeum sp. CBA1220, assembly GCF_003721175.2. Taxonomy (GTDB): domain Archaea; phylum Halobacteriota; class Halobacteria; order Halobacteriales; family Halobacteriaceae; genus Halarchaeum; species Halarchaeum grantii. Next base: position 446,147 of record NZ_CP054707.1, read on the forward strand.
CGCGTCCGCCGCCGTCGCCAGCACCTCGGCGTCCGCCTCGGGCTCGCTCGACCCGAAGAGGTCGACGTTCGTCTGATAGAACTCCCGGTTGCGCCCGGACTGGGGCTCCTCGTAGCGCCAGAAGTCGCGCGTCGAGTACCACTTGATGGGCTTCGAGAGCGCCTGCTGCTTCGCGACGACCATCCGCGCCACCGTCGGCGTGAGCTCGGGCGTGAGCGTGACGTGTCGCCCGCCCTGGTCCTCGAAGTCGTAGAGCTCCGTGACGATGTCGCCCCCGGACTTGTCCGTCCACATCTCCGCGCGCTCCATCGCCGGCGTCCCGATCTCGCGGAAGCCGTAGCGCCGCGCCGCGTCCTCGACGGCGTCCATCGCCTCCCGTCGAGCGCGCATCTCCCCGGGGTAGAAGTCCCGGAATCCCTTGAGCCGGTCGTACATACGGGCGTGTTCGACGCCGGCGCGCTTCAAGCCTGTCCTTCGGCGACGCTCTCGCACTCGCTCGTCGTGACGCGTAGCGTCACCTAGCTCGCGATCAGCGCGATCCCCGTCACGGCGAGCGCGGCGGCGGCGAGGCGCGTCCGGAAGCCGTCCTCCGCGAGCAGGTATCCCCCGAGGACGACGGCGACGACGGCCTGCGCGTTGATGATGGTGGCCGCGACGGACGCGGACGTCACGGAGAACGTCACCGTCGTGAGGACGCGCCCGACGACGACGACGGCCGCCGCCGCGACGAACAGCGGGAGGTCCTCTCGGACCCCGCCCGCCGGCCAGTCGCGATAGGCGATCGGCGAGAGGATGAGGGCGGCGCCGACGAGGCTCACCGGAATCCAGACCGACCCCGGAACGTCGATGTCCTGGAGGACGAGGCGCTTCCCGACGTCGCTCACCGCGTAACACATCGCGGAGAGCAACGCGAGCTGGACGGCGCGCGAGGACGCGAGGTTGCGAAACGGCTCGAGGAGCGGGCCGCCCTCGTAGTTCGCGAGGTAGATCGCGGCCGTCGCGAAGACCACGCCGAGCACCTGCAGGGGGCCGAACGCCTCCTGCAAGAAGAGGACTTCGAGCGGGAGGACGAACACCGGCACCACCTTCGCGACGGGCGCGACCAGCGAGACGTCGCCGTCCGCAATCGCGTGCATGAACGTCAGGAAGCCCGCGGCGGCGAGCGCTATCGTCCCGAGCGTGACGAGTGCGCCCATCGCGTCGAGCGGCGGGAGCGACGGGAACCCGCCGAGGTAGAGCCCGGCGGTCGGGAGGTACCACAGCGTCGCGCAGACGTTCATCACCACCGCGACGACCGCGCCCGAGTACGCCGAGAAGTAGCGTTTCAGCGCGTAGAGGTAGCCGCCCCAGACGAAGGCGGCGAGAACGGCGGTGGCGATACCCGAGACCATTAGCGGGTATCGGCCGCGAAGACGAAAAACCCGTTCGGTTTCGCGCTCAATCGCCCGCTCAGCGCCGCTGGATGTCGAAGGACTTCGAGTCCGGCTTCAGCTCCCGCAGCAGCTCCTTCATCTGGTCCTCGTCGAGCTGGTCCTGAATCCGCCCGGAGCGCCCGAGCGCGACGACCTGCTGCTCGACGCGCTCGGCGAGCTCGGGCTTGCTCATCTTCACCGAGTTCAGCCGCCGGCGCGCCCCGTCCGAGAGGTACTGGCGGAGCATCGCCTTCTTCTGCTGTTCGGCCTGCTGCGAGGCCTGCTGCTGTGGCTGCTCGCCCCCGGCGGCCCCGCCCCCCTGCTGTTGCTGCTTCAGCTGCTCCTTCTTCTTCTTGCGAAGCTCCTCGAGTCGGTCGTCGTCCGGGTTCTCACTCATACGCCCACGTAGCCGCTCGAACGGGAAAAAGCCTTAGTTGGGTGGCGGGTTCTGCGGAATCTCGTCAAAAACTCCGCGAGCCGGTGGCTCGCGAGCGCGAAACGGTAAGACGACAATTCGGGGACTCCACTCCCACCTTTTTCGTCGTCGGGGTCGCTTCGCGACCCGCTCCTCGAAAAATCTGGACCAAAAACTCCGCGAGCCGATGGCTTACGAGCGTGAAACGGTAAGACGAAAATTCGGGGACTCCCTCTACGAGCGGGGTGCCGCCGCACGCGGTGTGCGGCGGTCCGACGCACGCGGGCTGACGAGGCCTCGCGTCGGGAGCGGTTCGCGGGCGATGCGGGACGCGGCGGCGTTAGACGTAGCGCTCGAGTTCGGGGCGGTCGAGCTCTTCGAGGACGTCACCGGCGGTGTCGTCGAGGAGGCTGCGGCCCTCGGCGGTGACGATGCGTCCTTCGACGCCCTGCGTCTCGACGAGGTCCTCGTCCTCGAGCTGCTGGAGGATGGTCCGGATGACGTTCTTCGAGCCGTCGGTCTTCTCGGCGGGGCTGACGCGGTAGCGCGTCGAGCCCTTCGTCAGGGAGCCGTACTCGGTGCTGAGGCGCTCGACGCCGACGGGACCGTCGACGGCGACCTTGCGGAGGAGGCTGGCGGCGCGGCGCGCCCAGAAGTCGTCCTGCTGGGGCGGCATCTCGCGGTCGTGGCCGGACTTCGCGAACTCGGCCCACGCGGGGGCGTCGAGTCGGCCGTCGAGTTCGTCGGTGAGCGCTTCGAGGAGCTCGTCCGTCGGGGCATCGTAGAGGGTTGCCATTACGCGACTAGTGCTCGGTGCCGAGGGTTAAACCCATCGTTAGCGCCCCGTCCGCGCTTCGAGCCACGCGGCCGCGCCACCCCCGAGGAGGATTGGGAACCAGTAGGTCGCGCCCCGGAAGACGAGCGCGGCGGACGTCGCGGTGGCCGCCGAGATGCCGGTGATGGGGACGAGCAGGAGGACGATAGCGGCCTCGACGCCGCCGGTTCCGCCGGGGAGCGGCGTGATGCTCGCGATGGACGCGACGGGGACGACGACGAAGACGACGGCGGCGCCGACGTCCGCCATCGGGGTGAGCGCCCAGAGGGAGAGGGCGAGCGCGAGGCACATGCAGAGCCAGCCGAGGGTGGAGTAGGTGAGTGCGACCGCGAGGTCGCGGCGGCTGGTGGCGACGCGCTCGATGGCGCGGAAGAAGCCGTCGATACGGCGGCTGACGCTCTCGCGGTTCGGGACGTCGAGAACCGGGAGGCGCCGGCCGAGCGCGCTCCAGACCGGGTGGACGAGGCGCACGATGCGGGCTTCGACGGCGTGGCGGTTCCGCCAGCCGGCGTAGGCGAGGGCGGGAATACCGACGGCGAGGAGGACGACGACGCCGAGGACGAGGCGGACGCTGTCGCCGACGGTGAAGCGCGCGGCGTAGTAGCTGAGCCCGACGAGCGCGAGGAGGATCGAGGGGACGAAGTTGAGCGTGTCGAGGCTGGCGATGGCGGCGAGGCCGGTCTCGTACTCGCTGTCGGTGGCGCGCGAGATGAGGAGCGCGCTGAACGGCTCGCCGCCGGCCTGTCCGAACGGCGTGACGTTGTTCGCGAACGCGGCGGCGGCGTAGAGGAGGAAGCCGTCCGCCGCGCTCGCGGTGACGCCGAGGGCGCCGAGGACGCGCCGGAGGGCGAGTCCCCACGTGACGAGCCAGGCGACCCCGACGAGGAGTATCACGGCGAGCGCAGTGGGCGAGAGCAGGCCGAGGACCCGCCGTGTCTCGTCGATGCCGACGACCCAGAGGAGCGCCGCGAGGACGGCGACGGCGCCGAGGAAGCCGACGAGTATCGTCCGCGTATCGAACTCCATCCGACGCGAACGTCTCGGGGCTGTCGCGTAAAAGCACCGCCCGCGCGGGTGTGTGAAACGGTGGCGTTTTGAGGGCGGGCGGCGAGGGGCGGGTATGGACGAACGGGCGGCGCTCGCGCTCGTCGGCGACCTCGTGGACGCGGCGGGCGACGACGCCGCGGTGGTCGGGTCGACCGTGGTGACCATCGACATGCTCCACGAGACGACGGACTTCCCGCCCGGGACGACGCGGTACACGGCGGGGTGGCGCGCGGTCGGCGCGTCGCTCTCGGACGTCGCGGCGATGGGGGCGGACGCGACGGGCGCGGTCGGCGTCTACGGCGCGCCCGACTTCGAGGGCGAGGACGTCGAGGCGTTCGTGCGGGGCGCGCTCGACGTCTGCGAGCGCGTGGGCGCCGAGTACGTGGGCGGCGACCTCGACGACCACGACGAGTTCACGGTGGCGACGACGGCGCTCGGCGAGACGGCCGCCCCGGTGACGCGCGACGGCGCCTCACCGGGCGAGGTCGTGGCGGTCACGGGGTCGCTCGGTCGGAGCGCCGCCGCGCTCGACGCGTTCGCGGCCGGCGAGACGGAGCGGGCGAACGACCTCTTCCGGTTCACGCCGCGCGTCGGCGCCGGGGTCGCGCTCCGGGGGAACGCGACGGCGATGATGGATTCGAGCGACGGCCTCGCGCGCTCGCTCCACCAGCTCGCCGAGGCCTCCGGCGTGGGCTTCGCCGTCGAGGGCGACGCGGTGCCGGTGACGGACGAGCTCAGAGGCAGCGACGCGGCCGACGGGGCGGGCGGTGACGGCGGCGACCGGCTGTGGCGCGCGGCGACGTTCGGCGAGGACTTCGAGCTCGTGTGCACGCTCCCGGCGGACGCCGTCGAGGCGGTTCGCGACCGACTCGACGTCCCGCTGACGGTCGTCGGGGACGTCACCGAGTCGGGCGTGACGATGGACGGCGAGGAGCTGCCGGACGTCGGCTACACGCACGGCGAGTAGGCCGGGTCAGCCGATGATGCGGATGGGGACGGGCATGAAGCAGAGGAGGCCGAGGAGGAGCGTGACGCCCGCGACGACGAGGCGTTTGCGGTCGAGCGGCTCCTCGCTGACCGGGTGGGCGGTGCCGACGAAGACGAAGACGGACGTGATGACGCCCCACATCAGCCAGACGGTGGCGCCGTTGGGCGCGTCGAGCGCGAAGTAGACGTAGCCAGCGAGGCCGAAGAGCGCGCCGGGGACGAGCGGCGCGACGCGCTCGTAGGACGGCCCGAAGACGGCGCGCATCACGTGCCCGCCGTCGAGCTGGCCGACGGGGAGGAGGTTGAGGAAGGTGACGAACATCCCGACCCAGCCGCCGAAGACGACGGGGCTCACCGCGAGGCCGTCGCCGTATTCGAGTGGCTGGCCGAGGAGCCACGCGATGCCGCGGAGGAGCGGGGGGTTCCCGAACGCGACGCTGACCGTGCCCGCGGGGGCGGCCGGGACGCTGATGGGCGGGAGGAGGAGGCCGATGGCGCTGACGACGATTGTGGCGACGAGGCCGGCGAGCGGGCCGGCGACGCCGATGTCGAAGAGCGTCTTCCGGTCGGGCATGACGCCCTTCATCTTGATGACGGCGCCGAGCGTGCCGATGGGCGTGAACGGGATGGGGATGAAGTAGGGGAGGCTGGCGTCGACGTCGTGATAGCGGCTCATGAGGTAGTGGCCGAATTCGTGGACGCCGAGGACGCCCATGACGGCGGCGACGAACGGGAGCGCGCGCACGACGTCGAGCGAGAGGGGGTCGACGTGGTACCACTGCGTCCCCGCGTAGAGCGTCGTGAGGACGGTGAGCGCGGCGAGCGCGACGTTCGTCCACGGGAACGCCTCGCCCGACTCGCGGGCGGGTTCGGCGACGAGCACCGTCTCGCCCGGTCGGGACTCGATGCTGACCTCGTAGCCGCGCTCGTCGAAGAGCGGCCACGCGGTCTGGTGGAGCGTCCGCTGGTCGACGAGCGGTTCGCCGTAGTAGACGAGTTCGTCGCCTTCGCGGACGACGTCGTAGACGTAGAAGACCGACGAGAGCGCGCGCGGCGCGGGGGCGTCGGAGAACTCCGCCGACATACGTCCAAGTAGGGGACGGGTGCGGTTAAGTGGTTTCAAAGACCGACGACGCCGGACTGGAGGAGCCAGATGAGGGCGGCGAGGGTCGCGGCGGACGCGAGCGTCGTGACGAGGACGACGGTGCTGACGTACTCGGCGGCGGTGACGGAGCCGCCGCCCTCCCCGGAGAACTCCATGGTGAGGACGAGCGGCGTGACGGCGGCCGGCATCGCGCACTCGAGGACGAAGACACGCGCGACGGCGCCGTCCGCGAACCCGAGCGGGAGGGCGACTGCGACGGCGACGAGCGGTGCGACGCCGAGTTTCAGGACGGCGGGCGCGGTCGCGTTCGAGAGCGCGGGCCCGCTTCGGGTGTTGGCGAGCTGGATGCCGAGGAGGAGCAACATCACGGGGATAGAGGCGTCGCCGACGAGTCGGACCGTCTGCATGAGCGCGGTGTCGCTCGCGGGGACGACGCCGAGGACGCGGGCGAGACCGGCGGCGAGGACGGCGTAGACGAGCGGGAGGCGGAAGACCTCGGTGGCGGCGTCGCGGAGGTCGCCGCGACCGCCACGGGAGGCGAGGAAGACCCCGAGGGTGTACATGAGGACGGACTGAGCGGCGATGTAGAGGACGGCGACGCTCTGGCCGATACCGCCGAAGGCGAAGCGCGAGAGCGGGATGCCGTAGTTGCCGGCGTTCGGGAAGACGGACGTGAGGACGAGCGCGCCCCGATAGGGCTCCTCGTAGCCGAGGACGCGCGCGGCGGCCTCCGCGACGACGGCCATGAGGACGGTGAACGCGAGGACGCCCGCGCCGATCTTCGCGACGGCGCCGCCGCTCAGGGTCGTGGTCGCGAGGCTGTAGAAGACGAGACACGGCGTCAGCACGTAGACCGTCACCGTGCCGAGGGCGTCGGCGCGGATGTCGCGGACGCGCCCGAGCGCGAAGCCGACCCCGGCGACGAGGAGGACGGGTAGGATGGCGGACGTGAGTGCGGAGCCGAACGACACGGCTGTTCGTGACGGGGAGGTGAGAGAAAGGGGCTTCGACTCGACGCCGATCGGGCGACGGCGTCGGGTGGAGGGGGGACCGATGCGTTCGGGCGGCGATGCGCCTTCGTCGTGGTCAGGGAGCGGTCAGGCGTGCTGGACGCGCCACGTGGTCGCGGACGTGTAGGACCACTTCTCGATGACGAGGTCGTCGGCGGAGTCGCTGAGCTTCACCATCAGCGCGCCGATCTCCTTCGCGGAGAGGTCGACGTCCTCGGCGATGAACTTGCTCTTGAAGTAGAGCTCGCCGTCGGCGGCCTTCTCGCGCAGGTAGGACCGGAGTCGAGACTCCTTGTCGGCCGACTCGTTCGCGGGCTCGTCCGTGGAGGGCTGGGCAGTTGCGCTCATGGCCACCTCATCCTATCGCCCGAGGCATCGTATAAGGGCAGGAACGCTAGGGTCGTTTCGCGTTCCTTCGGCGGTCGAAACCGGTTTCGCGACGATTCACGGACCATTCAAAACACCCTCAGAGACTCTTAGACGTTTTACAAACGATTCTGAATCCGTTATCCCGGTTCAGACGCTTCGAGAGTCGTGCTATCTAATGTCGGGCGTTCAGCCGCCAGTCGGGTCGGTTGGACGCGACTCGGGCGGCGCGCGCGGTCGGTACGCCGCGCGTCAGGCGTCGCGCTCGTGGCGCCAGAAGCTCTCGTCGACCGTCACTTCCTTCTTGAAGAGGGGGACTTCGTCCTTCAGGCGGTCGATTCCGTCCTCGACGGCGCGGAAGGCCTCGCGGCGGTGGCCGGCGAGCACGACGACGAAGACGATGTCCGCGCCCGCCTCGATACGGCCCGTCCGGTGGTGGAGCAACACCTCGTAGACGCCGTCGCGCGCCTCGATATCCGCTCGAATCTCGGCGAGACGCTCCTCGGCGACGCCGTCGTACTTCTCGAACTCCAGCGCCTCCGTCGGCGCGTCCTCGGGGTCCTCCTTCGCGCGGACGCGACCGGTGAACGTCGCAATCGCCCCGGAGAACTCGGCGTCCGGGGAGCGTTTCGCTCGCGCGACGAGCGACGCGAGCGACTCGTAGGGCTCGGTCGCCTCGAGCGCGTCCGCCACCGCCGCGACGTCCACCTCGCCCGCGTCGTCCGCTCGCGCGAGCGGGTCGGCCGCGTCGGCGTCGCCGAGCGCGAGACGCGGGAGCGCCGCGTCGGAGAAGCCGACGGTGATCGCGTAGTCGTGCGTCGCCGCGAGGTCGTCGAGGACGGCGTCGAGGTCGAGCGGCGTCGCGGCCGTCGAGCGCACCCCGCCGTCGCCGACGCGCACGGTCGTGTGGGTCGGCGCGTCCAGCGTCGCGTCGCGGCGGACGACCGCGACGCGGCCCCGGTCGGCGAACGCGTCGCGGAGTCGGTCGACGATGGGCGAGGGGTCGCGGCCCGCAGGCGTGGCCACGTCCAGTGCGTACATGTCCCCGCGAAGGGGAGCGCGGGGTTTGTCGGTTTCGCCGCTCGGCGGGGAGCCGTGAGACGCCGTGTCGTGACGGCGAACGCCGGCGTCGGCGCTTGACAATCCTTAAGGCCGCGACAGAGCTAACTCGCGATAATTATGAGAGTCGTCGTCTCCGTCGGCGGGAGCGTGCTCGCGCCCGACCTCGCCCACGAGCGGGTCGAGCAGTACGCCGACGTCATCGACCGGTTGGTCGACGAAGGATGCTCCGTCGGCGCGGTCGTCGGCGGTGGTGGTGTCGCACGGAGCTACATCAAGACCGCGCGCAAGCTCGGCGCGAACGAGGTCGAGCTCGACGACATCGGCATCTCCGTCACGCGGCTGAACGCCCAGCTCCTCATCGCCGCGCTCGGCGACGACGCCGCACCGAGCCCCGCCGAGAACTACGAGGAGGCCGGCGAGGCGATGCGGCGCGGCGACGTCGCCATCATGGGCGGCGTCACCGCCGGCCAGACGACGGACGCGGTGAGCGCCGCGCTCGCCGAGTACACGAACGCCGACCTGCTCGTCTACGCGACGAGCGTCCCCGGCGTCTACAGCGCCGACCCGAAGACCGACGAGGACGCCGAGCGCTACGAGCGCATCACGCCCGCCGAGCTCGTCGACGTCATCGCGGACATCGAGATGAGCGCGGGGAGCTCCGCGCCGGTCGACCTGCTCGCCGCGAAGCTCATCGAGCGCTCGCGCGTCCGTACCATCGTCCTCGACGGCACCGAACCCGAGGACGTCCTCGACGCCGTCCTCCGCGGCGAGCACGACGGCACCGACATCGTCCCGAACGGGAGCGAGGCGGGGATGGACTACTGGGTCGCGGACGAGGACGAATGAGCGACGCGCACGACCCGCACGCGACGCTCGCCGGCGAGCGCGTCTTCTGGGCGGACGAGGCCGCCGACCGCGTCGAGGAGCGCGGCGGCGACGACCCGATCGTCATCAAGGGCGGTATCTCGCCGTCGGGCGTCCCGCACCTCGGGAACATGAACGAAATCATGCGCGGCTACTTCGTCGCCGAAGTCCTCCGCGAGCGCGGCCACGACGTCCGCCAGCTCTTCACCTCGGACGACCGCGACCCCCTGCGGGGCCTCCCGCGAAAGCTCGCGGACCTCGACGGCGACATCGTCGACCTCGGTGACGTGAACGCGGGCGCGCTCGGGCGGAATCTCGGCCATCCCTACACGTCGATCCCGGACCCGTTCGGCTGCTGTGCGTCCTACGGGGCGCACTTCTCGAACCTCATCGAGCGCTCCGCCGACCTCCTCGGCGTCGACGTCGAGACCGTCTCGAACACCGACCTCTACGAGAGCGGGGAGTTCGAGGCCGTCACGCGCGACCTCCTCGCGAACGCCGACGAGGCGCGGGCGGTCCTCTCGGCGTACCAGGACAAGGTCGACGAGTCCTACGTCCCGTTCAACCCGGTCTGTGAGAACTGCGGGAAGGTGACGGAGACCGTCACCGCCATCGACGCCGAGGCGGGCACCGTCGACTACGAGTGCACGGACATGGACGCGGGCGATCAGACCATCGAGGGCTGTGGGCACGCGGGGACCGCGACGCTCCGCGAGGGCAAGCTCCCGTGGCGCTTCGAGTGGCCGGCGCAGTGGAAGATCCTCGGCGTCGACTTCGAGCCGTTCGGGAAGGACCACGCGGAGGGGTCGTGGCCCTCCGGCGCGGACATCGCCGCGAACGTCCTCGACATCGAGCCCCCGACGCCGATGGTCTACGAGTGGTTCACGCTCGACGGCGAGCCCTTCAGCTCCTCGGCGGGGAACGTCGTCCTCGTCTCGGACGTCCTCGAGCTCGTGGCGCCGGAGGTCCTCCGGTACTTCTTCAGCAAGGACCCGAAGAAGGCGCGGGACTTCTCCATCGAGCGGATCGACCTCCTCGTCGACGAGTTCGACCGCTTCGAGCGCGTCTACTTCGGGGAGGAAGCGGACGCGAGCGAGCGCGAGACCGAGCTCGCCGAGCGCGTCTACCCCTTCTGCGTGGACGCGGTCGAGGAGGAGCGCATCCGCCTCCCCTACACGTTCGCGGCCGTCCTCGGGATGACGGAGGACCGCGAGCTGCGCGAGGAGATCGCGCGCCGCGAGGGCCACATTCCCGAGGACGCGAGCGAGGAGGCCGTCGCGGCGGCCCTCGAACGCGTCGAGCGCGCCCGCGAATGGGCCGAGCGCACCGACAACCAGTACAACTACCGCATCGAGCGCCGGACGATGCCGGACGTCGACGTGGACGCGGAGACGGCGGCGGCGCTCGACGACCTCGCGGCCTTCATCGAGGAGGAGGACCCGGACGGCGAGACCCTCCAGGGGGAGGTCTACGAGACCGCGAAGCGCCACGACATCGACATCGGCGAGTTCTTCGCGACGGGCTACCGGCTCTTCTTCGACGAGGAGCAGGGCCCGAAGCTCGGGCAGTTCCTCGCGGACCTCGACCGGGAGTTCGTCGTGACGCGCCTGCGCCGCGAGGGATAGGTCGTCTCTCGGTGGCGGGACCGTCGAGCGGCGATAGCCGTGGACTGAAGCACGAAAGGGGCGAACAGGCGACGCATCGGCGTGGCTCGCGGTTTCACCGCTCGCTCGGTCGGCGACTCCCGCTGGTCGTCGCCACACGGGAGGGCGCGTCGCCGGTTTCGCTCGGCGTCCCGCGACGGCTCTCAGGTCACGGGACCGGGTGGTCCCGGCTTCGTACGTGAACGTTCGCCAGTAGCACGTGCCGAACAGACCGCGTAGTAGCGTCCGGCGACCGAGTGGTCCGTCAGGACCCGGTAGGTCGCCGGTTCCCCGAACGCTTCGCGTTCGGGCCGACGAGCCCCCGGAGGGGGCGAGGAAGGCTTTTGGTCGAGCTTTTGCCAGGGTCGGCGAAGCCGACCCACAGCAAAAGCTCGTCGTTTAGACGTAGGTGAACCAGTCGTCGTGCTCGTCGCTCGTGCGCTCGACGAGGTCGAAGAAGGCGGACTGGAGTTCCTCGGTGACCGGGCCACGGGAGCCGTCGCCGATGACGACGTTGTCGACCTTGCGGATGGGGGTGACCTCGGCGGCGCTCCCGGTGAAGAAGAGCTCGTCGGCGGTGTTGAGTTCGCCGCGCGAGATGGCGGTCTCGTGGACGGGGATGCCGCGTTCTTCGGCGAGCGTGATGACGGTGTCGCGGGTGATCCCGTCTAAGATGCTCTCGGAGAGCGCGGGCGTGTAGAGTTCGCCGTCCCGAACCATGAAGAGGTTCTCGCCGGGGCCTTCGGCGACGTTCCCCTCCTTGTTGAGGACGAGGGCTTCCTCGTAGCCGTTGCGGCGGGCTTCCTCGCCGGCGAGGAGGCTGTTGACGTAGAGGCCGTTGGTCTTGGCGTTGGTGGGGATCTGGCTGGAGGCGTGCTTGCGCCACGAGGAGACCATGACGTCGATGCCGTTCTCGAGGGCGTCCTCGCCGAGATAGGCGCCCCACGGCCACGCGGCGATGGCGACGTCGGTCGGGCAGTCGCCGGGGGAGACGCCGAGCTGGTGGTAGCCGAAGTAGGCGACGGGGCGGATGTAGCAGGACTCGAGCTCGTTCGTGCGGATGAGTTCGAGGGTGGCCTCGGTGAGCTCCTCCTTCGTGTAGGGGATCTCCATGTCGTAGGGCTTCGCGGAGTCGAAGAGGCGCTCGACGTGGGCGTCCCAGCGGAAGAGCGCGGGCCCGTTCTCGGTGTCGTAGCAGCGCGCGCCCTCGAAGACGCCGGTGCCGTAGTGGAGGCCGTGCGTGAGGACGTGCGTCGTCGCGTCCTCCCAGTCGGTGAACTCGCCGTTCATCCAGATGGTGTCGAGGGAGTCGCGCTCGGCGCGCATCTGTTCGAAGCCAGGCATTGGCAGACGGTTGCGCACCCGGCGTTATGAACGTTCCTCGTTAGCGACGGAGCGAGAGGAGGTCGCGGCCTTCGACGTAGACGAGGCCGTTGTCGTCGGCGTAGCGGCGGGCGTCGGCGGGGGAAAGCGCCTGACCGGTGTCGGCGTCGAGCATCTCGCAGACGACGACGGCGGGCGGGCGGCCGGCGGCGTCCGCGAGCGCGAGGCCGAGTTCGGTGTGGCCCTCGCGGTCGGCGACGCCGTCGGGGGCGCCCCGGAGGAGGTGGACGTGGCCGGGCGCGCGGAACTCGGCGGCGAAGTCGCACGAATCGGGGTCGGCGGCGGCATCGGCGAGCGCGCGGATGGTGCGCGAGCGGTCGTCGTCGGTGATGCCGGTGTAGGTGTCGCGGTGGTTGACGGTGAGGCTGAAGGACGCGCGCTCGTCGTAGTCGAGGTGCTCGTCGGTGGCGCTCGGGTGGTCGAGTTCGTCCGCGAGGAACGGGAGGTCGAAGGCCTCGCAGACGTCGTGGGAGAGCGCGACGCAGACGAGGCCGCCGGCGTCGTTGCGGAGGCGGGCGACGGCGTCGGGCGTGACGTCGGCGGCGTGGTAGACGAGGTCGACTTCGCCCTCGCGCTCTGCGGCGTCGTGGACGAGCACGGGTTCGCCGCGTCCGATGGCGTCGACGGCGGCCGCGGCGGCACCCTCGCCGTCGGATTCGGTTTCGCCGTCGGCACGCACGGGGTTACTGTGAGACATGGACACTCACCTCGTCGCCGTCGGAGAGGTCGAGTTCGTCGCGGAGCTTGTCGGCGGCGATGAGTTCGACCTTCGTCTCGTCGTGGTGGGTGCGGTCGGGGACGATGACGTGGACGGGGTCGTAGGCGTCGCCGTCGGCTTCGAGGACGGCGGGGTAGCAGGTGGCGGAGCCGTAGGTGCGCTCGTCGTCCTCCCACTCGTCGATGTCGACGCCGTCGAAGGACTCCATGGCGGAGCGCTCGCGGCGGGAGCGCTCGGCGAGTTCGACGTTCAGCGTCCCGGGGAACGGCTCGTAGCCGAGGCGCTCCTCGAACTGGCGCTTGTAGCCGGGGAGGGAGATGTAGTGGCGGCCCTCGCCCATTCCCGCAGTGACCGAGCCTCGGAGTTCGAGGTCGGCGGTGGTCTCGAAGACGCGCCGGTAGTCCTCGTACTCGCGCTGGAGGACGCGCTCGCCCGCGTCGGTGAGGGTGACCCACTGGCCGTCGCTGACGACGTCGCGCTCGACGTAGCCCGCCTCCTCGAGCGCCTGCAAGCGTCGGGAGGCGGTCTGCGTGGAGGCGTCGAGGCGGCCGGCGAGGTCGCCACACGACACCTTCACCTCGCCGCGTCGCGCGCCGTCGAGGGCGAGCAGTTTGAGCGCGGCGAGTTCGTCGTAGCCGACAGCGAGCGTTGCCCGTGACATACGCCCGACTAGCCCCTAGCCAAGCATAATACTTTTGGGAAGCGTCTCAGAATTGAGTTAGTCGTAGAAGCCCCCGCCCGGCGCGAGTTCGGGCACCCACGTCTCCTCGTCGCGCGCGAGGAGCGCCACCGAGGACGCCTCCTGGGTCTTCAGCACGGGGTGTTCGGGCATGTGCTCCTGCACGCGCGCCGCGAACGACTCGACCGTCTCGGGCGACGGCATCGAGTCGCGGTCCAGGCGGCCGCGCGAGTGGCCGACGTGCATGTAGGCCTTCAGCTCGACGAAGTCCGGGTCGGCGCGCCGGTAGAGCCCCGCGTACCAGTCCGGGTTCGTCATGTTCTCGCCGTTCACGAGCGTCGTCCGCAGGACGGTCCGAGTCTCCTCCTTCCCGTGGAGGACGTCGAGGGTGTCGAGCAGCGACTCCCACGCGTCGTCCTCCGTCGCGCCCACCACCGAGTCGAACGTGTGGCGCTCGGGCGCGTCCACGGAGACGTAGAGCTGCGTGGGGTCGCACTCCGCCAGTATCTCGGGCCGAGTGCCGTTCGAGACGAGGAACGTCGTGAGCCCCCGGTCGTGGAAGGCCTCGAGGAGTTCGGGGAGGTAGGGATAGAGGGTGGGTTCGCCGTCGAGGCTGATGGCGACGTGCTTCGGGTCGAGGGCCTCCTCGAAGCGCTCGCGCGGGACGTTCTCGTTCCCGCCGAACCCCGAGAGGAGCCGCTTCTGGAGGTCGATGGAGGCGTCGACGACCGCCTCCGGGTCGTCCCACTCGACGCCGTCGAGTTCGTACGCGTGGCCGTTGTGGTCGCGCCAGCAGAAGACGCAGCGCTCGTTACAGCGCACGACGGGCGTCATCTGGATGCAGCGATGGGAGCGAATGCCGTACCACGCGTGCTTGTAGCAGGTGCCCTCGCCGCGGAGGGCGTTCGCCGTCCAGCCGCACGTCTGCGCGGCCGTGTGGTTCTCGTGGTGGTAGCTCGGCGAATCCACCTGCTCGGGCATACCCCTAGACGGGGCGCGCGGCGGGAAAAGCGTGGCGAGACCCGCGTCCCGAGGCGGCGACCCGGGCCGCCTCGCCTAGGTTCAACTCGACGGCGGTCGTGCGTGTCGCGTATGGACGTCACGCTCGTGCGACACGCGACGCTCGTGGTCGAACTCGACGGCACCCGGTTCCTCGTCGACCCGATGCTCTCGGAGCCCGGCGCGAACCCGCCGGTCGAGAACACGCCGCGACAGCGACGGAACCCGCTCGTCGGGCTCCCGGACGTCGACCTCGAACACGACGCCGTGCTCGTCACGCACCGCCACACCGACCACTGGGACGCGTGGGCGGACGCCGTGGACGACGACACGCCCGTCTTCTGCAACCCCGCCGAGGCCGACGCCTTCCGCGAGGACGGCCTCACGGACGTCCGGCCGGTCGCGGACGCCGAGGCGTTCGACGGCGTGACGGTCCACCGGACGCCCGCGCGCCACGGCCACGGCGAGACCGCCGAGGCGATGGCGCCCGTCTGCGGGTTCGTCCTCGAGGGCGCGGAGACGCTCTATCTCGCGGGCGACACCGTCTGGTACGACCCGGTCCCCGAGACCATCGACGCACACGACCCGGACGCCGTCGTCGTGAACGCGGGCGCCGCGCAGTTCGTCGACGGCGACCCCATCACGATGGACGCCGAGGACGTTCGGCGGGTTGTCGGACACGCGGACTGCCCGGTGGTCGCCGTCCACATGGAGGCCATCAACCACTGCCTGCTGGAGCGCGACGACCTCCGCGAGGCGGTGGACGAGGTGTCGATACCGGCGGACGGCGAGACGGTGACGCTCTGAGACACGGGCGGGGGAGTCGACGCCGCGTGCCTTCGGAAGCCATTTTAGCCCGCGTGGCGCACACCGTAGCATGTTCCTAGCACTCCGCGCGGAGGTCGAGGAGGCGCTCACCGAGGCGCTCGACGCCCTCGACCTCCCGTCGGACGACCTCGGTATCGAGGAGCCCCCCGAGGGCGTGGACGCCGTGCTCGCCTCCAGCGCGGCGTTCCGACTCGCGGGCGCGGCGGAGGCCGCACCCCCGGAGGTCGCCGCGCGCATCGCCGACGCCGTCGACGTCGACGGCCTCACGTACGTCAATGCGGTCCGCGCGCAGGGGCCGTACGTGAACGTCCTCCCGACGCCCGCCTACTACGCGGACACGCTCGCGGCGAGCGGCGACGACGACTACGGCCACCTCCCCGCGACCGGCGAGGACGTCCTCGTCGAGCACACGTCCGCGAACCCGACCGGGCCCGTCCACGTCGGCCGCGCGCGCAACCCCATCGTCGGCGACGCCGTCGCGCGCCTCATGGACTACGCCGGCCACGACGTCACGAAGGAGTACTACGTGAACGACGCCGGCCGGCAGATGGCGGTCTTCACGTGGGCCTACGAGACGTTCGACGAGGACGACCTCGACTCCGAACCGGAACGCGACCGCATCGAGTACGACCTCGTGCGCTACTACCGCAAGGGCAACCAGTACCTCGAGGAGGCCGACCCCGAGGCCGTCGAGGCGGCCGAGGACGAGATCCAGACAATCCTCCAGGGCTTAGAGGCGGGCGACGAGGAGACCTACGAGCGCGTCCAGCGCGTCGTCGATCAGGTCCTCTCCGGGATGCGCGAGTGCCTCCTGCGGCTCCCCGCCGAGTTCGACGAGTTCGTGAAGGAGACCGAGTTCATGCTCGACGGGAGCACGACGGAGCTCGCCGAGCGCCTCAAGGACACCGAGGAAGCCGTCCTCGAGGAGGGCGCGTGGCAGCTCGACCTCTCCGAGTGGGGCTACGAGAAGAAACTCGTCTTCCTCCGCTCGGACGGAACTAGTTTATATACGACCCGCGACCTCGCCCACCACGAGTGGAAGTTCGAGGCGTACGACCGCTCGGTCACCGTCCTCGGCGAAGACCACAAACTGCAGGCCGGCCAGCTCCAGGCCGCCCTCGAACTCCTCGGGAACGACGTCTCACAGCTCGACGACGTCATCTACTCCTACGTCAACCTCCCCGAAGGGAAGATGAGCACGCGCGCCGGCACCGGCGTCGACCTCGACGACCTCCTCGACGAAGCCATCCGCCGCGCCCGCGACGAGGTCGAATCCCGCCTCGACGACCGCATCCGCGACGACGAACTCGACGAGGAGGACGTCGAGCGCATCGCCGAGCAGGTCGGCGTGGGCGCCGTCCGCTACGACATCATCTCCAAGCAGCCCCAGAAGGCGATCACGTTCGAGTGGGAGGAAGCGCTCGACTTCGAGGCGCAGAGCGCGCCCTACGTCCAGTACGCTCACGCGCGCACTTGCGGCATCCTCGACGACGCCGAGGTCCCCGCCGAAGTCGACGCGAGCGTCCTCGACGACGACGCCGAAATCGCCCTCCTCCGCCAGACCGCGCGCTTCCCCCGCGTCATCGAGGCCGCCGCCGAGGACTTGGAGCCCCACCAGGTCGCGACGTTCGCCCGCGAGTACGCCGACGCCTTCAACGCCTTCTACCGCGAGTGCCCCGTCCTCGCCGACGACGTCGACCCGGCCGTCCGCAGTGCGCGCCTCGCGCTCGTCCGCGCCGCGCGCCACACCCTCGCGAACGCCCTCGACGTCCTCGGCGTCGAGGCCCCCACCTCGATGTAGACCACCGTTTCGGAGTCGCGCTTCGCGCGAACGCGAGGCCGGCGTGGACCTCCGGGACTGACAACGCGACGGTTACCCGCCGATGACGACCGCGAAACCCGCGAGGGGAGCGACGACCAGAGCGAGGAGCGCGAGAACGCCCGCGAATCGGAGGGCGCCCGCCGCCCGTCGCCGGTTTTCGGGGAGGGACTCGGCGGCACCGGACAGCGCAGTTCCGACGACGAGAAACAGCAGCCACCGGGCTGCGCCAGCCTCACCGACGCTCCAGGCATACACGAACATGCTCGAGAAGAGGAACGACGCGCCGAACTGAACGGGTGCGAGGGGGCGGCCCTGTGGCTCGTTGAACAGCACCTCGCTGAGGTAGGGGACCATAGGCGACGCGTTCCTGCCCGAGACA
Organism: Halarchaeum sp. CBA1220; assembly: GCF_003721175.2. Lineage (GTDB taxonomy): Archaea > Halobacteriota > Halobacteria > Halobacteriales > Halobacteriaceae > Halarchaeum > Halarchaeum grantii. The sequence goes on from NZ_CP054707.1 coordinate 463,701, forward strand.
CAAAACGATGGCTCGGCGCGCCCTCGGAGCGGCGGCGCTGAACGACCCACGGTACGAGTGGCCGCGCGACGAGTAGTCCGACAGGACCCGAGGGGTCGCGCTGTTCACTCGCCGAAGGCGAGGCCGACGAGCGACCGAAGGGAGCGCAGCAAAAGGTCGTTTAGAAGAGGTAGCCGCCCCGGATGGCGGCGACGAGGCCGGTGAGGACGAGGACGCTGAGGACGGTGGTGACGAAGATGACGGTGCTCATGTACTCGGCGGTGTCGTGGTCGTCGTCGGCGTCGCTGTAGGCGAGGACGATGGCGAGCGGGGTGACGGCGGCGGGAGTGGCGCACTCGAGGACGAAGACGTTGGCGACGGCGGGGTTCGCGAAGCCGACGGCGAGCGCGATGGCGACGCCGACGAGGGGGGCGACGAGGAGTTTGAGCGCGCTGGGGAAGACGGCGCGGCGGAGGTGGCCGAGGTCGACGTCGGCGAGTTGGATGCCGACGACGGTGAGCATGAGGGGGATGGACGCCGAGCCGACGCTATCGACGGTGGTCATGACCGTGCCGTCGACGGGCGGGACCCACCCGAGGAGGCGGAGGAGCGCGGCGGCCGCGACGGCGTAGACGAGCGGGAGGCGGAAGACGTCGCGGAGCGCGCTCGCGGCGCCCGCGCTGGCGTCGTGGCTCGCGGAGACGACGTAGACGCCGAGCGTGTAGAGGAGGACGCTCTGGGTCGTGAGGAAGAGCGTGGCGACCGTCGCGCCGAGGTCGCCGAAGACGAAGCCGGCGAGCGGGATGCCGACGAAGCCGGAGTTGGGGAAGGCGCTCGCGAGGACGGCGCCGGAGAGGAGCGAGTCGGGGAGGCCGATGGCGCGGCCGGCGACGTAGGCGAGGCCCATGACGAGGAGGGCGTAGGCGAGGACGGCGCCGACGAGGGCGGCGACGGCGTCGCCGCTCAGGTCGGTGGTGGCGACGCCGTGGAAGACGAGCGCGGGGAGGAAGAAGGTGAGCGCGACGGTGTTGAGCGGTCCGACGTCGACGTCCGCGAGCGTCCCGATGAGGGCGCCGACGGCGGCGATGGCGACGATGGGGAGGATGGCGGACGTGAACGCGCCGAGGAGCGACACCGGCATGTCTCGGGCTTCCACGCTCGGGCACAAATCCCCTTCCACTCGGGGCGGACGGCGGAATCCCCGCCGTTTTTAGGCGCGGGGGTCGTACCTCGCGCCGAAGCGTCCGCGCCGGCGTCCGGCGGGTCGAGCGCTCGACGGCCGCGTGCGTCCGGTTCGGCGTCCGCGACCGAGACCCCGGTGCGCCGCTGAGTGATACGATGGAGGTAGAAATCGCGACGGTCGGGGGGTACGAGGAGGTCGGCCGGAACATGACGGCCGTCCGCGCGGGCGACGACATCGTCCTCTTCGACATGGGGGTGAACCTCTCGGAGGTCCTCCTCCGCGACGCGGCGTTCGAACGCCTGCACAGCCGCGAGCTCGCCGACATGGGCGCCATCCCGGACGACCGCGTCGTCGGCGAGCTCGACGGGACGGTGCGGGCCATCGTCTTCTCGCACGGCCACCTCGATCACGTCGGCGCGGTCGGGAAGCTCGCACACCGCTACGACGCCCCGGTCGTCGCGACGCCGTTCACGCTCGAGCTCGTGAAGGACCAGCTCGCGAGCGAGGAGCGCTTCGAGACGGGGAACGCGCTCGTGTCGATGGAGGCCGGGGAGACGATGCCGGTCGGCGCGCGCTGCGAGCTCGAGTTCGTCCACGTGACGCACTCGACGGTCGGCGCGGTGAACCCCGTCCTCCACACGCCGGAGGGCGCCGTGGTCTACGGCCTCGATAAGCGCCTCGACCACACGCCGGTCGTCACGGACCCCGTCGACGTCGAGCGCTTCTCCGAGATCGGCCGCGAGGGCGTGCTCGCGTACGTCGAGGACTGCACGAACGCCGAGCGGACGGGCCGGACGCCGAGCGAGGCGGTCGCCCGCGCGCGCCTCCGCGACGCCTTCGACAGCCTCGCGGGGAGCGACGGCGCGCTCGTCGCGACGACGTTCGCGAGCCACGTCTCCCGCGTCGCCAGCATCGTCGAGTTCGCGGCGGCGATGGGGCGCGAACCCATCCTCCTCGGGCGCTCGATGCGGACGTACGCGACGACCGCGCGCCACTTCGACTACCCGATTCCGGCCGACGTCGCGGCCCACGGCAACCGAGCGGGCATCGAGCGCGCGCTCCGGCGCGTGGCGAACGAGGGCCGCGAGAACTTCTGCCTCGTCGTCACCGGCCACCAGGGCGAGTCGAACGCGGTGCTCTCGCGGCTGGCGCGCGGCGAGACGCCGTTCGCGTTCGAGGCGGGCGACGCCGTCGTCTTCTGTGCGCGCACCATCCCCGAGCCGACGAACGAGGGCCAGCGCCACCGCCTCGAAACCCTCCTCCGCCAGCAGGGCGTGCGCGTCCACGACGACGTCCACGTCTCCGGCCACCTCAGCCGAGAGGGGCACTACGAGATGCTCGAGCGCCTCCGGCCGGACACCCTGATTCCCGCCCACCAGTCCCTCCGTGGTATCGCATCGTACGTCGCCCTCGCCGACTCGCGGGGTTACACGCCCGGTGAGGACGTCCGCGTCCCCCGGAACGGAACCATCATCCAACTCGCAGAATAAATGAGCCAGAACACGCGCGAAGACACGGTACTGTCCGCCATCGAGGACCGACGCGAACTCGTCAACGACGCCATCGACGAGGAGCTCCCGATGGACGAACCCGAGCGACTCTACGAGGCCTCCCGCTACCTCCTCGAGGCCGGCGGGAAGCGCCTCCGACCCACGGTCTCCCTCCTCGTCGCGGAGGCGCTCGCGGACGTCGAGCCGCGCAGCGAGGACTATCAGGCGTTCCCCGCGCTCGACGACGGCGTCGTCGACGTGATGGCGGCCGCCGTCTCCATCGAGGTCATCCAGTCGTTCACCCTCATCCACGACGACATCATGGACGACGACGACCTCCGTCGCGGCGTCCCCGCCGTCCACCGCGAGTACGACACCGAGACCGCCATCCTCGCCGGGGACACCCTCTACTCGAAGGCGTTCGAGATCATGCTCCGCACGGACGCCGAGCCGGAGTCGAGCCTCGACGCAATCGAACTCCTCGCGCAGACCTGCACGCGCATCTGCGAGGGCCAGGCGCTCGACGTGGACTTCGAGACGCGCGCGGACGTCGACGTCGACGCGTACCTCGACATGGTCGAGCGCAAGACAGCCGTCCTCTACGGCGCCGCCGCGAGCGTCCCCGCCATCGTCATGGGCGCGGACGACGACGTCGTCGACGCCCTCTACCAGTACGGCGTCAACGTCGGGCGGGCCTTCCAGATACAGGACGACGTCCTCGACCTGACCGTCCCCTCCGAACAGCTCGGCAAGCAGCGCGGGAGCGACCTCGTCGAGGGCAAGCAGACCGTCATCACCGTCCACGCCCGCGACAACGGCGTCGACGTAGACTCGCTCGTGGACGCGACCGACCCCGAGAACGTCACCGACGACGAGATCGACGCCGCCGTCGCGACGCTCGAGGAGGCCGGGAGCATCGACTACGCCCGCGACCTCGCCGAGGAGCTCGTCGCGGAGGGGAAGGCCGAACTCGAGGTCCTCCCGGACAACGAGGCGCGCTACCTCCTCGAGGAGATCGCACACTACCTCATCGAGCGCGGCTACTGAGCGACGCGCGCTCGCGGGCGGTTCGGGGGCCGTTTCGGGACCCGTTCCGGGACACTCAATACGGACGGGCGAGGGCGACTAGATAATGACGAGCCTCGGTACGGCGAGCGCGGCCCCTGGCGAGATGGACACGGGGCGGCTGACGGTCGGCGAGACGCGTGACGGCACGACGGTCGGGCTGCCGGTCGCCGTCATCAACGGCGTCGACGACGGCGAGACCCTCTACATTCAGGCGGCGAGCGACGGCGACGAACTGAACGGCGTCGGCGTCGTCGCGCGAGTCGTCCCGCAGCTCGACCCCGCCGAGCTGTCGGGGACGATTCTCGTCGTCGGCATCGCGAACTACTTCGGGTTCCAGGTCGCCGAGCACCGCAACCCCATCGACGACACGAAGCTGAACCGCGCCTACCCCGGCGACGCGCGCGGGTCGTCCTCGGAGCGCATCGCGCACGCGACGTTCGAGGCGGCGACGCGCGCGGACTACGTCCTCGACCTCCACCAGGGTTCGACGAGTCGGATGATAAACGAGGTGCGGGTGCGCTGCGGGCGCCACCACCGCCTCCACCGGAAGTGCCTCGAGCTCGCGAAGGTCTTCGACTGCGGCTACATCCTCGACCAGAAAGGGCCGGAGGGCCAGCTCGCGCGCGCCGCGCCCGACGAGGGCGTCCCGACCATCGACCCGGAGCTCGGCGGCGCGGTCGGGTGGGACGAGGAGTCCATCGAGTACGGCGTCCGGGGCGTCTTCAACGTCCTCAGGCACTACGGCTTCCTCGACGGCGAGACGGAGGTGCACCCGCAGACGCGCGCGCACGCCTTCGACCGCTACGGCGCGCCCTCGGGCGGCGTCGTCGACTACCGGGTCGAGCTCGGCGAGGAGGTCGCGCGCGGCGACACGCTCTTTCGGGTGACGGACGTCTTCGGGCAGGTGAAAGCCGAGGTCTCGGCGGACAACGACGGCGTCTTCTGGCGCTCGCGGCGCCTCCCGCAGGTCGCGTCCGGCGAGTACGTCTGCTCGGTCGGCACGACCATCGACCAGTACTAGACGCGCGCGTCGGCGCGACGGCGGCCGCACCGGCGACATCCCGGACGGCGAGAAACCCGCGCGGGCGGGTGTTACCGGACCGATTCGAGGTCGACGAACGCGTCGCCGGCGGCGGTGAGCCACGTGGTGACGAGTTCGTCGTCGTCCGCATCGGCGGGGAAGACGGTGCACTCCGCACCGTCCTCGTACTCCTCGACGCGACAGGTGAGCTCGAACTCCGGCCAGGTCTCCGTCTCGGTCGTGGGACGCAGGTCCCCGTCGGTGGGGACGGCGCTCGCGACGGCTCCGCGAGTCATTCGCCCACCTCTCGCGGCACCGATGGCGCGACAGTGTTGGTTCGCATCGGTCGTTTCGGCTGACTCGTCCGATACATATATAGCCGTCTATCGAGTTCGAAAATAAAACCGAAAGCGTTCAAATACGGGCGCGTGAGCGGCCATCAGAGCTAAATACGGTGATGCGCCCGAGTCGTGGTAGAGTCAGTGCTCGGGATGGACCGGGGCGTCCCACGACCCGCGAACGAGCGGACGCGCGACGTGCCGGCGCGCGCACGGCGGCACCTCGTACCAGCCGACGTCGAGGTCGCGGGCTATCGGCTCCGCGACCTTCCCGGGCGCGCTCGTCGAGCAGTCCCGACACCGGTAGCCTTGGCCCGCGCCGGCCGACTCCATCGTCCGCTCGCAGGACGGACAGACCGGCGTCGCGGGCGCCGTCGTCACGCGCTCGCGGAGCGCGAACTTCTCGAGTTTCAGCGTCCCATCGCTCACCTCCCCGCAGACGGTGAGGGCGTCACCCTCGCGGAGATCGCGCACGCGCTCGCGGAAGCGCTTCGTCGGCTCGAACGCCGCGCACCGCACCTCGGCGGTGTCGTCCGCCACCTCGAAGAAGACGTGGCCGCCCCGGCGCGTCTCGGGGGCCGTCGCGACCGTCCCGTCGACGCGGTACGCCCGGCCGTCCGCGAGCGCGTCGAGCGCGTCCGCGTCGCAGAGGTGGGCGTCCGTCCCCTGGTTCGTCACGAACAGCTGGGCGAAATCCGTCGGTTCGGCCTCGATGGCGGCCGCGAGCGCGCGGCAGGCCTCGGGGTCGTCACCGCGAATCCCGTGGAGGATGGGGCCGGGCGTGTGCGGGACGCAGACCGCCTCGCCCTCGCCCCGGTCGACCGTGTCCCACGCGTCCGGGTAGGCGTCGTCCGCCGCCGCGAACACCGAGTCGTGGTCGACGTCGCGCGCCGTCCCCCAGCGCGACTCCTCACGGTAGGAGATGTACTCGTACGTCCAGTCCTCGAACGCGCGCCACGCGCCCACGGCGGCGAGCGCGCCGATGCGCCCCCGGCCGTTCTTCCACCCGGCCGAGCGGTAGCCGGCCGCCTCGACGAGCGCCGTCGCGTCCGCGATGTCGTGGTGGTCGCGCACCGCGTCGCGCGAGAATTCGGCGACGGCGTCCGGGACGGCGTCCGGGTCGTCCGGGCGGCCGGGCGCGACCACGAGCCCGGGGTTCGTCCGGTCGTCGGCCACCGCCGCGGCCGCCTCGACGGCGTCGCGCGCGACGGCGAACGCCGTATCTTCCGGGGCGTCCGTGTGAATCGCAAGCGCCGCGTTCCCGCGCGTCTTGTGCTCGACGGCGGGGTTCAGGCGGACGAGGAGGACGCGCGCGACGCCGTGGCCGCGCTCCGCGAGCGTGCGCGCGACCCGCGCCGCCACGTACGTCGTGCACATCCCGAGCGTCCGCGAATCCGTGTCGTCGAGACCGACCGTCGTCACGGCCCACGGTAGCCGCCGCGTCTACCTACGGCTTTCGACGCGCGCACCGGGCTCGCCTGCGGCAAAATACATATATGTGCATACCGGCTTAGAGTCCTCTATGTCCCGGTCGGCACTCATCGAGAACGTCACCGCGATGCTAGCGGACGCGGGGTTCACGGTGAGCGACCGCTGCGTCATCCGGCCGAAGAGCTTCGACGTCGCCGCTCGGCGCGGTGAGGACCTCCTCTTCCTGAAGGTCCTCGGGAACGTCGACGCCTTCGACGCCCCGACGGGCGCCGAGATGCGACGCCTCGGTCACTACCTCCACGGCACGCCCATCGTCGTGGGGTTGCGCACGCGCGACCAGGAACTCGAACCCGGCGTCGTCTACTTCCGCCACGGCGTCCCCGTCATCAGCCCCGACACCGCGATGGACCTCTTCGTCGAGGGCGTCCCCCCGCTCGTCTACGCCGCCCCCGGCGGCCTCTACGTCAACATCGACGGCGACGTCCTCTCGGACGAACGCGAACAGCGCGGCTGGAGCCTCGGTCGCCTCGCCACCGAACTCGGCGTCTCCCGACGCACCGTCTCGAAGTACGAGGACGGCATGAACGCCAGCATCGACGTCGCCGTCAAGCTCGAGGACGTCTTCGGCGACGCCCTCACCAGCCCCGTCGACGTCCTCGACGGCGCGGACGAGGTCCGCGACGCCGACCCCACCCCGGACGACCCCGAGGCCGACCCGGAGGACGAACCCATCGTCGCCGTCCTCACGCGCGCCGGCTTCGACGTCCACCCGACCGTCCGCGCGCCGTTCAAGGCCGTCGGTGAGGACACCGAGCGCCCCTCGGGGCTCCTCACCGGCCACTCGACGCTCACCGACGCCGCCGTCAAGCGCGCGCGCATCATGGCGAGCGTCGGGCGCGTCACCCGCACGCGGGCGGTCTACTTCGTCGACGAGGCCAAACAGGAGTCCATCGGCGGCACCGCCATCATCGAGCGCTCGGAGCTCGAACGCATCGACGACCCCGCCGAGTTCCGCGACCTCCTCCAGGAGCGCGGCGACGACGCCGAGACGGAAGCGTAAGCCGCCCGCTCCGCATCCTTCTTCCCGCTCGACCGCGTAGACGGCGGCGTGAGCGACCTCGAACTCTACGTCCTGCCGGGCTGTCCGTACTGCGCGAAAGTCACGTCGAAACTCGACGAGCTCGGCCTTGACTACCGCACGCACGAAGTCCCGCGCTCGCACGCCGAGCGCGACGAGGTCGAGGCCGTCAGCGGCCAGACCGGCGTCCCCGTCCTCGTCGACCCCGCCAACGGCGTCGAGGGGATGCCGGAGAGCGACGACATCGTCGAGTACCTCGACGAGCACTACGCCTGAAGCTTTCGTCGGGTACGACACCCTCCTCAGCCTCGCGCCTCCGGCGCGAGTGAAGCGCGCGACTCACGTGAACGAGCGCGGTGAGTGAGTGTGACTCAGTGAGAACGACGTTCTAACTGGACCACCCGTCGCGCGGACGCTACCTCGTGGTTCGTTCAGTCTCGGGGCGGACTGAACACCAGCGTTCGCGTGAACGAGCGGTCCAGCGTGAGAGCGAAGCTCTCACTGGGTCACACTCGCGTTGCTCGCGTGACCGACGGGACCCGGAGCGAGGAGTGCTTTTGCGTGCGAGACGCTTCGCGTCTCGCTGCATAGGAGGAAGCTTCGCTTCCTACGATGGTCGAGCTTTTGCCGAGCGAGCGAAGCGAGCCCAGAGCAAAAGGTCGCAGGGTACTTACCGATACACGCCCCTAGTACTCCGTAATGAGCGAGCAGCAGGGCGAAGAGGCGTCCGAGGACCGCCGGAAGTACGAGTTCCGGAAGGTCATCGAGCAGCTCCAGGACTACTCCGGGAGCGGGACGCAACTCGTCACCATCTACGTCCCCGAGGACAAGCAGGTCTCGGACGTGGTCGCACACGTCACCCAGGAGCACTCGGAGGCGTCGAACATCAAGTCGAAGCAGACCCGAACGGCGGTCCAGGACGCGCTGACCTCGATCAAGGACCGCCTGCGCTACTACGACACGTTCCCGCCGGAGAACGGGATGGTGCTCTTCTCGGGCTCCATCGACGTCGGCGGCGGGCAGTCGGACATGGTGACCGAAGTGCTGGAGTCCCCGCCCGAGCCCATCCAGTCCTTCCGCTATCACTGCGACAGCGCGTTCCTCACGGAGCCCCTCGAGAACATGTTCGCGGACAAGGGCCTCTACGGGCTCGTCGTCCTCGACCGCCGCGAGGCGAACGTCGGGTGGCTGAAGGGCAAGCGCGTCGAGCCCGTGAAGTCCGCGTCGTCGCTCGTGCCGGGCAAGCAGCGCAAAGGTGGCCAGTCCGCCCAGCGTTTCGCGCGCCTGCGCCTCGAGGCCATCGACAACTTCTACCAGGAGGTCGCGGGAATGGCGAACGACCTCTTCGTCGACCGACGCCACGAGCTCGACGGCATCCTCGTGGGCGGCCCCTCACCGACGAAGGACGAGTTCCTCGACGGCGACTACCTCCACCACGAGCTCCAGGACAAGGTCCTCGGGAAGTTCGACGTCTCCTACACGGACGAGTCCGGCCTCTACGACCTCGTCGACGCGGGCTCGGCCGCGCTCGCGGAGGCGGCGCTCATGGAGGACAAGAACGCGATGGAGTCGTTCTTCAAGGAGCTCCACAACGGCGACCTCGCCACGTACGGCTTCGAGGCGACGCGTCGCAACCTCGTGATGGGCTCCGTCGAGACGCTCCTCCTCAGCGAGGACCTCCGACAGGACGTCGTCACCTACGAGTGCCCGAACGGCCACGAGGAGCGCGAGCTCATCGACCGCCGGACGGACGAGGTCCCCGCCCACGAGTGCGAGGAGTGCGGGGAGACGGTCGAGGAGGGCGAGCGCGAGGACGCCATCGACCACCTCATGAACATCGCCGACCAGCGCGGGACGGAGACGACGTTCATCAGCACGGACTTCGAGAAGGGCGAACAGCTCCTGAACGCGTTCGGCGGAATCGGCGGCCTGCTTCGCTACTCCACGGGCGTCTGAGGACGCCGGTCTCGCTCGCCCGGCACGCTCGCACACGAGCGCGACCGTCCGACTTCTGAGCGGTCTAGTCCTCTGCGCCCGCGAGCGCACGCAAGCGCTCGGCACCGGCGCGCGTCCCCTTCGCGAGCAGCACGTCGCCGGCGCGGAGGGCGGTGTCGGGGCCGGGTTGGATGACCCACGCATCCTCGGTGTCGGCGCGGAGGCCGCTCGCGGCGTCGGCGTCGGCCTCGGGGCGGCGAACGGCGATGACGCGCATCCCCGTCGCCGTCTTCACGGCGGCGTCCCCGAGCGTCGTGCCGTCGAGGTCGGAGTCGGGGGCGACGGCGACGCGGACGATGACCTCGTCGGACTCCTCGACGGCCTCCTGGACGACGACGTGCGTGTCCAACCCCCGGAGTACGCCCTCGGAGATCTCGAGGGCGGCGTCGCTGATGACTTCGGTGGCGTTCGCGATCTGGACGAGGCCGCGCAGGGAGACGGGGTCGGCGACGTCGGCGGCGGCCCGGAGCGTCCACGCCTCGAAGCGCGCCTCGAGGGCGTCGACTTCGGCTTCGAGTTCGACGACCTCTTCGGCGATGTCGTCGCTGTCGAAGAGCACGCTCCCGTACGCGAGGTCGACGGCGAGTTCGCTCATGTTCTTCATGAGGACGAGCGAGTCGACGGCGCGTTCGAGGTCGGCGATGTCGGGGTCGGCGGGCTCGGGGGGGTCGTACGTCGTCCCGGTCGCGCGCTCGTAGACGTCGCCGATGGACTCCTCGGGGCCACGGAGGAGGAGGACGTCCCCGGCTTCGAGCGTCGTCGTCGGGCCGGGGTTCGGGTTCCAGTCGCCGCCGCGTCGGACGGCGATGACGCGCACGCCGGTCTCGGTCTCGAGGTTGACGTCGGCGAGCGTCCGGCCGGCGTAGGCGGAGCTCGCGGCGAGTTCGGCGCGCACGAGGCGCTCGACGGCCTCGGGGAGCGCGTCGCGGATGGCGTCGGGGAGGCCGACCTCCTCGAGGACGACTTTGGCGATGTCGCCGCTCGCGTCGGAGACCTTCTCGGCGGCGCCGATGATGCCGAGGACGGGCGCGAGCGCTTCCGCGTCCTCGGGGTTGCGCGCGGCGAGCAGGAGGCTCATCCGGGCGCGCAACTGGAGGACGTCCATGCGCTCTTCGAGCTCGAGGACTTCCTCGGCGATGGCCGGACTCCCGTGGAGGACCGCCGAGTAGGAGAGGTCGATGAGGAGTTCGGCGGTGTCCTTCATCTCCGCGAGGAGGTCCTTGACGCTCGCGGGTTCGTACTCGACGCGGCCGGGCATGGTGGGGAGACGGCGGCGAGCGATAAAAACACCCGTGGGTGAGTCGGCGCTCGCGGCCGGCCGGGGCGCGACGAACGAGCCGGCAAGGCGTTCATCCATGCGGAACGCTCCGACACCATCGTTGTGATTCGCGCACGTTCGGCCGGTATTTCCGCGACGACGGCGGTACTATCCGGTGAAATCGTACGCCCGGTCACCGGTCGAGCATGGATAATAGGCAACCCTTTTGCAACACCGTGAAAAACCGTCGGGTATGTCCGACGAACTCAAGAAGGGGCTCGAGGGTGTGCTCGTGGCTGAGTCCGACCTCAGCTACATCGACGGCGACGAGGGCCGCCTCGTCTATCGTGGGTACACCATCGAGGACCTCGCGCGTGAGGCGTCGTACGAAGAGGTCCTCTACCTCCTCTGGCACGGCGAACTCCCGACCGAGAGCGAACTCGAGACGTTCGCGTCCGCGATGGCCGAAGAGCGCGCCGTCGACGACGCCGTCCTCGAGACCGTTCGGGACCTCGCGGAAGCCGACGAAGTTCCGATGGCCGCCCTGCGCACGGCGGTCTCCGAGCTCTCCGCGTTCGACGACGCCGCCGACGGCGAGGACCCCACGGACCGCGAGGCCAACCTCGCGAAGGGCAAGCGCATCACCGCGAAGATTCCGACGGTCATCGCGGCGTTCACGCGCATCCGCGACGGCGCCGAACCCGTCGCGCCCCGCGAGGACCTCAGCCACGCCGCGAACTTCCTCTACATGCTGAACGGCGAGGAGCCCGACGACGTGATGGAGGACGTCTTCGATCAGGCGCTCGTCCTGCACGCCGACCACGGCCTGAACGCCTCGACGTTCTCCGCGATGGTGACGTCCTCGACGCTCGCGGACCTCCACTCGGCGGTCACGTCCGCGGTCGGGACGCTCGGTGGCAGCCTCCACGGCGGCGCGAACCAGAACGTCATGGAGATGCTGAAGGAGGTCGACGAGTCCGCGAAGGAACCGGTCCAGTGGGTGACGGACGCGCTCGACGACGGCAAGCGCGTCGCCGGCTTCGGCCACCGCGTCTACAACGTGAAGGACCCGCGCGCGAAGATCCTCAGCGAGCAGTCCGAGGAGCTCGGCGAGGCCGCCGGCGACACGAAGTGGTACGAGATGAGCGTCGCCATCGAGGAGTACATGGCCGAAGAGAAGGGCCTCGCGCCGAACGTGGACTTCTACTCCGCGACGACCTACTATCAGATGGGCATCCCCGTCGACATCTACACGCCCATCTTCGCGATGAGTCGCGTTGGCGGCTGGATCGCACACGTCCTCGAGCAGTACGAGGACAACCGCCTCATCCGCCCGCGTGCGCGTTACGTCGGTCCGATGGACCAGACGTTCACCCCCATCGACGAACGGTAAGGGGTCCGGCGGCGCGACGGCACGTTTTTTCGGGTTCTCGGGTTCGTCGAGACGAGCGACGCGTCCCGCGCCGGTGCGACTGAGAGCGACGCGTCTCGCGTCGGGGAGCCGGCGTGAGAAAGCGGGAGACAGCGCGTGCTCGGACTCTCAGACCGTCTGCGCGATGACGCCGCTGGTGCGCACGAAGAAGTAGAGGAGGAAGGCGAGCGCGAGCAGCCACTGGCCGAGGCGGACGTCGTCGTACTCGCCGACGGCGGTCTTCACGACGGGGTAGGAGATGATGCCGGCGGCGATGCCGTACGCGATGGAGTAGGCGAACGGCATGACGATGACGGTGAGGGCGGCGGGGACGGCGAAGGTGAGGTCGTCCCACGCGATTTCGGCGACGTTCGAGAGCATGAGGATGCCGACGACGACGAGGACGAGGTGACTCGCGTACGTCGGGACGGCGACGGCGAGCGGGACGACGGCGAGGCTGAGGAGGAAGAGGCCGGCGATGACGAGCGCGGTCATCCCGGTCCGGCCGCCCTCCTCGACGCCGGTGGAGGACTCGACGAACGTGGTGACAGTGGAGGTGCCGAGGATGCCACCGACGGTGGTGCCGATGGCGTCCGCCATGAGCGGTTTGTCGATGTCGGGGAAGTTCCCGTCCTCGTCGAGGAAGCCGGCCATCTGGCCGACGCCGACGAGGGTGCCGGCGGTGTCGAAGAAGTCGACGAAGAAGAACGTGAAGACGACGAGCGCGAAGGTGACGCCCTCGACGTTCTGGAGGCCGGTGACGAAGCTCCCGGCGAGCGGCGCAATGTTGTAGCTCGCGGCGTCGTACGTGATGGGCGCGCCGGGCGCGAGCGAGACGGACTTCAGCGTGACGCCGTAGAGTTCGGCGGCGCGCTCGGGGGAGTAGGCGCTGAATCCGAGCGCGGACGCGGCGTAGCCCGCGACGCTCGTGAGGATGATGCCGAGGATGACGCTCCCGCGAATGCCGCGGGCGTAGAGCGCGAGCGTGACGAGGAGGCCGACGACGCTGAGGATGGCGACGGGGTCGCTCGCGAACGCCGGGTTGAACGTGAGGTAGGTGCTGGGGTCGCCGGCGACGACGCGCATCTCCTCGAGGCCGATGATGGCGAGGAAGAGCCCGATACCGGCGCCGACGGCGAGTTTGACGGGTTCGGGGAAGAGCCGGATGACGTACTCGCGCGCGCCGACGGCGGTGAGGACGATGAAGACGACGCCCTCGACGACGACGGCGGCGAGCGCGGTCTGCCACGGGATGCCGAGGCCGAGAACGACGGTGAACGCGAAGAAGGCGTTGAGGCCGAGGCCGGGCGCCTGCCCGAACGGCCGGTTGGCGTAGACGGCCATGACGAACGTCGCGACGGCGGCGCTGAGGAGCGTGACCACCGCGATCATCTGGAACGTCCGGGTCGCGCTGACGCCGTCGATCTGGATGGCCTGCGAGAGGAGCGCGGGGTTGACCACCACGATGTACGACATCGTGAGGAAGGTCGTGATCCCGGCGATCACCTCCGTCCGGAGGTCGGTGTCGTGTTCGTCGAAGCCGAAGTAGTCGGCGAGTGAGTCCGTGAGCCCCATGTCGTATGCACGTGGATAGTTTTTGCCGCTGACTTAACCCTTACCAACTCGGTTGCGTAAGAGTGGTTATTTTTGACGACTATCCGAAGGTGGAATACACGTACGTGCCGAGACGCGGCGTCAGTCGAGGTGGACGAGCGCGCCGGTCGGCGCGCCGGTGCGGTCGGTCGCGCGCTCGATGCCCTCGTCGCCGGCGGCAATGAGCGCGAAGACGCCGCCGACGGACGCGTCGGCGGTGTCGACGATGTCGAGGAGGAGTTCCTGGGTCTCGCCCGAGCGGATGAGGTCGTCGACGACGAGCACGGTCTCGCCGGCGTCCACGGCCGAGGCGGGGAGGTAGTAGGTGAGTTCGATGCCGGAGTCGAGGCGCTGGCGGGCCTCGATGAACTCATCAACGGCCGTCTCCTTCGACTTCTTCGCGTACGCACAGCGCGCGTCGTAGTAGGAGGCGAGCGACGCGGCGAGCGTGATGCCGTCGGTGGCGGCGGTGAGGACGACATCCGGGCGCTCGAAGTCGAAGGACTCGGCGGCGACGGGCGCGACGAGGTCGAGGAACGCCTGGTCGAAGACGACGCCGGAGTTGTCGACGTAGCCCTCGTCGTCGAGGCGCACGCGCTCGGAAAGTTCCTCGCGGAGGACGCGCTCGCCCACTTCGGCGACGACGTCGCTCGCGCGCTCGGCGCTCGGGAGGACGTGCCCGTTCACGTAGCGGTTCAGGTCGCCCGCCGGCAGACCGGTCTCTGCCGCGAGTTCGTCGTACGTCCGCGTCTCCTTCAGCGTCCGCAGGACGGAGACGGCGCGTAACTGGAGGGCGGCCTTCTCTGCGCGGTTCATACCGCTACTCATGGTTGCAAAAACTTGAATACCTCGAATCGGTTTCGAGTGGGAAACAGCCAGCGTTGCGTAATCGTGCCCTACTCGTCGGCGTCGAGCAGTTCGGTGGCGGTGACGAGCGCCTCCATCTCGACGCCGTGCTCGGCGAGCAGTTCCTCGCCGCCCTCCTCGCGGTCGACGACGAGGAGCGCGCGGTTCACCTCCGCGCCCGCGTCCCGGAGCGCCTCGACGGCGTCGACGGCGGACTGGCCCGTGGTGGCGATGTCCTCGACGACGACGATCTCCTCGCCCTCGCTGAGGCGGCCCTCGATGCGGTTGGCGGTGCCGTACTCCTTGGCCTTCTTGCGGGCGATGACGTAGGGGACGTCCGCCGTGATGGCCGTCGCCGCCGCGAGCGGGACGCCGCCGAGCGCGACGCCGCCGAGTTTCGCGTCGTCGTCGACGCGCTCGGCGAACGCCTCCGCGATGAGGCGCAGACAGCGCGGGTCCGTCTCGAAGAGGTACTTGTCGACGTAGTAGTCGGAGGTGCCGCCGTGGGACAGCTCGAACTCGCCGTACTGCACCGCGTCGGCGTCCTGCAGGGCCGTGATGAGCGCGTCGTCCGTCATTGCCCGAACTGGCGGCGGCGAGGCCGATAAACGACCCGATTGGCGCTGACGAACGCACGAACCGAGGGACGACCCCGAAGCGCGTCGGCGCGCGCTACCACGGCTCGTCCTTCAGCCCGAGGAGGTAGGCGCCGGCGTTCGTGAGGACGTGGAGGACGGGCGTGAGGACGAGGACGACGAGGACGACGGGGAGGGTGAAGGTGGCGCGGAACCACGCGGGCGCGACGAGCGCGGCGAGCACGAGCGCGACCACCACGAAGTCGAGCTGGTCGAGGAGGGGGAAGGCGGCGCCGCGCTCGCGGCCGCTCCGTCGCTTCACGAACGAGGCGAGGATGTCGCCGAGCATCGCGCCGAACGGGAGCGCGAGCGCGACGACGGGCGGGAACGCCGGGAGCGCGACGCCGGTCGCGTCCGCGAGGGCGGGTCGGGCGACGTTGAGCGCGGCCGCGAGCGCGGCGCCCGCGAGCGTGCCGACGAGCGTGCCGCGCCACGTCTTCCCGTCGCCGAGGAGTCGCTTCCCGTCGCGCCACGTCCGCCCGCCGTCGATGGGTCGGCCGCCGCCCGCGAGGACCGCCGCGTTGTTCGGGACGTAGGCGGGGAGCATCGTCCAGAACGCGACGGCGACGGCCGTGACTGCGTCCATGCCTCTCGGGACTGGTGCCGGGCGCTTAACGGCTGGGTATCGGCGGCGGCAGTAGTTAAGGCGCTCCCGGCGGAATCGGGTGACGTGATCCCGCCCATCGCGTCGCGGTTCGTCGCCGGCGAGACGGCCGCGGAAGCCCTCGAGCACGTCGAGTCGCTGAACGACCGGAACGTCTCGGCCATCCTGAACCTGCTCGGCGAGCACTACCACGAGCGCGCGCCGGCGGACGCGGACGCGGAGACGTATCGAACGCTCGTCTCCGACATCACGGACGCGCACGTCGACGCCTGCCTCTCCGTGAAGCCATCGCAGATCGGCCTCGGGGTCGGCGCGGACGTCTTCGAGGAGAACCTCGGGCGCATCGTCGAGGCCGCCGCCGCCGAGGACGTCTTCGTCTGGGTGGACATGGAGGACCACGGGACGACGGACGCGACGCTGGACGCCTACGAGCGCTACGCGCGCAAGTACGACGGCGGCGTCGGCGTCTGCGTGCAGGCGAACCTGCGGCGGACGGGCGAGGACCTCGCGCGCCTCGCGGACGTCCCCGGGAAGGTCCGCCTCGTGAAGGGCGCGTACGACGAGCCCGGCGAGGTCGCCTACCGGAACAAGGCGGACGTGAACGAGCGCTACCGACAGCACCTCGAGTACATGTTCCGGGAGTTCGATCGGGGCGTCGCGGTCGGGAGCCACGACCCCGCGATGATCGAGTACGCACGGGAGCTCCACGAGGAGTACGGGACCCCCTTCGAGTTCCAGATGCTCATGGGCGTCCGCGAGGACGCCCAGTTCGACCTCGCCGCCGACTACGACGTCTACCAGTACGTCCCGTACGGCGGGAAGTGGTTCCAGTACTTCTCCCGGCGGATGACCGAGCGCCGCGAGAACCTCCTGTTCGGACTGCGCGCGATCCTCGGTCGCTGACCCGCCTCGGGTAACCCTTATCCGCGCGCCCGCTAACCACTACGACAATGAGCACGTGGAAGCGGGACGCGGCGAGCGGCCTCATCGTCGTCCTCCCGGTACTCGTTACGCTCTACCTCATCTACTGGGTGTTCGCGAAGATCGCGGTCCTCGCGCTCGCCGCCACGCAGCTCCAGAACCCGTATCTGGCGGTGGTGCTGTCGCTGCTCGTCTTCGTGCTCGTCATCTTCGCTATCGGCTACCTGATGCGGACGGCGCTCGGGACGTTCCTCGAAGGCCAACTCGACGACGCGATGAACAGCCTCCCGGGGCTCAGGATCATCTACAACGCCTCGAAGATGGCGGTGGAGACGGCGCTGAGCGGCACGGAGGAGTTCCAGAAACCCGTGAAGGTCGAGGCGTGGGAGGGCATGCGGATGACGGCGTTTCGGACGGGCCAGCGGGCACCGGACGGCCGCGAGCTGCTCTTCATCCCGACGTCGCCGAACATCACGTCGGGCTTCGTCGTCGAAGTCGACTCCGAGGACATCATCGAGACGGGCGAATCGTCCGAGGACGCCCTGACGCGCGTGCTCTCGGCCGGGTTCGGGAGCAGCGAGCAGGAGGACATCGGGCGGTACATCGACTCGGCGGACGACGACTCGGCGGATGACGACTCGGCCGACGAGGAGGACGAGGCGCGGTGACGGCGGCGACGGCCGCGACGTGAGGTCGTAGGGCTTTATCCGGCGGGGACCTGAATCACCGACTCGATGGACGCTTGGCTGTGGGTCCTCGCCGCCGTACTGCTGGTGTGGGCGCTCGTTACGACCCTCGACCGGAACGACGTGCTCCCCGAGTACGTCGGCACGATGGGCCCGATGGTGACGGTGCACACGAAGCGCGGGCGCGCGCTACTGAACTGGCTCGCACAGCCGAAGCGCGCGTGGCGGGCGTGGGGGAACCTCGGCCTCGGCGCGGCGCTGATGGTCGGCCTCGGGATGTTCGCGTTCCTCGTCGCGAGCGCCGCGAGCATCGTCCAGAACCCGCCGGCGGCGACGTCGGCGGTCTCACAGCCACGGAACATCCTCGTCATCCCGGGCGTGAACGACTTCCTCCCGCTGGACGTCGCGCCCGAAATCGTCCTCGGCCTCCTCATCGGCATGGTCGTCCACGAGGGCGGCCACGGCATCATGTGCCGCGTCGAGGACATCGACATCTCCTCGATGGGCGTCGTCCTCCTCGCGGTCATCCCGATGGGCGCGTTCGTCGAACCGGACGAGGAGAGCCAGCGACGCGCCGACCGCGGCGGGAAAGCACGGATGTTCGCGGCGGGCGTGACGAACAACTTCCTCCTCACCGCGCTCGTCTTCCTCTGTCTGTTCGGCCCCGTCGCGGGCGCGATCTCGGTCGCGCCCGGCGCCGCCGTCGGGAGCGCGCTCACCGCGTCGCCGGCCTCGCAGGCCGATATCGGACAGGGCGACCGCATCGTCGCCGTCGGGAACCAGAGCGTCGCGAACAACTCCGAGTTCGAGGCGACGCTGTCGGCGCTCGACGACCGGCGCGTGGCCGTCGAGCTCGCGTCAGGGGAGACCGCGACGGTGAACCGCTCGCTGTTGGTGCGCGCGGCGCCGACGGCGGGACCGTTCGCGTCCGTCTCCATCAACACGACCGTGACGGCGGTGAACGGGACGCCCGTCTACACGCGCGCGGGCTTCGAACGCCTCGCCGCGAACCACACGATGGCGTCGCTCACCCTCCTGAACCGCACGTCGGGCGAGAGCCGAACGGTGTCGGGACCGCTCGGCGCACTCGCCATCGTCCAACCCGACGGCCCGGCCGCACGGAGCGGCGTCCCGAGCGGTGACCCGCTCGTCATCACGCGCCTCGACGGCGAGCGCGTCGTCGACTACGACGACGTGAGCGCGGCGCTCGCGGACACGGACGCCGGCGACGACGTCGACGTGACCGCGTACGCGAACGGGTCGTTCGAGAACTACACCGTGACGCTCGGCGACAGCCCGAACTCCGAGGTGGGCTACCTCGGCGTCCTCGGGACGTACGGCACCTCGGGCATCTCCTTTACGGACTTCGGCGTCCACCTCTACGAGGCGGGGACCTACCTCTCGTACGTGAGCGGTGAGACGGCCGGCGGCGGCATCGCCGGGTTCGTGCGCGCCGTCGCGGCGACGCTCTTCC
This sequence comes from Halarchaeum sp. CBA1220, assembly GCF_003721175.2. GTDB lineage: Archaea > Halobacteriota > Halobacteria > Halobacteriales > Halobacteriaceae > Halarchaeum > Halarchaeum grantii. The sequence goes on from NZ_CP054707.1 coordinate 482,712, forward strand.
TCCCGTTCATCAGCGTCATCGACCCTGGGCTCACCTACAACTTCGCGGGCTTCTACGGCTGGAACCTCAACTTCTTCGCCGTCGAGGGCCCGCTCGCCGCGCTCGGTGGCGGCGCGTTCCTGCTCGCGAACGCCCTCTTCTGGACCGGCTGGATCAACCTCAACCTCGCGTTCTTCAACTGCATCCCGGCGTTCCCGCTGGACGGCGGCCACCTCCTGCGGACGAGCGCGGAAGCCGTCGTCTCGCGTCTCCCCGTCGAGGAGAAGCGCGCGGCCGTCCGCGCGATCACCACGGGCATCGGGCTCATCATGGGCGTCAGCCTCGTGCTGCTCGTCTTCGGCCCGCAACTGCTCGGGTAGGCTCAGGCGCGACTGGAAAAACCCTTGGGGGCGCCCGCCGAACTCCCGACTATGGTTGAAGCCCCCGAGACGGCGGAGGGCTGGTACGCCCTGCACGACTTCCGGACCATCGACTGGGACGCGTGGCGCGCCGCCCCCGAGCGCGAGCGCGAGCGCGCGCTGGAGGAGGCCGCGTCCTTCCTCGAGCACCGCGAGGCGCTCGCGCGGAGCGACGAGGGCGACTCCGCGACGTTCAGCGTGCTCGGCCACGAGGCCGACCTCCTGTTCGTCCACTTCCGCCCGACGCTCGACGAGTTGAACCGCATCGAACGCTCCTTCGAGGGGACGGCGTTCGCCGAGTACACCGAGCGCAGTTACTCCTACGTCTCCGTCGCGGAGGTGTCGGGCTACGCGAGCGACGACTACTTCGAGGACCCGGAGAGCGTCGACGACGGCCTGCGCCGCTACATCGAGGGGAAGCTCACCCCGGAGATCCCCGAGGGCACCTACGTCTCCTTCTACCCGATGAGCAAGCGCCGCCAGCCCGAGCAGAACTGGTACGACCTCTCCTTCGAGGAGCGCGCCGACCTCATGGCGGCCCACGGCGACCTCGGGCGCGAGTACGCCGGGAAGATATCGCAGGTCATCGCCTCCTCGGTCGGCCTCGACGACTGGGAGTGGGGCGTGACGCTCTTCGGCGACGACCCGACGGACATCAAGGACATCGTCTACGAGATGCGCTTCGACGAGGCCTCCTCGAAGTACGGCGAGTTCGGCTCCTTCTACGTCGGCCGGCGCTTCCCGCCCGCGGACCTCCCGGCGTTCATGGCCGGCGAGTCCGTCCCCGTCCCGGAGGACGAACGCGAGCACGGCGACGAGCACGCGCACGGCCACGGCGAGGACACCCACCACGGTGAGCACGGCCATCACGGCGGGGACGGCCACCACGGCGGCGACACCGAGGACGAGGACGGCGAAGCGTCGCTCCGCGAGGAGCTCGCGGACCTCGACGTCTACGCCGGCCAGCCGCACGGCGAGGACGTCTACGCCGTCGGCCTCTACTCCGAGGCCGCCGTCGACGAGCTCGAGGACGCGGTCGACGAGCTCGCGGAGAGCTTCGACCACTACGACACGCACGACGGCACGGTCGTCTACGCGCCCGTCGACGGCGACGGGCCCGCCGCCGTCGTCTCCCTCTGGGAGACCCAGAGCGCCGCCGACACCGCCGCCGGCTTCCTCTCCGACCTCCCCGGCATCACGGAGCGCGTCGGCGACGCCGACGCGGGCTGGGGGACGATGGGGATGTTCTACACCGTCAAGCCCGAGCACCGCGAGGACTTCGTCGAGAAGTTCGACGCCGTCGGCGACGCGCTCGCCGACCAGGACGGCCACCGCGAGACCCGGCTCCTCCAGGAGACCGAGGACGAGAACGCCTTCTTCATCGACTCGCGCTGGGAGTCGAAGGACGACGCGATGGCGTTCTTCCGCTCGGACGCCTTCCGCGACACCGTCCAGTGGGGTCGCGACGTCCTCGCCGACCGCCCGCGTCACGTCTTCTTGGCCTAGGCGTCGCGCCTCTCGGTCGACCCCCTGCCTTCCGGTGGAAAACGCGGTACTGCGTCGGGGATGTCGCCCCGGTAGCTACTTTCACTCCGGTCTCGGCTACAGTCAGTCCGCCAGCAGGCCGGCGTCGCGGAGGTCGTCGCCGTCGACGCTCGTCCGGTAGTCCTCGTGGGCCATCCCGTCGAAGCGCTCGACGCCGAAGTTCTCCGCGTAGAGGTCGGCGACGCGCGCCCGCTCGTCCTCGCTGAGGCGGGGCGTCTCGGGGGCCGCGCTCCACTCCTCGATGTCCGCCTTCGAGCGGAACGTCGGCGTCACCGACGCGACCTCGTCGCTGGAGAGGAGCCACTGGATGGCCGCCTGCCCCATCGTGCGCTCGCCGTCGCGCTCGAGGAAGCGCAGCGCCTCCACCTTCTCCCAGCCCGTCTCGTACCACTCGTCCGGGCGGAAACCGCGATGGTCACCCGCCTCCAGTTCGGTCTCCGGGGTGACCTGCTCGTTCAGCAGGCCCGAGGAGTGCGGAACGCGCGGGATGAGGCTCGTCGCGGAGTCGTGCTCGCGGACGTGCTCCAGGAAGTGCTGGTGGACGTCCTGCTCGAGGAGGTTCCCGACGTACTGGACGCCGTCGAACTCCCGCTCGATGGCGAACTCGCCCTCGGCGAGCCAGCCGATGGACGGGCCGAGCGCGAGACCGATGGCGCCCACCGCGCCCTCCTCGCGGAGTTCGTCCAGCAGTTCGAGGACGTCCGGCGTCAGCTCCTCGACGTTCGCGTTGTGGAGCTGGAGGTAGTCCACGTAGTCCGTCCCGAGGCGCTCCAGCGAGCGCTCGACGGCGTCGCGGAGGTAGTCGGCGTCCATCTCCTTCGGGAGTTCGCCGTGGCCCGCCTGCGGGTTGTTGTAGAAGTCGTAGCCGACCTTCGTCGCGACCACCATCTCGTCGTGCTCGGCGAGCACCTCGCCCACGAGCTCCTCCGAGCGGCCGTGGCCGTAGACGTCGCCCGTGTCGAAGTACGTGATGCCCTGCTCGATGGCGTACTCCATCATCTCGACGGCGTCGGACTCGTCGCGGTCCCCCCACCAGTCGGTGCCGACGGTCCACGCGCCGAACCCGACTTCGCTGACCTCGATACCGGAGTCCCCGAGTTCGCGATAGCGCATACACGACGATTGGGGCGAGCGACACTTAGCGGGTACGGTTCCACCGGCGACCCCCGGTTCGTCCGCGAAAGCCGCAGACGCTCGCCGCGACGTCAGCCCTTTTGTCCGCGCCGGCCGTTTTCGCTAGTATGCTCGAACTCTACCAGTCCGAAGGCTGCCCGCACTGCGAGAAAGTCCGCCGGAAGCTCAGCGAACTCGGCGTCTCCTACGTCATCCACAACCCCCGCCTCCCCGGCGGCATGGGCGGCGACGTCACCAACGAGGTCACCCACGAGGAGCTCACCGCCGGCGGCGAGGACCAGATTCCCTACCTCGTCGACACCGAGCGCGAAGTCACCATGTACGAGAGCGACGACATCGTCGAGTACCTCGACGAGCACTACGCGTAGCGCGGCGACGCTCCGGTTTTCACGCGAGGGCGGCGACGCCGAGACGCGACGCTCCTCGGTCAGCCGTCCGCAGGAGAGGTGCACCGGCCGGGAATTGAACCCGGGCTATGAGCTTGGGAAGCTCATGTCCTACCACTAGACCACCGGTGCGCTCGTTTCACTCACCCACCGTGCATCGCGGGACGCCGTCCCGCTCAACACCGGTGCGCTCGCTTCGCTCGTGGATAATCCACTCTCCCACTTGAACGTAGCGTTTCGGGAGTGGACGGGCGTCCACCTTCGGGCGGGCGGCGAGTGGGTTTTAGTCGCGTGCGGGCGAATCGCCGATGATGACGGATATCGACCCACTGGACCTGCGTTTCTCGGCGGACGAACTCGCCGACGTGCGCGACGGCATCGAGTCGTTCATCGAGGAGCGACTCGACGACGCGGGCGCGGAGCGGGCCGTCCTCGGCCTCTCGGGCGGTGTCGACTCGACGACGACGGCCTATCTCGCCGTGGAGGCGCTCGGTCGGGAGAACGTCCACGGCCTCGTGATGCCGGGCGAAGTGAGCGACGCTGACAACATGAGCGACGCCGAGCGCGTCGCCGAGGAGCTCGGAATCGAGTACGACGTCTTCGAGATCAACCCCATCGTCGAGGAGTTCCTGAACACCGTCCCCGAAGCCGAGGGCGACAAGATCGCCGTCGGGAACGCGCGCGCTCGGACGCGCGCCGTGCTGAACTACCTCGTCGCGAACCACGAGGGCGCGCTCGTGCTCGGCACGGGGAACCGCACGGAGGCCGCAATCGGCTACTTCACGAAGTACGGCGACGGCGCGGTGGACTGCCACCCGCTCGGGAACCTCTACAAGCAGCAGGTCCGCCAGCTCGCCGCCGACCTCGGCGCCGCCGAGGAGCTCGTGGAGAAGACGCCGACGGCCGGGCTCTGGGCGGGTCAGACCGACGAGGAGGAGATCGGCATGGACTACGACACGCTCGACGCGGTCATCGCGCTCACGGTCGACGGGCAGGTCCCGCCGGAGGCGACCGCCGACATCGCGGACACGACGGTCGCGAACGTCGAACACGTCCGCGACCTCCACGCGCGGAGCGAGCACAAGCGCCACGTGCCGCCCGCGCCCGCGCCGACGTTCTGAGCGCGACTCGCGGCGGAGCGCCGGGGCGACGTGTGAGCGCGCGTCGGCGCTTTCCAAAGGTCTTTGCCGCTCGCCGGGCTACATTCGGCTAATGGAAGAGGCCGACCGGGCCCGCGCCGCCGCGCGCGAGGCAGTTCGGGACGTCGAACCCGCCGACCTCCGCGCCGCCATCGACGAGCGACTCGCGGAGGGCTCCGTCGTTCCGGGCGTGCTCGTTCTCCTGAGCGCACGCGCGGTCCCGGGGCAGGCCGAGGGGGACGGCCTCGCCGACCGCACGGCCGGCGTTCAACTCGTCTACGAGGGGCTCGCGCTCACGCGCGAACTCGTCGAATCGGAGCCGTGGCTGGTGAGCGACGCCTCCGACCAGCCCGCCGACCTCCACGTCCTCGCGGCGGACGTCCTCGTCGCGCGTGGCTTTCGCCTGCTCGCGCGTACCGACGCGGCGGCGGCCGCCGTCCACACCGTCCGCGAGTTCGGCCGCGAGCGAACCGACGCGGCCGACGGCGTCGAGTCGTCCGCGCGGAGCCTCGAAGCGTCCGTCTTCGACCTCGCGGTCGTCGCGGGCGCGACGGCGACCGGCACCGAGACGCCGCGCGCGCTCCGCCAGTACGCGGTCGGCCTCGCGGACTCGTGGGGGACGCCACCGCTCGGTGACCCGGCGGACGTCCTCCCGGAGACCATCGAGGACGTCCTCGCGCGCGTCGCCGGCGCGCCCGCCGCCGACGGCGACGACGCCGTCCGCCCCTCGGCGACCGACCACTGACGCGGCCGGCGCGAGTGCAGTCCCGTCGGGCGATTCGCGCGACGCATCCGAATCGAAACCCCTAAAGTCGGAACCGGACTACGAAAGAGTGCCTGCCTGGGTAGCTTAGCGGTAAAGCGCGTCCTTGGTAAGGACGAGAGCGCGGGTTCAAATCCCGCCCTAGGCTCTTTTCACGACGACACGCTCGACGGGGAGTCGATGCTGTCGCGAAGTAGACGGAGAGACGCGTCGCTCACCGGTCGGAACGCGAGAACGGGGAGGGGAATAGAGCGCGTCGAGCGGATGGGAACGTGTGGAACGCGCTCGGCCGAGTGGAGTGTCCCGACACACCTAAAGCTTCGTCAGACGGCAGTCAGGGGAAGGACTACGGCGGGCGCACACCACCGCTCTGTATGCACGGAACTGGTGTGCCGCTCGTGACGCCGTTCGACGACGCGGGTACCGTGGATCACGACGCGCTCCGCGAGCTCACGGACTGGGTGACCGAGCGCGGCGTCGATTTCGTGGTGCCGTGCGGGTCGAACAGCGAGTCGGAGCTGTTGACGCTGGAGGAGCGCGCGGCGGTCGTCGAGACGGTCGCGGAGGCCGCGCCGGCCGCGACGCCGGTGCTCGCGGGGACGGGCCATCCGGGGCTGGTGGAGACGCGCGAGCAGACGCGGCGCGCGGCGGAAGCGGGCGCGGACGCGGCGCTCGTCGTCTCGCCGTACTACTACAAGCACGCGGAGGCGTCTATCGGCGCGTACTATCGCGAGGTCGCGGACGACGCGGCCCTCCCGGTCTACCTCTACAACGTCCCGAAGTACACGGGCGTCACGCTCTCGCCGGCGCTCGTCGCGGACCTCGCCGAGCACGCGAACGTGGCGGGGCTGAAGGACTCGGGGGGCGACTTGGAGACGCTGCTGCGGTTCGTGGAGTCGACGCCGGACGACTTCGCGGTGTTCGCGGGGAGCGGCGGGACGTACGCGCACGCGCTGGAGGCGGGCGCGGACGGCGGGATTCTCGCGTTCGCGAACGTCCTCCCGGAGCGCGCGGCGGAGGTGTATCGGCTCCACGAGGCGGGGAAGGACGCGGAGGCCCGACAGGTGAACCGGCGGTGTGCGGCGCTGAACCGCGCGGTGACGAGCGAGCACGGCGTCCCGGGACTGAAGGCGGCGATGCGTGCGCGCGACCTGCCGGCGGGCCGGGCGCGCAGTCCGCATCGGCCGGTGGCGTCCGATATCGAGGCGTCGATTCGGTCGCTGGTCGCGGACGCGCTCCCCTAACGCTCGGTCGGGGTGGCGCGCGTCGCGGTGGCCTTGAACGAGGCGACGACCGGGTGTCCGACCCGGAGGCCGAGGCGCTCGACGCTGTCGACGGTGAGGAGGGCGTCGAGCGTCGTGTCCGCGCCGACGTCGACGCGGACGCGGGCGACAGCGTCGCCGGATTCGACGCGCTCGACGGTCCCCTCGAAGCGGTTGCGCGCGCTCGTGGCGTCCGCCGGCGGGGCGTCGTCGGGCGCGTGGAGCGTGACGGCGTCCGCGCGGACGGCGACGTCGACGGCGTCGGCGTCGGGAGAGACGAGCGCGCGAACGGTGCCGGCGTCGGTCTCGACGGTGCCGAGCTCGCCATCGCGGTCAACGACGGTGCCGGAGAGGACGGCGACGGTGGTCTCGGCGATGGCGGCGTAGCCCGCTCGCAGGCGCTCGAAGCGCGCGAGGAGCGCGTACGCGTCGTCGGTGAGCGCGGTGCCGCCGCCGGAGGCGCCGCCGCGCGTGCGCTCGACGAGCGGGCCGAAGGCGTCCTCGAGGTCGTCGAGGCGGCCGTGGGCGCGCGAGTAGGAGCGCCCGAGGCGCTCGGCGGCGGCGTTCAGCGACCCGGTCGCGTCGATGGCGCGGAGGAGCGCGGCGTCGCGGGCGCCGAACGCGACGTCGTCGGCGTGCAGTCGGGCGTCGAAGCCGGCGTCCATACGTCCCCTACCCGTCGGCCGAGCAAAACGGTTATGTCGCCGAGGCGGCATCGTTGTATCTATGTCGGAACAACGGTCGCGGCGGGCGTTCCTCGCGGCGGTCGGCGCGGTGGGACTCGCGGGGCTCGCCGGCTGTGGCGGGACCGGCGGTGACGCGACGGGCGGGGCGTCGGGGGCGGAGGTGTCGAGCACCGGCGCGTCGAGCACCGAGCGCGCGGCGTCCGGCGCCGCCGACGCGCTGACGGTCTTCCACGCCGGCAGTCTCGGCGCGGCGTTCGACGACCTCGAAGCCGCGTACACGGCCGCGCACGACGTCTCGGTCACGCAGGAGTCCGGTGGCTCCGTGCGCTCCACGAAGAAGGTCACGCAGCCACCGCACCGGAGCGCGGACGTCCTCGCCGTCGCCGACTACCGCCTCCTCCGGGACGGGCTCCTTCCCGAGTACGGCGACTGGTACGCGCTCTTCGCGACGAACGCGATGACCGTCGCGTACACCGACGAGTCCGCGTACGCCGACGCGTTCACACCCGAGAACTGGTGGAACGTCCTCGCGCGCGACGACGTGGCGGTCGGCCACTCCGACCCCGCCGTCGACCCGAACGGCTACCGCGCGCTCATGTCGATGGCGCTCGGCGCGACCCCCTTCGAGGGCGAGGCGCTCTACGACGACGCCACCGCCGAGGCGATGCGCGAGAACGCGACGGTGCCCGCGAGCGACGAGGTCGACCTGCTCAGCCAGCTCCACTCCGGAAAGCTCGACTACGCGTGGTCCTATCGCTCCTTCGGCGCGAGCCACGACGTCCGCACCATCGACCTCCAGCCCGAGGTCGACCTCTCGCGGGCGACGGAGGCGTACGCCGAGCACTACGCGACGGTCTCCGTCGACGCCGGCGACACGACGTACACGGGCGGCCCCATCGCCTACGGCATCAGCGTCCCGAGCACCGCCGCACATTCCGCGCGCGGTGCCGACTACGTCGCGTTCGCGCTCGGCGAGGGCGCGCGGGTCCTCCGGGAGAACGGCTTCGACGTCCTCGACACCGCCGTCGTCCCCGCCGCGCACGCCGACGCCGTCCCCGAGCCGGTGGCCGCGCACGCCGAGGCCCGCGAGTCGCTCGGCCCGCTCGCGCTCTGAGCGATGCGCGCGCCGACCCTCGACGCGCGCACGCTCGTCCTCGCCGTCGCCGGCGTCCAGCTCGCCGCGTTCGCGGTCGCGAGCGCGCTCGGCCGCCCCACCCTCTACGTCGTCTTCGCCGTCGCGAGCGCCGGCGTCCTCGGAGCGAGCGCCGGCCGCGGCGCGTTCGGCGTCGTCGCCGCGCTCTGCGGGGGCACGCTCCTCGTCGCGCTCGCCTACCCGCTCGCGACGCTCGCGACGTTCACGACGCCGGGGGCCGTCCTCGACGCCCTCGCGCGCCCGGACGTCCGGCGGACGCTCTACGTCTCCGTCTACGCCCCGCTGCTCGCGACGCTCCTCGCGGCCGTTCTGGGCGTTCCGCTCGCCCTCCTGCTCCGCCGGGGCTTCACCGGCCGCCCCGTCGTCGAGGCGCTCGTCGACCTCCCGCTCGTCGTCCCGCACAGCGTCGCCGGCCTCGCCGTCCTCCTCGCGTTCGGCGAGAGCGGCGCGTTCCCGACGCTCCCCGTCCTCGGGGCGATGCCCGGCCTCGTCCTCGCGCTCGCGTTCGTCGCCGCGCCCTACCTCGTGAACGGCGCGCGCGAGGGATTCGAGGCCGTCGACCGCGACGCCGAACGCGCCGCGCGCTCGCTCGGCGCGTCGCGCTTCGAGACGTTCCGCCGCGTCACCGGCCCGCTCGCGGTTCGCGGGGTGCTCTCCGGCGCCGTCCTCTCGTGGGGGCGCGCCGTCTCCGAGTACGGCGCCGTCGCCGTCGTCGCCTACAACGTCACCGTCTTCTACCCGCCGGCGGGCGAGCGCGTGCAGGCGATGTTCGGCTCCGTCTTCGTCGTCCACGAACTCGACGTGAACTTCGAGTCCGCCGTGTCGGTCGCCGTCCTCCTGCTGGTCGTCTGCGTCGCCGTCTTCCTCGCCGTCCGCGCGCTCACCCGCGAGACCGGGAGGTGGACCTGAATGCTCCGCGTCGACCTCCGGGCGAGCGTCGGCGACGCCGGGAGCGCGTTCGACGTCGTCGCCGACCTCACCGTCCGGGACGGCGAGACGCTCTGCCTCCTCGGCCCCTCCGGGAGCGGGAAGACCGTCCTCCTCGAGGCGCTCGCGGGCTTCCGGGAGTACGCGGGCGGCGTCGAACTCGACGGCCGCAGCCTCGACGGCCGCCCGCCCGAGGAGCGAGGCGTCGGCTTCGTCTTCCAGCAGTACGCGCTCTTCGAGCACCTGAGCGTCCGCGAGAACGTCGCGTTCGGCGCGAAGTACCACGACGACACCCGCGACCCGGACGCGCTCCTCGACCGCCTCGGCGTCGCCGACCTCGCGGACAGGGCGCCGGCGACGCTCTCCGGCGGCGAGAAACAGCGCGTCGCGCTCGCCCGCGCGCTCTGCGTCCGCCCCGACGCCTTCCTCCTCGACGAACCGCTCTCCGCGCTCGACGCGCCGACGCGCGAGCGCCTCCGCGCGGACCTCCTCACCCTCCTCGCCGACGAGACCGCCGTCTACGTCACGCACGACCGCACGACCGCGCGCGCCGTCGCCGACCGCGTCGCCGTCCTCCGCGACGGCCGCATCGCGCAGGTCGGCCCCACCGACGAGGTGTTCGAGCGCCCCGAGAGTCGCTTCGTCGCCGAGTTCACCGGCGCGAACGCCGTCGAGAGCGCGCGCCTCCCCGCCGGCCTCGACGCTCCGGGGGGAACGCTCGCCGTCCGCCCCGAGCACGTCACGCTCGATGCGGGCGGCGTCCCCGCGTCCGTCGAGCGCGTCGTCCGCGAGGACGCCGTCTTCCGCGTCACGCTCCGCGTCGGCGACGCCGAACTCGTCGCCTACACCGCCGACCGGCCGCCCGCCGAGACGACCGTCGCCGTCGACGCCGGGCGCTGGCACCGCATCGCGTGAGCTATGAGTTTATCCGCCGGACGGCCCTTCGAGCGCGTATGGAACGCTGGGCCGCCCTCTTCGAGCGCGCCGACGACTACGACGTGACCGTCGCGGACGTCCGCGACGCGCTCGCCGAGCGCCGAGGTGACGACGATGCGTGAGGAGTTCGCGGACGCCCCCGACGTCTCGCGCGTCGTCGCGGACGCCGACGTCCTCGCCGCCGACCTCCTCGTCGGCGGTGCCGCGCGCGACGCCCTCGACGCGATCCGCGCGCACTCGTGGATGACGCTCGTCGCGAGCGACCCCCTCCTCGACGACGCCGAAGCGCTGATAGCCGACCTCGCGGACGTCGGTCTCGCCGCCGACTGGCGCGAGAAGGCGGCGGCGCTCGCCGAGCGCGTCGAGCATCCCGACGGCGACCACCCCGCGCTCGCGTCCGCCGCGCACGGGAACGCCGCGCACGTCCTCACGTTCGACGACCGCCTGCGGACGGCGCAGACGAACGCGAGCGTGAAGAAGTACGTCACGACGAGCTTCACCTCGCCGCGGGGGTTCGCGCGCCTCTTCGACGCCGAGCGCCTCCACCCCGAAGCCGTCGGCGACGCCTACCCCGGTCCCGACCGCGACCCGCGCGCCTGAAGCGCGGCGCGGGCGCCGCGCCCGTTACGCGCGCTCGGCGAGCCAGTCCGCGAGCTTCGCCAGCGCGCGCCCGCGATGCGAGAGTTCGTTCTTCCGCTCCGTGCCCATCTCCGCGAACGTCTCGCCGCCGTGCTCGAAGATGGGGTCGTAGCCGAACCCCCCGTCGCCGCGCGGCGCGACGATTTCGCCCGGGATTTCGCCGTCGAAGGTCGCCACCGTCTCGCCGTCCGCGTACGCCACCGTACAGCGGAACGCCGCAGAGCGGTCGTCGAGTGATTCCGCGAGGCGCCAGACGCGCTCGATGCCGAGCGTGTCCTCGACGTACGAGGAGTACGGCCCCGGGAACCCGTCGAGGCCGTCGACGAAGAGGCCCGCGTCGTCCACGATGACGGGGTCGTCGCCGCCCGCCGCCTCGAACGCCTCCTCGGCGCCGCGCGCCGCGATCTCGGCGAGGTCGTCGCTCTGGACCTCCGCGTAATCGTAGTCGTACTGCTCGACGTCGAAGAACGCGGCGAGGTAGTCGGTCGCCTCCCGGACCTTCCCCGGGTTCGTCGTCACGAACTGCAGGCTCATGCCTGCGTCTGCGACGCCGCGCGTAAAAGAGGATGCGGAACGCCGACCTCAGTCGTCGACGACGACTTCGACCGCCTCGTCGACGGCGGACTCCTCGCTCTCGCCCTGCTGTTGCTGCCAGAGGAGCGCGCCCGCGACGGCGAGCACGACCCACGCGCGCCAGTTCGCGAGGTTCAGCGTGTAGCCGACGCCGAACGGCTTCTCGACGAGCATCCCCTCACCCGGCTGCCAGTAGGCCTTCAGCATGTTCGAGACCGACGGGCGCTCGAAGTTGTACGGCACGCCGAACAGTTCCCCGGACGCGGGTTTGTCGGACATACCGCGGGGTATGGAGGGCGGTGGGAAGAACCTTTCCGCTTCCCACGGGAGCGCCGCGCGGGCGACGCGGCGGACGCGCGTTCGGGCGAAAGCGCTATCCTTCGTTTGCGTGTGTATCGACCATGGCGGACGACGAGCCGATCACCGTGCTCTACGTGAACGACGACCCGCAGCTGCTGGAGCTGATCAGCACGCAGCTGTCTCGCGAAGCGGAGCGCGTCGACGTCCTCACTGCGGACTCGGCCGACGGCGGGCGAGCGCTCCTCGACGAGCGCGCCGTCGACTGCGTCCTCTCCGACTACCACCTCACCGAGGAGACCGGTCTCGCGCTCCTCCGCGACGTCCGCGCCGAGCGCCCCGAGATGCCGTTCATCCTCCTCACCGAGACCGGGGACGAGCGAGTGGCGAGCGAGAGCATCGAGGCCGGCGTCACCGACTACGTGATTCAGGAAGCCATCGGGAACCAGGCGCCGCTCCTCGCGCGGAAGATAATCACCGCCGTCGAGCACCGGCGCACACAGCGGCGAGCCGAGCGGACCGACCGCCGACTGCGCGAAGTCGTCTCCGTCACCGAGCAGGCGCTCTGGATGTTCGACGCCGACTGGTCGGAGCTCCGCTTCATCAACGAGCGCCACGAGACGCTATTCGGCCAGTCGAGCGACGCCCTCCGAGCCGACCCGACGTCGTTCCTCGAGCGCGTCCACGAGGACGACATCGAGCGCGTGACGACCGCGATGGAGCGCGCGTCCGACGGCGAACCGCAGGTCGTCGAGTACCGGGTCGAGAAGTCCGAGGCCGTCGAGCTGTGGGTCGAGTCGCGGTGTAAGCCCGTGCGCGACGACGACGGCACCGTCTCGGCCATCGTCGGCATCTCGCGGGACGTCACCGACCGGAAAGCCCACCAGCGCGAACTCGTCCGGAAGGTCGACCAGCTCGAGGAGTTCGCGGGAACGGTCGCACACGACCTCCGGAACCCGCTGAACGTCGCGGACGGGAACGTCAGACTCGCCGCCACGGAGCGCGCGGGGGAGAACGAGCGCCTCGGGACGGCGCTCGACGCGCTCGAGCGCATGGACACGCTGATCGGCGAGCTACTCGAGCGCGCACGCGAGGGCGAACGCGTCGGCGAGCGCCAGCAGGTCGAGTTCGCCGAACTCGTCACCGGGAGCTACCAGAACGTCCACGCGCCCGGGAGCTCGCTCGACGTCACCGCGAGCGTCCCCCTCCACTGTGACCCCACGCGCGTGATGGAGGCCTTCGAGAACCTGATCCGGAACGCCGTCGAGCACGGTTCGAGCGACGTGACCGTCACGGCGGGCGTGCTCGACGAACGGCACGGCGTCTACATCGAGGACGACGGCCCCGGCATCCCCGAGGCGGAGCGCGAGCGCGTCTTCGAGAAGGGGTACACGACCGCGAAGGGCGGGAGCGGCTTCGGGCTCGCCATCGTCGAGCGCATCGTGAGCAGCCACGGCTGGTCGATCACCGTCCGCGACGGGACGGACGGCGGCACCCGCTTCGAAATCGTCGTCGGCGCGGGCTGAGACGCCGCGCCGTCGCTACTGGTAGCGCCCGCGACCCTCGATGTCGCGCAGTTGCTCGAGGACGCCGGGGTCGCCCGCCTCCCGATAGGCCGCCTCGACGGCCGCGAGCAGCGGCTCGGGGTCGTCGGCCGTCCCCCGGATGGCGCCCTCGAAGACGTGGAGGTCCATCGCGTAGTCCTCCGCGTCGTCCGTGTAGTAGCCGAGGCCGAAGTCGATGAGGTGGACGCGCCCGCCGCGCGTGTCGCGCGACTCGCGTGTCGCGTCCGCTCCCGCTCGCTCTCCCCGCGACGCCTCCGGCCCGTCGGCGTCGCGTTGCTCGCGGGTCGTGTCTCCCCGCTCGCTCGTTCCGCGTCGCTGCGCGACGCGTACGTTCCGCGTCGTCGGGTCGCCGTGCACGAAGCCCGCGTCGTGGAGCGCCGCGAGGTGCTCGGCGACCACCGCGACGCGCCGTTCGCTCAGCGCGTCGCGCAGGTCCGTCTCGCCGACGCGCTCCAGTTCGAGCGTGCTCCCCGGGACGTCAGCGTCGAAGACGACGGGCGTCGGTACGCCCGCGCGGCGCGCCTCCGAGAGCAGGCGGGCCTCGTGCGTCGTCCGCTCGCGGCGCAGGCGCGCGTCCAGCGCGTCGTGGCGGTACGCCTTCGGCCGGCGTGTCTTCGTCACCGTCTCCGCGCCGACGTCCACCACCGCCTCCGCGCCCCGGACGTCCGTCTCCGCGCCCGCACCCGCGAGCAGGACGTCCTCGGCGTCGTCGCGCCATGTCACCGGCACCTCGTCCGGCCGGAAGTCCGGGTCGACCGCCGAGTCCGCGATGTCGAGCGTGTCGCCCGCGCCGTACATCTTCGCGCCGAGCACCGCGATCATCCCCGCGTTGTCACGGAGGAAGCGCGCCTCGGGCGCGTAGAACTCCGCGCCGCGCTGCTCGCACATCGCCGCGAGCATCTCCCGGAGGCGCGCGTTCTGCCCGACGCCGCCACCGAGGACGAGCTCGTCCCGCCCCGTCAGCGAGAGGGCGCGCTCCGCGACCTCCGTCAGCATCGCGAAGACCGTCTCTTGGAGGCCACAGCAGACGTCCGCGACCGGCGTGCCGTCGTCGTACGCGTCCTTCGCGGCGCTCATGATGCCCGAGAAGGAGAAGTCCATCCCCTTCACCACGTACGGGAAGTCGACGTAGTCGCCACGTTCCGCGTGCTCCTCGACCTTCGGGCCGCCCGGATGGGACCAGCCGACGTGGCGCGTGAACTTGTCGAGGGCGTTCCCCACGCCCGTGTCCATCGTCTCGCCGAGCACGCGATAGCGGCCGTTGTGGTAGCCGAGAACGTGCGCGTTCGCGCCCGAGGCGTTCAGGCAGACCGGCGACTCGAAGCCCGAGCGATGCCGGCCGATTTCGAGGTGCGCCACCATGTGGTTCACGCCGACGAGCGGCACGTCGAGGCCCTGGGCGAGCGCGCGCGCCGCCGACCCGACGATGCGCAGGCACGGCCCGATGCCCGGCCCGCGCGCGAACGCCACCGCGTCTATCGGCCCCTCGGCGGTCTCCAGCGCGGCCGCGACGACGCGCGGGATCGCCTCGCGCATGTGCTCGGCGGCCTCGCGCGGGTGAATGCCACCGCTCTCCGGTTCGTACGCTTCCGACTCGATACTGACTGCATCACGCTCCGAGTCGAACACCGCGGCGCTCGCGCACCACGCCGTCCCCTCGATCCCGACGACGCGCATGAAAAGGAGGGGTTACGCGCTCAGTTCCACTCGGTGTAGCCGCACTTCCCGCAGTGCTTGCGGTCCGAGTGCTCCGCGAGGAACGTGTCGCCACAGCGCGGACACTGCTCCTTCGCCAGTTCGCCCTCGTCGTTGTAGTAGTCCGAGCGGGGCATTATTCCTCAGCCTCCGCCTCGGCGGCCTCCGCGTCCGCGCTGATCTTGTTGCGCTCGAGCATGTGGTCCTGCTCGACGTCGATGGCGGCCTCCGGGGACTCGTAGACCTTCGCGTAGCCCACGGTCTTGCGCATCCCGAACTTCGTGTCGAGGCTCTGGATGACGACTTCGTCGCTGTCCTTGTCCAGCGTCGCCGCGAGCGAGTCGCGGACGGAGAGGCGCGACGGCGTCGCTTCGTCGTGAACGATCTCGAACTGAACCTGCCGGCGGTGAAGGAGGGGATTGTCCTCCTCACTGAGGATGTCGATTTCCATGGTCAGTTGTCATTGACTAAGGCGTCGAACCGAGTAAAAGCATTACGAACGACCTTTTGCTGTGCGCCGGCGGAGCCGGCGCTGGCAAAAGCTCGACCAAAAGTACTGCACGACCCCTACGGGGCCGTTTGCACCTCGCCTGACGGCGAGCGAACCGGCGACCGTCCGGGTCCTGATGGACCGCTCGGTCGCCGGACGCTATCCCCGTGGGCTGTTCACTCGGCCGAACGCTTTTGCCGCGCTCCGCCGTCCCGTCGCGCATGCCCGCCACGGTGGTTCGATGAGCACGGCGTCGCTCCAGCGCCTCGGCCTCGGCGTCATCCTCGTCGGGGGCTTCCTCACGCTGGGGAGCACGGGGACGTTCTACGCCGTCGGCTTCTACGCGATGCTCCTCGGTCTCGGTGTCGTCGCAATCGCGTGGCTTCACGACGTCGAGCGACGCGCGTAGCTACGCGCGCTCGACGAGCCGCCAGAACGCCGCGGTCGTCTCGAGTTCGCCCGCGAGGTCGCGCACGCGCTCGCGGAGGCCGGCGGTAACGTTCGCGCGCACCATCCCCTCGCCGGGTTGCCCGTACACGACCGTCGCGTCCGCCGGCGCATAGAGCACCGCCGGAACGGTCGCGAGGTCCTCCTCGCCCGCCACGACGATTCTGGTGGGCTCGTCGGCGTCGATGGCCGCGACGAGCGCGCGCACCAACTCGCCGGAGAGCGACCCCGGCTCGGAGGTGACGTCGACGACGCGCGCTACGTCGGGCAGGCTCGCGGTGACCTCAGGGGCGACGGCCTCGCGCTCGGTCTTCCCGTCCACGACGGCGACGTGCGGCGTCACGCCCGCCTCGCCGAGATGGGCGGTGACGACGTCGCCGACTGCGATCAGGGGGTCGCCCGCGCCCTCGAGGAGGGCGAGGGCGTCCGTGAACACGGGGCCGAGCGGCTGCTTGAACGACGCGCGCGCGCTCGGCGGGAGCGTCGCGACGGCCTCGGACACGCCTCGGTACCTCAGCGGACCTTCAGCGCGTACTCGCCGGCCTCCGTGACCTCCATCTTCTCCGCGATTTCGGAGGACGCCGGGTGCGTGATGACGACGTAGCCCGCCCAGTCCTCGGTGAGGTCGTTCGACCCGCAGTACGGGCAGACCTCCTCGTCGGGCTCGACGATGCGGTGGCAGTCGTGGCAGGCGAGACGGTTCGACGCCATCTACTCGGCCTCCGAGTTCTCGTCGGCCGCGCGGAGCCACTCGTGCTTCCCGAGCCCCGGCTGCTTCGCGGTGAGGCCGATCTTCGACTCGCGCGGGTTGCGCTCGTCGATGCTCTTCGTGACGATGCGCGCGCGCACCGCGTCACCGACGCCGAGGATGTCGCTCGACTCGCGCGAGGAGAGCTGCTGGTTCTGCTCGTCGTACGCGAGGTACTCGTCGGAGATCTGGCTGACGTGGAGCAGGCCGTCGACGGGGCCGATGCCGACGAACGCCCCGAAGTTCACGACTTCGACGACTTCGCCGTCGATGACTTCCTGCATCTCGGGGTCGAACGTGACGGCGTCGAACTCCGCCTCGTAATACACCCCAGGTCGGTTCGGGAGGACGGCGCCGTCGCCGATGTCGTGGACCTCCGTGACGGTGACGACGCTGCCGAGGTCTTCGTCCATGCGCCCCTCGAGTTTGTCCTGCAACAGCCGTTTCACCAGGTCCGGTGAGACGTCTGCGAGGTGTCGCGGGGGTACTTCTACCGTGTCCTTCAGGCGTGCGCGCTTGTACATCTATGGTTGAGTGCGTGTGAGTTGATTCCGGCCCCGTAAATGGATTACCGGAACGCCGGCCGCGAGCACGCGCTCGCGGAGGGGGCCGTCGTTCGTGCAGACGGCGTCGACCGCGCCCGACTCTGCGAGCGCGACGAGCGCGTCGTCCGCGTACTGTCCGTCCGTCTCCTGTTCGTCACAGCGGGCCGCGAGGTCCGCGCCGACTGACGCGGCGGTCGCTTCCTCGCCGGCGCCGTCAGAGAGCGTCGCGAGCTCGTCGCGGACGACGTCCGGCACGACCGCGTCGTAGTCGCCACAGACCCGGTCGAGTTCGTCGAACACCCGGACGCCCACCTCGACGGGCATCATGAGGGCGTTCGCGTCGACGGCGACCCGCTCCGACATGGTTACCCCTGCAGTCGGCCGATGCCGATGAGCCGCCAGCGCGCGCCGACGCGGCGGTTGATGGCGATGACGTCGCCCTCCTCGGCGCAGACCGGGCGCTTGAGGTTCACCTCGCACTCGCCGTCGCGAGCGGACGTGACGGCACCGACCGTGGTGGCGGTGCCGACGGTGAGCATCAGGGGTTCGCCGGTGTTGATGGGGTCGATGGTCTCGCCCTCCTCGGCGCCGACGAGGCGCTCGAGCAGGTCGACGTCCATCTCGAAGGACTCCCACGTCGGCGGGAGCGCCTCGGGGTGGCCGGCGACCTGGCCGGCGAGCGCGTCGCCCTTCGTCATGCTCGGGTCGAGGCCGGTCCCCACGCCCAGCAGGCCGCCGGGCGTGACGGTGTCGACGTTCTCGCCGCCCGCCTGAAGCGAGCGGACGTTCGTCGTGATGGGCTGCCACTCGGACTGGCCGCCCTCCTCGACCTCGCGGCCCGGCCGGAGTTCGAGGTCGTCCTCGACGTCGAGTTCGCCGGCGACGAGGCTCCCGCCCAGAACGCCGCCGGTGAGGCCCTCCCAGGTGGTGCCGGGGCGGTTGATGTCGAAGGAGCGCGCGACGTACATCCGGGGGTCGGCGTCGGGGTCGCGCTCCGGGGTCGGAATCTCCTCCTCGATGGTCTCGATGAGGACGTCGAGGTTGATCTCCTGCTCGGCGGAGACGGGAACGACGGGCGCGCCCTCCGCGACGGTGCCCTCGACGAACTCCTCGATCTGCTGGTAGTTCTCGCGGGCCTGCTCGGCGTCCACGAGGTCGACCTTGTTCTGCGCGATGACCACGTTCTCGATGCCGATGATGTCGAGCGCCATGAGGTGCTCCTCGGTCTGGGGCTGGGGCACCTCCTCGTTCGCGCCGACGACGAGGACGGCGCCGTCCATGAGCGCCGCACCGGAGAGCATCGTCGCCATGAGCGTCTCGTGGCCGGGGGCGTCGACGAACGACACCGTCCGCGCGACCTCGGTGTCGACGTCGTGCTCCTCGCAGTGCTCCTCGACCGTGTAACACTCGGGGGGTTCCTCCTCGGGACAGCGGCGGAAGGTCGCGTCAGCGTAGCCGAGTCGGATGGAGATGCCGCGCTTCATCTCCTCGGAGTGCTGATCGGTCCACTCACCGGACAGCGCGCGCACGAGCGTCGTCTTCCCGTGGTCGACGTGTCCGACCAGACCGATGTTCACCTCCGGTTGGCGATGGGTTCCTGCCATGAAGTAATCTTGCGGGCACTTCGCCCTGCGGAAATGATAAAGCCCCCGATTCGATACGCCCAGCGGCCGCTCGCGGCGGCGCGCGCCGCCGCCCGCGTGGCGAAAGCCTATGCGTTCGGCCGCCCGCCCACTTCGTATGCATCGCGACACGTCACGCGCCCGTCCGACGGCGCACGCGCGGAGGTGGGGAGCGTGAGTTGGTTCGCCGACGCGTTCGTCGGCATCGCGGGCTCGAACCCCGTCATACAGGCGCTCGTCGGCGGCGTCGTCATCGCGGCGTTCAACCTCGTCGGCGCGCTCGGCATCCTCGTCTGGCGGAACCCCTCCGAGCGCGCGCTCGACGGCGCGCTCGGCTTCGCGGCGGGCGTGATGCTCGCCGCGAGTTTCACGAGCCTCATCCTCCCCGGCATCGACGCGGGCGGCCTCGTGCCGGTGCTCGTCGGCCTCACGCTCGGCGTCCTCGCTCTCGACCGCGCGGACCGCTGGGTCCCCCACGTCCACGTGCTCGTGACGGGACGCAAGCGGCCGGACGCCGCGAAAGCCACCGAGGGCGAGCCTGCCGCGAAGGCCGCCACACCCCTCGACGTGGACGGCCGCATGGCGTCCGTCCTCCTCTTCATCGTCGCCATCACCCTCCACAACCTCCCGGAGGGCCTCGCGGTCGGCGTCGGCTTCGGCGCGGGCGACATCGGCGAGGCGCTCGCCCTCATGCTCGCCATCGGCATCCAGAACGTCCCCGAGGGGCTCGCCGTCGCCATCGCCGCGCGGAACGCCGGCCTCGGCACGCGCTTCTACGCGATGGTGACGGGCCTGCGCGCGGGCCTCGTCGAGGTGCCGGTCGCCGTCCTCGGCGCGTGGGCCGTCCTCGTGATGGAGCCGATACTCCCGTACGCGATGGGGTTCGCGGCGGGCGCAATGCTCTACGTCATCTCCGACGAGATCATCCCGGAGAGCCACGCGCGGGGCTACGAGCGCATCGCGACGCTCGGCACGATGGCGGGCCTGATGGTGATGCTCACGCTCGACGTCGCGCTCGCGGCGTGAGCGGACGGGACGCTTAACCGCCCCAGCGCCCTCGTGTCTCTCGTGCGCGAGTTCGGCTTCGAGCTGCGTCTGTGCGCCCGCCTCGAGCGCGACTACCCCGTGGTGGCGCGCCAGCTCGGGACGAGCGTCCACGCCGCCGGCGGGCGCATCGTCGACGTCGTCTGTCTCACGCGCGGCCCCGAGTTCGACGCGCGCGCCGAACTCACACCCGAGGCGATCCCCGCCGCCGTCATCGAGGCCGACGTCGGCGTCGGCCGGTGGCGTCGCGTCACCGAAGCCTTCGACGGCCCGCCCGCTCGCGCCCGGGCGCTCGCCGAGCGCGGCGTCGAGGCGGGCTTCCTCGAACGCGCGCGCCGCGACGGCCACGCGGTCGTCCGACAGGTCGCGCGCTACCCCGACTGGGTCGGCGACCTCGTCGGCGTCGAGAACAAACCCGACCTCGGCAGGCCGGGGGACCTCGACGCCCAGCTCCGTCACGACGTCTCGCTCGGCCTCCTCGACTACGCGGTCCTCGCCACCGAGTCCCACGTGACGCGCGCGCACCTCAATCGCCTCCCCGAGGCCGTCGGCGTCTGGCGCGTCGATACCGAGGCGTCGACCGTCGAGGTCGTCCGCGAGCCGACGCGCCTCGACGCGTCGGGATGGGGCCTCGAACCCGGCGAGCGCCACGCCGGCCGCTGGGCGGTGCGGCCCGTCTCCCCGGACGCGAAGGCGACCCAGCGGCTCCGAGTGGCCGAGCGCGCCTACGGGAAGGGGTGGCGGACGTACGAGCTACCCGCGTGCGCGAACGCCGAGCGCGGCGCGGAGGCGGGCGCGGCGACGCTCCCCCACTGCGCGTACAAGGGGCGTCTCGTCGACGCCGCGAGCGAGTGCGGGCCCGACTGTCCGGGCTACGAGGCGGACGAACCACCCGTCGCCGATTTCGCGGGCGAGCGCGCCGCGCGACAGGCGTGGGACCCCGAGGCGGGCGGGGCGCGCGAGCAGTCCGGGCTCGGGCGGTGGGCGAACGACTAACCCCATTCGGCTCCACTCCTCGACGTGTCCCGAACCCGCGCTCGCGCCGTGCTCACCGGCGTCGTCGTCGGCCTCGTCGCGGTCGCCCTCGGTGCGACCGACACCCGCGACCCGTTCCTCCTCGGCGGCCTCTTCCTCACGGCCACTGCGGCGGCGGCGCTCGTCGCCGCGAACCCCGCGCCCGTGCTCTACGAGCGCGGGAACGCCGTCTCGGCGGCGTTCACGGGTGTGTCGACGGTCGGTGCGTTCGCGCTCGCCATCGGTTACGGCGACGGCTTCGCGTACGCGCCGGCGCTCCTCGGCCTCGCGCTGGCATGGGGCGGCTTCGCCGCCGGCGTCGTGCACGCCGCGCGCTCAGAGTGAGAACGTCTCGCCGTCGATGCCCAGCGGCTCCGCGAACGCCTCCTCGGGCGGGTAGCGGTGCGCGACGTGCACCACCCGTAGCTCCTCGGCGTTCAGGTCGTCGGCGAGCGCCACCGCGCCCTCCCGCGTCATGTGCTTCGTGCCGAACGTTCGCGGGGTGCCCTCGGCGTCCTCGTCGCGCCCGCCGAGCGGGTGGTACTCGCAGAGGCTCGCGGGGACGATGCCGTCCGCGAGCAGGAGGTCGGGGTCACGGAGGGCGTCGCGGGAGGCCTCGGAGACGCGATAGCTCGTGTCCCCGGAGAGCGCGAGCGTCGCGCCCGTCTCCGGCTGCTCGACCACGAGGCCGTAGGTGAGGAGGGGCGGGTGGTCGACGGGGACGAGCGTGACGTCGAAGCCACACACCCGGAAGGTCTCGAACGGCGTCCGAGGGTGGACGCTGACGGCGTCGAGGTAGTCGTATTTTCTCCGTATCGTCGCGGCGACCGACTCGCCCGTCTCCGGGTCGGTCTCGTCCGCCGCGTAGACGGGGAGGTGGTCGAGGAGGCGATAGACGTTCCCGAGGCCGTCGAGGTGGTCGAAGTGAATGTGGGTGACGACGGCGGCGTCCGGGAGCGCGACGCCCTCTCGGAGGAACTGCTGGCGGAAGTCCGGACTCGTGTCCACGAGGAGGCGCTCGCCCGTCTCCTCGTTCTCGACGTACACCGACGAGCGGGTGCGTTCGACGCCGCGCTCGCGTGCGGCGAGACAGGTGTCGCAGTCACAGCCGGGCCGGGGCGTGCCCGCAGTGTCGCCGGTGCCGAGCAGGGTGACGCGCATCACCCGCTACGTCGTCGCGGGCGTTCTTAACTCCCGGCACATCGGCTGGCGTCGCGGCCCCACGACTCAGTCGTGGGCGTGCGCGTGGTCGTGGCCGTCGCCCTCCTCGGTCTCGACGGCCTCCTCGAGGCTATCGAGGTTGCGGAGGTGGTCGCGCTCCTCGAAGGACTCGATGGCGGCCAGGAGGTCCGACTGGGAGAGCGTCGTGCGGTCCTCGACGAGCGCGTCGAGGACGGCTTCGCGGAGGACGAGCCGGAGGTCGCTCCCTGTGAGGCCGTCGGTGTTCGCGGCGATCTCCTCGGGGTCGAAGTCCTCGACCTCGATGCCGCGCGTGACGATGCGGATGATGTCCGCGCGCATCGGCTCGGTGGGCTTGGGGAAGCTCAGAATCTCGTCGAAGCGCCGCCAGACGGCGGCGTCGAGTTCGTCCGGGTGGTTGGTCGCGCCGATGAGGAGCACGTCGTCCTTCACGAGGCTCATCTCGTCGATGGCCTTCAGGAGGGTGTTGACGGCGCGCTTGATGGCGGCGTGCTCGTCGCTCGTGCGGGTCTTCGCGACGAAGTCGAACTCGTCGATGAAGAGCACGCAGGGCGCGAGGCGCTTGGCCACCTCGAAGACCTTCTCGACGTTCTTCGCGGTCTCCCCGAGGTATTGGCTCGTGATCATCGAGAGCTTCACCTCGACGAACGGGAGGTCGAGGCGGTGGGCGAGCCCCCTCGCCGTCGAGGTCTTCCCGGTGCCGGGCGGGCCGACGAAGAGGAGTTTCCCGACCTCGACGAGGCCGACCTTCGCGAGGTAGTCGCGGTGCTCGATGGCCTTCGAGACCTTCGCGGTTTCGGCCTGCTGTTCGTCGGTGAGCACGAGGTCCTCGAGCGTCGTCTCGATCTCCGCAGGGGCCTGCACCTCGACGAGGTCGAGCATCTCCTCGTCGTCCTCGTCGAACATCTCCTCGAGGAGGCCGTCGATCCACTGCGGGTCGGCCTGCATGGGCCGGTTCGCCTCGCGCGCGGCCTCGTAGTCGACGTCCTCGAAGTCGTCCTCGTAGACGGACGCGAGCGCGGGGTTCGCCCGTACCCGGTCGGGGGTCGCGCGGTCCGCGTACCACTCCATCGCCATGTCGTCGTCGACGAGTCGGATGCTCCCCGAGAAGGAGTCCTGTTCGGTGAACATCAGGCTCGCCACCTCGTCCCACGGGTCGTCGATGCCCGTCGCGTTCGCGACGGCCTCGCCGGTCGCTTTCGGCGGCCGGGGGACACCGTCACCGTCCCAGAGCGCACTGCGGACGGCCGGCGGGAGGTCGTTCTCGTCGAGGTCGGTGTTGCGCTCGTAGACGCGTGCAGTCAACAGGAACTCCACCACGTCGAGCGCCCGGTCGGTCATTACCCACGGATTTGACGCTCGCGCCGCATAAGACCGTCGGACGAGCGCCACGCCGGAACGCGTCCCGAGTGCCGCCTACGATGCGCCCTCGCGGACGAAGAAGACGAGCCGGTCGCCGTGGAGGTAGCGCGGGTACGTGCGTTCGCTGTACTGACTCGCGTCGATGGCCTCGCGCACCTCGTCGGCGTCACCGTCGAGCGCGATGACGACCGGCGGGTCCTGCTCGGCGAGCGTCTCCGTGCGCGTGGTGCTGGCGACGCGCGCGTCGTACTGGTCGAAGTACCACGGGTAGGGGAGGCGCGCGAACCAGCCGTCGTAGCCGCCCGAGGTGCTGTTCAGCGTCGGGACCTGCGTGAGGTCGTTCGCGTTGTAGAACTCGGAGCCGTAGAACACCACGTCGATGCCCGAGTGCTCGGCGGCGACCGCCTCGATGTCGGCGAGCGTCGGCTTCACGTCGCCGCCGGGTTGGGCGTACTGGACGAGCGGGTTCGCGCGGTCCTGCGGGGCGGCGTAGCTCGTGTACGCGGCCGTGCCGCCGACGCCAGCGGCGCTGAGGAGGAGAACGGCGGCGGCGACGCGGAACAGGAGGGCGTCGCCGGAGGCGTGGCCGCGCTTGCCGACGCGGTAGACCCACGCGAGGCCGACGGCGGCGGGGAGCGCGAGCGGCGCGACGACGTGCGTCGCGAGCCACCCCGCCATGATGTCGGTGACGATGGCGTAGCCGAGGACGCTCGCCGCCCCCCAGTAGAAGCAGAACTCCACGATGTCGCGCGGGTCGTCGCGGCCGTAGCGCTCGCGGAGGAAGCCGACGACGGCGAAGCCGAGGGTGACGGTCGCGGTGAGCGCGAGTATCTTCGCGAAGCGCCCGAGGAACCCGACCGTGGAGTGCTCGCTCATGCCGCTGTGCGCCCACGTGCCCGCGAACGCCGTCCACGTGCCGACGGTGGCGGTGTGGAGGACGGCGGTGAACGCATCGAGGCCGGCGAACATCCCGTACGCCTCGGGGAGGGGCGCGTAGAACGCGACGACGACGAGGAACCACTCGCAGAGCGCGACGCCGAGCGGGAGGAGCCACGGGCGGAGGCCGCGTGCGGTCTCGCGGGCGAGCGCGAGCGCAACCCGTCCGGGGCCGTCGTCGACGAGGCGGGCGAGCAGGAGGCGCCTGTCGACGACGAGCGCGAGCGCGCCGAGCCACGCGACCGGGTAGAGGAGGGCGTTCTCCTTCATCGTGAACGCGAGCGCGAAGACGAACGTGCCCGCGTAGAGGTGGCGCGTTCGCCCCGAGGCGCGCGCGCGGAGCCAGAAGCCGAGCGCGCCGATCATGCACGCGGCGACCATGAGGTCGTTGCGCATGAACCGGGAGTAGTAGAGGAGCGCAGGGCTGGCGGCGAGCAGGAGGCCGAACGCGACGACTTCGGCGTCGTCGAGGTGGTCCCGATAGAGGTAGGCGGCCAGCGGGAGGAGGCCACCGATGACGGCGACGACGAGGCGCGCGCTGAAGTCGGAGGCGCCGAGGAGGTCGAAGACGACGCCGTTGACGTGCGGGAGGAAGGGGCCGTGGATGATGGGTCGGTACTCCCACTGCCCGACGGTCATGTAGTGGAGTATCCAGTCGGCGACGCGCCCCTCGTCCTGGTGGGCGACGCGCGAGCCGAGCGCGACGAGGCGGACGAGCAGCGCGAGCGCCGCGACGACGAGGAGGGCCGGGAGGGGGCGACGGAACCGGCGGAGACGCTGTTCCATGTCCGTACGTGAGCGGTGGGTCCTAAAACGCTTTAGGAGACGCATCGACATCGCGTGGCCGTCGCTCGTCGGTGTAGAGCGACGGGGTAGGTCGAGCAGCGGAAGCCACGCGTGGAAACCACGGTAGCCTGAAAGGGGCCACCCGACCGTGCCGTCTCCTCACTCTCGGGGGAGGAGACGGAAAAGCCCGCCGATGGGCGGTTAGTCCTCGTCGGGGTGGCAGAGGGTGATGGCCTCGCGGACGGCCTCCTTGCGCCCGAGGAAGGTGAGGTGGTCGCCCTTCTGGAGGGTGAAGTCCTCGCTGGGGACGGAGTTCTCGCCGTCCCGCCCCACCAGCGCGATGATGCAGCCGTTCGGGATGTGCTCGTCGAGTTCGCCGATGGTGCGCCCGACGAGGTCCTCGGCGGTGACCTCGATCTCCTGGACGTCGCCCGAGCGACCGATCTCGGTCATCCAGTTGGAGAGCGCGGGGCGCTCGATGATGTTGTCGATGCTCCACGCGGTCGCGAGCGAGGAGGAGACGGCTTTCACGCCGAGCTCGCTGAACGCGTCGATGTTGTTGGGGTTGTTGACGCGCGCGATGATGGTCTCGGGGTCGAACTTCGCGTCGACGAGCTGGCTGGCGAGCAGGTTCGCGTCGTCGTCGCCGGTGGCCGTGACGACGATTTTGGCGTTTTCGACGCCAGCCGAGCGCAACACGTCCATGTCGGTGCCGTCGCCGACGTGGACGGTGAAGCCGCGTTCGCGGGTGAGTTCGACGACCGATTCGTCCTGTTCGACGATGACGACGTTCTCACCGCGGTCTTCGAGGCGCTCTGCGAGCGCGCGACCGACGGTGCCGCCGCCGATGACGATGACACGCATTGGTATGACGTTGAGGTATTCTGCGATGTGTCTCGCGAGGCCGCCTTCGAAGACGACCGTGAGGAGGATGGTGAGGAAGACGATGCTGACGAGGGCGTTCGCGGCGGGGTCCATCCCGTGCGCGCGGAGTTCGACTGCGAAGAGCGTCGCGACGGACGCTGGGATGATGCCGCGCGGCCCGACGAAGCTGACGAACGCGCGCTCGGCGAACGTGAAGCGGTCGCCGAACGTGGACAGGTAGACGGCGAGCGGCCGGACGAGGAGGGCGGCACCGACGGCGACGGCGATACCGGCGACGCCGAAGCGAAGCAGGTCGTCGAGCGAGAGCAGGGAGGCGAGCGCGATGAAGACGAAGGAGAGGACGAGGAGCGTGATGTCCCCCTTGAACGTCTCTATCTCGTCCTCGTAGGGGAGGTCGGCGTTCCCGAGGATGATGCCGGCGGTCGCGACGGCGGCGAGGCCGGACTCGCTGAGGCCGGTGAGCTCGGCGAGCGCGTACGCGGCGAGCGCGGAAGCGAGGATGACGAGCCGCGCGTTCTGCACGGCGTTCCCGGGCGAGAGGTCGATCTTCCGGAGGACGACCCACGCGACGGTCGCGACGACGAGGCCGGCGACGACGCCGACGCCGATGCGCGCGGAGAACGCGGTGATGACTTCGCCCGTCGTCGCCGCTTCGGCGGTCACGACCTCGAAGGCGACGACCGCGAGGACGGCGGCGGTGACGTCGTTGACGACGCCCTCGGTCTCGAGGGAGGCACCGACGCGGTCCCGGACGGGGACGACTTCGAGGATGGGGGTGATGACGGTCGGCCCCGTGGCGACGAGGAGCGCGCCGATGAGGAACGCGACGTCCCACGGCTGGCCGAGCAGGAAGCGCACGAGCATGGCGGTGCCGAGGAGCGCGACGGCCGCCCCGACGGTGACGAGTCGCAGCGTCTCGCGCGGTGCTTCCCGGAGCTTCTCTATTTTGAGGTGGAACGCGCCTTCGAAGACGATGATGGCGACGCTCAACCCGACGATACCGCCGAGCGCGCCACCGAAGAGCTCGCGGACGTTGAGCACTTGCCCGACGCCGACACCCGCGAGGATGAGGAAGAGCACGCTCGGAACGCGCAATCGCGCTGCTACGAGCTGGGCGGCGACGCCCAGCACGAGGATGAGCGCGACGAATGTGATGAGTGGCGATGCAGACACGGGTTCCAGTAGGGGATTTTGGGGGGTAGGAGGATAAATTGGGGCGGTCGAGAGTCGGCAACGAGCGCCGGTAGTCGGCCCGAGTACCGCTCATCCCGGCGCGAGCGTCGTGGGACCGGGCTTCGGGGTCGCACGCTCCACGCGGCGCTCGAATCGCGCGTGGCGCGGCCTACGCCTCGTCGAGGTAGCGGAGGGCGCCCCGGACGTTCATCTTCGTCTCCTCCTCGGCCTTGTGCTCCGGCCAGACCGCACGGACGTCGGTGCGTTCGGCGAAGTGGTCCGCGACCGCCTCGTCGGAGCCGAGTTCGGCGCGTTTCTCCTCGACGGCACCCACCCACCGCGTGAGGACGTCCTCGTACTCGCTCAGGACGCCGTCGACGTCCTCGGGACCGGGCCCGAAGTGCGGGTAGAGGAGCACCTCGGGGTCGAGCATGCGGATCGCCTCCACGTCGTCGATGCAGGTCTCCAGATCGAAGTTCGGCGGCGGGCTCGTCTCCACGACGCGCCCGAGGTCGGGCACCCAGATGCCGGCGGCGTCCGCCGTGTGGACGAAGCCGTCGCGGTCGTCTTCGAGGACGACCTGATGGGGGGCGTGGCCGGGCGCGTGGTGCGCGGTGAGCGTCCGGTCACCGAGGTCGACGGCGTCGCCGTCCGCGAGTTCGACGACGCGTTCCTCGGGGACGGGTTCCGGTTCGACGTAGTAGCGCCACTGGTCGCCGACGGCGCGCTTCGTCCCCTCGACGAGGCGCTCGGGGTCGACGAGGTGGCGCGCGCCGTACTCGTGGACGTAGACGTCCGCGTTCGGGCACGCCGCCGCGAGGAAGCCCGCGCCGCCCGCGTGGTCGAGGTGGACGTGCGAGACGACGATGGCGGCGAGCTCCTCGCGCGCGACGCCGACTTCGTCGAGGGCGGCGAGCACGCGCTCGTGGTGGGTGCCGATGCCGGTGTCGAGGACCGCCGGGCGCTCGGCGTCCACGACGTAGACCGCGCCGTACGCGGCGGTGTCGTACATGCCGGTGTCGACGTAGTGGACGTCGGTGCAGGAGTCGACCGCGAAGACGTCGCCGGGGGACATGCGCGGAGGTTGCACGCCGGCGGCGAAAAACCTACGCCACGCGGGACGCCGAGCGCCGGCGCGCTCGCGCCATCCCGTCACCGTTTTGCCCGCCGCCCGCGATTCCCCGAACATGCTCAGCCGGCAGTTCGTCCGGGAGAACCCCGAGGAGGTCCGCGACGCCCTCGCGAAGAAGGGCGTGGACGCCGACCTCGACCGGATTCTCGACGTGGACGAGGAGTGGCGCGAACTCAAGCGGAAAGGCGACGACCTCCGACACCAGCGAAACGAGGTCTCATCACGGATCGGCCGCCTCAAACAGGAGGGCGAGGAGGAAGAAGCCCAGGAGGCCATCGAGCGCTCGCAGGAGCTCAAGAGCGAACTCGAGGCGGTCGAGGAGCGCGCGGACGAACTCGAGTCCGAGCTCGAACGCCTCCTCCTGACGCTCCCGCAGCTCCCCGCCGACGACGTGCCCGTGGGCGCGGACGAGTCGGAGAACGTCGAGCGCCGCCGCGAGGGCTTCGACGACCTGCGCGACCTCCCCGAGGAGGTCACGCCCCACTACGACCTCGGCGAGGAGCTCGACGTCCTCGACTTCGAGCGCGGCGCGAAAGTCTCAGGCGGCGGGTTCTACTTCGCGAAGGGCGACGGCGCGAAGCTCGAGCACGCCCTCGTCCAGTTCATGCTCGACGTCCACCGCGAGCAGGGCTACTCCGACGTCTTCCCGCCGATTCCGGTGAACTCGAAGTCGATGGAGGGGACCGGCCAGTTCCCGAAGTTCGTCGAGGACGCCTACCGCATCGGCGACGTGAACGAGGCGGACTACGAGGACGACGACCTCTGGCTCCTCCCGACCGCCGAGGTTCCCGTGACGAACATGTACCGGGACGAGATCCTCCTCTCCGAGGACCTCCCGCTGAAGCATCAGGCCTACACGCCGAACTTCCGCCGGGAGGCCGGCGAGCACGGCACCGAGACGCGCGGCATCGTGCGCGTCCACCAGTTCAACAAGGTGGAGATGGTGAACTTCGTGCGCCCCGAGGAGTCCGAGGAGCGCTTCGAGGGCCTCGTCGCGGAGGCCGAGGAGGTGCTGGAGCGCCTCGAACTCCCCTACCGCATCCTCGAGATGTGTACGGGCGATCTGGGCTTCACGCAGGCGAAGAAGTACGACATCGAGGTGTGGGCGCCCGGCGACGACATGGAGGACGGCCCCGAGGAGGGCGGGCGCTGGCTCGAAGTCTCCTCCGTCTCGAACTTCGAGGCCTTCCAGGCGCGGCGCGCCGGCATCCGCTATCGGCCCGAGCGCCACGAGTCGGCCGAGCACCTCCACACGCTGAACGGGAGCGGCCTCGCCGTCCCGCGCATCGTCGTCGCCGTCCTCGAGTACTACCAGAACGAGGACGGCACCGTCGACGTCCCCGAGGCGCTCCAGCCCTACATGGGCGGCCAGGAGGTCATCGAGGGCCACGAGAAGGTCGGCGAGTCCGCGCTCGGGAGCGGGGAGAAGTAACGCGGAGCGCGGAGCGTTCCGCGAAGAAGCGAGCGGGGAGGAACGACCCGCGAGTAACGCCACTTTTGCTCGTTCGCGACGTACCTCCGACGAATGGACCTCCACGTCCGCTACGAGGGTGACGACGACCCGAAGAAGTGCACGGCGCGGAAGCTCGCGCGCTTCGACATGGCCGAGCTACACCGCTCGGCGCGCGCGACGCCGTTCGGGCTCGTCCTCAACCCGCACGCGGACACCGCGCTCTCGCCGGCGGACGCGGAGTACTCGACGCTCGTCGCGCTCGACTGCTCGTGGGAGACGGCGGGGCGGGCGATGTTCGAGATGGCGGGCGAGCACCGCGCGCTCCCCTTCCTCGTCGCCGCGAACCCCGTGAACTACGGGACGCCCTTCGAGCTCAACACGGCGGAGGCGTTCGCGGGCGCGCTCTGCATCCTCGGCGAGCGCGAGCACGCCGAGCGCGTGCTCTCGAAGTTCACGTGGGGGCACACCTTCCTCGAGTTGAACGAGGAACCCCTACGCAGATACGCGGCGTGCGCGGACTCCTCGGAGGTCGTCGAGGTCCAACAGGAGTACCTCGACGCCGGCGAGGACGCGTAGAGCGCGGCCGCTGGAGGAAGACGGAGTCGGTGTGGAGGAAGAGGCGGCGTCGGCCTCAGGTCGCGCGGCGTTCGCGGGCCTTCGGGCGGAGATTGTTGTAGCCGCACTTGCGGCAGTGGTCGGCCTCCTTGGGGTTGCGCGCGTTACAGCGCATGCAGACCTGCTTGTCGAGAAGCCGGTCCTCGATGGATTGCTCGGACATACCCCTGAAATCGACGCGCAGGCGGTTAAGGTTTTAGAAACGCGCGTCTACTCGTCCGGGTACTTCGGCTCGAACTTCTCGGCGCGGGCGAGCGCCGTCTCCACGACGTCCCGAACGTCGCCGTGGTAGGTGTCGCCGTGGCCCGCGTACATGTGCTCGACGCCGTCGGGCATGCGTTCGAGGAGGCGCTCGATGCTCTCGACGAGCTCCGCGCGGGACTGCCCCGGCATGTCGGTGCGCCCGAAGCTCCCGTAGGCGAACGCGCCGTCGTCGTGGACGACGACGTCCCCGGAGAAGAGCGTCGACTCGGAGACGAACGCGAGGTGGTCGTCGGCGTGCCCGGGCGTGTGGACGGCGTCGAACGTCTCGTCGCCGATGGTGACGGTGTCGCCGTCCGCGAGCGCGTGCGTCCGGCGCGGGTGGTCGGCGTACGCGTGGACGTCGGGGTCGAACGCCTCGCAGACGGCGTCGAGCTCCTCGACGTGGTCGCCGTGCTGGTGGGTGAGCACGACGGCGTCGAGCGCGTCGGTGTGCTCGGCGACGACGTCCGCGACGCCCGCCATCGCGCCCGCGTCGACGAGGACGTCGCGCTCGCCCAGTGCGAGGTAGGCGTTACACGTGAACGATTCGGCCTCCGCCGTGAGCTCCTCGACTCGCATACGCGCACCTACACGGCCCGATTTTAAATAGGCGGTTCCTTTTTGAATCCGAGACCCCTAGGGATAGTCATGGGCTTTGGTAGCTACGACGAATCCGAGCAGGAGCGTCAGCAACTCGACTCCGCCGACGACGACGGGGAAGGCGTCGAGACGGAGCAGAACGCCCACGAGGGTGAAGTCGAATACGAGATCGACGCAAGCAACGACGAACTCCTCGACAAACTCCAGGACATCAAGGGCGAGTAAGTGAAGTCGGGTGCCCGTGCGCTCGGGGTCGCCGAATCCTACGCCCCGGACGCCGAGCGCAGCACGCTCGCGGGCGCCGTCGTCCGTGCCGACCGCGTCGTCGACGACTTCTGTTTTCGACCCGTCACGGTCGGCGGAGCCGACGTGACCGAGGCCGCAATCGACCTCTGGGAGTCGCTCGACCGCCCGGACGTCCGTTACGTCCTCGTCGCGGGCGTCGCGCTCGCGTGGTACAACGTCCTCGACCTCGGGCGTCTCCACGACGCCGTCGAGCGCCCCGTGGTGGCGGTGAGCTTCGAGGCGAGCGGCGGCCTCGAAGCGGCCATCGAGCGCGAGTTCGCGGGCGACGCGCGTGACGCGCGCCTCACTGCCTACCGCGCGCTCCCCGAGCGCCACGCGCTCGACCTCGGCGACGACACCGTCTACGTCCGGTCGGTCGGCTGCGACGACCCGGACGCCGTCGTCCGCGCGTACACGCCGGAGGGCGGCCGCCCCGAGCCGCTACGGGTCGCCCGCGAGGCCGCGCGCGCCGCCGACGACTACCGGCGAACCCCGGACGCTTAACGTCCGCGACGCCGACGCTCGGGTATGAGCGAGAGCGAGAACATGACGGGGCTCTGCGTCGAGGGCTGCGAGGAGTGCCCCGACCTCGTCGCCTCCCGGAGCCGGATCGTGAACGGCGTCGGCCCCGCCGATGCGGACGTCGTCTTCGTCGGCGAGGGCCCGGGCGCGAACGAGGACGAGCGGGGCGAGCCGTTCGTCGGGCGCAGCGGCGACGTCCTGAACGCCGCGCTCGCCGACCACGGCCTCGGCAGGAGTGACGTCCGCATCACGAACTGCGTGCGCTGTCGGCCGCCCGAGAACCGCGACCCCACGGACGCGGAGCTCGCGAACTGCCGGCCGTACCTCGATGCCGAGCTCGAGGCCGTCGACCCGGACGTCGTCGTCGCGCTCGGGAAGGTGCCCGCCCAGCACCTCCTCGGCCGCGACGTCGCCGTCACGAAGGAGGCCGGGACGATAGAGACGGTCGCCGTCGGCGACGCGCGCCTCGACGTCCTCGTCTGCGTCCATCCCGCCGCGACGCTCTACGACCGCTCGCAGGAGGACACCTTCGAGTCGGCCATCGAGAAAGTCGCCACCATCGTCGGCGCCGAGGGCGGGCAGTCGAGCCTCGGCGACTTCTAGGCGGTCTATCGCTCCCCGGGGTCCTTCTCGTAGGCCCGGAGGCGCTCGTACTCCTCGCGCGTGATGCGCAGCACCGTGCCGTGCTTGAAGCCGTACGGGAAGGAGAACTCGTCGTCGGCGCGCTCGAACGCCGAGTCGAGGGAGTCCGCGACGAACGGCACGTAGCCCTGCGTCTCCGGGTCGCCCCCGAAGTAGTCGAGGAAGAGACACCAGCGGCCGTCGTCGAGGCGGAACGCCGTCGGCGCCTCGTAGCGCGCGCCGTCCAAGCCCGCCATCGTCCGGTCGAACGCGGGGACGCGCGTGAACGGCCCCGTCGGGCGCTCGCTCTCGAGGAGGACGATGCCCGTCGGGTTCGACTGGCTCTTCGCGAAGCAGTAGTAGGTGCCGTCCTCCTCGTACATCGCGGAGTCGATGACGCCGCCGTCCGGGTTCCGGTAGAGGAGCTCGGGGTCGGAGAACGACTCGAAGTCCTCGGTGCGCGCGTAGTAGAGCGCCATCTCCGCGTAGTCGTCGTCCTCGTGCGATGAGGACCAGTGGACGACGTAGTCGCCGTTCTCGCGGTCGTAGGTGATGTCGGGCGCCCAGAGGCAGCCGAACTGGCCGTCGCCGAGTTCGACCATGCGTTGCTCCGACCACGCCACGAGGTCCGCGGACTCCCAGAGGGTGAGCGCGTCGCTCCCGTTCCGCGTGATCTCCTCCCACGAGCCGTCGTACTGGTTCACCATCCCGTAGGCGAGGCTGAGGTCCGTCCCCATGATGACGAAGCGGCCGTCGTCGGTCCGCGTGATCGTGCAGTCGCGCACGCCCTTGTCGCCCTGGTAGCTCCAGAGGACCGGGTCGCCGCCATTCACCGCCTCCCAGTTGAAGCCGTCCTCGCTGACTCCGAAGTACACCTGTTCCCCGTCCGGCGTCCGCGTCTCGCGGAAGTGGACGAACAAGTACGCCGCCATACCGTGGCCTCGTCGGGCGGGGTCGTATCGGTTTCGTTTCCTCCGGAACGTTCGGGAGGAATCGCGCGAGCGCGTCGGCGACAGGGAAACCGACTTGGTTCGCCGTCCCCCACCGTTCCGTATGAGCACGCAGTCCTCCCGCGAGACGGCGGCGGACGTCGTCGTCGTGGACTACGGCCTCGGGAACCTCCGGAGCGTGACGCGCGGCCTCGAGCGCGCCGGCGCGCGCGTCGCGGTGTCGGACGACCCCGACGACCTCGACGACGCGGACGGCGTCGTCCTCCCCGGCGTCGGCGCGTTCGGCGACGGCATGGAGAACGCCGGCCCCTTCAGGGACGCCCTCGACGAAGTCGCGGCCTCGGAGACGCCGCTCTTCGGCATCTGTCTCGGGATGCAGATGCTCCTCGACACGAGCGAGGAGGCCGACCGCGAGGGCCAGGGCGACGTGGACGGCCTCGGACTCGTTCCGGGGACGAACGTCCGCTTCGACGACCCCTCCCTGAAGGTCCCGCACATGGGGTGGAACGAGCTCCACGTCAAACGCGAGCACCCGCTCGTCGAGGGCGTCGACGGCGAGTACGCCTACTTCGTCCACTCCTACTACGCCGACCCCGACGACAACGGCCACGTCGTCGCCACCACCGACTACGGCGCCGACTTCCCGTCCATCGTCGCGAACGACGACGGCACCGTCTTCGGCACCCAGTTCCACCCCGAGAAGTCCGGGGAGACCGGCCTGCGCATCCTCCGGAACTTCGTCGACCTCTGCGCCGAGTCCTAGCGGAGGCGCACGGCGTCGACGTATCTCGTCACCTTTGCCTCCCAGACGACGGAGATGCCGACCGCGACGAGGCCGTCGGCCGCCGACTCGACCGGATACTCGTGAGTCCGCCAGCCGCCGTGGTCCTCGACCGCCCGCGTGGTGTCGAAGGCGCTCTCCGTGAGCGGGCGCTCCGGGCCGGCGTACGCGGCAACCTTCGTGATGGTGTTGAACGACTCCTCCGGGCTCCAGACGTCGAGGGCGAGCGTGTCGGCGTCCGAGAGGTCGGTCGTCTGTGCCACCCAGAGCGTCCCGTCGTCCTGCCGGCCGTCGATGAAGAACGACGCGGCGCGCGACCCGTCGCTCGCCTGCTCGTCCGAGGCCGTGATCGTCGACGCGACGGGCGCGCCCGTGTTCGGGTCGGTCGGGAGCTCGCGCGCGCTCCCATCCCGCGAGACCGCTCTCGAAGCTCCCGTTCGCCAGCCCGTCCGTCGTCGGCGCGCTACAGCCCGCGAGCGTCGCGAGTCCGGCGGTCGCGAGCGCGCCCGTCGTCGCGAGGAAGGAACGTCGATCCATGGCGAGACCGTCGCGCGCCACCCTCAAAACGACTGTCGCCGCGCGTCCCCGACCGCGCGCAGCGTCGGGCCGCGTCGCTTCAGGTCGTCCGCGAGGGCCGCGAGGTCGTCGGCGTCCGCGAACGCGTAGCAGCCCTCGACGTAGTCGAGCGCGGCGCGCATCCCGGGCGCGACCGGTCGCCACTGCGGGTCGGCGGCGAGCGGGTTCAGCCAGAGGACGCACCGGGCGCGCCCGGAGAGCCACGCCAACTCGTCGCGCAACCGGGACGTGTCGCCGCGCTCGACGCCGTCGCTGACGACGACGACGGTGTCGCGCCGACCGACGGCCGCCGCGTGCTCGTCGTGGAGCGTCGCGAGCGCGTCGCCGATGCGAGTGCCCCCACCCCACTCGACGCCGCCGGCTTCGAGCGCGCGCCCGGCGGCGTCCGGGGAGTCGGCGTCGAACGCCGCGCTCACGTCGCGGAGTGCGGTGTCGAAGAAGAAGACCGGCGTATGCCGCCAGCGAGCGCGGACCTCGCGACAGAACGCGAGCAGGACGTCCCGGTCGAGCGCGTCGATGACGGAGCCGCTGACGTCGACGAGGACGACGCCGCGCGCGGCGCTGCGCTCGCGCTCGCGCTCCGGGAGGGAGAGCGGGACGCCGCCGCGACTCGCGTTCTCGCGGAGCGCGCGCCGGACGTCCGGCCGGCCGTCCCCGCCCGTCCAGCGCCGACCGGAGAGAGAGGCGACGGCGTCCGTGAGGGCCGCGACGGCTCGCGACACGTCCACCTCGCCGAGACCGTCGAGGCTGACGCGCTCGCTCGCGCCGTCCGCGCTGTACTGGTCGCCCGCGCTCGCGCCGTCGCCGGTGCCGACGCCGCCAGTGAGGCCGTCGCCGGGCGCACCGCCGACCGAGGCGTCCACGTCGCTGACGGTCTGGCCGGGCGCGTCCGCCGCCCCCTCCGCGCTCGTGCCGAGCGTGGCGGTGTCGTCGCCGTACGCGGCGTCCGCCCCGCGGAGGCGCGCCCAGAACGTCTCGAAGCGCGCGTCGAGTTCCGCGACGTCCGCCGGGCGCGTGCAGAGCGTCGCTCGCAGCGCGGTACGAACCGCTTCCTTCCCGGGGTCGTCGAGCGCCGCGAGCGCGTCGGCGGCGGCGAGCGCTCCGTCACCGGGGACGGCGACGCCCGCGTCGCGGAGTTCGGCGACGAAGCGCACCAGCTCCGCCCGAACGTGGTCGGCGATCACGTCCGGGAGCGGGCGTCCGCGAGGACGGCCTCGATGGCGTCCGCGTCCACCTGCTCGACGTCGTCGGCGTCCTTCAGGAGACAGCCGAGCGTCGCGCGCACGGTCTCGGCGTCGAGGCTGTCGTAGTCGAGCGCGGCGAGCGCCTCCGCCCAGTCGAGCGTCTCCGCGACCCCCGGCGGCTTCCGGAGGGGGCGCTCGCGCAGCGCCGCCGCGACGCCGCAGACGGTCGCCGCCGTCTCGTCGTCGAGCGCGGGGACCTTTCGTGCGACGATTTCGCGCTCGCGCTCGACGTCCGGCGCCTCGACGTGGCAGTAGAGACAGCGCCGCTTCAGGGCGTCCGAGAGCGCGCGCGTCCGGTTCGACGTGAGTATCACGACGGGCGGGCGCGTCGCCGAGACGGTGCCGAGTTCGGGGATGGAGACCTGGAAGTCCGAGAGCACCTCGAGCAGGAGCGCCTCGAAGGCCTCGTCCGCGCGGTCCACCTCGTCGACGAGCAGCACGGGCGGGCGCTCGCCGTCGTCCGCGCTCGCGATTGCCGCCAGCAGCGGGCGTTCGAGGAGGTACTCCTCGCTGAAGACGGAGGCGTCGCCCTCGACGCTCCGCTCGGCGCCCTCGACGGCGAGCAGCTGCTTCGTGTAGTTCCACTCGTAGAGCGCGCTCTCGGCGCTCAGCCCCTCGTAGCACTGGAGGCGCACGAGGTCGGTGTCGAAGCCGGCCGCGAGCGTCTTCGCGAGCTCGGTCTTCCCCGCGCCGGGCGCGCCCTCGACGAGCAGCGGCTTCCCGAGTCTGAGCGCGAGGAGCGCGCTCGTCACGACGTCCTCGGAGGCGACGTAGTCCTGGGCGTCGAAGGCCGCGCGCACGTCGGCCTCCGTCACGTCCGCGAAGGCAGTCATCGCCCACCCCTAGACGCCGGACGGTGAAAAGCCCCGACGCTCGCGCTCAGAGGAACTCCCGAACCTCCGAGTAGTACATGTCGTGGTGGTCGACGGCGCCGACGCGCTCGGCGATTTCCGTGGCGAGGACGTGCCAGCAGCGCTGGCTCGGGTCCTCGGAGTCGAGGTTGTACTGGCTGTCCCGGCAGGTGCAGCCACCGTCCTCGACGACGTACTCGTCCTCGTGGCCGACGACGACCGTGAAGTCGTTGTACTGCTTCACGCGGCCCTCGCCGACGGCGTCGACGGCGCGCCGGCCCCGGTCGCCGTGGGCGGCGAGGAGGCGCGCGACGACGTCCGGCGTGAGTTCGCCCGCGTCCGCGAGCGCGTCTCGCCAGTCGCCGCGCTCGTCGGTGGTCCCGTCGGCGTCGCCGGCGTCGGCGTCGTCGGCCGTCACTGCTCGCACGTATTCGACGGCCGGGTAAAGAGCGTGTGGTTCGCCGCGCACGGGTGCGTGTCGTGTCCTTTAGGGTCGCGCCGCCCCGAGTGCGCCCATCATGGAGGTCACGGAGGGCGCAGTGACGGTCGACGTCCCCGAGCAGTCCGGGGAGGCCATCGAGGAGGCGGTGTTCTTCAACCCCGAGCAGGAACTCAACCGGGATCTGACCGTGGCGACGCTGCGCGCCTACCGCGAGCGCGAACCGCGCGCCGAGACATACCTCGACGCGATGGCCGCCTCCGGCATTCGCGGTGTGCGCGCCGCGAACGACGGCTGGGCGGCGACGCTCGTCGACCGCGACCCGGACGCCGTCGCGCTCGCGGAGGCGAACCTCGCGCGCAACGACTGCGAGGGCGACGTGCGCCACGACGACGCCAACGCCGTCCTCTGGGACCCGCAGCGCGCCTTCGACGTCGTCGACCTCGACCCCTTCGGCACGCCCGCGCCCTTCCTCGACGCCGCGTTCGCGAACACCCGCGACCTCGTCTGCGTGACCGCGACCGACACCGCGCCGCTCTGCGGGGCGCACCTCAAGTCCGGCATCCGGAAGTATCAGACCGTCCCCCGGAACACCGAGTACCACGCGGAGATGGGCGTGCGCGTCCTCCTCTCCGCGATGGCGCGCTCGGCGGCGCGCTTCGACGTCGGCATCACGCCCGTCCTCACGCACGCGACGCGCCACTACGTCCGCACGTACGTCGACCTCACGCACGCCGCGAGCGCCGCGAACGACGCCGTCGATGCCCTCGGGCACGTTCATCACTGCCCCGAGTGCCTCTGGCGCACCCACGAGTACGGCCTGCGCGCCGACCGCCCCGAGGCCTGCCCGAACTGCGACGGCACGAACCTCCTCACCGCCGGCCCGCTCTGGCTCGAGGCCACCCGCGAGGACGCCTTCCTCGAGCGCGTCCGCGGGCAGTTGAGCGACGACATGGCGACGAAGGAGACCGCCGACGGCCTCCTCACCGACCTCCGAGAGGAGCTCGACACGCCGACGCACTACGACCAGCACAAGCTCTACGGGCGCTGGGGCGAGCCCGCCGTCGGCATGGACGAGTTCCTCGGCGCGCTCCGCGACGCCGGCCACGCCGCCTCGCGCACCCACTACGGCGGCACGACGTTCAAGACGGACGCGGACGTCGCCGAGATACGCGATATCGCGCCCTGAGGGATGGGGCGCCTCACCGACGCCGTCGCCGTCGTGCGCGCGGTCGTCGCCCGGTCCAGCGACGCCGGCATCACCTTCCTCGCGGCCGCCGTCGCCTACTACGCCTTCGTCTCCCTCGTCCCGCTCCTCCTGCTCGCGCTCGCCGTCGGCACCGCGCTCGTCGGCGAGCGGGTCGCCGGCTACGTCGTCGGCACCACCGGCGCGTTCCTCACGCCAGCCGGCCAGCAGCTCGTCCGCGACGCCATCGCGGACGCCGCCGGCCGCAGCGGCGCCACCGTCGTCGGCGTCCTCGTGCTCGCGTGGTCCGCCCTTCGCGTCTTCCGGGGCCTCGACATGGCGTTCTCGCGCGTCTACGGCCAGCCGGAGGCCGAACCGCTCGCCCAGCAGCTCGGCGACGGCCTCGTCGTGCTCTGCGCGGTCGGCGTCGCCGTCTTCTGCGCCGCCGCCGTCGGCGTCGCCGTCCCCTACGCCTTCGGCGGCGCGCTCGGCGACCTCCTCGGCACCGTCGCGCTCGTCTGCGTGCTCGTCTGCGTCTTCCTCCCGCTCTACTACGTCTTCCCGGACGCCGACGTCGCTCTGAACGAGGTGTGGCCGGGCGCCGCGTTCGCGGCCGCGTCCTGGACGCTCCTCGCGGACGCCTTCCGCCTCTACACGACCTACATCGACGACTACCGCGTCTACGGCGTGCTCGGCGCCGCCGTCCTCCTCAGCACGTGGCTGTACGTCTCCGGGACTGTTATCATGGTCGGGGCGGTACTCAACGCCGTGCTCGCGGGACGAACAGACGAGACGGAGGCTGAACCGGACGGGAAGCGGGTCGAGACGGACGGCGGGCGCACCGAGCCGACGCCCGACGTCACGGAGCTCCAGCACCGCGTCGAGTCGCTCGAACGCCAACTCGACGAGAAGACCCTCCACCGGGACGCCATCGAGGACGACCTGAAGGGGTACGTCCGCTCGCGCGTTCGAAGCAACCACGCCCGCGGGTGGGGCCCCTATCTCGTGCTGCTCTACGGCACCGTGATGACGCTCGGCGCGTTCTACTGGCTCGAGAGCGACGGTCTCGCGATCCTCGCCATGGTCGTCGTCTGGCTCTCCACGCTCGGCCTCTACGTCCTCATGGTGCTCTTCGGCGCCGGGCTGAACGCCCTCGGCGTGCCCGGGAAGGCCGTGGGCTGGCTGCGCTCGAAGCAGTGAGGGGCGTCGGCGTCACGAGCGCGCTCACGGACGCGCTCCCGCCTGCGCTCGTGCCCGTTCTCGAACTCCTGACGCAGCTCGGCGACGCGTGGTTCGTGATGGTCGCCGTCGCCGCCGTCTACTGGGTCGGCCCCCGCTACGGCCTCCTCAGCGCGCGCGACGCCACGCGCTACGCCGCCGTCGGCCTCGCCGCCTTCGGCGCTATCGTCGCGCTGAAAGGCGTCTTCGCGCTCCCGCGCCCGCCCGCCAGCGTCGCGCTCGTCCACACCGACGGCCACGGCTTCCCGAGCGGCCACGCGACCGCCGCCGCCGCCCTCTACGGCGGCGCCGCCGCCCTCTTCGCGCGGCCGGCGCGGCGCGCGCGCTGGCTCCTCGCGGCCGGCTTCGTCGCCGTCGTCAGCGCCACCCGCCTCCTCCTCGGCGTCCACTACCTCGTCGACGTGCTCGCGGGCGCGCTCGTCGGCACGCTCGTCGTCGCGTGCGTGCTCGCGCTCACGCGTCGCCGCCATAGCGTCGGCTTCCTCTTCGCCGCCGCGCTCGGCGTCTGTGCGCTCGGCGCCGCCGGGCCGACGGTCGACGCGCTCGCCTCGGTCGGCATCACGCTCGGCGCGCTCTGTGGGTACGCGGTCGCGACGCGATACGGCCGCGCGCGCGTCAGCGCACCGCTGGCGCTCTGCGGCCTCGTCGTCTTCGGCGGGTTCGGCATCGCCGCGCTGAAGGCGCCGCTCCCGGGCTACGGCGTCGTAATAACGAGTATGGTGGCGGGTGCCGGCGTCCTCGCGCTCCCGGCGACCCAGTCGCTCCGTCAGAACTTCTCGAGGTAGCGCTCCTTCTCCCAGTCGGAGACCTGGATGCGGTAGCCGGTGTGCTCCTCGCGTTTGGCCTCGATGAACTTCTCGGTGATGTGCTCGCCGAGCGCGTTCTGAACGACGTCGTCCGCCTCGAGGGCGTCGACGGCCTCGCCGAGGTTCGCCGGGAGCGTCTCGATACCGTACTCCTCGCGCTTGGCCTCGTCGAACTCGTAGATGTTCTCGCGGACCGGGTCGGGGGCCTCGAGGCCCTGCTCGATGCCGTCGAGACCCGCGTGGATGAGCGCGGCGAACGCGAGGTACGGGTTACAGGACGGGTCCGGGAAGCGCGCCTCGATGCGGGAGGCGGCCGGGACGCGCGCGGCGGGCTTGCGGATGAGCGCGGAGCGGTTCCGGTCGGACCACGCGACGTAGACCGGGGCCTCGTAGCCGGGAACGAGGCGCTTGTAGGAGTTCACCGTCGGGTTCGAGACGGCCGTGATGGCGGGCGCGTGCTCGAGGATGCCCGCGAGGAACTGGTGGGCGGTCTCGGAGAGGTCGAACTCGTCGTCCTCGTCGTGGAAGGCGTTCTCGCCGTCCTCGAAGAGCGAGAAGTGCGTGTGCATCCCGGAGCCGTTGATGTTCGCAATCGGCTTCGGCATGAACGTCGCGTGCAGGTCGTGCTCGGCGGCGATGGCCCGGACGACCGTGCGGAAGGTACCGACGTTGTCCGCCGTCGTGAGCGCGTCGTCGTACTCGAAGTTGATCTCGTGCTGGGACTCCGCGACCTCGTGGTGGGAGGCCTCGATCTCGAAGCCCATCTCCTCGAGGCCCTTGATGATGTCGCGCCGGACGTCCGCCGCGAGGTCCTTCGGCGCGAGGTCGAAGTAGCCGCCGACGTCGGAGAGTTCGGTCGTCGCGCGGCCCTCCTCGTCCTCCTCGAAGAGGAAGAACTCGGGTTCGGGGGCGGCGTTGACCTCGTAGCCCATCTCCTCGGCGCGGTCGATCGCGTTCTTCAGGACGCGACGCGGGTCGCCCTCGAAGGGCTCGCCCGTGGACGTGTTGATGACGTCACAGATGAGGCGGGCGGACGCGCCGTCCTCGCGCTTGCGCCACGGGAGCACGGAGAACGTCTCGGGGTCCGGCTTCAGGCGCATGTCGGACTCCTGGATGCGGACGAAGCCCTCGATAGAGGAACCGTCGAAGTAGATACCGTCAGTGAACGCCTTCTCGGCCTGCTCGGCCGGGACGGAGACGTTCTTCACGGTCCCCATGATGTCCGTGAACTGGAGTCGGAGGAAGTCGACGTTCTTCTCCTCGATCTCGTCCAGAACGTCCTGTTCCGTCTCACTGAGGCCACCGTCTGCAGCGTAGTTGCCGTTCGTCATTGGTTACGTCGTTCGATGCAAACGCACGGAATACTAAAGCGGTTCCGGTCCTTGCAAATCTTTTCGCCACCCGGGGAAATGGACGTTCGTTAAATTCTAATGCCCCGACCGCGTCTAGGACTGTATGACCTACGAGAACCTCGATGCCGAGCTCATCAACGCGTTGCTGGGGGACGGGCGGGCGAGCCTGCGGAGCCTGGCGGAGGAACTCGACGTGTCGGTGACGACTGTGTCGAACCACCTCAAAGACCTCGAAGAAGAGGGCGTCATCAGGGGCTACACGCCCATCGTGGACTACGACAAGCTGGGGTACGACGTGACGGCGATCCTGCAGTTGAAGGTCGAGGGGGGCGCGCTCCCGGACCTCACCGACCGATTGCGGACGCACAAGCAGATGGTGTCGGTCTACGAGGTGACCGGCGACTACGACGTCATCGCCGTCGGCAAGTTCACCGACACCGACGACATGAACACCCTCATCAAGGAGTTGCTCGGCGACGCCGACATCAACGAGTCCGCCACCAGCGTCGTCCTCGACGCCGCCGTCGAAAACCAGCAGTTCCAACTCGACATCGACGGCGAGTAACCCCTCGCTGTTCTCCGGTTTCAGCGCGGCGCGTAGTTACGACTGTGCGCGGAACGCCAAAGAATAACGGATGGGCCGAACGGTCGGCGGGCGATACGCGAGCGACGCGGGGCGAAACGGGGCTTCTTCCGAAGCCGAGGTTACATCATGCCGCCCATGCCGCCCATGCCGCCCATGCCGCCTGCGCCGCCGGGGCCGCCCTCGTCGTCACCCTTGTCGGTGGAGAGGTCGCCGGCGGAGATGATGTCGTC
Source organism: Halarchaeum sp. CBA1220 (assembly GCF_003721175.2). Taxonomy (GTDB): domain Archaea; phylum Halobacteriota; class Halobacteria; order Halobacteriales; family Halobacteriaceae; genus Halarchaeum; species Halarchaeum grantii. The sequence goes on from NZ_CP054707.1 coordinate 525,773, forward strand.
GATTTTGAGGACGAGGTTCGCGGCCTCGGTGGCGCTACTGATCGCCTGCTCCTTCGCGTGCGCGGTCTCGACGACACCGGCGTCGAGGGAGTTCTCGAGGTCGCCCGTGAGGACGTTCAGGCCGGTGCGGCTCTCGCCGGACTCGTGCGCGGAGCGCAGGTCGACGAGGATGTCGATCGGGTCGAGGCCGGCGTTCTCGGCGAGGACGCGCGGGACGAGTTCGAGGGAGTCCGCGAACGCCTCGACGGCGAGCTGCTCGCGGCCGCTGACGGAGTCCGCGTAGTTGCGGAGCTGGTCGGCGACCTCGACTTCGATGGCGCCGCCACCGGGGAGGACGCGACCGTCCGAGATCGTCTGCGCGGCGACGTCGAGCGCGTCGGTGACGCCGCGCTCGAGCTCGTCGACGACGTGGTCGGTGGAGCCACGGAGGATGAGCGTGACGCCGTGGGCGGTCTCACCGGTGCCCTCGATGTAGAAGAGCTCGTCCTCGTCGTCGCGACGGACGCTCCCGCGACCGAGGTCGGCCTCGGTGAGGGCGTCGAGGTCGGAGACGATGGTCGCGCCGAGGACCTCCTTCAGGAACTCGACGTCGGACTTCTTCACGCGGCGGACGGCGAGGATGCCCTCCTTCGCGAGGTAGTGCTGGGCCATGTCGTCGATGCCCTTCTGGCAGAGGACGACATCCGCACCACTGTCCGCGATCTTCTGGACCTTCTCCTTGAGCTGCTTCTCCTCCTGGTCGAGGAACTGCTGGAGCTGGTCGGGGCTGTCGATGCTGACGGAGGTGTCGGCGTTGGCCTCCTCGACCTCGATGGCCTCGTTGAGGAGGAGGACGTTCGCGTCGTCGAACTCGGTCGGCATCGAGTCGATGACGGGGTCCTTGGAGACGGTCGCGCCCTTGAGGAGCTCGGACTCGGAGACGGCGCGCCCGGTCTGCGTCTCGATGTTGATGTTCGCGACGTCGACGACGGTGGAGCCGTCGTCGGCCTCGACGGAGACGGCGCGGAGCGCCTCGTAGAGGAGGCCGCTGAGGAGTTCCTTGTCGATCTCGGCGCTCTTGCCGGTCATAGAGGTCTCGGCGACGGAGCGCACGAGCTCCTCGTCGTCGGGGGCGACGTCGACGGCTTCCTCGTCGACGAACTCGCGGGCCTTCTCGCTCGCGAGGTTGTACCCCTTGATGACGGCGGTCGGGTGGATGTCCTGCTCGAGGAGGTCCTCGGCGTTCTTGAGGAGTTCGCCCGCGATGGCGACGGCGGTCGTCGTCCCGTCGCCAGCCTCGTCCTCCTGGGTCTCGGCGACTTCGACGATCATCTCGGCCGTCGGGTTGTCGATGTCCATCTTCTCGAGGATGGTGACGCCGTCGTTCGTGATCGTGACGTCACCCATGTCGTCCACGAGCATCTTGTCCATCCCCTTCGGGCCGAGCGTGGAGCGCACGGCGTCCGCGACGGCGCGAGCCGCCGAGATGTTGTGCTCCTGCGCGTCCTTGTCCTTTACTCGCTGCGCGTCGTCGCCCATGATGACCATCGGCTGGCCCTGCATACGTCGCTGAGACATCGTCACCGCAAGGATTGTTTGCCCTTCTATATAAAACTTTCTCCAACCGCCTCCCGCGACGGCTGCGAGAGCGCCTGAGCGCCGAATATCGTGATAGGCGTTACCGTGGGTCGTTCTGGTCGCGTCCGGCTTCGCGCTCGGAGGAACCGCCGCAGTGCCGTCGATACCGACGACGACGAGAGCCACGCGAACGCGACCGACCGAGCGTCTTGAGCCCGACGGACGCGAAGGCTTTTTTCCCTGCCCGCCGGCGACGGACGTATGGGAACACGAACGCTCGCCGAGAGCGCCGACTCCCGGACCGACTTCGCCGCCGCCCTCGTGTCCCGGCTCGTCGCGGGCGCGCTCGGCTGGCTCCTGATCGGAGCCGGTGTGCTCGGCGTCGGATACACCCTCGTTCGCGCGCTCGGACCCGCGCCCCAGAGCGCGGTCGGAAGCACACTCGCGCTCGCGGCGTCGCTCGCCGCCGTCGCGCTCGGCGTCTACGGCCATCCCGGTTTCCGCGAGCGGCTCCGCGCCCGCCGCGACTGAGCGGTCCCCCCACATTTAACGCCCGCGTGCGTCAACTCCGACCCATGTCCGCCCTCCCCGTCTCCGTCGGCATCGCCCTCCTCGCCGTCGCCGCGTTCGCCGGCGTCTACGGTCGCCGCCAGCACCGCCGGAGCGCGCTCGTCCGGACCACCGAGACGACCGACGTCCGGGACGTCCGCGAAGAAGGCCGCATCGAGTTGCGGGGCACCGTCCGCGCCGCCGAGCCGTTCGACTCCCCGATTCGCGGCGACCCGGCCGCCCTCGCCGCGTGGGAGGTCGAGGAGTGGGACGAGCGCGGCAACTCCGAGATGTGGGAGACGCGCGCCGAAGGCGTCTACGCGGCGCCGTTCGCCCTCGACGACGGCACCGGTCGCGTCACCGTCGACGTCGGCGACCACGTCAGCGACGTCTCCTCGGGCACCGGCATCCACGAGATACAGGTCGGGCCAATCGACGTCGACCGCCTCACCGACGTCGGCGTCTCCGCCGACGACGTCCTCGCCGTCCTCGACGACTTCGCCGTCGGCGTCAGCGTCCCCCCGGACGCCGACCCGCCCGAGCGCATCGCCGACTTCGTCCGGGGCGAAGCCGGCCTCGCGGAGCAGAGCGACTCCATCACGAACGTCCTCGATTTCGGGACGGCGCACGGCGAGCGCCGCTACTGCGAGGGCGTCCTCGCGCCCGGCGACGACGTCTACGTCCTCGGGCACGCACGCACCACCGAGGGCGCCACGCACCCGCTCAAGCCCGAGGACGTCGTCGTCACCCCCGCCGAGGGCGAGTCGTTCATCGTCTCCGACAAGCCCGCGTCCGAACTCGTCGAGGCGTTCGGGACCTACCGATACGCGTACGCCGGCGCCGCACTCGCCGCCGTCGCCGGCGTCGGCGCGCTCGCGGTCGGCCTCGGCGTCGTCTAGGCCGGCGCGCGTCCGCGTCCGGTCACCGACCGGTCGGACGCGGCGCTCGTCGGCGGTAGTTCAGAGAGAAGACGCCGGGACTGGGATTTGAACCCAGAACCCCATAAGGGGACACGCTTTCCAGGCGTGCGCTTTGCCATTCGGCCATCCCGGCCTGCATTCCTTCGTAACTCGGTCGTCGGTTTAAACCCTTCTTTTCGAGTCAGGGCCGGGCGACGCGCGCGCCGACGGCGCCCGTGACGCCGACGACGACGGCGACCGCGAACAGGACCGGGAGCGCAGGCCGGCCGCTGACCGCGTAGTACCCGAGGCCGAGAATCAGGAACGCGAGCGCGGCGACGGCGCCCCACGCGGCCGTGGGCGCGGCCCGCATCTAGTCGCGCTGGGCGGCGACCGCCTCGATCTCGACCGCGACGCCCTTCGGGAGGTCGGCGACCGCGAACGCGCTCCGGGCGGGCGGGTTGTCCGTGAAGTACTCGCCGTAGGCGTCGTTCATCTCCGCGAAGTCGTCGATGTCCGCGAGGAGGACCGTCGTCTTGAGGACGTCCTGCATCGTGAGCCCCTCCTCCTCGAGGATGGCCTTCACGTTCTCGAGGCACTGGCGAGTCTGCGTCGAGACGTCCTCCTCGCTGAGGGTCTCGCCGTCCGGCGTGAGCGGGATCTGTCCGGCGGTGTAGACGACGTTCCCGTCCGTGGTCGCTTGGCTGTACGCGCCGACGGCGGCGGGCGCGTCCGGCGTCTCGATGATGCGCTTCATGCGCGGACTGTAGTCGTCCCCGGACTTAACTGTGGGCGCGTTTCGCCGACCACCACGGTATTTTGCACGCGCCCGCCAACGGACGCGTATGCGCCGACTTCGCGTCGCCCTCCTCGCGGCCGTCGCCTCGCTCCTCGCGCTCGCCGTCGCGGTCCTCCGCCGCGCGCGCCGACGCGCCGCCGGTATCCCGCTGAGCCCCGTCACCGCAGGCGCACGCGTCGGCGCCGGCTTCCCCGAACGCGCCGGCCTCACGACGGGCGAAGAGCCCGCGGGCGAGATGGACGACATGGTACACTACGCCCGCGACGGCTTCGACCCCGAGCGCGTCCACCCGCGCGTCCGGGCGTTCTACGAGGCGACGAGCGACTACCCGATGACGGCGACGGTGACGTGGCATCGTGGCTTTCGGCTGGGCGCGGCGCTCGCCGCGCGCGTCACGAGCGCCGTCGAGCAGTTGAACCTCCCCGGTCCCTTCGAGCGCTCGACGGTCGCGCTGACGAGTCGCTTCGCCGACGTCCGCGCGGACGCCGACCCCCGTGAGGACGTCCGGGCGTGGGTGCGCACGGACCGCGAGACGGGCGAGGCGGTGTTCGTCGCGCTCTACGGGAGCTACGAGCGCGACGGCGAGCGCTACGTCACGGTCGCCGTCCCGCTCCCGTGGGCGAACCTCTCGACGGTGCTCCGCCTCGACCACCACGACGGCGACGACGCGGACGCCACGGGCGTCGCGCTCACGACGCTGTCCGGCGACGACCCCGGCCTCTATCTGGTGACGCCGCTCGGCGCGCTCGCGCTCCCGCTCGAACAGCGCTTCACCGTCCGCCCGGACGGGGACGGCGTCCGGGCGACACAGACGATGTGAGTCTGTGGCGTGCGCTTCCTCACCATCGAGTACGACGCCGAGCGCGACGGCTGAGGCTCAGACGAGGAGTTCGACCTCGTAGCCCTCCGCGCGGAGGCGCTCGAGCAAGCCCTCGACGTGCTCTTCGCCCCGCGTCTCGAGGTCGAGTTCGACCTCGGCGTCCGAGAGCGCGACGTCCCGGTTCGTCCGGTCGTGCTGGATGGCGTAGATGTTCGCGCGCTCGTCCGTGAGGACGTCGAGGAGGGTGTCGAGCGCGCCCGGGCGGTCCTTCAGGACGGTGCGGAGCTTGACGTAGCGGCCCTGGTCGACGAGGCCGCGCATGACGACGGTCGTGAGCAGGTTGAGGTCGATGTTCCCGCCGGAGAGCACGGGGACGATAGTCTCGCCCTCCTCGTAGACGTACTTCCCGGTGAGGAGCGCGGCGAGCGGGACGGCGCCCGCGCCCTCGACGAGCGTCTTCCCCCGCTCCAGGAGGAGGACGAGCGCGTTCGCGATTTCGGCGTCGCTCACGGTGACGACCTCGTCGACGCGCTCGCGGATCACGGGGAAGGTGTGCTGGCCGACGCCCCGAACTGCGATGCCGTCCGCGATGGTGTCGACGTGCTCGAGTCTCTGCACGCTCCCCTTCCGGAGGCTGTCCGCGACGCTCGAGGCGCCCTCGGCTTGGACGCCGACGACGGTGACGTCCGGCGCGATGCCCTTGACGGCCGTCGCGACGCCGCTGATGAGGCCGCCCCCGCCGACGGGGACGACGACCGTGTCGACCTCGGGGAGGTCCGCCAGTATCTCGACGCCGATGGTGCCCTGCCCCGCCATCACCGCCTCGTCGTCGAAGGCGTGGACGTACGTGCGGCCCTCGGCGGCCTCGATGTCGTGGGCGCGCTCGGCGGCCTCGTCGTAGTCGACGCCGTGCAACTCCACGGTCGCGCCGTAGCTCCGGGTGGCCTTCACCTTCGAGATGGGCGCGGTCTCGGGCATCACCACGGTCGCGTCGACGCCCGCGCGCGTCGCCGCGAGCGCGACGCCCTGCGCGTGATTCCCCGCTGAGGCCGTGACGACGCCCGCCTCGCGCTCCGCGTCGGTGAGGCGCGTGATGCGGTTCGCGGCACCGCGAACCTTGAACGACCCGGTGCGCTGGGCGTTCTCGAGCTTCAAGTGGACCTCGGCACCGGTCATCGACGAGAACGTGTAGGAGTGGTCGAGCGGCGTGTGCCGCGCCACCTCCCGGACGGCGGCCTCGGCCTCGCGGACGTCCTCCAGTTCGAGCATGGTTGGAGTAGACGGAGGTGTCCCTAAGCGGTTCGGGTCGGCGGAGAACGGGGGACGCGTGTGACGATTCGACCCACGCGCCGGACCCACATAAGCGCGCTGATACCGGAGTGAAAGTGAAGCCGGCGGTGCCGCGACCCGCAGGCCTTTCGTCGGCCCGCCCGGACGGCCGGTGTGGACTCACGTCTGGTCGCCACGTGGCGCCGCGTCCTCGCGCTCGCGTGGCCCGTGATGGCCTCCCAGACCCTCCGCACGCTGATGCGGACCGTCGACGTCCTCGTCACCGCGACGTTCTCCCCCGCCGCCGTCGTCGCCGTCGGCCTCGCCGACCTCTACGGGCGCATCCCCCTCCGCATCGGCCTCGGATTCGGGAGCGCCGCCATCGCGCTCGCCAGCCAGGACACCGGCGCGGACGCCGACGCCAACCGCGCCGAAGCCGTCTCCAGCGCCCTCGTCATGGGCCTCCTCGCCGGCGTCCCAATCGCCCTCTGCGGCGTCTCCTTCGGGGGGCCGCTCATCCGCCTCTTCGGCGCGAGCGGCGCCACCGTCGCACTCGGCGCCACCTACCTCGCCGTCGTCCTCGCCACCGCGCCCGCGCGCCACGTCTCCCTCGTCGCCTCGCGCGCCCTCCAAGGCACCGGCGACACCCGCACCCCGATGTACGTCACCGGCGTCACGAACCTCACCAACATCACCGGCTCGCTCGTCCTCGGCCTCGGCCTCCTCGGCGTGGCGTCCTACGGCGTCCTCGGCGTCGCGGCCGCCACCGCCGCCTCAAACGTCCTCTCCGCCGCCCTCCTCGTCGCCACCATCCACTCCCGGAAGGACGACCTCGCGCTCGTCCGACCGCGCGACCTCGTCGTCGCCCGCCAGCTCCTCGCCGTCGCCGCGCCCAAGATCGCCGAAGGCTTCGCCACCACGCTCGCCGAATTCCCCTTCAACGCGCTCCTCCTCGGCTTCGGCACGCCAGTCAACGCCGGCTTCCAGATCGGCCGACGCGTCTACCAGCAGGTCACCGGGCCGCTCTCGCGGGGGTACAGAACCGCCGTCGGCGTCCTCGTCGGCCACGCGCTCGGCGACGGCGACCCCGGCGAAGCGCGCTATCGCGGCTGGGCGACCACCGGCCTCGCCGTCGCTACCGTCGGCACCATCGGCCTCGCGCTCGTCGCCCTCGCCCCCGACGCCGTTCGCCTCCTCGCCGGCGGCTCGCCCGACGCGCTCCCCTACGCGACCTCGTTCGCGCGCGTCTACGGCTACACCGCCGCGTTCGTCGCCGCGTTCACCGTCCTCTCCGGCGCGCTCGGCGGCGCCTCCGAAACCCGCATCCCGCTCTTCGCGCGCACCACCGGCGTCTTCGGCGGCCTCGTTGGGGGCACCTACGCGCTCGGCGTCGTCCTCGGTTGGGGCCCGCTCGGCGCCTACGTCGCCGTCGGCGGCCAGTACGTCTGGATGGCCGCCGTCGCGTTCGTCAGCTTCGCCTGCTCCGACTGGGCGCGACGCGCCACCGACATGATGGCCGAACGCGGGAGCACCACCCCCGACGACTAGAGGAACTGCTCGAGTTGGCGCGTCCGGCGCTCGACGTCGAAGAACGGCTCAAGCGAGTCGTCGGCTGCGAGGCGCTCGAAGAAGAGCAACACGTCCGCGCCGCGCGTCTCCGCGTCCGTCGCCACCGCCTCGATCTCCGCGCGATAGAGGACGAGCGACTCAACGAGCGCGAGCAGGCAGGCGAGCGCCGCACCCGCCTCCTCGTTCGGCGGGAACGCATCGCTGACCGTTCGGAAGTCCGGATACTCGTCAGGGGGGTCGTCGACCGGTGCGACCGCGAGACAGCGCGTGCAGAGCTCCGCGCCCGGACGGTCGTCCGGCAGATACTCGCCCAACGCCTCGGGGACGCGAAACGCGACCGTCTCGGCGCCACAGCGCTGACAGGACATACCGGCCCTCGGCGCGCCGGCGCCATAGCTCCGGCGACGAGAGAGCGAGCGGACCGCGAGAACCGAGCGAGCCGAAAAACGAGACGAGAAACCGATTGCGTGAGGGGTCAGTCCGCGGACTCGGCCGCCGACTCGGCCTCGGCCTCCGCGGCCGCCGCGCGCTCCTCCTCTTCCTTCTTGTTCTTCACCTTCTTCATGCGGAAGATCTCCTCGCGCTCCTGCTCCTCGAGCTTCTGCTCGATGTAATCCTGCGAGTCGTAGAGGTCCGGCAGGACCGTGAACTCGAGGGCGTTCACGCGGCGCTTCGTGCTCTCGATCTCGTCGAGGAGCTTCTTCATCGCCGTCTCGACCTCGGCGGCGAGCACGATGGTTTCGAGGAGCTCCTCGTAGGCCTCGGCGGCCTCGTCGATGCGGGAGCTCGTGCCGATGACGCCGTAGCCACGCTGATCGAGGCTCTTCTGAACGCGCGAGGCCTCGATCTGCGGGACGACGACGCCCATGATGTTGTGCGACTCCACCGTTATCTCCGGGTGGTCCTTCAGCGCCGCCGCCGCGCCGCGCACCGCGACGTCGCCCTCCATCGCGCGCGCCATGTTGATGGTGCGCTGGGCGTCCTCGTAGTCCTGCTCGAGGTCCTCGCGGACGTCCTGCGCCTGATCGAGGATGTCCATGAACTCCATGATGAGGCCGTCACGCTTCTGCTCCAGCGTGTCGTGGCCCCGCTCGGAGAGGTCGATGCGGTCCTCGATCTCCATCAGGTTCTTCCGCGTCGGCTTGACGTCCTCGGCCATCGGTCGTTAGGCCTCCGCTTCCTCGGTATCGCCGCCCTCGGCGTCGGACGACTCCTCGCCGTAGTACTCCTCGATGTGCTCCTCGTCGATCCGCGAGAGCTCCGTCTTCGGGAGGATGGAGAGGACGTCCCACGCCTGGTCGAGCGTCTCCTCGATGGTGCGGTCCGTGTGGAAGCCCTGGTCGACGAACTCCTGCTCGAAGGCCTCCGCGAAGTCGAGGACCTTGTTGTCGCGCTCGTCGAGCGCCTCGCGCCCGACGATGTTCACGAGGTCGCGCAGGTCCTTCCCCTCCGCGTAGGACGCGAAGAGCTGGTCGGAGACCCCACTGTGGTCGGCGCGGGTGATGCCCTCGCCGATACCGTCGTCCATCAGGCGCGAGAGCGACGGCAGCACGTCAATCGGCGGCTCGACGCCCTGACTGTTCAGCTCGCGGCCGAGCATGATCTGGCCCTCCGTGATGTACCCCGTGAGGTCGGGGATCGGGTGGGTGTCGTCGTCGCCCGGCATCGTCAGGATCGGAATCTGCGTCACGGAGCCGTCCTCGCCCTCGAGGCGCCCGGCGCGCTCGTAGAGCTGAGCGAGGTCCGTGTACATGTAGCCCGGGTAGCCACGGCGACCCGGGACCTCCTCGCGCGCCGCACCAATCTCGCGCAGCGCCTCACAGTAGTTCGTCATGTCCGTGAGGATCGTGAGGACGTGGTAGTCCTTCTCGAACGCGAGATACTCGGCGGTCGTCAGCGCCATGCGCGGCGTGACCGTCCGCTCGACGGCGGGGTCGTCCGCGAGGTTCAGGAAGACGACGCTGCGTTCGAGCGCGCCCGTGCGCTCGAAGTCGTCCATGAACTCGTTGGCCTCCTCCTGCGTGATGCCCATACCGGCGAAGACGACGGCGAACTCCGTCTCCTCGCCCTCCTCGGCGACGTCCTCCGGGACGGTCGCCTGCCGGGCGATCTGGAGCGCGAGATCGCTGTGCGGGAGCCCCGACGCGCTGAAGATCGGGAGCTTCTGCCCGCGGACGAGCGTGTTCATCCCGTCGATGGCGGAGATACCCGTCTGGATGAACTCCTCGGGGTACTCGCGTGCAGTCGGGTTGATCGCGGCGCCGACGATGCTCCGGCGCTCGTCCGGGACGATGTCCGGGCCGCCGTCGATGGGGTTGCCGGAGCCGTCGAGGACGCGCCCGAGGAGGTCCTCGGTGACCGGGAGCTTGAGCGTCTCGCCGAGGAAGCGGACGGAGGCGTCCCGCCCGATACCCTCGGTGCCCTCGAAGACCTGAATCGCGACGAACTCTTCTGCGGTCTCGAGAACCTGACCGCGCTTGACCTCCCCGCTCGGCGTCTCGATCTCGACGATCTCGTCGTAGCCGATGGGTTCGTCGGTCTCGACGTACACCAGCGGACCGCTGACTTCCGTGATTGTCTGGTACTCTTTCATTAGTAGAGGGCCTGGAGCTGTTCCGTGATCTCTGCTTCGAGTTCCTCGACGTACGCCTCGTAGTCCTCCTGCGTCGCGATCCGGTTGAGCCGGGGCGCGGCGTCGATGGACGTGATCTCCTCGACGGGCGCACCCGCCTCGAGGGCGGCGAACGCCTCGTCGTTGTAGGTGTGGATCGCCGTGAGGATCTCGTAGGTCTTCTCCGGCGGCGAGAACGTGTCCACGTCGTGGAACGCGTCCTGCTGGAGGAACGCCTCGCGCAGGTAGCGCGCGACGTCGAGCGTGAGCTGCTGGTCGTCCGGCAGGGCGTCGCGCCCGACGAGCTGGACGATCTCCTGCAGTTCGTCCTCCTCGTCGAGGACGTCGACCGCCCACTGGCGCTCCTCCGGCCAGTCGCCCGCGACGTTCTCTTCGAACCACGGGTCGAGCTGGTCCTTGTAGAGCGAGTAGGACTCCGTCCAGTTGATCGACGGGAAGTGCCGGGACTCCGCGAGGTCCGCGTCGAGCGCCCAGAACGTCTTCACGATACGGAGCGTGTTCTGCGTGACCGGCTCGGAGAAGTCACCGCCCGGCGGGCTGACCGCGCCCACGACGGAGACCGACCCCTCGTTCCCGCTCAGCGTCTCGAAGCGACCCGCGCGCTCGTAGAACTGCGCGAGGCGCGCCGCGAGGTACGCGGGGTACCCCTCCTCGCCGGGCATCTCCTCGAGACGCGAGGAGATCTCGCGCATCGCCTCCGCCCACCGCGAGGTGGAGTCGGCCATCAGCGCGACGTCGTAGCCCATGTCGCGGTAGAACTCCGCGATGGTGATACCCGTGTAGATGCAGGACTCGCGGGCCGCGACCGGCATGTTCGAGGTGTTCGCAATGAGCGTCGTCCGCGCCATCAGCGGGTTACCGGACTTCGGGTCCGTGAGGTCGGGGAAGTCCTCGATGACCTCCGTCATCTCGTTCCCGCGCTCGCCACAGCCGATGTAGACGACGATGTCCGCGTCACTCCACTTCGCGAGCTGCTGCTGGGTGACGGTCTTCCCGGAGCCGAACGGACCCGGGATGGCGGCCGTCCCGCCCTTCGCGATCGGGAAGAGGCCGTCCTGCACGCGCTGGCCCGTGATGAGGGGCTCGGTCGGCGTGAACTTCTCCTCGGAGGGGCGGGCCTGTCGGACCGGCCACTCCTGGTGCATCGTCACTTCCTCGCCGTTGTCGAGGACGACGATCGGCTCGGTGACGACGTGCTCGCCCTCGTTGACCTCGACGACCTCGCCGCCCTCGAAGGTCGGGGGGACGAGGACCTTGTGCTCGATGCTGACCGTCTCGGGGACGGTCCCGACCTGGTCGCCGGGTTCGACGACGTCGCCCTCGGAGACCGTCGGGGAGAAGTCCCACGACTCCTCGAGGTCGATGCCGGGGGCGTCGACCCCACGGTCGAGGAACGCACCCATCTCGTCCTCGAGGACGTCGAGCGGGCGCTGGACGCCGTCGTAGATGGTGTCCAGCACGCCCGGCCCGAGGTCGACGGTCAGGGGTTCGCCGGTGTTCTCGACGGGCTCACCTGGGGAGACGCCGGACGTCTCCTCGTAGACCTGAATCGTCGTCGTGTCGCCCTCTATCTCGATGACCTCGCCCATCAGCCCTTCGTCGCCGACGTAGACGACGTCGTTCATCTGGGCGTTGAGGCCCGTGGCGGTCACGACCGGACCGCTCACGCTCGCGATTTCGCCGGAGTCTGTTACGGTGTCTGTCTGACTCATTCGTTCTCACCTTCGTCTTGCGCCATCAGGTCGATACCGATGGCGCGCTTGATCTGGTCGCGCATCCCGCTGCTCCCGCCGGCGCCGCCACCGATGGTGACGACGGTCGGCTCGACGCTCGTCTCCACGCGCTCCCGGACGGTCCGCGAGAGGTAGTCGAGGTCGTCGGCGTGCATCACGATGATGCCGACGTCCTCCGTGGCGAAGACGTCCTCGACGGCGTCGTCGAGCGACTCGTCCTTCTCCTCCTCGGGAACGTTCCGGAACTCGCGGACGCCCGCGAGTCGGAAGCCCGTCGTGAACTCGGCGGTGCCGACGACGGCGATCTCCTGACTCATAGCATCACCAGTTCCCGTTCGATCTCCTCTTGGCTCAGCCCGACCTCCCGGCCGCGCGCGATTGCGCGGATGTTGTCGACCTCCCGCTCCTTCGCGAGAACGAACGCGAGGACGGGACAGACCGACAGCGGGAAGACGTGCGAGAGATGGTCCGCGTAGCCGAGGAGCGCGGCGTCGAGCGCGTGCTCGAAGCCGATGAGCGAGTCGGTGGACTCGAGCGTTTCGAGGGCCGGGCCGACCTCGTCGCCGTAGCGGCTATCCTGGAGGCGAGCGACGAGTTCGTCGCGGTTGCCGACGAGCGACGCGAGCTCGGTCGCCTCGAAGAGCCGGCCGCCCTCGATGTAGTAGTCCGCCGGGTCCATCTCCCCGCCGCTGCGGGCGAGGCGGAACGCGTTCCGGACGTTCCGGAAGTCGACCTCCGCCTGGAGGAACTTCACGAACTCCCGCGTCCCGCTCTCCGTCGTGGCGTTCAGGCCACGGAGGAGGTTGTCGTAGAACGTCCGGTCGACGGCGTTCTCGAGCGGGACGAGCGACCCAGTCTCCTCGTAGTCGTCGAGCGCGTCCTGTAGGGACGCGCCGAAGAGCGTTCCCTCGAGCGTCTCGACGACCTCCTCGACCGCCGAGCACTCCTGCAGACGCGTGAGGAGGCGCTCGCCGAACTCGCCGGCGTGGATGAAGTCGTCCTCGATGACGGTCGACTCCGTCTCCGAGTAGACGCCGCGAAGCGCCGTCTTCGCGTTCCACGCGTCGAACTTCCGGAGGTAGCGCGAGATGAGGTCGTAGAGCGTCCCCTGCGACCACTCGAGGAGATCCTCGAAGTGCCGCGCGAGGTTGCGGTTGAGCGCGTACTCCACGAGGTCCACGCCCGTGTAGCGCGACCCGAGCGCGTTGATCTCGGGCCCGTACTCGGTCTCCTCCATGAAGCGGGCGATCTCGCTCGGACCCATGCGGGTGAGCTTGTCGTACTCCTCCTCGCCGAAGAGGGCCGCCCAGCGCGAACGCACGCGGGCGTTCACGTAGGAGTAGTTCGACGCGTCGCGACTGATGACGTTCATTGCTCGTCGAACAGTCGGTCGGATATCTGCTTCAGTTCGTCCTCCCAGACGTCCGCGAGGACGCTGTCGAACGTGTTCTTCACTCGGACGCGCGAGCTCTCGCTCTCGACGACGACGCCGCCGAGGCAGTCGATTTCGCCGGCCGGAGCGACGTTCTGTCGCTCCTCGAGGAGCTCCTCGATGAGCGCCTCGTCGCCGGGTGCGTAGTGGACGGCGAGCTGCGCGTCCTCGGCGAACTCCTCGAGGGAGTCCGTGAGGAGCGACTCGGTGAGCTCCCGACGCTGGTCTGCGTCGAGGTCGGCGATACGCGACTCGACACGGTCGCGGACGTCGTCGAGCGCTTCGCGCCGCGCGCTCATCCGCTCGTGCTTGGCTTCGAGCTTCGCGCTGGAGAGCTCCTGCTCGCGCAGCTGGTCGATCTCCCGCTCGTGCTTGGCTTCGAGCTTCGCGCTGGAGAGCTCCTGCTCGCGCAGCTGGTCGATCTCCCGCTCGACCTCGGCTTCGGCGTCGGAGACGATCTCCTCGGCCTCCGACTCGGCGTCCTGACGGATGGCCTCGGCCTGTTCCTCGGCCTCCTCCCGGATTTCTTCCGCGACCGTTTCGAGACTCATCGTGAGATTACTGGACCAGGAAGATCACGACAATCGCGAGGATGACGAGCGTCTCCGGGAGGACGGTGAACAGCAGACCGATCCCGAAGAAGTCGCTGTCCTCAGCGATGGCGCCGACGGCCGCAGCGCCGATGCCGCCTTCCGCGATCCCCGCGCCGAGCGCGGCGACGCCGACGCCGAGCGCGGCGAGGCCGATCTGGATGTTGCCCGAGAGTTCCGCGGGCAGGAGGACGTCGTTGAGAAGCGGTGCGATAGCGTTGACGAATGCGATGAATTCGAGCATGACTGATTAGTCCTGTGTGGTGTAGGTTCGCTGGTGGCCGAACGGTTCGTATTTCTCCCCACCGCCTTCATAAAACTTCCCAAAGAACTCGACGTATTCCAGACGAACGGCCTGTAGACCGGCGCTGGTAACCCCGAGGGCAAGCACTAAGGCGTGGCCGAGCACGAAGATGACGAGGCCGCCGAGTACGGCCGTTATCGGGCCGTGAACGAGGCCGCCGAACATCAGCTCGGCACCGGAGTGGTGGGCCTGTACGTAGCTCCAATCGTGGTTGAGCATGAAGTGGAACTCGCCTTCGGCGGACCGGTACGCGCCGAAGAAGAGCAGGTTGACGACGAACGCCATTCCGCCCTTCGCGAGCATGACCGCCGCGAGCCGCGTGTAGGAGAGGACGTGCGTGAGCGAGTTCAGCGCGCCCTCGACGGCGCCAATCGCGCCCTCCGCGTAGATGAGGAGGACGTAGCCGACGAGGCCGACGGCGAGTGCCGCCCACCCGACCGTCGCGGAGAACCCGGTGAAACCGAGCGGCTGCCCGGCGAGGGTCTGGAAGAGGATGGGTGGTTTGGCGCTGTCGAGCGCGTGGCTGAAGACCCAGATCCACATCCCGATCATGAGGATCGCCCACGACGCGCCCTCCGTGAGTGCGTCCCACGCGCTGTGGTGGAGGCGCTTGTAGGTGTCGATGGCGTACCCGAGCGTGAGGTGCCCGAGCGCGACGAGGATGGAGACGATGAGCCAGAGACGGGCCCAGTCCGCGTTCGCCGGCATCAGTCCCTTGTGAAGCGGCGGCGTGCCGCTCCAGAGGTACTCACTGATGAGGTGGAACCCGAACACCTCCCCGTAGAGGACGCCGAACACGATAGTCGCCACTCCCGAGATGACCGCGACGCCGCCGAGCGACGCGAGCGCGGCGCTGTCGAGGCGGGTGTACATCCACCAGCCGGCGGCCGTGTAGAGGACGCCGTACCCGACGTCGCCGATCATGAAGCCGTAGAAGACCGGGAACGTCAGGAAGAGGATGATCGTCGGGTCGAGGTCGAAGTAGTTCGGCCGGTTGATGACCCGAACGAGCATCTCGAAGGGCTCTGCGACCTTCGGGTTCTTCTGGACGACCGGCGGCCGGTCGACGGTGCCGCCGTCGGTCGCGGCCTCCTGCTCGCCGTGGCCGATCTCGTGGCCGGGCGGCTCGTACTCGGCGCGCTCGAGCTCCTCGACCTCGACGCGCTCGCCGAGCTCGTCCTTGAGCGCGCTCGCGTAGGACTCGTAGTCGGTCGTCGGGATCCAGCCCTCCGCGACGAAGGCGTGCTCGGTCGTCGCGAAGTGCAGCGGCGCCTCGGACTTCTGGACCTCGATGGTGAGCTTCTCCTCGGCGGCGAGGAGGAAGCCGGCGTGTTCGAGGCGGAGACTCTCGAGGTCGCTCTCGACGCTCTCGAGGTCGGACACGAGCTGCTGCTTGCGGTGTTCGAGCCGCTGGAGGTACTCCTCGGGGGACTCCTCGGCGTCCGGGACCGCGTAGCGCTCGACGTCGAGGCCGACGAAGACCTCGGAGAGCGCGTCCGCTGGCGCACCCGATTCGGGGTACGCGACCGCGGCGAAGACGTCGCCCTCGCTGAACACCTCGTAGGACTGGATCGCGCTCGCGTCGGCGAGCGCGTGTCCCACCGCGTCCGTGTCGCCTTCGCCGACGACGACGTCGAGGTTGTCGTACCCCTGCAGGAGATCGAGGTCGATGCCGAGCTCGACGAACGGCTCGGCGGCCGCGATCTCCTCCTCGAGGTCCTCGAGGTCGTCCTCGAGGTCGTCGCGCCGGTCGTCGAGTTCGTTCACCTGCTGGCGGACGGACTCGAACTCCTCCTCGAGCGCCTCGTCGGTGACGATGCGGGCGGGACCCGCGTCCTCCTCGGAGACGTCGAGGATGTTGATGAGCGAGCGGACGGTGACGAGTTTCTCGGACGCCGCTTCGGCGCCCTCGAGGGGGCTACCGGACGCGAAGCCCTCGTGCTCGCCCGTGTAGTCGGTGAGGTGGACGACGCGCTGGTCGTGCGTGACCTCGATGACGTCCTGAATGACGTTCTTGGTGCCCGTGACGGACACCTTGCTCATCTGCTCAGGTCTGAGCATGCACCGCCTCCTCGAACTGGTCGAGGGCGTACTCGACGGCCTCGTCGGCGTTCTCTTCGGCCGTCGCGCGGAGCTGCTCGCGCTCCGCGTTGCCCTCTTCGATGATGCGTTCGCTCTCGGCCTCGATCTCCTCACGGGCGTCGGCGAGTCGCTGTTCTTTCAGCTCGGCCGCTTCTTCGTCTGCCTCTTGCCGGATCTCATCGGCCCGTTGCCGGGCCTCGGCGAGGCGCTCCTCGCGCTCTTGCTCGGCGTCGGCGACGATGTCGTCGGCGTCCTGCTCGGCCTCCTGTATTCGTTCTAGAACCTCTGGCCTCGGCATGGGCTAACGGGGAGGAATTGAACGAACGCGTATAAGGTAGTTGCGAAACGGACGGGCGGCTGAAAGACAGGAACTTATGTCCGAGGCCACGCTACGAGTCGACAATGGGAGTCCTCGAAGACAAAGCGCGGGCCCGGCTCTTCTACCGGTACCTCTCGAAGGTGTACGACCGCGTCAACCCGTTCATCTGGAACGAGTCGATGCGGGCCGAATCCCTCGAAATGCTCGCGCTGGATGCTGGCGACCGAGTCCTCGACGTCGGCTGTGGAACCGGCTTCGGGACGGAGGGCCTCCTCGAGTACACCGAGGACGTCTACGCGCTCGACCAGAGCGAGGGCCAACTGGAGAAGGCGTGGGCGAAACTCGGGAAGCACGACCCCGTGCAGTTCACGTTCGGGGACGCCGAGCGCCTGCCGTTCGCGGCGGATAGCTTCGACGCGGTCTGGTCGTCGGGCTCCATCGAGTACTGGCCGAACCCGGTGGCGGCGCTCCGGGAGTTCCGCCGCATCACGAAGCCCGGTGGAAAAGTGCTCGTCGTCGGCCCGAACTACCCGCGCTCGACGCTCTTCCAGAAGCTCGCGGACGCGATAATGCTCTTCTACGACGAGGCGGAGGCGGACCGCATGTTCCGCGACGCCGGCTTCGAGGCCATCGAGCACCGGACGATGGGGCCGTCCTACAAGCCGGACGTCGCCATCACGACGCTCGCGCGCGTTCCCGAGCAGTAGCGACGCGCGTCTCGACGACGGCGACTCGGGTGCCGTTCCGATAGAGCCGTACAGTGACGCGTGCGCCCGCGTCGAGCGCGGTGTTGGTTTCGGCGACGCGGAGCGTCGCGCGCTCGCCGACCGTCCACGTCGGGTCGGTGGCGGCGTTGAACGGGCCGCCGGGCGCGCCGTCGAACCCCGGGGCACCGACGAACGGCACGGTCGGCTGCTGGCGGAGCGGCGTCCCGTCGACGGCGACGACGACGCGGAGGTCGCGGACGTCGAGCGCCGGCCCCGCGCGATAGGTAAGCGCGAGCGTCCCGTCGCTCGTGGCGTGCGCGTCGACGACGCTGGGCGTCGCGGGCGTCACGAGGGCTGTGGCTCCGGCGTCGGTGACGGTGACGGCGACGGCGCTCGCGGCGCCGACGCAGCACGCAAGGAGGACGACGGCGCCGACGACGGGCGCGACGCCGCGCGAGGTCTGGGGCACGCGCTCCGGTGGGCCCGCTCTCGGAGAAGAAGGTTCGCCTCAGGCAGAGGCGGCGCCGGTGTCGAGCGTGACGGTCGTCCCGTCGTGTTCGGCGGTCACGTTGTACTCGCCAGCCGGGGCGAGCGCCCAGACGACGCCGGTATCGGGGTCGGTGGTGCCGGCAGTGGTCCCGTTGACGCGGACGGTCGCGTCGAGCGGGTCCCCGGCGTCGTTGTACACGGCGACGCGGAGCGGGCCGCCGGCGTACGTCCGGTTGACGGCGAGCGTCACGGACCCCTGCGTTCGGGTGACGGCCGCGCCGGTGACGATATCGGCGGTCGCGAGGCGCTTGTCCTCGCGGTAGACGCTGTCCGTACTCGGGTCGAAGTAGACGACGAGCGTGCTCTGTGCGTCGGCACCCCGGTTGTAGCCGAGGACCGCACGGTAGAGGTGGGCGTCGGCGGGGGCGCTGAACGAGCGGAACCCGCCGTTCGAGGAGGAGAGGTTCGTCGTGGTCGGGTAGAGGCGCTCGAGGGAGTCGAGGAACGCACCGAGGTCGACGTTCGAGGCGGGGACGGCGTCGTAGTTGTCGACGCGATACGTCGTGTGGTAGTACGTGTCGTCGTCGAGCGCCGCGAGCGTGAGGCCGGACGGCGACGCCGCGACGTAGACGCGCATCGGGGCGCGCTCGCCGGCGATGGCGTCGCCGAGCTCGGCGTGGAGCGACTCGCCGGTTCCGACGCCGTAGGCGGCGAGTTCGCCACGGAGTGCGGTGAGCCGGTCGCGGACGACGGTGGCGTTCTCCTCCGAGAGCTCGCCGGCGTGCTCCCTGAGCGTGGCGATGTACGTGGCGAGCGCGTCGGCGCGAGCGCTGTCGAGGGCGACGCGGTGGACGAGCGCGGGCGCGGAGAGGTCGCCGTCGACGTAGGCCTCGCGTGCGGCCGCCTCGTCGGCGGCGATGGCGGCGGTCCGGTTCGCGGCGGCGTCGGTGGCGTTACGGATGACGGCGAGGCGTTCGGCGTCGGTGGACGCGGCCGCCCAGCGGGACTCGAAGCCGTACGTCGCGTAGCGGCCGTCGAAGGAGGCGCTCGCGGCGCCCACGGTGACGGTGACGGTCGGGCCGGTCGTCGTGAACCCGGCGGCGTTCGGGTCGCCGAGACGGAGGACGTTCGTCGTGTTCGCGGTGGCGGTGTTCGTGGCGGGCGTCGCCGTCGCGGCCTCGGCGCTACCGGTGAGCGGGGCCGCGTCGGTCGCGCCACCGAACGCGGCCACGGGTGCCGCGAGGAGGAGGAGGGCGGCGAACAGGACGGGGAGCCTGGACATAGCCGTTATTTGCGCGGCTGCCGACAAAAACGATGCGGAGTGCTCGGGTATCGAGCGGGCGTCTCCCGGGATTCGCGCGCCGTACGGGTGATGGAAAGCGTTTTGCCGTCGGGCGCTCCACTCGAAACCGACCATGCGGCAAGCCGCCCTCCTCGTGCTCGCCGTCACCGCTGTCGTCCTCGCCCTCCCCATCGGTTCTGTCGCGGCGGCCGCCGACACCGCCCCGGCGGCGTCGAACACGACGCTCGGCGTCCACCTCCAATCGAACGGGGACGCGCGCTGGACGGTGTCGGTGGCGTATCCCCTGAACGATTCCGACGATAGAGCGGCGTTCGCCGACCTCGCCACCGAGTTCGAGCGCGGGCAGGGCGGGCCGTCGCTCGCGGCGTTCCGCTCGGCCGCCGCCGACGCCACCGAGCGGACCGGCCGCCCGATGCAGATCGTCGACCCGGCCCGGAGCCACGGCATCACGGACCGCTCGGACGGCCCGGACGTCGGCACCCTCACGCTCGAGTTCACGTGGACGAACTTCGCGAACGCGTCCGGTGACCGGCTCACGCTCGGCGACACGTTCGCCGGCGGCTGGTTCGGCGACCTCTACGCCGGGCAGACGCTCCGCGTGTATCCGCCGAGCGGCTACAGTCCGGACAGCGCCGACCCGCCGTCACAGCTCTCGGACGGAGCGCTGACGTGGACCGGCCCGCAGTCGTTCCCGGGCGGCGGCCCGACGGTCGTGTTCGTCGAGAGCCCCGGCGTTCCGTGGTTGCTCGTCGGCGGCCTCGTGGTCGGCGCGCTCGTCGTGGGCGTCGTCGTCGCGTACGTGTGGCGCGGCTTCGGCGGCCGCGGCAGTCTCGACGTCCGCCAGAGTGCGGACACGAACGGCCCGGGGTCGCCATCGGACGCTGACGGCGACGCGCCGACGGAACCACCGGCGACGCCCCGGGAGACCCCCGCGAGCGAGCCGGCCGACGGCGAGTCGGAGCCGACGGAGGAGCTGTTGAGCGACGAGGAGCGCGTCGAGCGACTGCTCGAGGCGAACGGCGGCCGGATGAAGCAGTCGAACATCGTCGAGGAGACGCGGTGGTCGGACGCGAAAGTCTCACAGCTCCTCACGTCGATGGCCGAGGAAGGCCGGGTCGAGAAGCTCCGTATCGGCCGGGAGAACCTCATCACCCTCCCCGGCGAGGACGAAGAGTAAGCGGGTCGGACGGCCGTTGTCGCGGCGGAAACGTCCGATAGCGTTTTGCGTTCGCCGGAGCTAACACTCCGTATGGCAGACTGCCCACTCGCGGACGAATGTCCTAATTTCCAAGAGCGGATTTCGGGCATGGGGTGCCAGCACTTCGGCGACCGCGGGGGAATGGACTGGTGTCAGCACTACAGCCAGCCGATCTCCGAGCTGAAGACGGCCCCCGTCGTCCCCGGCGAGGAGGTCGTCCTCGACGTCGACGACATGCACGAGTCGGGCGCCGGCGTCGGCCGACAGGAGGACTCGGGCTTCATCGTGATGGTGGACGGCGTCCTCCCGCCGGCGCGCGTGAAGGCGAAGGTGACGACGGTGAAGCCGAACTACGCGCGGGCGGACCTGATCGAGAAGCTCCCCGAGGACGAGGAGGACGAGTCGGAGGAAGACGAGGACGGAGCCGACGACGAGGCCGAGGGAGGGGAGAACGAGGAGGACTCCGCCGGGTCGTCGCGCGAGCGCCTCGGTAGCCGCGACAACTTCTGGGGGCAGTAACGGCCGGCAGGACAGCAGTCTCTGCGAGCGGGGCGGTCGGCCCGAATCGAGTCGTGACGTACCGACGGACACCGCAGTATTGTGTTCGCGCCGAAAATTGCCTTAGTTTTATTCCACAAGTTATGAGATAGACTTTCTATCGAACCGGTCATCGGGTGAAGTATGTCCGAGAAAGACATCACGACGTACCTCACCGAGAACCCCCGCATGATCGGCGCGCTGTTCACACTCGTGCTGCTGCTCTCGTCGGCCGGTACCTCGGCGGCGAGCATCGCGTCTCCGACCTACGGCCCGTAAACGTCCGCGAGTTCGAGTTCGTCGCTCCACCGAAGTTCACCGTCGACGAGTATCGGCGAACGACCGGACGAGAGGGTCTTCTGCAAGTGCTCGGGGCCGAGTTCGAAGGAGTGTTCCATCGGATTGGCCAAGTGGCGTGTTTGTGACTCGAGGGGAATCAGCGAGATGAACGTCCCCGGGCCGACATCTCGTGTGAGATAACACCGAACCGAGAACAAGAGCGACTCCTCAGTGACGTCATCAGTATTGATGAGACCGAGCGTGGGGCAGCCCATGTGGTGGTGACAAAGCGTGACTCCTCCATTCCCGACGATGGTGTACTGATAGCCCGCCGTGACGTTCTCAGTGGCGACGTCGAGCGCGCCGTGGAGATCGAAGCCGTTGTCCAGCAACCGGGCGACCGAGCGCCCAACATCGGTCGCGACGCGGTTGAAGACGTTGTCGACGGTGACGACGCCGCCGAGAGCTCCGGCATCGACGAGTGCCATTCCTTGTGCGTAGGAGCGGCAGCCGTTCAGGACGAACGTGTCGACGTTCACGTCGTCGAGCGTGCGGACGTCTAAGTCGCCGTCGCGACACTGCATCCCTTCCTCGGTGACGTGGCCGATGTAGTGGAGGAGGTCGGTCTCCGATGCGAGGACATCACGCGTCTCCGCAATAGTGAGGTCGAAGTCCGTCTCGACGTCGAACTCAATCAGGTCCCGGAAGCCGTACAGTTTCTCGGCTTCTTCACGCATCTCCGGGTCGTTACAGACGACGTGGACATCGATGGCGGTATCCTCGGTAGTCTCTCTGTCGAGCCGACGCCGGTAGGAATCGACGGTGGGTTTCGACGCCCCGCGGGGGTAGCCGTCACCAACCCAAGCGTGTCCAACGGTGTCGGCAGCGGCGGGCGAGACGATGTGGTCGCTTGGGGCGGAGTCGGAATCGGTCGCACGCGTTCCGGTTTCGTCGGTCGACCGGACGGACGCACCGTCCGGGTCGTTGCGGAAGAACTCGCTGACGGAATCGGGCTCCGGGACGGGCGGTCCGGAGCCTGCGGACGGTGATGGAGAGCGGATGAAGGAGAGGTCGTTGACAACGTAGGGGAGTATCTCGGCGTGGTCGGGTGTTGGCTCAATGTCAGTAGTGAGGTGCCACTCGAGAATCCCCTTAGTGGTCTCGCACGGAACGTCGAGGTAGGCCGCGGTGCGCTCGTCGAGCGGTGCGTCGTAGAGGTCAGCGAGGTCAAGGTCGACGCGCGTGAGCACATCCTCGCGCTCGGCGAGGTCGATTGGGTAGATGCCCTCGGTGCGGACGACGCAGTCGAGCGTGAAGCAGTGCCGGAGGACATCGTTCGCGGCGTCCGAGAGTTCGTCTTCGGGGAGGTCGAACGTCCGACCGGCGGCGACGACACGGGGTGTGGCGCTCGGGACGACGTCGGCGCCGAGGTAGTACGCGAGCGTCGCGACGCTATAGACGGACTCGTATCGCGCGGGAACTTCGATGCGGACACCGGTGTCGGGCGGGCGGACGTTTGGCGGGACGGCGAAGCGCTCGCCACGCTCGATAATGGGTGGATGACCGCGCATCGTCGGGAAGGAGCGCTCGGCGCTCGTCGTCTTCAGCGCGGAGCCGAACGTGGAGACGGCGCGCATCAGGTCGCGGGGGTCGTCCCGAACCGTGACCGACCCCGCAGGATGTTCGTGGAGCGAGCGAACGCCGATGGCGACGCGCGCGGTTCGATCGAACTCGATGGTGGTCGCGTCGCGGAGCGAATCGACGACGACGGCGGCGTCCTCGACGTGGAGGTAGAGTTTGACCGGTGTCGCGCTGATCTCTATCTCGTATGTTCCCGTCCCGACACCATCGCGCTGTCCGGGTGGGAGGTCGAGAGCGACGCCCGCACTGTCACGGACGTAGACATCGGTGAGGTTCGGGAGGGAGAGGTGGTCGGTTTCGACGGCGAACGTGTGCGTGACCGGGAGCTGGAACGCATCTGTGTCAGCCTCAAGAACCGTATCGCTCCCCGTCTCGACCGTGTACGTGACTGACTCGATACGGTCGTGAATGCGAACGCCGCCGTCGAAACGCTCGAACTCGACGTTCACGACCGCCACTCCCTCGTTCCGCATCCGGCAGACACACCACGGAGAGGCGACCCCGACGTCCCGGCCGCCCACTTCCGGCCCCGTCGCGTAGCTCTCACGGGGAACACAACGCCGTCCACCGATTCAAGCGTTACGGAGAAACGACCGAAGCACCCGACAGGATGGTTTTTGTGGAGGGGGTCCGACGACGGCGATATGGACCTCGGACTCACTGACGAGACGGCACTGGTGACGGCGAGTACGAGCGGCCTCGGGAAGGCGTCGGCGACGGCGCTCGCCGCCGAGGGCGCGAACGTCGTGCTCTGCGGGCGCGACGAGGAGCGCCTCGACGACGCAATCGAGGACGTTCGCGAGGCGGCCACGGGCGACGTCACCGGCGTCAGCGCGGACATCACGGACCCGGACGACGTCGAGGCGCTCGTCGAGGCGACCGTGGAGGCCTTCGGGAGTCTCGATCACCTCGTGCTCTCCGCGGGTGGCCCGCCGTCGGGGCCGTTCCTCGACACGGCGGAGCGCGACTGGTACGAGGCGTACGACCTGCTCGTGATGAGCGCCGTCCGAGCCGTGAAGGCCGCCCATCCGTACCTCTCGGAGAGCGACGCGGGCACCGTCACCGCCATCACCTCGACGAGCGTCGAGACGCCGATCGGCGGTCTGGTCCTCTCGAACGCGGTGCGACGCGGCGTCATCGGTCTCGTGGAGACGCTCGCGGTCGAGCTCGCGCCGGACGTCCGTGCGAACGCCGTCCTCCCGGGGCCGTTCGAGACGCCGCGCATCGAGGAGCTCGTCGAGCAGGCCGTCGAGCGCGGCGAGTACCCGGACTACGAGACCGGCATCGCGGACTGGGGTGTCGACATCCCGATGGAGCGCGTCGGCGCTCCGCGGGAGCTCGGTGACGTCGTCGCCTTCCTCGCGAGCGAGCGCGCGTCGTACGTGAACGGCGTCTCGCTCCCCATCGACGGCGGCCGCCTCCAGCAGGGGTAGTCAGAACAGGTCGTCGTCGCGGAGTTCGGCGACGACGTCGCGGACGCGCTGACTGTCGGCTTTCGGGACGACGAGCACGCGGTCGTCGTAGGCGGCGACGACGAGGTCGTCCACGCCGACGACGGAGACGTGTTTGTCGTCGCTCGCGATTACGTTCCCGGACGCGTCGAGGGCGAGGGCGTCGCTCGCGACGACGTTCCCGTCGTCGTCACCGCCGAGCACGCGTTCGAGCGCGTCCCACGACCCGAGGTCGTCCCAGTCGAAGTCGGCGGGGACGACGGCGGCGCGGTCGGTCCGCTCCATGACCGCGTAGTCGACGCTCGCGGGGTCGACGCGGTCGAACCCGCGCTCGGGGTCGCCGGCCTCGAGCGCATCAATGAGCGGCGCGAGCGGGCCGTCGCGCGCCTCCGCGAGGAAGACCTCTGGGCGCCACGCGAACAGCCCGGCGTTCCAGAGACACCCCGCCTCCCGGAGACGCGCGGCGGTCTCGGCGTCGGGTTTCTCCCGGAAGGACGCGACGTCGGCGTAGCCGTCGTGGGCGTCGCCGGGCTCGATGTAGCCGTACTCGGTCGCGGGTCGGTCGGGTTCGACGCCGAACGTCACCAGCGCGTCCTGCTCGGCGGCGACGCGACAGCCGCGCCGCGCGACGTCGTCGAAGCCGTCGCCGACGACGTGGTCGGCGGGGAGCGCGCAGAGCACGGCGTCGTCGTGTCGCTCGCGCACGCGATGGCTCGCGTAGGCGAGCGCCGGCCCCGTGTCCTTCGCGACGGGTTCGACGAGGACGTCGGCCTCGGGGACGTGCTCGCGGACGGCGTCGGCGTACGCCTCGCGGGTGAGGACGCACACGTCGTCGGCGAACGCCGCGCGGTCGGCCGCGCGCCGGAGGAGCGAGCGCGAATCATCGCCGAAGGACTGGAACTGCTTCGGGCGCTCGGCGCGACTCGCCGGGTAGAGCCGCGTCCCGGTCCCGCCGGCGAGGAGGACGGCGACGGTTCTCACCACGTCTCCACCTGTCCGTCCCGAACGTCCTCGAGACAGCCCTCGCAGGCGGGGTGGTCGGCGTCGAAGCACGCCGGGCGGCCCTCCTCGTCGAGCGCGACGGCGCGCTTCTCGGCGTGGCGGCGACAGACGATGCGGACGCGGCCGGCGTCGTCGCGCGGCAGTTCGCCGCTCGTTCGGCCCTCCCGGTAGGCGGCGACGGCCTCCGCGTACCGGCGGCCCGCGCCCCGGGCGAGGCGGTCGACGACCCCGGAGTCGTCCTCGGTCATGAGCGCGTGTAGCGCCCGCGACGACATAGGCCTGTGGCTCGCACCAGACCACTTTCGCTTCGGTGAGGGAGAGTTTATAGACCAGCAGGCCGTATCCGTTCCCGTCTCCCACCCGAAACACACGCGGAGACGGAATCCCCGACTATGAGCGACATACAGCAGACCGCGCAGCAGCTACACGACCAGTTCTCGGAGCACCTCGACGTGGACGTCGAGGAGATCGAGGAGCGCCTCGAACAGTACGTCGAGGAGTACAAGATACCGCTCGACGAGGCCCGGCGCTCCGTCGAGAGCCACTACCTCGACGAGGCGGGCATCGAGCGCGACGAACTCGGACGCGGCGGCAACCCGACCGTGCAGGCCGCCGACGTCGACGCGCCCGACGAGTGGGTGGACATCACCGCGAAGGTCGTCGACCTCTGGGAGCCCCGGAGCGACAGCGTCGCGCAGGTCGGCCTGCTCGGCGACGAGTCCGGCACCATCAAGTTCACCAAGTGGGCGGCCTCCGACCTCGACGAACTCGACGAAGGGCAGGTCTACCGCCTCGGGAACGTCGTCACCGACGAGTACCAGGGCCGGTATTCGGTGAAGCTCAACCGCACGACCACCATCACCGAGGTGGACGAGGACATCGAGGTCGGCGACGACGAGACGAGCGTCGAGGGCGCGCTCGTCGACATCCAGTCCGGTTCCGGCCTCATCAAGCGCTGCCCCGAGGAGGACTGCACGCGCGTCCTTCAGAACGGCCGCTGTTCCGAGCACGGCGAGGTCGAGGGCGAGTTCGACCTCCGCATCAAGGGCGTCCTCGACGACGGCGAGGACGTCCACGAGATCATCCTGAACGAGGAAGCGACGACCGACCTCACCGGAATCGGTCTCGAGGAGGCGAAACAGCAGGCGATGGACGCCCTCGACACGACCGTCGTCGCCGACGAGATGCGCGAGATGCTCCTCGGCCAGTACTACCGCGTCACGGGCCCGACGCTCGGGCGCTACGTGCTCGCGAACGACGTCGAAGCGCTCTCCGAACCCACCGACGCCGAATCCGTCCTCATCAAAGCGAGGTCGATGTAGATGTCCAGCAACCAGTCCACCCCCACGCGCGAAGTCGCCCGCCGCGTCTTCGCCGACGAGTTCAACGACGCCACGTTCACCTTCAAGGAATCCGACGACGAGCGCGCGCCGCTCTACAGCCTCCTCCCCACCGGGGAGAAGGCGAACCGCGTCTTCCTCGTCGGCACCCTCACCGAGACCGAGGACGTCGGCGAGGACTCCGAGTACTGGCGCGGCCGCGTCGTCGACCCGACCGGGACGTTCTTCGTCTACGCCGGCCAGTATCAGCCGGACGCCGCGAGCGCGCTGCGCGACCTCGAGACGCCGACGTACGTCGCTATCGTCGGGAAGCCCCGCGCCTACGAGACCGAGGACGGGACCGTCAACGTCTCCGTGCGCCCCGAGTCTATCACCGAAGTCGAGACGGCGACGCGCGACCGCTGGGTCGTCGAGACGGCCGAGCGCACCCTCGAGCGCATCGACGCCTTCGACGACGAGGGCAACGAGTACGCCCGGCGCGCCGAGGAGGAGTACGACCTCCCGCTGCGGCGCTACAAGCAGGCCGCCATCGACGCCCTCGAGTCGCTCGACGAGACCGACGACGAGGAAGTCGCCGAAGCCGCCTGAGACGCGGCGTCTGACGAAGAACTAAGGCCCGAGACCCCGTTTTTCGCGCATGGGCAACAAGAACAAGACCGTCTCGTTCCGCGTGAACGAGGACACCTTCGACGCCCTCCGCGACATCGCGGAGGAGCGCGACCTCTCGTTGTCCGCCGTCTTCCGGGACTACGTGGACGCGCTCGTCGCGAACGACGGCCGCGTGCGCGTCGTCCCGACGGACGACGTCGGCGAGGACGTCGAGGACGCGGAGTTCCCGCCGAAGGTCGAGGTGCCCAAGAGCTTCGTCCGCGAGCACGAGCGCCTCGAACTCGAGGCCGAGCACCTCCGCGAGCAGTTGGAGGAGCACAAGGCGTACATCAACGCCCTCCGCGACGAACTCGACGACGCGGAGGACGTCGAGGACGTCATCCACCTCGACGACCTCGAGAGCGAGGGCGAGGAGTCCTTCCGCCTCGGCTAGCTGGCGAGGACGCGCCACGTGAGGACGTTCTCGAAGCAGTAGTTCACGACGAAGCCGACGCCGAGGCCGACGACGTTCGCGGCGAGATACCAGACGCCGGCGCGAGTGAGCGCGAAGAGGACGGCGATGCCGGTGGCGAGGCCGACGGCGCGGACGGCGTTCGACGTGAGGAGGCGTCTCGCGAGCGCGCGGACGCCGCGCGCACCCCACGAGTCGAACGTCCAGCGCTCGTTCGCGGCGAACATCAGGATGATGCTGGCTTCTGCGGCGACGAGTTTCGCGGGGAGGAGCGCGACCGCGAGGACGTCGTGGAGGACGACGAGCGCGGCGTTATCGAGGAGCGCGCCGAGCGCGCCGACGGCGAGGAACTGACCGGCGCGCGCGGGCTGGAGGAGGGCGGCGGCGACACGTCTGATGGAGGGCATGCGGGCGTCTACACCGTGACAGCTACGGAATACTTCACGCTTTGGATTCGGTCGCCACACGGAGCACAAGACACATACCGGACAGAACGACACCGATAGGTCGTGAGCGCCCTCCACGCCCTCGGCTGGCTCGCCGCCCTCCTCGTCGTCGCGGCGGCCGGCCTCCCCCTCGCCGCCCGCGTCCTCCCCGACGACCACGCCGCCGGCCTCGCGCCGGCCATCGGGCTCGCCGCCGTCACGCTCCCCGCGTACTGGCTCGGCCACCTCGCGTGGGGCCGCGCGACCGCCGCCGTCGCGGCGCTCGTCGCGCTCGGCCTCGGCATCCTCGTCGCGCGCCGCGACGGCCTCCCGCCGGTACCTCTCGGACCGGTGCTCGCGTTCGCCCTCGCGTTCTGCGGCCTCCTCGCCTACCGGTCGGTGTTCCCGGGCGTCTATCCCGCGGGCGGCGAGAAGTTCCTCGACTACGGGCTCCTGAAATCGCTGTCGCGCGCGAGCGCACTCCCGCCACAGGACGTCTGGTTCGCCGGCCGCCCCGTGCGCTACTACTACGGCGGCCTCCTCGCGGTCGCGAGCGTCACCGAGCTGGCGGGCGTTCCCGTCCGCTACGCCTACAACCTCGGGCTCGCGACGTTCTACGCGACGCTCGCGAGCGCGGCGTACGCCGTCGCCGCCGCCGTCGCGGACGCGAACGGCAACAGCCCCGTGGCGGGCGGCGCGTTCGGTGCGTGCCTCGTCGCCGTCGCCGGCCACCTCGCGACCCCCGTCCGCGTCGTCGTCGGCCTGCTCCCCGAGGGCGTCGCGCTCCCCGCGTTCGACGTCGCCTTCGCCGGCATCCGCATGGAGGCGGCGGACGCCTACGCGCACTACCACAGCCTCGGCGAGTGGACGCCGTGGCTCGGGCGCTACGTCGCCCCCGGCACCCTCCACGTCACGCCCGCGTGGGAGTACACGAACGCCGACCTCCACGCGCACATGCTCGCCACGCCCTTCCTCCTCGTCGCCGCCGCGCTCGCGTTCGCACTCTCGCGGACCGACGAAACGGGGCGCGCGCTCGCGCTCCTCGGCGGGCTGGGCTGGGTCGCCGGCCTCCTCGCGCTCGTCTCCACGTGGAGCTACCCGAGCGCCGTCGGCCTCACCGGCCTCGCGCTCGCGCTCGCCGACCGGCATCCGGGGAGACTGCTCGGGCGCCACGGCGCACGCCTGCGTTCCGACGACGCGCTCCGCGACGAGGTCGGCCGTCTCGTCGTCGCCGTCGCGGGCGCGCTCGCCGTCGCGCTCGGCGGCGCCGCGCTCGCGAGCCCGTTCCTCCTCTTCCACACGCCCGTCAACGGCGGCGTCGGCGTCCTCCCGCCGCGCACGCCCGTCGTCCCCTTCCTGCTCGCGTCCGGCGTCCCGCTCGCCGCGTTCGGCCTCCGCGTCGCGCGCGGCGCGGCCGTCGCACGGCGGACGCTCGCCCTCGGCGCCGGCCTCCTCGTCGCCGGCATCGCGCTCGCTACGCTCGCGTCGCTCGGCACCGCCGTCCTCCTCCTCGCGTGCATCGCCGCCGGCTGGTACCTCCGCCGGCGCCGCGACGCCGGCTTCGACCTCCTGCTCCTCGTCGCCGGCGCCGGCCTCCTCCTCGCCGTCGAGTTCGCCTACGCGAAGGTCTGGCCGCACGACCCGAACGCGCCCCGCTGGAACACCGTCTACAAGGTCTCGATGCAGGCGTGGGTGCTCTGGGGCGTCGGCGCCGGCGCCGCGCTCGCGGGCGTGCTCCCGGACGGCCGCCCGCGCCTCCGCGCGCTCGCTCGCCCCCGCGAAATCGACGTCTCGGCCGGACGGGTCGCCCGCGTCGCCGCCGTCGTGCTCGTCCTCGGCGCCGGCCTCGCCTTCCCCGCGCTCGCCGTCAGCGACCGCGTCGGCTACGTCGCCACCCACGGCGCCGACCCGACGCTCGACGCCACCGAGTACGTCGAGGAGCGCCACCCCGGGGAGGCCGCCGCAATCGACTGGCTCGACGCCCGCGAGGGCTCCCCGCACCTCGTCGAGGCCCCGGGGACGCCGATGTACCAGTTCCGCAGCGAGGCCAGCAGCCTCACCGGCCTCCCGAGCGTCGTCGGCTGGCACCACGAGCAGGGCTATCGCGGCCCCGACGCGTGGGAGACGCGCACCCGCGACGTCGGCGCGATATACAGTGCGCGCTGGGCGAGCGCCGCCCTCCTCCTCGACAAGTACGACGTCACCTACGTCTACGTCGGCCCGAACGAGCGCGAGCGCTACGACGTCCGCTCGTTCGACCACCCCGACGTCGAGGTGGCCTTCGAGAACGACGCCGTCACGATATACGAGGTTGACGCCGACGCCGCCTGCGAGGCCGTCCGAGCGGACTGTCCGCGCGCCTGAGCGGCGTGCTCCACACGACGGGTACGGCAGTTATGGGATATGAGAAGGGGTTCGGCCGACGTGTCTCGTGACCGGTTTTCTACGCGAGGGGCGTTCGCTCGACGACCTGGCCGTCGTACGTCGGGTACTGCTCGACGATTTCGCCCTCGGTGATGTCGCCCTCCTCGACCATCTCCTCGAGGAGCCACCACGCGACCTCGACGTGCTCGGACTTGGCGGTGTAGAACTCCTCGGGGACGCCGAGGGCGTCGAGTTCCTCCGGCGAGGTCCACGTCTTCCCGTAGACGAGCGTGCCGTCCTCGGTGACCTCGTCGAACTCGCGGCGGACGTTCTTCGCCATGCGCTTCAGACGACTGCGGTGCTGGGCGGCGTCCTTGAAGACGCTCGTACAGAAGTAGACCTTCTCGTGCTGGGCCATCTCCTCGAGGATGGCGTCCTTCGAGCCCTCGACGGCGCTCATGTGGCCGTCCTGGAGCTCGTAGCCGGCCTCCTGCATCCGCTCGTAGTTCCCGTCGCTCATCTCGAACTCGTTGACGTTGCAGAAGTCGGCGGCGCCCTCGTCGAGGAACTCGAGGAACTCCTCCTCGGCGCGGATGCCCGGAATCTCGAACGCCGGGGTGAGGCCTTCCTCGCGGGCGATGTAGAGGATCTCCTCCCACTCCGTCCCGTGAAGGTCGCCCCAGAGTTCGTAGGGCGGGTGGAACCGGATCTCGTCGAGGCCCGCCTCGCTGAGGCGGCGCATGTTCTCGCGGCCGCCCGTGATGCCGGTGTAGAGGTGGGTGTGGTGGTCCTCGCCGAACTCCTCCTTGAGGAGGCGGAGGTAGCGGGTCGTGCGCTCCATCGCCTCCTGCGGTTCGCCGCCCGTGATGGAGGTACCGAGCGCGTCCATCTTCTTCGCCTCCGCGACGACGTCCTCGTCGCTCTCGACCGGGCGCTCGTTGGCGTAGACCTGCGTGACGTTCTTCCGGTTCTCACCCAGCGGGCAGTAGAAACAGTCGCGCTGGTCGCAATACCCGTAGACGAAGAGGACCATCTTGCCCCCTTGCGCGCACTGCTCGCAGCCCTTCGAAATCATTCGGTATCACCGTTGTAGCGCGTCAGGACTCAAAAACCGCACGGGTTCGCTCGCCCGTGCGCGACGACCACACGCGCCGGGCGCGTTCCCCGGCCGCCGCGACCGCTCCCAAACCTCAATAACCGTCGCCGGCGTACGGGTCGGTGATGCTGTTGGTCCTCTGCGTCGACCTCGACGACGACCTCGGCCGGAAGACGGGCCTCGAAACGCCCGCCGTCGGCCGTGATGCCGTCGAGGCCGGCGCCGTCGCGCTCGCCACCGCCGACCCCGAGGACAGCGACGTCAACGTCCTCTTCGAGGGCGTCCACCTCTACGACGACCTCTCGCGCGAGGAGAGCGTCGAGGTCGCCGCCGTCACCGGCCTCGAGGGGAGCGACGTGCAGGCGAACCGCGCGGTCGGCGACGAAGTCGACGAGGTGCTCGCCGGCCTCCAGACCGGCGAGGAGGTGCGCGCCGTCGTCGTCACCGACGGCGCACAGGACGAGTCCGTCCTCCCCGTCATCCGCTCGCGCGTCCGCATCGACAGCGTTCAGCGCGTCGTCGTCCGCCAAGCGCAGGACCTCGAGTCGATGTACTACACCATCAAGCAGGTGCTGAACGACCCGGAGACCCGGGGGACCATCCTCGTCCCGCTGGGCGTCCTCCTGCTCATCTATCCGCTGGCGGTCCTCGCGTCCTTCCTCGGGCTCCCCGGGGCGGTGCTGGGCCTCTCCTCGGCCGCGCTCGGTCTCTACGCTCTCTTTCGCGGGTTGGGGCTCGCCGACGTCGTCGACGACCTCGTCGAGCGCGCGCGCGACAGCCTCTACACGGGCCGCGTGACGCTCATCACGTACGTCGTCGCCGCCGCCCTCCTCGTCATCGGCGGCGTCGAGGGCGTCAACCGACTCGCCGAGTACCGCCAGACAGCCGGCGGGTCGCTCCCCGTCACGTCCGTCGTCGCCGCCCTCGTCAACGGCGCCGCCACCTGGTTCGCCGCCGCCGGCCTCACCTCCAGCGTCGGCCAGATAACGGACGAGTACCTCCACGACCAGTTCGAGTGGCAGTACCTCAACGCACCCTTCTACGTGCTCGCCATCGCCG
This sequence comes from Halarchaeum sp. CBA1220, assembly GCF_003721175.2. GTDB lineage: Archaea > Halobacteriota > Halobacteria > Halobacteriales > Halobacteriaceae > Halarchaeum > Halarchaeum grantii. The sequence continues at coordinate 558,278 of NZ_CP054707.1, forward strand.
CCGTCCTCTACGCGCTCAGCGGGTTCTTCCTCCAGACGGTGTCGCTCCCGACGCTCGCCGCCGTCCTCACGGGTGGCACGCTCATGAGCGTCCTCAGCACGCTCGCGTTCGCCATCATCGAGGGCCGAACGGAGAGCGAGGACGGCGACGTTCGAGCCGCCTAAAAGGAGTGCGCGCGCCAGCGGCCACCGGCGCTATCGCTCGCGTTCGCGCGACCGGCTACGAGGCTACCGTTCGCGTTCGACCACGAACGTCGCGAGTTGCGCCATGTACTCGCGGGCCTGCCCGTCCTCGAGGACCGCGTCGTCGAGCGCCGCGAGCGCCGCGTCGGACTCCGCGTCCGCGAGCGCGTTCACCTCCTCGACGGAGCGGTCGGTGACGCGCAGGACCGAGGGCCGGTCCATCTCCTCGTCGGTCCCGGCGGGCTTCCCGAGCGCGTCCGTCTCCGCCGTGACGTCGAGGACGTCGTCGCGGAGTTGGAACGCGACGCCGACGCGCTCGGCGTACTCGCCGAAGGCGTCGACGGTGTCCGGATCGGCGTCCGCCGCGATCGCGCCGAGTTCGGCGGACGCGCGGAAGAGCGCGCCCGTCTTGCGTCGCGCGAGCTCCATGTACTCGGCCTCGTTCGAGGGCCGGTCGACGAGCTCGGTGGCCTCGCCCTGCCCGAGTTCGACGAGCGAGTCCGCCGCCGTCTCGAGGGCGCGCGCGTCGTCGCTGAAGAGCGCGAACGCCTCGCCGAGCAACCCGTCCGAGGCGACGATGGCGGGCCCGTAGCCGTGCGCCGCCCACGCCGACGGCTCGCCGCGACGCAGCTCCGAGCGGTCGATGATGTCGTCGACGACGAGCGACGCGTTGTGCACGAGTTCGACGCCGACCGCGTAATCGAGGGCGGCCTCGCCCTCGCCGCCCGCGGCCTCACAGCAGAGCACCGCGAGCGTCGGGCGAACGCGCTTCCCGCCCGCGAGCGTCGACTGCTCGAGCTTCTCGCGGAGCGCCGGCGGCTCCACCCGCCCAAGCACCTCTCGCAGGTGTTCCTCGATGGCGTCCCGCCGTGCCTCCACGTACTCCATTGGCCGCTAGTCGGGGCCGCAGACCCAAAAGCGTCCGTCTTTCCGCCGCGTTCGCCTAGTGGCCCTCGAGTTCCGCGCGGGCGTTCGCGGCGCGCCGTGCCTGCTCCTCGCGGCCGTCCACGTTCGCGAGGTCCTCCGTCGCCTCCAGCGTGCGGACGGCGTCGTCGAGGAAGCCGTAGAGGTCGCCCGGGTACGCGTAGACCATGTAGTCGTCCGTCATCACGTCCACCATCGCCTCCGGGTCGAGGCCCTGCGCGCGCAGGTCGAGGAGGTAGGCGATGAACTTGCGCTCGGGGTGTCCGCAGTAGGGGTTCGCCTGGCAGTCGCAGTCGAGGAAGTCCTTCGAGAACTCGAGGACGCGCTCGGCGGTCGCGTCGTTGAGCTGGTCGAAGTTCCCGCCGCCGAAGAGCACGTCGAGAGTCGCGCCGCTGAACGCGCCCTTCGGGAAGTTCGCGTCCAGCTGGCTGACGAGCTGGCGGTGGTTCTTGATGTAGATCTTGTCCGTGACTGCCACTACACGTCGAGAGGGGCGCTTCGCCGAAAAGCGTGTCGCGTTCGAGTGGGCCGTTTCGTAACGCCTATTAACGGCAGGGCGCTACGAACGAATGCAGTGTCCGGGTTGGGGTAGTGGACTATCCTTCAGCCTTGTGGAGGCTGAGACGCGGGTTCAATTCTCGCACCTGGACCTTCTCGCGACGAACGAAATGAGGAGCGTGAAGTCCAGCAGGCGAAATTGAACCACGAGAGTCGCAGCGCTAGCGAGCGACCGTCTCTCGGAGGGTCAATTTCGCCTGCTGGACCTCGATTTTTCGAGCGACTACTCGTCGAGCACTGCGTACGCGCGCCGTCGCCCGAACACACAGCGAGGAGCGATGCGTGAGTCACGTCGAGCGCGCCGCCGGGAGGACGGCCGTCGCGCTCAGGGCGAGCGCTCGGACTCGACGTGTTCGTCCGGGTTCGGCGACGGCACCTGCGAGCCCCGGCCGGCGGACTGGATGATGTTGAACGCGGTGACGAGGTCGGTGCGAGTGACGAGGCCGACGAGTCCGCCGCTCGCGTCGACGACGACGAGGCGGCCGATGCCGCTGTTCTGGATGCGTTCGAGCGCGTCCATCGCTTCGGCGTCCGGGCCGATGGTCTCGACGTCAGACGTCATGACGTCCGAGACGTGGTAGGCGTCGCGCTCGACGGGGTCGACCTCGCGGGCGTCCTCGAGCGTGACGACGCCGACGACGCGACCGTCGTCCATGACGGGGTAGCCGGTGTGGCGCTCGTCGAACATCCGCTCGGTGAGCTCGGCGACGGTGTCGTCGGGGCTGACGGTCTTCACGTCGCTCGCGGGCGTCATGACGTCGCGGACGGTGACGCCCTCGAAGGCGGCGTTCATCACGGTGCGCTGGCTCTCCGAGGACGCGCCGATGTAGATGAAGAAGGCGATGGCGACGAGCAGGAGGTTGCCGAAGAGGCCGACGATGCCGAGGACGACGGCGACGACCTTCCCGACTTCGGCGGCGAGCTGGGTCGCGCGGGCGAACGAGCGATTGCGCGCGAGGAGCGCGCGGAGGACGCGCCCGCCGTCCATCGGGAAGCCGGGGAGGAGGTTGAAGACGGCGAGGACGACGTTCGCGATGGCGAGGTAGCCGACGACGAAGAGGACGGGGGGAACGCCGGAGAAGACGCCGGCGGTGAGCGGGAGGTAGCAGACGACGCCGATGGCGACGCTCACCGCGGGGCCGGCGATGGCGATGAGGAACTCCTGCTGCCAGTCCTCGGGCTGCTCTTCGAGGTTCGCGACGCCGCCGAGCAGCCAGAGGGTGATGGACTCGATGGGGTAGCCGTAGTGCATCGAGACGAGGCTGTGCCCGAGTTCGTGCAGGAGGACGGACGCGAAGAGACCGACGGCGGCGGCGATGCCGAGGAGCCACGGCGTCGCGCCCTGCGAGAGCGTCCCCGTGGGGAGGCCGAGCTGCCACGTCTGGTTGAGCGTCGTGACCCACGTCTCCGTCTGCCACCCGATGAGGGCCGCGAGCACCGGGAGAACGAGCAGGAAAGTGACGTCGAGCTTGATGGGGATGCCGAAGGCACTCCCGACCTTGTAGCTCCGCATGCCCCGGGTTTCGAACGTGACCGGTATAAACGTCGGTGGCCGGCTCGCGGCGGGGGCGCGCCGGCGCAGGACGCTCCCTCAGCGCCGGAGCGAACCCCTGAAATAGCCGGGTACCCTAGTCGGTTTCGTGTCGAAGCAGGTCCAGCGGGTGGACACGCTCTTCGTCCACGAGGCGAACGGCGACTACACCGTCGTCGCGCAGCGTGACGGCGAGCGGCTGTTCCAAGCGCGCCTCGAGACGAAGGAGACGAGCGCGGGGCCGCGCCCCGGGAAGTTCCGACTGAAGACCGGGAGCGACGAGGACCCGCGCTCGCCCGACGAGTTCGTCGAGATTGCGCGTCGAGCGACGCGTATCCGCGTCTCCGAGCAGACCTCGCGCGCGGGCCGCCGCGAGATACGCGACCTCCTCGAGGGCTACCAGCTCGCCGAGAAGGCGAAGGTCGTGCGGACCTGCCGCTACTGCGCCGGGAAGGGGCGCTACTCGCCGATCACCGAGGAGACGTCCGTCGAGGCAGACGGCGAGCGCATCTGTCAGGACTGTGCGATCCGCGAGCTCGAGCGCGAACTCGCGTTCAAGGGCGACCTGACGGGCGCCGCCGAGGAGCGCCTCGAGGACCTCCTCCTCGAAGTGGGCGACCTCGACCGCATCGTCGGCCTCCTCGAGGGCCAACTCGATCCCGACCTCACGAAGTTCGACGAGGTCTCCGCGAACGTCGACGACGTCGACCCCTACCCCGTGAGCGACCTCGACCTCCATCCGGGCGTGCAGGGCCTCCTCGAGGACCGCTTCGAGACCCTGCTCCCCGTCCAGAGCCTGAGCGTCGAGAGCGGCCTCACCGACGGTGAGGACCAGCTCGTCGTCTCCGCGACGGCGACCGGGAAGACGCTCATCGGCGAGATAGCGGGCCTCCATCGCGCGCTCAGCGGGAACGGGAAGATGCTCTTCCTCGTCCCGCTCGTCGCGCTCGCGAACCAGAAGCACGAGGACTTCGAGGAGGAGTACGGCGACCTCGTCGACGTCAGCATCAGGGTGGGGTCCTCGCGCATCCGAGACGACGGCCAGGCGTTCGACCCGAGCGCGGACGTCATCGTCGGCACCTACGAGGGCATCGACCACGCCCTCCGGACGGGCCGCGATTTGGGGGATATCGGGACCGTCGTCATCGACGAGGTCCACACCCTCCAAGAGGACGGACGCGGCCACCGCCTCGACGGCCTCATCACCCGACTCAAGCACTACTGCGAACAGCGCGAGCAGGCACGCGAGAGTTACACGGGCGCGCAGTGGATCTACCTCTCCGCGACCGTCGGCAACCCCGGTGGGCTCGCGAAGAAGCTCCGCGCGAACCTCGTCGAGTTCGAGGAGCGGCCCGTCCCCATCGAGCGCCACGTCACCTTCGCGGACGGCCAGGAGAAGCCCCGCATCACGAACAAGCTCGTCCGCCGCGAGTACGACACGGAGTCCTCGAAGGGCTATCGCGGCCAGACGATCGTCTTCACCAACTCCCGGCGGCGGTGTCACGAGATCTCGCGCAAGCTCGACTACCCGTCGGCCGCCTACCACGCCGGCCTCGACTACGGCGAGCGCAAGAAGGTCGAACGACAGTTCGGGGATCAGGACCTCGCCGCCGTCGTCACGACCGCCGCGCTCGCCGCCGGCGTCGACTTCCCCGCGAGCCAGGTCGTCTTCGACTCGCTCGCGATGGGCATCGAGTGGCTCACCGTCCAGGAGTTCGAGCAGATGCTCGGGCGCGCCGGCCGCCCCGACTACCACGACAAGGGGAAGGTGTACATGCTCGTCGAGCCGGACGCCGTCTACCACAACTCGATGGAGATGACGGAGGACGAGGTCGCGTTCAAGCTCCTGAAGGGCGACATGGAGGACGTCGTCATGGCGTACGACCAGAACGCCGCCATCGAGGAGGTGCTCGCGAACGTCGTCGTCGGCGGGAGCGCCGCCAAACGCCTCAGCGACCGGATGGTCGGCGACGTCCCCACGAAGCACGCCATCGGGAAGCTCCTCGAGTACGGCTTCATCGACGGCCTCGACCCGACGCCGCTGGGTCGGACCGTCACGACGCACTTCCTCAACCCCGACGAGGCGTTCAAGATGCTCGACGGCGTGCGCAAGGGGATGGACCCCTACCGGATCGCCGCCGAGATCGAGCTACTCGACGAAGAGGACTGACGCGGCCGACCCCACGGCGGTCGTTCCGACGGTAGGGGCGGTTCTCAGGGCGCCACGAGCGCGAGCAGGCCGGGGACGAACGCGACGCCGAACACCGAGAGGAGGACGACGAGTATCGCGCCCGGGAAGCCCGCGACGGCGACGACGAGCAGCGTGAGCGGCGTTATCGCGACGGAGACCCCGAAGACCGCCTGCACGACGAGCAGCGTGAGCAGGCCGACGACGGCGTTGACGACGAAGGGCTTCACCGCGCGGACGACCCGGTACGCACCGACGAGCGCCGCGAGCGCGAGCAGGAGGACGCCCACTTCGAGTGGAGTGACCATACTCGAAGGGGGAGCGCGCACAACGTAACACTTACCGCCGCGCGATAGCTACTGATAGGTGCGGGATCGTGGGTTAGCTTGGTATACTCTGGGCCTTGGGTGCCCAAGACCCCGGTTCAAATCCGGGCGATCCCATCTCTGACAGTAGTACCGGGGAGCGGCGCGTCCGTCCGCGACGCCGCTCGCCCGGTCCGTCGTGAGTCTGCCCGTTCAGTTTCACCGTCCTTTGCGAACCTTCTTAGGGCGTCGCGCGTTACCTACGTGAGCAGAATGGCTCAGGCTCAGGACCAAGACCTCGTCGACCGATTCGAGACGTTCTTCCGCCGATACTACAGCGATAAGGTCGGCGACCTCGCCCGGAACTACCCCCGGGACCAGAAGAGCCTCCGCGTCGACTGGGCCGACCTCTATCAGTTCGACGCGGACCTCGCTGACGACTACCTCCGGCATCCCGACCGCCATCAGGACGCGGCCGAGCAGGCGCTCGTCAACTACGACCTCCCCATCGACGTCACGCTCGGGCAGGCGCACGTCCGCGTGCGGAACATCGCGGAGGCAACGGACATCCGCGCGCTGCGCTCCGAGCACCTGAACACGTTCATCGCCGTGCAGGGGATCGTCCGAAAGGCGACCGAGGTCCGCCCGAAGATCGAGCAGGCGGTGTTCGTCTGCCAGCGCTGTAACTACGAGACGCAGGTCCCCCAATCCGACTCGGGCTTCCAGGAGCCCTATCAGTGCGAGTCCTGCGAGCGCCAGGGCCCGTTCAAGCTCGACCCGGAGAAGTCGGAGTTCGTCGACGCCCAGAAGCTCCGGATTCAGGAGAACCCGGAGGGCCTCGCGGGCGGCGAGACGCCGGAGAACATCGACGTCCACGTCGAGGACGACCTCACCGGGCGGGTGACGCCCGGCGATCACGTCACCGCGACGGGCGCGCTCCGCCTCGACCAGAGCGAGGGGTCGAACGAGAGCCCGATCTTCGACGTCTACATGGAGGGGAACTACGTCGAGATCGAGGACGAGCAGTTCGAGGACATGGAGATCACGCCGGAGGACAAGGAGGCCATCATCGAGATCTCCCAGCGCCCCGATATCTACGAGGACATGGTGGACTCCATCGCGCCCTCGATCTACGGCCACCGGCAGGCGAAGCTCGCGATGCTCCTCCAGCTCTTCAGTGGCGTCACGAAACACCTCCCGGACGGCTCGCGTATCCGCGGCGACCTCCACATGCTCCTCATCGGTGACCCCGGGACCGGGAAGTCGCAGCTCCTGGCGTACGTCCAGAACATCGCGCCGCGCTCCGTCTACACCTCCGGGAAGGGGTCGAGTTCGGCGGGGCTGACCGCGGCGGCGGTGCGCGACGACTTCGGGGACGGCCAGCAGTGGACGCTCGAGGCGGGCGCGCTCGTGCTCGCCGACCAGGGCATCGCGGCGGTGGACGAACTCGACAAGATGGCCGCAGACGACCGCTCGGCCATGCACGAGGCCCTCGAACAGCAGAGCATCAGCGTCAGCAAGGCCGGCATCAACGCCACCCTCAAGTCGCGGTGCTCGCTGCTCGGCGCCGCGAACCCCAAGTACGGCCGCTTCGACCAGTACGAGCCCATCGGCGAGCAGATCGACCTGGAGCCCGCGCTCATCTCCCGCTTCGACCTCATCTTCACGGTGGCGGACCAGCCGGACCCGGAGGAGGACGCGAAGCTCGCCCAGCACATCCTCCAGACGAACTACGCGGGCGAGCTCCACACGCAGCGCGAGCACCTCGCGTCCGCGAACTACACCGAGGACGAGGTGGCCGCGCAGACGGACGAGGTCGCCCCGGAGATCGACGCCCCACTCCTCCGGAAGTACATCGCGTACGCGCGGCGGAACGTCTACCCGGCGATGAGCGAGGAGGCCCGGCAGGCCATCGAGGAGTTCTACGTCGACCTGCGCGCGGAGGGCGCAGACGAGGACGCGCCCGTGCCGGTGACCGCGCGAAAGCTCGAGGCGCTCGTGCGCCTCGCGGAGGCGTCGGCCCGCGTCCGGCTCTCCGATACGGTCGAGAAGGAGGACGCCGAGAAGGTCATCGCCATCGTGCGCTCCTGTCTGGAGGCCATCGGCGTCGACCCGGAGACCGGCGAGTTCGACGCGGACGTCGTGGAGACGGGGACGTCGAAGAGCCAGCGCGACCGCATCAAGAACCTGAAGGCGCTCATCGAGGACATCGAGGACGACTTCGAGGAGGGCGCGCCCGTCGAGGAGGTGCTCCAGCGCGCCGAGGACGCCGGGACGGAGCGCGGGAAGGCCGAGCACGAGATCGAGAAGCTGAAGAAACAGGGCGAGGTCTACGAGCCCTCGAACGGCCACCTGCGAACGACGTGAGCGGCATCGGGTCGCACGCGGACGCGTAGGCTTTTCTTCGCCCGCCGACTATCGGGTGACGATGGATCGGATCAGCGCGCTCCGGAACGTCGAGGAGACGCTCGCGGCGCTCGAGAGCGGCGAGACCGACCTCGCGAGCGCGGAGGAGCGCGTCAGCGCGATACTGCGGACGTACGCGACGAACTACGACGGCGACCTCGCGGCGTGGCGGGCGTCGGGCGACCCGCCCGCGGACGGGCTCGTGGTGCTCGCGGCGAGCGAGCGCGAGGCGCGCGAGCGGGTTCGCGACCTCGTGGACGCCCCGGACGCCCGCGTGTCGGTGGCGCGCGTCGAGTGACCGGCGGCGCTCCGAGCGGCTACCTTTTATTCGTCGGCAGCTAGGTACGTTCAGTGTTACTCGTGGTCGCCTACTCGCGGGCCGCCCGGCAGGCCCTCCGGAACAGTTGCTCGGCACACGAAGACGTGGTGGTGCGGCGCTTCGGCCGCGCGGTCCTCCTCCGCGAGACGGAGTTCGGCGCGTTCGTCGCGTGTCGCCTCCGCGAGCGCTTCGGCACGGACGTGGAGGTCGAGCGGACGGAGCCGCTGAACGAATACCGCGACGTGCCCGCTCGCGTCCGCGAGGCCGCCGAGGCCTACGAGGCGCGCGACTCGCCGAGCACGCCGTACGCGAAGTTCGCGGTCGGGTCGGCGCATCCGACGCCCGAGGAGATGCGCGACGCGCCGCTGGAGGAGTAGATGGAGGCGCGCGTCGGCGGCCGAGTCGTGCGGACGAACGCCCTCGACGTGCGCGAGGACGACGTCGCGCCCGAGGACGCGCTCGCCGCGATACGGGACGCGGAGGGGTGGATCACGTGCCCGGTTCCGGGGGACGTCCACGCGTCCGTTGGCCTCCTCGATGGGGCGACGCTCACCGACGAGCACGCGCTCGAGCGTGCGCTCGCCGCCGTCGCGCGCTCGCTCGATGAGCGCTCGGCGGTGGACGACGACGTCGCGGGCGTGCGTGCGGCGCTCGCCGAGACACCGCCGGACGTGGAGGGGGTCCGCGCGGCACGCGAGCGCGTCGCGACGGCGGCGGCGGCCGTCGAGGCGCTCCGCGAGCGCACCGAGCGCTTCGGCGGGATGGTCGCGGCGCTTCGGGCGGCCGGCGCGGAGGACGAGTCGGTGAGCGCGCAGCACCGCGAGGCGGTGACCGCGCTCGTGGACGCGGAGACGGAGCACTTGGCGGCGCGCGAGCGACTGGACGCGCTCCGGGATGCGGCCCGGCGCGCGCGGGACGCGCGGGAGCGCCGCCTCCAGCTCGAAGACCGCGAGCGCCGACTCAAGCGGGCGGCGCGAGCGGAGCTCGCGGACCGAGTCCGGCCGGCCTTCGAGCGCGCGCGGTGTGCGGTCCCGGACGGCCCGTGGCGGGACGCGTACGCGCTCGCCCGAGTCGCACGGGTTCGCGCGCCGGTCGTCGTCGCGGGTGGACCGTTCGAGCGCGCGTCGCGCGCGATGGCGTGTCTGGACGCGCCCGTCGTCCTCACCCGAGCGCGCGTTTAAGTAGTCGAGCGGGACCACGTTCCCGCATGGCTCTCACTCTCTCGAGTCGCGCGACCGAGCACGACGGCGTGACGCTCGTTCGCGCCGTCCTCCGAAACGACGGCGACGCGCCGCGCGGCGTCCGCGTGGCGAACGCCCTCAAGGCACCAGTGTTAGCGCCGCGACCGGGCGGCGTCGTCGCGGACGGCTGGGACGACGACGGCTACGAGGGCGTCGTGGACGCCGGGGAGTCGCGCGCGCTCGGCTACGCCTGCCGGGCGGCGCCGCGCGAGGACCCGTGTGTCATCGAGCGCGATGAGCGCGCCCGCGAGACCGGGCGGCGGCGACGCGTCGCGGACGCGGTTCGCGACCTCGGCGACCCGCGACCGCCGGCGGCGGGCGTGCCGACCGCTGAACAACCGAATACGAGCGACGCGGGGGCCGAGATTCCGCGAGCGGTCGCGGCGTGGCTCGACGGCGTGGAAGCGCGGACTGCGGCCGGGACGGCCACGCCGGAGGACGACCGGACGCTCGCCGCCCTCGGCGCGCGTGTTGCGGCGCTCCGGGAGGACGCGTGATCCTCGCGGTCGTCGGCGGGAAAGGTGGCGTCGGGAAGTCGACGGTGGCGTTCGAACTCGCCGCGCTCCGGGGGGCGGTCGTCGTGGACGCGGACCTCGCGATGGCGGACCTCCCGACGGCGCGCGGTCCCGACCTCCACGACGTGCTCGCGGGGCGCGCGGACCCCGTGGAGGCCGTCCGCGAGGGCGGCGCGGTCGACATCCTCCCGTGCGGGCGGACGCTCGCCGGCGCGAGGGCGTGCGACCTCGGGGCGCTCGGGGACGCGCTCGAAGCCGTCGAGCGCGCGTACGGTGACGTGGTCGTGGACTGCGCGGCGGGGATGCGCGCGGACGTGGGCGTGCCGCTCGCGGTCGCGGACGCCTGCGTCGTCGTCACCGCGCCGGAGCGCCCGGCGCTCGCGGACGCGCTCCGGGCGCGCGAGCTCGCGCGGACGTTCAACGCGGGGCTCGCGGTCGTCGCGTACAATCACGCCGGCGAGGCGCCCGCGTCGGTGGAGCGCGCGCTCGGTGCGCCCGCCGTGGCGATTCCGAGCGACGACGCGGTTGTGCGCGCTCGGCGCGCGGGGCGGCCGGTGACGCGGCTGTTCCCGGACGCGCCCGCGGTATCGGCGTTCGCGGCGCTCGCGGAGTCGATACGGGCGTGCGGGCTCTGAGGGAACCGGCAGCTGAAGGGGCGTGAAAACGGCGGCGACTACGGGGAGCGAACGGAGCGTCGGAGAACGGGTATCGGACTCAGTCGAGGTCGTAGAAGGCGTTGCGGACGGTGACGGGCGTGACGCCGGCGGCGTCGGCGGCCTCTTTCTGCGTGAGCGTGAACTCGTGGTCGCGTGCGGCGGCGTAGAGGCAGGCGGCGGCGACGCCGCTGGGTTTGCGCCCGCCCGTGGCGCCGGTCTCGCTCGCTTCGGCGGCGAGTTCGGTGGCGCGGCGTTCGACGGCGCGCGGGACGTCGAGGTCGGTGGCGAAGCGCGGGATGTACTCGCGGGCGTCGATGGGGCCGGTGGGGAGGCCGAGTTCGCGGTTCATGGCGGCGTAGGCGGCGCGGAGTTCGTTCGCGTCGGCGCGCGCGACGGCGACGATTTCGGGGACGGTGCGCGCGACGCCGTTCGTCCGGCAGACGGCGTAGATGGCGGCGGCGGCGAACCCTTCGAGCGAGCGCCCGCGGATGAGGTTCTCGGATTGCGCGGAGTCGAAGAGCACGCACGCCTGGTCGCGGACGCTGTAGGTCATGGAGAGCGAGCTGACGACGCGGCGGATCTCGGTGAAGGCGTAGATCTGGTTGCGCTCGGCCTTGCTGGCGACGTTCGCGCGGTTGTGCTGGCGGCGGAGGCGGGCGAACTGGCGGCGCTTGCGGCCGGTGAGTCGCGACGAGTAGCCGATCTCGGTGCTGAGGCCGCGGTCGTGCCGCGAGCGCGTGAGCGGCGCGCCGGTCCGCTCGCGGTTGGTGTCGTCGTCGGCGAAGGAGCGCCACTCGGGGCCGCGGTCGAGGCGGTCGGTGTCGACGACGAGGCCGCATTCGCTGCAGACGGTCTCGTGGTTGTCGTGTTCGAGGCTGCCGGTGCATTCGGGGCAGGACGTCGTTGCCTGACTCATACTTCTCACTTGGCGCCGAACGCCTACTTAAGTGAAGGACGATTCGGGGGTGGCGACGCGGTTTCGACGCGCGAAGCGTACCGGTCACCGGTACGTTCGGTTTCGGTCGGTTCGCGGGCTGTCGCGCCGGTCGAGCGGTGTGTTCATGTAGTCCGACCGACGAGAGGGTGTAATGGGTCTCTCGGAGATCGCGGCGGGGCTGACGGTGACGACGCGTCAGGAAGAGCGGGGGGTCGCGACCGTCGACGCGACGGACGTGCCGCTCGCGGAGCGTCTCGCGCCGTACGCCGACGAGTTGCCGTGTCCGGTCGAGCCGGCGGCGGCGCTCCTTGACGCCTACGGCGCGGGGACGAGCGTCGGCGCGGCGGCGAGCGCGGCGGGACTGGCGCCGACGATGGGCGCGAAGGTGCTCCATCGCCTCGGCGTCGCGGGCGTGACGCCGCTCTCGCCGCTCGCGCGCGAGGTGGTCGGCGACTGGCTCGACGGGGAGCTGTCGCGGAGCGAGGCGGTGACGCTCTCGGGCGCGAGCGCGGCGGAGTTCGCGCTCGGCGCGTACTGCGAGACGCACGCCCCCATCACGGGCGCGGCGGAGGTCGTCGCGGCGGCGCGCGAGCCGGACGGGTCGCGCTCGCTCGCGCGCCGCGAACGGGACGCGTTCGCGGAGACGTTCGACGCGCCCGCCGAGCTACGATAGGCGGCGTCGGAGGCCGGCGAGGAAGCCGGGCGCGGCGTCGTCGACGAGTTCGTCGACGGCGAACAGGGCACCGAGGAGCGACGCGACGGCGCGCGTGTAGTCGTCCGGGTCGGCGGGCGTGACGGCGGGCGCCTCGCTCTCGGAGCCGAGCGCGGTCTCGGGGACGGCGACGTCCGCGTCCGGGAGGGCGTCGGGGGTCGCGCGGTTCGCGACGACGACGCTCGCCTCGACGCCGACGTCGGCGAAGCGACCGCGTTCGCGCGCGAGCGCGTCAGCGCCACGGTCGTCGGCGACCGTGACGGCGACGACGCGGTCGGCGGCGGTGGCGGCGCCGACGGCGGGGTTCGTGAGGAGCGGCGGTGTGTCGACGAGGACGTGGTCGTACCGCTCGGTGGCTTCCGCGAGGCGCTCGCCGACGCGCTCGCCGGCATCGGGCGTCAGTGCCTCGGCGCTCCGGGTGAGTGACGCGTGCGCGGGGGCGAGGTCGAGCGCGCCGTCGCCGGGCGCGTCGAGGCCGTAGGCGGCGTCGGTGACGGCGACGCTCGGGTCGGTGAGGAGCGCGGTCGCGTCCGGGTCGAGGCGGGCGTCGACGTACGTGGAGAGGCCCTGCGTGGCGTGCGCGACGTCGAGGACGAGGACGTCCTCGCCGGCGGCGGCGAGGAGCGCGCCGGCTTCGACGCAGAGGCGGGTGGCGCCGACGCCGCCGGCCGCGCCGACGACGGCCGCGGTCCGTGCTGTGGACATGTCGTCGTCTGCGGCGGCAGCGAGGAAAAAGTCGGTGGCCCAGCCGCTACTGGTGGATGCCGTAGACGTCGCCGTCCCAGTCGCGCGCCGGGTGGTCGTAGACCGGGTGGTTCCGGTCGCGCTCGGTGAGCCGAGCGTGGTCGGCGCCGTCGAGCTCCCAGTCGAAGAGCTCGAGGTTCTGCCGGACGTGCTCGGGCGAGGAGGATTTCGGGAGGACGGCGACGTCGTCCTCGATAGCCCACTTGAGGACGATCTGGGCGGGCGACTTGTCGTACTTCTCGGCGAGGTCCTGCACGACGTCGTCGCCGAAGACCTCGGTGCGCGCGAGCGGCGCGGCGGCCTCGAGTGCGACGTCCGTCTCGCGGCAGTACTCCACGAGGTCGTCGCGCTGGAACCACGGGTGGTACTCGATCTGGTTGACGGCGATGGGGACGTCGCTGACGTGCTGGGCGGCGCTGAGCTGGTAGGCGCTGAAGTTGGAGACGCCGACGTTCTTCACGAGGCCCTCCTCGTGGAGGTGCGCCATCGCGTCCATCGTCTCGCGGATGGAGACGGCGGGGTTCGGCCAGTGGACGAGGTAGAGGTCGAGGTAGTCGGTGCCGAGTTTCTCGAGGGACGCCTCGCAGGACTCGATGAGCGAGTCGTAGGTGAGGTTCTTCGGGAGGACCTTGGAGGTGAGCCAGAGGTCGTCGCGCTCGTACTCGGCGAGGGCGTCGCCGATCTCGGCCTCGTTGTGGTAGCCTTCGGCGGTGTCGACGTGCGTGTAGCCGGCGTCGAGGCCGGCGCGCACGGCGTCCTTCACGGTGTCGCCGTCGATGTCCCAGGTGCCGACGCCGACGAGGGGGAGTTCGTCGCCGCTCTGCAGGGTGACAGTTGGTACGCTCACGTGCGGGAGGGCGTACGGGACGGCCTTAGTCGTTCGGCCGGCGGCAGGTTACTCGATCTTCGCGGCGATTTCGTCGAGTTCGTCGTCGCTGAGGTCGGGGCGGTCGCCGGCGACGGCGTGGATGGGCGCGCCGCCGTCGCCCTCGAAGCGCGGGACGAGGTGGACGTGGACGTGCGGGACCTCCTGGCCGGCGGCCTCGCCGTCGTTCACGCCGACGTTCAGGCCGTCCGCGTCGACGGCGACCTCGACGTCGGGTGCGAGGTCGCGGACGAGGTCGAAGACGGCGCGCGAGTCGTCGACGGAGAGGTCGTCGAGGCGCTCGGCGTGCGTGCGCGGGACGACGAGGGTGTGGCCGGGCGCGAGCGGGTTCGCGTCGAGGAACGCGAGGGCGTCGTCGCGCTCGGCGACGATGCGGCCGGGGATGTCGCCGTCGACGATGCTACAGAAGAGACAGTCGTCGCTCATACGCGTCCCGTGGGCGGGCGCGGCCTTAGTTATTCGGTGAGCGGGAGGAGGACGCCGAAGACGAACGGGCAGAGGACGATGCCGAGCGCGCCGATGGCTTCGGCGTCGGTGGCGACGGTGAACGCCCATCCGGGGAGCGTCGTCAGCGCGGACCCGAGGTCGGCGAGGAGGAAGCCACCGACGACGAGGCAGGCGGAGAGGAGCGTCGTGCGTTTCGTGAGCGTCGGGTAGTCGAGGTCACCGTAGCGGCCCATACCACGTCGAGGGCGTTCGCCGACGGAAAGCGTTTCGCCGCGCCTCCGCTGAATCCGATTCTCCTTTCACCGAGGAGGGAGAGTGGTGAGTCATGGACCGATTCGCCGAACCCCCGGAGCGGTACGACCCGGAGGACGTCCGGGAGCGGGTGTTCGACTACTGGGACGAGGTGGACGCCTACGAGCAGACGAAGGCGCACCGCGAGGACGGCGAGGACTTCTTCTTCGTGGACGGCCCGCCGTACACCTCCGGTGCGGCGCACATGGGGACGACGTGGAACAAGTCCCTGAAGGACGCCTACATCCGCTACTACCGGATGAACGGCTACGACGTGACCGACCGGCCGGGCTACGACATGCACGGCCTCCCCATCGAGACGAAGGTCGAGGAGAAACTCGACTTCGAGTCGAAGCAGGACATCGAGGAGTTCGGCGTCGAGGCCTTCATCGAGGAGTGCAAGGCGTTCGCGGACGAGCAGTTGGAGGGCCTCCAGTCGGACTTCCAGTCCTTCGGCGTCTGGATGGACTGGGAGAACCCGTACAAGACGGTCGACCCGACGTACATGGAGGCGGCGTGGTGGGGGTTCAACCGCGCGGCCGAGCGCGGCCTCGTCGAGCAGGGCAAGCGCTCGATCAGCCAGTGCCCGCGCTGTGAGACCGCCATCGCGAACAACGAGGTGGAGTACGAGGACGTCGAGGACCCGACGGTCTACGTGAAGTTCCCCCTCACGGAGCGCGAGGGGAGCCTCGTCATCTACACGACGACGCCGTGGACGATTCCCGCGAACGAGTTCGTCGCGGTCGGCGAGGACATCACGTACCAGCGCGTCGAGGCGACGAAGGGCGACGAGACGGAGACGCTCTACATCGCCGAGGCGTGCGTCGAGGAGGTCCTGAAGAAGGGGCGCTACGACGACTACGAGGTCGTCGACTCCGTCCCGGGCGCGGCGATGCTCGGCTGGGAGTACGAGCACCCGCTCGACGAGGAGGTGCCGGACAACCCCGAGACGTCGGGGACGCGCGAGGTCTACCACGCGGACTACGTGGAGGCGTCGGACACGGGCCTCGTCCACTCCGCACCCGGCCACGGTGAGGTGGACTTCGAGCGCGGCGAGGAGCTCGGCCTCCCCGTCTTCTGCCCGGTCGCGGGCGACGGCACCTACACCGAGCAGGGCGGGAAGTACGAGGGCGCGTTCGTGAAGGACGCCGACGAGGCCATCACGGAGGACCTCGCCCGGAAGGGCCTCCTCCTCGCGTCGGGGACGGTCACGCACTCCTACGGCCACTGTTGGCGGTGTGACACGCCCATCCTCCAGCTCGCCACCGACCAGTGGTTCATCACCATCACGGACGTGAAAGAGGAGCTCCTCGACAACATGGAGGACTCGGAGTGGCACCCGCAGTGGGCGCGCGACAACCGCTTCCGGGACTTCATCGAGAACGCGCCCGACTGGAACGTCTCCCGCCAGCGCTACTGGGGGATCCCGGTGCCCATCTGGGTCGCGGAGGGGACGAAGGGCGAGACGCCCGAGGACCGCATCGTCGTCGGGACGCGCGAGGAGCTCGTCGAGCGCGCCGACCAGGACCTCGACCCCGACATGGACATACACAAGCCCGCCGTCGACGACGTCACCATCACGGAGGACGGCGTCACCTACGAGCGGGTCCCGGACGTCTTCGACGTCTGGCTCGACAGCTCGGTCGCCTCCTGGGGCACCCTCGACTACCCCGAGGAGGAGGATGCCTTCGAGGAACTCTGGCCGGCGGACCTCATCATGGAGGCCCACGACCAGACGCGCGGCTGGTTCTGGAGCCAACTCGGCATGGGGACGGCGGCGATGGGCGAGGTGCCCTACGACGAGGTCATCATGCACGGCTTCGCGAACGACGAGGACGGACGGAAGATGTCCAAGAGCGTGGGGAACGTCGTCCAGCCGGACGAGGCCATCGAGCGCCACGGCGCGGACGCGATGCGGATGTTCCTCCTCGGCGTCGACCCGCAGGGCGAGGACATGCGCTTCTCGTGGGACGAGATGGGGAACATGGCCCGCGACCTGAACGTCCTCTGGAACGTCTTCCGCTTCCCGCTGCCCTACATGCGCGCGGACGGCTTCGACCCCGACGCGCAGACCGTGGACGAACTCGACCTCGCCGTCGAGGACGAGTGGCTCCTCTCGAAGCTCCAGCAGCTCAAGCACGACACGGAGGACTACTGGGAGGCCCGCGAGCAGCACCGCGCCCTGCAGGCGCTCCGCGAGTTCGTCGTCGAGGACCTCTCGCGCTACTACATCCAGCTCATCCGCGAGCGCGTGTGGACCGAGCAGGCCGGCGAGAACAAGACGGCGGCGTACGCGACGCTCCACAAGGTCCTCCTCGAGGTGGTCGCGCTCCTCGCGCCCTACGCGCCGTTCGTCACCGAGGAGATGTACGGCTACCTCACGGGCGATGACGGCCACCCGACCGTCCATATGTGCGACTGGCCGGAAGTCGAGGAGCGCTTCCGCCAGCCCGCGCTCGAGGACGCCATCGACACCGCCCGCTCCATCGAGGAGGCGGGCAACCACGCGCGCCAGCAGGCCGGCCGGAAGCTCCGCTGGCCGGTCGCGCGCGTCGTCGTCAGCCCGGACGACGAGCGCGTCGCCGAGCAGGTGGATGACTATCGCGGCCTCCTCGCCGACCGACTGAACGCCCGCCGCATCGAGGTGCTGGAGCCGGGCGAGACGTTCGGCGACGTCGAGTACTCCGCCGAGGCGGACATGAGCGTGCTCGGGCCCGCGTTCGGTGGCGACGCCGGCGACGTGATGGAGGCACTGAACGCCGCGCGCGTCGGCGACGACGACCTCGACCTGCTCGAGGCGGCCGTCGAGGACGCGCTCGGCCGCGAGGTGCAGCTCACCCCGGAGATGGTCGAATTCCGCGAGGAGACGCCCGACGAGGTCGCCGCCGCGCCCTTCGAGGGCGGCACCGCCTACGTCGATACCGAGCTCGACGACGACCTCGAAGCCGAGGGGTACGCCCGCGAGATCATCCGCCGCGTGCAGGAGCTCCGCAAGGACCTCGACCTCGACATGGAGGCCGAAATCCGCCTCGACGTGCTGGTCTTCGACGACCGCGTCGCGAAGCTCGTCAGCGAGCGCGAGGACCTCATCACCGACGAGGTCCGCGCGCGCGAACTCGACGAAGTGGACGAGTCGGACGCGAACACCGCCGTCGAGGAGTACGACGACGTCGAGGGCGTCCGGATGCGCCTCGGCGTGCAGAAGGTCTGAGCGGGTCGCGTTCTCGAGTCCGCTCTCGCTCTCGGTTTTCTCACTCGTCCGCGTAGCGCGCGGACTGGTCGGTGAGGCCGCCGAGGAGCATGAGGAGGCCGGCGACGAGGCCGAAGTAGGCGAGCGGCACGAGCGTCGGAGCGGTGCCGAGGAGTACCGCGCCCGTCACCATGAGGGCGGTGCCGGCGACGAGGAGTTTGAACTCGAAGACGGTCGCATCATCCATGCCGGCGTGTCCGCACGCCGAGTCGAAAAGCCCGTGGCGCTATTCCCGGCCGAGCGCCTTCGCGACGGCGGGCGCGGCCGACACCTCGCTGACGGCGCGCTCGATGGTGTCGGTGGCGAGGACGGCCTCGACGCCGGCCGTGGCGAGTTTCGTGCGCGCGTTCGCGGCGAGGAGGGGGTGGACGCACGCGACGTAGACGCGGTTCGGGTCCTCGAGGAGGCCGATGGCCTCGCTCATCGTCGACCCGGTGGCGACGATGTCGTCGACGACGACGACGTCTCGTCCGGAAACGTCGGTCTCACTCGGCGTGACCTCGACGTCGCTGCCCGAATGGCGGACTTTCTCGAAGAAGTCGGCGTCGCCCGGCCCGTAGGCGTCCTGCACGGATTCGGCGAGCGGGAGCGCGGAGGCGTCCGGCGCCAGGAAGACGGGGTCGCGGAGGTCCTCGGGGAGCGGGTCGGCGAGGTGCGGCGTCGCGTCCACGTTCGTCGCGGGCACGTCGAAGAACTCGCAGACGGCGGGTTCGTGGACGTTCACGGTGTAGACCTCGTCCGTGCCCGTGGAGACGGCGCGCGCCATCGCGCGGGCGGAGACGGGTTCGCCGGGCTCGAACGCCTCGTCCTGTCGGGCGTAGCCCATGTAGGGGATGACGGTGATGACTTCCTCGGCGCCGGCCTCGCGGACGGCGTCCTGCAGCTGGAGGAGTTCGATGTGCGCGGCGTCGTCGACGGTGGAGGCGACGACGACGGCACGGCCCTCGACGGGCGGGACGCGGACGACGCGCTCGTCGTCCGGGAACGACTCGTACTCGACTTCGGCGAGCTCCTCGCCGAGTTCGGCGGCGAGCGCGGCGGCGAGCCCCTGCGAGGCGGAGCCACTGACGATCATGGCTGGAGAGTAGGCCAGCGCGGGGTTAGGCGTTTCCGTCCGCGCCTACCGCTCGCTCTCGGCGACGACGGCGGCCGACACCCCCGGAAGGCCGACGGTGCGGGTGCGCCAGCCGTGCCCGGCGTCCACCGCGACCGTGCCAGCGGAGTCGACGGCGTAGAGCGCGTTCGCGCCGTAGGCGACGGCGGCGAGGTCGGTGAGCGGGACCTCGCGGTCGGTCCACGCGTCGCCGTCGTGCTCGTAGAGGGCGTCGTCGAGGACGGCGGCGACGTGGTCGGCGCGCGCGGCCACGGCGGTGGCGTCGCCGTCGCGGTCGGCGAGCCAGCCGTTCCCGAGCCGGTAGAGGCCGTCGCTCGTCGTGGCCCACGGACCCCGAGCGGCGATGTCGCGCGCGTCGTCGAGGCCGGAATAGGTGACGTCGTCCTCGGTGACCCGGTAGACGCCGCCGACGGTGGCGAGGAGCGCGCCGTCGGCGCCGCGCGCTTCGGGCGCGATACCGCGGGTGTCCCAGTCACCGCCGTCGGCGGCGGCGACGCGGCCCTCGGGACCGACCGCGAGGAGGGTGTCGCCGTCGTAGCTCACGGCCGTCGCGTCGCCGAATCCGGTCCCCGCGAGCTCCTCGGCGTCGCCGACGCGGACGTCCTCGGGGCCGGCGACGGCGACCGTCCCCTCGTGGATCGCGACGTCGCGGACCTCGGACGTGGTGAGGAGCGCGAACTCGCCGATCTGGTCGCCGGAGACGGCGACGGACGCGAGGCCGCGGTCGGTGCCGACGAGCAGGGTCTCGGTGCCGGTCCGGTCGGCGTAGACGCGTTTCTCGTCGATGCTGATGTCGTGCTCGCTCATACTCGAAGGAGGGACGGCGCGCGCGGAAAGCGTTGCGCTCGCCCCCACCCGGCGGGAACGGCGTGGCGGCGACATCGCGGACCGCGCGGTACTTCCCGTCCGAGTCCCGACGGTGAGGTATGCGACGGCGTCAGTATCTCGGCGCGGGGGCAGCGGGGCTCGTGAGCGCGCTCGCGGGCTGTAGCGGTCTGAGTGGGATGCTCGGACCGTCCGGGGAGTGGAAGCTCCGCGCGATGCCGGCGGACCCGGAGGCCACGAAGCACACCTGCGAGCTCGGCGAGTCGTTCGTCGCGAACCACCCGGATCTCGAGACGGTGCTCTCGCGGGCGGCGGACGGCGAGCGCGGGACGTGGAGCGAGCCCGTCTACCTCGGTGCGGAGGCGGGGAACGAGCTCGGCGCGGACCTCGCCGCGCACTGCGGGGACGGTTTTCGTGGCGTCTACTTCTACGGCGACGGTTCCTACTTCGTCAGCCTCGCCGACCGGAACCCCGGAAACGGGAAGGGCCACGATAGCGGCTCGCACGAGCATTAGGAAACCACTTTGAGGCGCGCGGCGGTAGGGGCGTCCATGAAGGTGTTCGGGTCCAGCGGAACGCGCGGCGTCGCGAACGAGGAGGTGACGCCGGCGTTCGCGCTGGACGTCGCGAAGGCCGTCGGGTCGGTCCGCGAGGAGGACCGCGTCGCCGTCGGGCGCGACACGCGACGGACGGGGCGGATGCTCGCGAACGCCGTCGCGTCGGGGCTCGCGGCGGCGGGCGCGGACGTCGAGCGCCTCGGCGTCCTCCCGACGCCCGCCCTGCAGGCGTACGCGGCCGACGAGGGCGTCCCCGCCATCATGGTGACGGCGTCCCACAACCCGCCGGAGTACAACGGCCTGAAGCTCGTCGGCCCGGACGGCGTCGAGCTCTCGGTGGACGCGCTCGAAGCCGTCGAGGAGGCGCTGCTCGGCGAGTCGTTCGAGCCGGTCCCGTGGGACGAGACGGGCGCGGACCGGACGGTCGAGGGCGCGCGCGAGCGCTACGTTGACGCGCTCGTCGAGACGGTGGACGCGGCGCGCATCGCGGAGGCGGGGTTGACGGTCGCGCTCGACCCGGGACACGGCGCGGGCGCGTTGACGAGCCCGGACTTCTACCGCGAGCTCGGCTGTCGCGTCGTCACGACGAATGCTCAGCCGGACGGGCACTTCCCGGGGCGCGAGCCGGAGCCGGTCGAGGGGAACCTCGCGGACCTCGGCCGACTCGTGCGCGCGAGCGACGCTGACGTCGGCATCGCGCACGACGGGGACGCCGACCGCGCGATCTTCTACGACGAGACGGGGTCGTTCGTCCCCGGCGGTGCGTCGTTCGCGGCGCTCGCGGACGCTGAGCTCTCCGAGGGCGACGTCGCTGTCTCGGCGGTGAACGTCAGCCAGCGCCTCGTGGACGTCTGCGAGTCGCGCGGCGCCGAGCTGGAGCTGACGCCGATCGGCTCGACGCGGATCATGACGCGCATCCGCCAGCTCCAGGCGGAGGGTCACAGCGTCCCGGTCGCGGGCGAGGGGAACGGCGGCGTCATCTTCCCCGCCTACCGCATCACCCGGGACGGCGCGTACACGGGCGCGCGCTTCCTCGAGTTGCTCGCCGACGCGGACGCGCCAGCGAGCGAGGTGCTCGCACCCTACGACGGCTACGCGAACGTCCGCGTCAACGTCGACTACGGGAGCGACGCCGAGCGCGAGGCGCTGCTCGCGGCCGCTGAGGAGTACGCCGCGGCCGCCGACGCGGACGTCACGACCATCGACGGCTACCGGCTCGATTACGGTGACGCGTGGGCGCTCGCGCGACCCTCGGGGACGGAGCCGGTCGTTCGAGTCTACGCGGAGGCGCACGGCGAGGCGCGCGCCCGGGAGCTCGCGGACGCGTTCGCGGACGCGCTTCGCGTGGCGCTCTAGTAGGCGTCGAGCGCGTCCTCGACGTCGTCGCGCGCAGCGCGGGCGGCGGCGAGGTCGTCGGCGACGGTGCCGGCGGCGACGCGCTCGCGCTCCGCGTCGCTGAGTTCCTCGCGCGCGACGGCGGCCTCGCGGAGCGTCGCGTAGCGCTCGCGGCGCGCGAGCGCCTGCACCTCGCGGAGTCGCGCGATGGCGCCGTCGGCGTCGATGCGGTCGAGCGCGGAGACGAGTTCGTCGGCGCGATAGCGGAGGACGTCGGCGGGGTCGGGCGGCCAGCCGAGCGTGAGGAAGCCGCCGTCGAGACGCCGGAGGTAGGAGCGGTTCGCGCCGACGACGCGCTTCAGTTCGGTCGGTTCCGCGACGTAGTGCTCAAGCTTCGAGACGGATTCGTCAGCGTGGTCGAGCAGGTCGTCGACGGGCTTCGTGCCGGCGTCGTGTTCGCGGACGTAGGCGAGGAGCTCCGGAGGGACGCGAGGCGCGTCGACGAGCGGGAAGGCGCCGAGGCTGTCGAGCCACTCGAGGACGTCGCGGGCGGGCCACGCGCCGAGGCGGTCCTCGACGGCGGCGCGCGCGGCGGTGTCGTAGGCCTCGACCGGTTCGCGGAGCTCCGCGACGGGCGCGTCCGGGTCGGCGTCGGCGAGGCGGGCGACGCGTTCGAGGCGTTCGATTTCGTCCGCGAGGGCGTCGCGGGCGTCGCGGGCGTCCTTCCGGGCCGTCCGATACGCGTCGCGGGCGGCCTCGCGCTCGTCGAGGCGGGCGACGAGGTCCGCGACCGGTTCGAGGGCGTCGCGGGCGCGCTCGAAGTCGGATTCGGTGACGCGGCGCTGGTCGAGGACGTCGTCGTAGTCGTCGAAGGCGTCGGCGCGCGGGAGGTCGTCGTCGACGGACTCGACGAGGTCGGCGACCTCGCTCTCGAACTCGATGTAGGCCTGGAAGTCGCCGGAGCCGGTCGCGGAGCCCTCGTAGGTGCGCAGGAGTCTGAGTGCGGCCTCGTGGTGCTCGCGGAGGCGTTCGAGGGCGCGCTCGCCGTACTCCTCGACGGCGTCTTCGGCGGCGTCGCGCTCCGCGCGGGCGGCGCGGAGGCGGTCGATGGCGGCCTCGGCGTCCACGTCGTGGGCGGCGTCGGCCGCGTGGGTCGCGTCGCTCACGTCACTCGTAGACGGCGTCCGGGTCGAACGCCCGTTCGCCGACCTCGTCGCCGTCTATCGTGCGGTGGAAGCAGGAGTAGTGGCCGGTGTGGCAGGCGCCGACGGCCTGGTCGACGACGTAGAGGAGCGCGTCGCCGTCGCAGTCGACGCGCACCTCCTCGATCTCCTGGGTGTGCCCGCTCGTCGCGCCCTTCTCCCAGAGGGCATCGCGCGAACGCGAGTAGTAGTGCGCGCGCCCCGTCTCGACCGTTCGCTCGACCGCCTCGCGGTTCGCGTACGCCAGCATCAGCACCTCGCCGGTGTCGGCGTCCTGCGCGACGGCCGGGACGAGACCGTCCTCGCCGAAGTCGAGGTCGACGCCGAACTCGCTGTCGCTCATACCGGCGATTGCGGGCGCGCGAGGATAGGTCTTCTCCTCACTCGACGCGCGCCATCGCCTCGGCGAGCGCGAAGTTCCCCTCGTAGAGCGCGGTGCCGACGACGACGGCGGCCGCGCCCGCGTCCCGGAGCGCGACGACGTCCTCGACGGTCGCGACGCCGCCGGAGGCGACGACGGGGATGTCGACGGCGTCGACGACGCGGGAGACGACGTCAGCCCGAACGCCCGTCTGCTGGCCCTCGACGTCGACGTCGGTGAACAGGATGCCGGACGCGCCGAGCTCCGCGTACTTCGTCGCGGCCTCTGCGGGGTCGAGGCCGGTGCCCTCCGTCCACCCGGAGACGACGACCTCACCGTCCTTGGCGTCGAGGCTGACGAGCACGCCCTCGGGGTAGCTGTCGGCAATCTCCGCGACGAGGTCGGGGTTCTCGACGGCGGCCGTCCCGAGGATGACGCGGTCGACACCGAGTTCGAGGAGGTCGCGGGCGTCCGCGAACGTCCGGATGCCGCCGCCGACCTGGACGGCGGCGTCCTCGCCGGCGGCCTCGACGACGGCCGCGATGGCGTCCGCGTTCGCGCGCTCGCCCTCGAAGGCGCCGTCGAGGTCGACGAGGTGGAGGGTGCGCGCGCCCGCGTCCAGCCAGCGCCGCGCGGCCTCGACGGGGTCGCCGTAGCGCTTCCCGGTGCCGCGCTCGCCCTGCACTAACTGGACGACTTCGCCGTCCTGTACGTCCACCGCCGGAATCACCTCGAAGGCCTCGAACATACCGCGGAGTGCGCGCGGCGAGGTGAAAAAGCGTCCGCGTCCGCGCCGCCGGCGGGAGTCGGCGGCCGGCGACGTGACGTGCGCCGATCACCGGCTTCAAACCCGCCGAGGTCGTAGCCGGTCACGATGCCGGAGCCCCTGCTCGTCGTCGGCGTGCTCGTCGCTGTGTTCGTCGGCTACAACATCGGTGGCTCCTCGACGGGCGTCGCCTTCGGTCCCGCCGTCGGCTCGAAGGTCGTCACGAAGGCCGGCGCCGCCGGTCTCATGTCCGTCTTCGCGCTCCTCGGCGGCTGGACCGTCGGCCGGAACGTCATCCAGACGATGGGCGGCGACATCGTCCCGAGCGAGCAGTTCACGCTCGCGACGAGCGTCGGCGTCCTCTTCTTCGTCGGCGTCGCGCTCCTCGTCTCGAACCGCTACGGCGTCCCGGCCTCGACGTCGATGACCGCCGTCGGCTCGATTGCCGGCCTCGGCGTCGCCACCGGCACCCTCAAGATGGCGTCGATGGGGCGCATCGTCTCCGCGTGGGTGGTCGCGCCCGTCATCGCCTTCTGGCTCTGCGCGGTCGTCGGCCGCTACGCCTACCCCTACCTCGACGCGGCGTTCCGGCTCGATGCCGCCGAGAACGGGCTCTTCACGTGGTCTGAGGGCGGGCGCGTCGCCCACCCGACCGGCGTCAACGACGACGCCACCACCCGGCAGTTCGTCGCGTCCGCGCTCGTCGTCGCCATCGGCTGTTATATGGCGTTCTCGGCGGGCGCGTCGAACACCGCGAACGCGGTCGCGCCGCTCGTCGGCGGGGGCTACCTCGGGAGCGACGTCGGCGTCCTCATCGCGGGCGGTGCGATTGCGCTCGGCGCGTTCACCATCGCCCGGCGCACCCTCGACACCGTCGGGAACGACCTCACGGACCTCCCGTTGCTCGCCGCGCTCATCGTCGAAGTCGTCTCCGCGACCCTCATCACCGTCCTCTCCGTGATGGGGATTCCCGCGAGCCTCGCGGTCTCGGCGACGATGTGCATCGTCGGCCTCGGGTGGGGGCGCGCGACGCGCACCGTCCGCGCGAACGACGCGCTCAGCGGCGAGGGCGAAGCGCCGGTCTCCGTCGGGTCGCTCACCGCCGAGCGCGCCGAGACGCCGGGTGACGTGCCCGGGATCGGCGAGGAGGACCCCGAGGACCTCGCCGCCGCCGACCTCTTCGACCCCGCGACGGTGGGCCGCGTCGTCATCCTCTGGGTGCTCACGCCGTCCATCGCGGCCGCCGCGTCCTACGTGCTGTTCAGCCTCCTCCCATCGTGACCTCGGCACGTCGCAGAATCTGACACGGCGCTACTCGCGACCGAAATCCGCCCGCGGACCGGGTGAAACAGCAAGGCATTTCCTTACGGACACAGAACCACCGGTTGATGCCAACCGTCGAATACCTCAATTACGAAGTCGTCCAGGACCAGGGCTGGGACATCGACGACGACGACCTGTTCGAAAAAGCCGCCGACGCCGGCCTCGACGACGAGGACTACGGTGAGCTCGACGTACCCGAGGGCGGGTACATCCTCGAGAGCGCCGAGGCGCAGGGCTACGACTGGCCGTTCTCCTGCCGCGCCGGCGCGTGTGCGAACTGTGCGTCCATCCTCAAGGAGGGCGAGATCAACATGGACATGCAGCAGATCCTCAGCGACGAGGAGGTCGAGGAGAAGGACGTCCGCCTGACCTGCATCGGTTCCCCTGAGACCGAGGAGGTCCGCATCGTCTACAACGCGAAGCACCTCGACTACCTCCAGAACCGCGTCATCTAACGGGAGCGCCCCGTTCGACGCGAAGTGCACACCGACCTTCCTCCGTTTATCGCACTCGGTAGCCGTGGCCGTCCGTCGCTGCCGAAACCCCTTTGGCGCTCTCCCTCACTCTCTCTGCCGTGTACGCGTCCGCGCTCGGCCCGCTCGACTCGCTCGCCCTCGCACTGGTCTCGACGCCGCTCGCGGACGCCTCCGTCCCGGACCTCCTCAGACTGCTCGCGCTCCCCGTGTTCGCGTACGGCGCCTATCGCGATATCGAGACGCGCCGCGTCCCGGACGCGCTCTGGCCGCCGCTCCTCCTCCTCGGCGTCGCCTGCCTCGCGTGGGAGGGGTGGACGGCGTACGGTCAGCCCTACGCGTTCGCGTTCCGGCAGTTCGTGCTCATCACGGCGGTGAGCGTCCTGCTCGTCGGCGGTCTCGGCGCGCTCTTCTACTACGTCCCGGCGGGGTTCGGCGGCGCGGACGCGAAGGCGCTCGTCACCATCGGCGTCCTCCTCCCGTCCTACCCGACCTACTACTTCGACGGCTTCGTCCTCCCGCTCGTCCCCGCGAACGTCCGCGTGTTCTCGCTCACCGTGCTCACGAACGCCCTCCTGCTGGGGATGGCGTACCCGCTCTACCTCCTCGGCGCGAACGCCCTCCGGGGCGACGTCGCGTCGGTGATGGCCGTCGGGAAGCGCGTGCCCGTCCCGGAGTTGGCCACCACGCACGGGAGCCTCCTCGAGGGCGCGGGGGAAACGCGCCTCACCGGCGGCCTCGACCTCGACGCCCTGCGGATGTACTGTCGCTGGCGCGGCGTCACGCTCGCGGAGCTCCGCGCGAACCCGGGATTGCGCGACCCGGCGACGCTCCCGGCGGAGCCGAACGACCCGACGGACGGCGCCGTCCACCGGGGCGCGCGGACGGACGGCGGGGGCGACGGACGCGGCGCGGACGACGAGTCCACCGAGAGCGACGCCGCTGGCGAGGAGCGCGCGGGCGACGGGTACGACGACGCGTGGGGCGCGGCGGCGTTCATCGAGGACATCGAGGGGACGGCGTACGGGACGAGCCCGGCGACGCTCCGCGAGAGCCTCGACCTGCTCGCGGAACGCGAGTCGGTGTGGGTGACGCCGGGGACGCCGTTCTTCGTCACGCTCGTGCTCGGGATGGCGCTCGCGTTCGTCTACGGCGACCTCCTGTTCGGCGCTCTCGGCGTCGCCGGCTTCGTCTGACGCGCGGGCGAGCGCAACGGCCTTTAGCCGCCCGGCGCAAGGCGACGTATGAGCACACGCACGGGCGCGGCGTCGCGCGCGACCGCCGAGACCGAGATCGACGTCACCATCGACCTCGACGGCGACGGGGAGAGCACCGTCGAGACCGGGGTCGGCTTCTTCGACCACATGCTCGAGTCGTTCGCGAAGCACGGCCTCTTCGACCTCACGGTGCGCTGCGACGGCGACCTCCACATCGACGACCACCACACCGTCGAGGACGTCGCCATCGTCCTCGGCGACGCCGTCGCGGACGCCCTCGGCGACAAGCGCGGCATCGTCCGCTACGCCGACCGGAAGGTCCCGCTCGACGAAGCCGTCGGCTCCGTGGTTCTCGACGTCTCCGGGCGGCCCTACTACGAGTTCGAGGGGCAGTTCAGCCAGGAGCGCATCGGCGACTTTTCTAGTATTATGGCCGCGCACTTCTTCCAGTCGTTCGCCGAGCACGCCGGACTCACCCTCCACTGCGCCGTCGAGGGCGAGAACGCCCACCACGAGGTCGAGGCGCTGTTCAAGGCGAACGCGCGCGCGCTCGACGACGCGACCCGACTCGACGAGCGCCGGAGCGACACGCCGAGCACGAAGGGCGAACTCTAGGTCGCGCGCAGGCCCTCCGGCGTCTCCTCGAGGTGGCCGTTCTCGAGTGCGGCGTCGACGATGCCGTCGACGTCGTCCGCGTCGAGGTCGTAGGCCCCCGACGCGAGTTCCGCGAGGTCGCCCCGCGTCATCGCCGCCGGCCGGTTCCTGAGGAGGCGGACGACCCGCCGATACCCCTCGGGGCGCACGACCGACCGGGCGCCCTCGGTCGCCTCGCCGTCGTCCGCGTCGTCGCCGTCATCGCGGGCGTCATCGCCGCTCGCGTCGTCCGCGACGTCCGCGTCGTCCGCAGTCTCGGTCGTGGCGTCGTCGGCATCCCCGTCGTCCCGATGGCGGCCGCCGTCGCCGTCGCGGTCGGCGTCGGCGGCCGCCGCGTCACGTCCCTCGGCCTCGGACGCGGGGGGTTCGAGGGTGACGCTCCGGTCGGCGTCGCCGTCGGTCTCGGTGGCGTCGCGGCCTCCGAGCGCATCGAGGAGCGGGTCGACGACGCCCGCGAGGGTGTCGCGGCAGTCCGCACAGAGGACGAGTCGGCGCTCGGCGGCGTCCACCTCGGGCGGGAGGACCTCGTAGACGCCGTCGGCGCGCTCCGCGCAGAAGTCACAGCGGTCGAGTTCGCGCATGCGGGAGGCGAGGCGCTCGCCGCCCTTAATTCGTGCCCGTCTCCGAGCGTCGCGGTAGCGTCCGCCGCCACACCGTCGTTTTTGCACGCGCGGCCCCGACCGCGAGGTATGCCCGAGATTCCCGAGACGATGGACGCACAGGTCGTCCGCGAACACGGCGGCCCGGACGCCTTCGAACCCGCCACGCTCGACGTGCCCGAGGTCGGGGCGAACGAGGTGCTCGTCGAGGTGGCGGCGACGAGCGTCAACCCCGTGGACACGAAGATCCGCAGCGGCGCGGCCGCCGACCTCGGCCCCGACGCCCCCGCGGTCCTGCACGGCGACCTCGCCGGGACGGTCGTCGCGGTGGGCGCGGGCGTCGAGCGCTTCGACGTCGGCGACGAGGT
The DNA here is from genome assembly GCF_003721175.2 of Halarchaeum sp. CBA1220. GTDB lineage: Archaea > Halobacteriota > Halobacteria > Halobacteriales > Halobacteriaceae > Halarchaeum > Halarchaeum grantii. Next base: position 587,164 of record NZ_CP054707.1, read on the forward strand.
GTACGGCTGTCCGGGCGGCGTGGCCGGGACGACCGGCGCGCTCGCGGAGTACGCGGCCGCCGACGCCGCGACGCTCGCGCACAAGCCCGACTCGCTCTCGATGCGCGAGGCCGCCGCGCTCCCGCTCGTCTCCATCACCGCGTGGGACGGCCTCGTGACGCGCGCGGGCGTCGAACCCGGCGATGACGTCCTCGTCCACGGCGGTACCGGTGGGGTGGGCCACGTCGGCGTCCAGCTCGCCGCCCTCGAGGGCGGCGTCGTCCACGCGACGGCCTCGACGGCGGAGAAGCGCGCGCTCGCCCGCGACATCGGCGCGGACGTCGCCTTCGACTACCACCGCGACGTCGCGGACTACGTCGAGGAGTACACGGGAGGCGACGGCTTCGACGTCGTCTTCGACACCGTCGGCGCGGGCGCGGACAACGTCGAGCCCTCGCTGGAGGCCGCCGCGCTGAAGGGCCGCGTCGTCGCCACCGTCTCGCGGGGCGAGGCGAGCCTCGACGCCGTCCACTCGAAGGGGCTCAGCTTCGACACGGTGTTCATGCTCATCCCGCTCCTCCACGACGACCACGCGGGGCGCGTGCGCCACGGCGAGATCCTCGAGCGCGTCGCGTCGCTCGCTGACGCCGGGAAGCTCGCCCCGGTCCTCGACGACACCGACTACGCGCTCTCGGACGTGAGCGAGGCCCACCGCCGACTCGAGTCGGGCGAGCACGTCGGGAAGGTCACCGTCCGCGTCGAGTGAACGACTAAGGGCCTCGGCGTCCCCGACACGGGTATGCCCGAGTTCGACCCGGAGCGCACCGCACTGCTCGTCGTCGACATGCAGAACGGCTTCTGCCACCCGGACGGCAGCCTCTACGCGCCCGCGAGCGAGGACGCAATCGACCCCTGCGTCTCGCTCGTCGAGCGGGCGCGCGAGGCGGGCGCGGCCGTCGTCTACACCCGCGACGTCCACCCCGAGGGCCAGTTCGACGACACCCACTACTACGACGAGTTCGAGCGCTGGGGCGAGCACGTCGTCGAGGGGTCGTGGGACGCCGAACTCGTCGACGCCCTCCCCGAGGCCGACCACGTCGTCGCGAAGCACACCTACGACGCCTTCTACCGGACCGACCTCGAGGGCTACCTCGACGCGCACGGCATCGACGACCTCGTGCTCTGCGGGACGCTCGCGAACGTCTGCGTCCTCCACACCGCGTCGAGCGCGGGCCTGCGCGACTACCGGCCCGTCGTCGTCTCGGACGCGCTCGGCTACATCGACGAGGACCACCGGGAGTACGCGACCGAGCACGCCGACTGGCTCTTCGGCGAGACCGCGTCGCGCGCGGACGTGGCGTTCGCCTGACTAGACGTCCTGCTCGGTCGGCGTCGCGACGTTCGTGCGCTGGACGACGTAGAGCGCGGCGACGAGCGCGAGCAGGAGGCCGGCGTAGCCCGCCGCCGAAATCGCGGCCTCCGTCGCGGAGGCGTAATCGCCCGCGTGGAAACTGATGATCTTCCGCGCGACCGCGATGAGGCCCGCCGCAATGACGATGCGGATGACGCTCTTCTCCTGTGCGTACGCGACGACGGTCTGGAAGATCTCGACGATGATGAAGAGGAGGAGTATCTCGTCGATGAGGCCGATGATGGCGTCCGTCTGCGCGATTTCGCCCGTCCGCACGAGGTCGACGATCTGGAGGAGGAAGTCGAAGACGCCGACGGCGAACAGTCCGACGAGCACGAACGCCGCGACGATTTCGAGGTAGCGCATCAGTCGCTCGGAGAGCCCGACGGCCGTATCGACGTCCACGTCCACGTCCATCGGGTCGCGGTACAGTCGCCGCCGGGAAAAGCGCGGTCCCCGACGGCCGCCGTCGCGCCGGTGCGACTTGCGACCCGCGACGGGAAGCGCTCCGTCAACTTTAGGCGACGGACGCGCGAGAGTCGGGTATGCGCGTGATTCGCGACGCGACGCTCGCGGACGGCCGAGTCCGCGACGTCCGCCTCGCCGACGACGGCACCATCGACGCCGTCGGCGAGGCCCTCGACGGCGAGACGACGATAGACGCCGACGGACGGCTCCTCCTCCCGGGCGCGCTCGACGTCCACGTCCACTTCCGCCAGCCGGGCGCGAGCCAGAAGGAGACGTGGGCGACCGGGAGTCGCTCGGCGGCCGCCGGCGGCGTCACCACCGTCGTCGACCAGCCGAACACCGACCCGCCGACGACGTCCGGCGACGCCTTCGACGCGAAGGAGGCGTTCGCGGACGACTCGCTCGTCGACTACGGCATCAACGGCGGCGTCACCGAGGACTGGGACCCCGACTCGCTGTTCGCGCGGCCGCTGTTCGCGCTCGGCGAGGTCTTCCTCGCGGACTCGACGGGCGAGATGGGGATCGACGCCGACCTCTTCGCGGACGCCGTCGCGCGCGCCGCCGACGCCGACGTCCCCGTCACCGTCCACGCGGAGGACGCGACGGAGTTCGATGAGAGCGTGCTGCCCCGCGGCACGGAGTCGCGAGCGGAGAGCGGTAGCGAGCCGGGAGCGGGCGCGAGAGAGCGCGACGACGTGGCCGCGTGGAGCGCGTACCGCACGGCCGACGCCGAAATCGCCGCCGCCGAGCGCACCGTCGAGGTCGCGGGCGACGCCGACGCACAGGTCCACCTCGCGCATACCTCGACACCCGAAGCCGTCGATATCGCCCGCGAGGGCGGCCTCACCTGCGAGGTGACGCCCCACCACCTCTTCCGCTCGACCGACGACTACGAGGAGCTGGGGACGTTCGGCCGGATGAACCCACCACTCCGAAGCGAGGAGCGCCGCGAGCGCCTCTTCGAGCGCCTCGTCGACGGGCGCGTCGACGTCGTCGCGACCGACCACGCGCCCCACACGCGCGCGGAGAAGGACGCGGACGTCTGGAACGCGCCCTCGGGCGTGCCGGGCGTCGAGACGATGGTGCCGCTCCTCCTCGCCGCCACGCGGGAGACGGAGCTCACCGTCGAGCGCGTCCGGGACGTCACTGCGCGGAACCCCGCCGATATCTTCGGCGTCGAGTCGAAGGGGCGGGTCGCCGAGGGCTACGACGCCGACCTCGCGCTCTACGACCTCGACGACGCCACCGAAATCGCGGGCGCGGACCTCCACTCGAAATGCGGGTGGACCCCGTTCGAGGGCGACGCGGGCGTCTTCCCCGAGTGGACGATGCGTCGCGGCGCCGTCGTCTGGGACGCGGCCGAGGAGTCGTTCGGTGACGCGAACGGGGAGAACGTACGCGGATCCTAGGGAGGATCCGCGGACCACGCGAACGGGGAGCCTGCGACCCGTGAGCGAGCGCGACACGACGTGCCGGCGACGGTGGGGAACGACCCGCGCGAGCGAGAGCCGAGGAGAGCCCGAACGTTCAACCCGTGGACGCCCGACGACTCGGGTATGACTGACGTCTCGGTCGCGCGCGTCCGCGAGACGGCGCTGGCGACGGTCGCGGTCGTCCGCGACCGGAACCTCACGTTCGTCGCGGGCGCCATCGCGTACGCCGCGTTCGTCTCGCTCGTCCCGCTCTTAGTGCTCGTCTTCGCGCTCGCCGCCGCGATACGCGGCCCCGGCGCCGCGGACGCCGTCGTCGCGACGCTCCAGGGCTTCCTCTCGCCGAACGCCGCCGACCTCCTGCGGAACGCGCTCGCGAGCAAGACCGGCGCGTTCGGCACGTCGCTCTTCGGCGTCGCCCTCCTCGCGTGGAGCGCGCTCAAGGTGTTTCGAGGGCTGAACACGGCGTTCGCGGTCGTCTACGGGACGGAGGACGCCGGGTTCGTCGACGCCGTCCGGGACGGCGCGGTCGCGCTCGCGTGCCTCGCCGTCGCCGCCGTCGCGCTCGTCGGCATCGGCGTCGCGCTCGCGCTCGTCGTCGACCAGCTCCTCCTCGACCTCCTCGGCCCCGTCCTGTTGCTCGGCGGCCTCACCGTCGCGTTCTCGCCGCTCTACTACGTCCTCCCGGACACCGAGACGACACTGCGAGAGGCGCTCCCCGGCGCGTTCGTCGCCGCCGCCGGCTGGCTCGGCCTCGGCGTCGGCTTCCGCGCGTACGTCGCGTACGCCGGCGCGAATCAGGCCTACGGCGTGCTCGGCGGCGTCATGCTCCTGCTGACGTGGCTCTACGTCGCCGCGCTCGTCCTCCTCGTCGGCGCGGTCGTGAACGCCGTGCTCGCCGGGCGCCTCGCGGACGACGGGGAGACCGCCGTCGGCGACGATGACGACGACTGAGGCTCAGTCGTCGGCGTGGCCGGCGTCGCCGCTCATCTCGTGCCCGCAGTTCGGGCACGTCGCCTCCGAGTGCCGGAGTTCGTCGCTCGCCTCCCGGACGTCGCGCATCACCTCGGAGATGCGGTCCTCCGCGTCGAGTTCCTCCTCCACGGAGAGCTCGACGCCCTCGACTTCGAGGAGGAACTTCGCGACCTCCGTCGCCTCGTACATCACGTCGTCGAGTTCGTCCGCCGTGAAGAAGTCGCTCATCGCGCCGTAGAGGAACGTCGCGCCCGCCGTCGTCACCTTGTCCTCGAACGACGCGCGCGCCTGATTCACCGCTTGGGGCGTGTAGGTGTCCGTCATGAACGGGACGAGCTCCGGGAGGTTCTCGCCGATCTTCGTCATCTCGACGCCCGTCTCCGTCCGAAAGTCCGCGCAGAGACGGGCTATCGCCCACTCGCGGGCGGTGATGTACGTCCGGTCGCGGAGGAACTCGTTCACGCGCTCGTACTGCGCGCCGTCCATCTTCTTGAAGCGGTCGTACTTCTGGACGTCCTCGGGGACGCCCGGCGTCGCCTCCGCCGTGGCGTCGGCCGCGTCCGGTTCCGCCGCGTCGCTCTCGGGCTCGGCGTCGGCTGCGTCCGCCGTCGAGCCGTCCTCGTCGCCGCCCTGCTCGGTCATAGGCGTCCTACCCGAGAGACGAGCAAAAGCGTGTCGCCGACCCGTTCGGGGCTTTCGACGTGCTTTTAGGGCGCGCAGGCCACGAAACGCGTATGGCTACGTTCAACGTCGTGGTGGCCGACCCCGTCGAGGGGACGGCGCACGCCGTCGAGGTCGAGGGACAGGACGCAAACCGCTTCATCGGTCGGGAAATCGGCGACGAGGTCGACGGCGGCGCCGTTGGACTGACCGGCTGCACGCTCGAGATCACCGGCGGCTCCGACGAGGCCGGGCGCCCGATGCGCCCCGGCGTCGCCGGCTCCGGTCTCGACGACGTCCTCGCGACCGGGGGCGTCGGCTACAACCCCGACCGCGACGGCGAGCGACGCCGCATCAGCGTGCGCGGGCGAGAGGTCTCCGACGCGACCGTCCAGATCAACGTGAAGGTCGTCGAGACGGGCGAGCAGTCCGTCGCGGAGCTCCTCGGCGAGGGCGAGGAGTCCGAGGACGACGAGTAGGGCGACCCCGACCGCAACGCACGCCGTTTTTCTTGCGCGAGTCCCCAGTGGACGTATGACCGACAGGTACACCGAGTTCCTCGCGGGCGAGCGCCACGACGACGTCGCGCTCTACCTCACGGAGGCCGCCGTCTCGAACGTCGAGCGACTCGCCGACCGAGACGACGCCGTCGCCACCGATGACGGCGTCGTGCTCGTCGTGGACGGCGAGAAGGGCCGAAGCGTCTTCAAGAAGACCACGGGGATGGACGCGATGGAGTTCGCCCAGGAGGCGATGGGCGCGGACGGCCACGTCGCCCGCGACCTCGCGGGCGGCGACTGCCCGGAGGCCGGCGACGGTGAGAGCCACGCCGTCGAGTTCGTCTTCGCGTTCACGGAAGCGCAGAACGAGGAGGTCGGCGGCCTCTACGCCGAGGGCGCGGTCGTCCACGCCTACGCGCACTGCGAGTGCGGGGCGTCCTACTCGGAGCGCTGGCTCTGCGAGGAGTAACGCGGAACCGAAGGTTCCGCGAAAACGCGAGCGGCATCGCCGCGAGTAACGCGGCTTCCGAAGCGATAGCGAGGAACCGCGAAAAGCGCCGAACGCGCTTATTCGTCGTCTTCGTCGGCGTCGGCGGGCTCCTCGTCGAGCGCGCGGAACGCGGCGAGGATGACCTGCTTCGTGACGGCGCCGCCGGTCGACCAGTGGTGGGCGTAGTCGAGCATGTCGTCGTAGATGTCGGGCTTACAGCCGGCGGCGCGGGGGTGGCCGCCGCCGTTCACCTGTCGGGCGACCTCGTGACAGCGCTCGAAGCCCTCGCTCCCCCGAATCGACGCCGAGCCGGCGGGTTTCACGACGACGGCGGCGTCCGCGCCCTGTTCGCGGAGGTTCTCCGCGACCTCGTTCTGCGAGCAGCGCCCGTAGGTGACGCCGACGGTGAGTTCCTCCCCGCCGGCGTCGAGCGTGAGGAGTTCGGCGCGCTCGGTCGCCTTCTCGATGAGCGCCTGCTTCTCGACGCGCTCCTCCTCGAGGAACGCCATGACCTCCTGGGGGAGGTCGGGGCCGTGCTCGCGCACGGTCTCGACGTACTCCTCGTCGTCGCTCCAGTGGGAGTAGTCGGCGAGGTCGTCGCTGCGCGGGTCCTCCTTGATCCAGAGGTCGTGGTCGCGCGTGACGGCGGCGAGTTCGGCGAGGTGGCGCGGGATCTCGGCGTCGATGGCGCGCACGGCGACGTCGGCGGTGCACTCCTCGTCGGATTCGCCGACGACGAGGTCGACGCCGGCGGCGCGGACGCGCTCCATCGCGTCGTCGGTCCACTGGTGGTGGTCGTACCAGTGGACGGCGCTCGCGTGCGAGACGAGGCGCTCGAGTTCGTCCGCGACGTACTCGTAGCGGTCCGGGCAGAGGTCGCAGACGTAGACGGTCGCGCCCTTCGGGCCGTACTCGGCGGCGCGTTCGAGGCCGTCCTCGAGGTTGTGCGGGCCGGCGGGGACGACGGCGGCGTCGCCGTGGACGGCGCGAACGATGGCGGCGCAGGCGAGGCCGTCGGCGTCCGGGTCCGTCACGACGATGACGTCCGCGTCCTCGACGCGCGCGCGGATCTCCTCGTCCTCTTGGGCGGCGGAGACGTCGTCGGGGACGAAGAACCCCCGCCCGGGGAGGCGGGACTTCCGTTCGAGCGAGAGGGTGTCGTCGTCGATGACCCAGTCTTCCATACCGCCACCAGCGCTCGTAGCGGGAAGAAGCCGACGGTTACGCCGCTTCGTCCTCGGCGAGCTGGCGGACGGTGAGGACGGGAATCGGCGACGACCGGACGACGCGCTCTGCGACCGAGCCGATGAGGAGGCGGTTCTCGCCGTGCCGGCCGCGCGTCCCGGTCGCGACGACGTCCGCCTCGACTTCGCGGGCGTACGTGAGGATCTCGTCCGCGGGGCGGCCCTCGCGGACCGCCGTGGTCACGGACTGCTCGGCGCGCTCCGAGACGGTCGCGAGCGCGTCCTCGGCGCGCGCTTCGAGCTCCGACGACAGGTCCTCGCGGACGTCCTCGGGCGCGTTCGTCACCTCGCTCTCGTTCACCACGGAGAGGGCGTACACGGTGGCGTCGAAGCGCCGCGCGAGGTCGAGCGCGACGTCAACCGCCCGCCCGACGCTCTCCGAGCCGTCGGTCGCGACGACCACGGTGTCTATCATACGCGGGACGTCGCCGCGTCCCCACTTAAGTCCCACTCCTCGGTGGGCTTTTGGTGGCGGCCCGCGCAGGCCCGGACATGACCCTCGAAGTCGAGACGGTCCTCGTTCCCGTCGACGGGAGCGAGGCGTCCGGGACCGCCGCCGAGTACGCCGTCGCCATCGCGGAGCGCTACGACGCGGACGTCCACGCGCTCTTCGTCCTCGGTGACGACGTCGCTCGCGAGATAGAGACGGGCGAGGCCGACGAGGAGGCGGTCGCGGACGGCCACGGCGCGTTCCTCGACGACGTGCGCGCGTACGCGGACGACAGCGTGGACGTCGCCACGTCGATCATGCACGGCTTCTCGACGACGCGCAAGACCCACCACCCGGGGAGCGTCATCCTCGACTGCGCGGACGACGTCGGCGCGGACTTCGTCGTCCTCCCGCGCGAGGGGCGGTCGAGCGCGGACCCGCCGGGCGCCGTCCTCGAGAAGGTCGCGGAGTACGTGTTGCTCTACGCGAGTCAGCCCGTGCTCTCCGTCTGAGCCTCGGCGAGGCGCATCGCCATCTCCAGCTCGAAGCTCTCCGCGTTCGTCGTCTCGAACCCGACCTTCTCGTAGAGCGCGACGGCCGCGTGGTTCCAGCGCTCGACGGTCAGCCAGACGTCCTCGACGCCGTTCTCGGCGCCGTAGCCGAGGAGCGCGCGGATGAGTCGCGTGCCGATGCCACAGCCCTGGTAGTCCTGATGGACGAAGATGGCGAGTTCGTAGCCGGCGTCGCCGTCCGGGACGAGCGTCGCGTGCCCGACGGCGTCGTCGCCGTCCCACGCGACGACGTTGTAGCCGTCGTCGCCGTCGACGAGCGTCTCCAGCCAGTCGCGTACGCGGGACTCGCCGGTCGGGGGGATGCCCTGCGCGCGCATGCTCGGGTCGAAGTCGACGTACATCTCGACGAGCGCCTCGACGTCCGCGTCGTCGGCCGCGAAGAGCGGGCGGACGCTGATGTCGTGGCCTTCCGCGTCCTCGAAGGAGAGCGGCGGGACGGGGAACGGGCCGGGGGGTTCGTCCCCGTCGCCTGCGGTCTCGTCTGTCATCTGACTAGCGTGACGGTGACGGGCGCGTTCAGCAGGACGAACTCGGCGATGTGGCCGAGTCGAATCTTCCCCATGGGACTGCGCTCGCCGCCGCCGAGGACGACCTGATCGAAGGCCTCGCGCTCGGCGAGTTGGACGAGTTCGCTTCCCGGGTCGCCGGTGATGTGTCGGACGTCGGCGTCGAGGCCGGCGTCCTCGACGGTCTCGGTGGCGTGCTCGATGACCGCCTCCGCAGAGCGCTCGCTCTCGGGGTTGTCGAGCACCGCGACCGTCAGTTCGTCACCGGCCTCGACGGCCCGCTCGACCGTCCGGTCGAGGGCTTCGAGCGAGTCGTCGCTACCGCCGATTCCCAGCAGCACCTTCATGGGCGTTACGTCTACCGGGCCGCGCAAAAGCCTTTCCGGCGCGCCTTGCGGACAGTGGGCAGTTGCGGCCGGCGGGAGGGGACAAATGCGGGCGACGGCCGGGACCACCCTCTTCTGCACGCGCGACCGTAGACGAGCGTATGAGCGAGACGCGCACCGCGTTCCGGGCGGCGTTCGAGCGCTTCGCGGGGAGCGACGCCGAGCACGACGCCGTCGCGCGAATGGCGGCGGACCTCGCGGCGAGCGGCCGCTACGAGCGCGACACGGGACGAGCGCTCACGCCCGCCGAGGCCGCGAGGCACCTGCGCGACGCGCCCGAGGAGGGAGTGGCGTCGCGGTGGAACTGGTGGGTGGGGAGTCTCGACCTCGCGTACGGCGGGTACGCGGAGTTCGTCGTGCGACGCTGGCGCGAGTGACGAATCGCGGGAGCGAAGCGGGGCGAAGTAATGATTAATAGAAACATTTATTCCGTGTGTTGGTAACGATTATGATGGACTCCCGGCGGCAGTCGGGCGAGAGAAAGGTACGACGCTCCCGACGGACGGACCGCACACAGACACGCCGCGTTCTCGCGCATCCCGCGACGAACGCGACGGCGAGCCACAGACCATGACAGACAAAACCAATCACGACACGTCCGACCGTGCCGACGCCGAACCGGACGGCGGCGCGGTCGCGAGCGGGACGCAGGCGCACAGCGAGACAGATTACCTCACCTCGGAGGTGAACCTCCTCCGGCCGAGCACGCCGTTCATGCGCGACCACCTGCGCGTCATCTGGACGGGGTTCGTCGCGTGGGCCGTCATCGTCTTCGGCCCCGTGACGCTCACCGCCGTCGCGCCCGGCGCGATGACGTCCACGATGCCCGTCCTCGGCTTCCCCATCCACTACTTCCTCGTCGCCGTCGGCGCACCCGGCGGCGCGCTCGTCCTCGCGTTCTGGTACGCGCGCAAGCGTGACGAACTCGACGAGAAGTACGGCATCGACCACGGAGGGGTAGCCGAATGATCGACGCGCTCGTCCTCCAGGCCGGCCTCCTCCCCGAGGGGCTGAACGTCTCGTTCAAGCTCCTCCCGGCGATCCTCGTCACCGTGATGCTCGCGTCCTTCCTCGTCATCGGCTACATGTTCAAGGTCGCCGACACCGAGAGCATGTGGGTCGCCGGCCGCTCCATCGGGAACGTCGAGAACGGCATGGCCATCGGCGCGAACTGGATGAGCGCCGCGTCCTACCTCGGAATGGCCGCGCTCATCGCTCTCTCCGGCTTCTACGGGCTCGCGTTCGTCGTCGGCTGGTCGGCGGGATACTTCATCCTCCTCATCTTCATGGCCGCCCAGATGCGGCGCTTCGGGAAGTACACCGCCCCGGACTTCGTCGGCGACCGCTTCAACTCCGACACCGCGCGCGCCATCGCCGCCATCACGACGTTCCTCATCGGCTTCGTCTACGCCATCGGTCAGGCGCGCGGCATGGGCCTCGTCGGCCTCTACATCTTCGGCGACATCGGCATCCCCGGCCTCTCGGGCTACCAGTCGATGGTCGTGTTGATGATGGCGATCACGGTGGGGTACCTGACCCTCTCCGGGATGCTCGGCGCGACGAAGAACATGGCCGTCCAGTACACCATCCTCATCGTCGCGTTCCTCGCCGGCCTCTACGCCGTCGGCTGGGTGAACGGCTACTCGACCGTCCTCCCGCACATCGAGTACGGCCAGATGTTCGCCGCGCTCGGCCGCGAGTTCAGCGAGCCGTTCGTCAACGGCGGCTACTACCTCTGGATCGCCACCGCGTTCAGCCTCATCGTCGGCACCTGTGGCTTGCCACACGTCCTCGTGCGCTTCTACACCGTCGAGAGCGAGCGCACCGCGCGCTGGTCGACCGTCTGGGGGCTCGGCTTCATCTGCCTCCTCTACTTCAGCGCGCCCGCGTTCGCCGCCTTCGGCACCGACCTCTACGCGAACCAGATCGGACCCGTCTACGGCGACCCCGGCATGACGAGCGCCGCCGCCGACGTCATCGTCGTCCTCGCCGCGCAGCTCTCCGGGCTCCCGACGTGGTTCGTCGGACTCGTCGCCGCCGGCGGCATCGCCGCCGCCATCGCGACCACCGCCGGCCTCTTCATCACCGGCTCGTCCGCCATCTCGCACGACATCTACAAGCGCCTCATCAACCCCGACGCGAGCCAGCGCCAGCAGGTCCTGGTGGGCCGACTCAGCATCATCGCGCTCGGCGCGCTCACCACGCTCGCCGCGCTCGACCCCGCCGCGCCCATCGCCGCGCTCGTCTCCTACGCGTTCTCGCTCGCCGGCGCCGTCCTCTTCCCGATGTTCTTCCTCGGCCTCTGGTGGGAGAACACGAACCGCCAGGGCGCGCTCGCCGGCATGACGACCGGCCTCGTCATCTGGTTCATCCCGATGCTCAACGAGGTGCTGCCGTCCTACGGCCTCCTCGCCGGCGCCGCCGGCTCGGACGGTATCATCTCGCCGCTGCTCGCGCAGTGGGTGCCCGCAATCGGCTCCGCGCTCGTCGCCGTCCCCATCGTCTTCGTCGTCACCATCGCCGTCTCGATGGTGACGCCCGAACCCGACCTCGACACGAAACGCCTCGTCAGGCAGTGTCACAGCCCCGAACCCATGAGCCGCCAGCAAGCCGCCGAAGACGTCGTGAGTGGTGACGACTGATGTACGAGCACGTCCTCGTTCCCACGGACGGGAGCGACGTCGCGGAGGCCGCCGTCGAGCGCGCCATCGACCTCGCCGAGAAGTACGACGCGACCGTCCACGCGCTCTACGTCATCGACATCGACGCCACCAACCTCTCGCTCGGCACCGAGCAGGTGGACCGCCTCCGGCAGGGCAAGCTCGACGAGATGCCCGAAGTGAAGGCCGAGGCCGAAGAGGCCACCGGCGTCGTCGCCGACGCCGCGCGCGACGCCGGCCTCGACGTCGAGGAGCACATCCGCACGGGGTCGCCCGCGCGCGCCATCCGCAAGTTCGTCGACGAGAACGACATCGACCTCATCGTGATGGGGAGTCACGGCCGCGCCGGGCTCTCGCGCACCCTCCTCGGGAGCGTCACCGAGAAGGTCCTGCGCCGCACCCGCGTCCCCGTGCTCGTCGTGGACGTCGACGGCGAGGAGGCCGACGGATGAGCGCGCTCGACGCCGTCCGCGAGCACGTCATCGAGCACCACGACGGGATGCTCTTCGACCTCGTCTTCGCCATCGCGTGGGTCGTCCTCGTCACCGTGCTCTTCCGGGGCCTCGGCGCTCCCGACCTCGCGTACTACGTCGCGCTGGCCGGCGGCGTCGTCGCCTACTACGGCTTCACCTACTCGCTCGCGCTCGCGCGCGAGAGCGCGTAGCGCGGCGCACTATCGCACGTCGCGGCCCGTCTTCTTTTCGCACACCGACGCGCCCAAGCCGCACGCGCCCGTAGCGCCCGCCGATGGACCTCCGGTTCCTCGGCGGGGCGGACGCAATCGGCAAGAGCGCCCTGCTGGTCAACGACTCCCTCCTCATCGACTACGGACTGGAGGGCGGGACACCCGCGCGCACGCCGCCCGACGTCGACCCGGACGCCGTCGTCGTCTCGCACGGCCACCTCGACCACGTCGGCGCGGTGCCGAGCCTCCTCGCTGGCGGCCGTCGGCCCCCGATTCACTGGACGCCGCCCACTCGCGAACTCGCCGAATTGCTCGCGCGCGACACGCTGAAGCTCCGCGAGAACCAGTACGACCGGCCGTTCACGCGCGCCGAGATCGCCGCGCTCGGCGAGGTCTCCGAGACGCACGGCTACGGCGAGCCCTTCGAGGCCGCCGGCCACGAGGTGACGTTCTTCGACGCCGGGCACATCCCCGGGAGCGCGCACGTCCTCGTGGAGGAATCGGGACGAAGTCCCGCCGGCGGCCGGACACAGGCCGGCGACGACGGCGCCACGCGACTCCTCTACACGGGCGACTTCCACACTGGAGATCAACGCCTCCTCGCGGGGTCGAGCGCGCGGCCGGACGCGGACGTCGTCGTCTGCGAGAGCACGTACGCGGACGTGCGACGCGGCGACCGCCGCGAGACCGAGGAGCGCTTCGCCCGCGCGCTCCGCGAGACCGTGCATCGCGGCGGGACCGCGGTCGTGCCGGCGTTCGCGGTCGGGCGCACGCAGGAGGCGATGCTCGTCTGCGACGCCCACGACATCGACTGCTACGTCGACGGCATGGGCGTCGAGGTAGCGAAGCGCCTCCGGCGCGTTGAGGGCTACCTCCGCGACCCCGACGCCTTCCGCTCGGCGATGCGCCACGCCCGCTTCGTCACCGGGCGTCGCGGGCAGAAGAAGCGCATCGCGGCGCAGAACACCGTCATAATCACGACGAGCGGGATGCTCACGGGCGGCCCGGCGATGACGTACGTCCCCGAGATCCGGGGGAGTCCGACGAACCTCGTGGCGTTCGTCGGCCATCAGGTCGAGGGGACGCCGGGGCACCGCCTGCTCGAGGAGGGGCGTGCGGCCTTCGACGGCCGCGTCCTCCCGGTGGCGGCGCGCCGCGAGGCGTTCGACTTCTCCGCGCACGCCGACCGCGACGGCCTCCGGGCCTTCCTCAAGGACTACCGGGACGCGCACGTGCTGACGGTCCACGGCGACGCGACGGACCGGTTCGCCGCCGAGTTACGCGAGGCGGGGTTCGGCGCGAGCGCACCGACGAACGGGGAGCGGGTGACGATCACCGAGTGAGGCGGCGCCGGCGTTTCGGGCGCGAGCGTGACATCCAGGCATCACGACCGAAATAGGTTATTTTTGCTTGTATCGAGGGGCGTGGGTGGGCGCGTCTCTGGGTGAGGGGTGGCGGAGGGGCGGTAGCGGCGCGACAGACCATCGAAGGGGAGTGAAACCGGCGTCGGTGCTTCCGTCGTGGATAGTGGCAATACAATCCCCTAACCGGGAGCAAAGGCGGGTAGTGCGCTCGTAGGCGTACTTATCCGGGTGGACGACATACGAGGAGGCACATGGCAGAGACGAAAACTGAAGCCGGCCGCGACGGGGACGATCATCTCGACGACGTCGAACCCGGGGCGGGGTGCACCGAAATCTGGGAGCACCTCAGCGAGCGGCGCGCCGAGGAATAGACCTTTATATCGCTGGTGTTCTACCGCGTAGTATGACTGACGGGCCGACAGAGCTACCGCCGACCGACCGGGAATCCCCGGTCGGCGCGCCCGTCATCCGGGGCGACGAGCGCGTCGCGGGCGAGCGCGCGAAAGAGGCGGTCGAGTTCGATCCCGACGACCCCGAGAGCATCCGCGACGCCGCGGAAACCGTCAACGCGTTCGCGCACGGCGAACTCGGCGACGACCGGTTCTACATGCTCCGAGGCGCCGCCGCCTGCGCCGCGCTCGTCCGCGCCGAGGGGTCGTACAAGGCCGCCGCCGAGCGGGCGGGCGACGGCGTCACCGTCTCCTTCATCCGGAAGTGGGCGCGCGTCCACGACCTCCCGCGCCCCGTCCGCCGGCACGTCGCCGTCGGCCACATCCCGCCGACCGCCGCGAAGCACATCGCGCGCGTCGGCGGCGAGGCGCGCTACCAGCTCGCGTTCGCCGTCATCGACAACCACCTCACCGTCCGCGAGGTCCGCGCAATCGCGAGCGAGGTGAACGACGGCCGGTCCATCGAGGAGGCGCTCCGGGAGCGCGGTGTCACGCCCGGCGAACTCACCGTCACCCTCCCGCTCGACACCTACCGGGACCTCCGCCGTCGCGCCGCCCTCGAGGACGCCGGACCCGGGCGTATCGTCACCGACGCCCTCGACGCCTACCTCGAGTGAGGCGAGTAGTAAACGTTTAACCGCGCGCCGACCAGACATCGCACGAGGGCCGATAGCTCAGTCTGGCAGAGCGTCTGGCTTTTAACCAGACGGTCGCGTGTTCAAATCGCGCTCGGCCCGTTCAACGAATCGCTGAGCGACGAGTGAACCGGCACGACGCGATTTTGAGCCAGTCAGTCGGAGCGTCGAGCGGCGCGAGACGACCGTCTGACGCTGTTCAAGTCGCGCTCGGCCCGCTTCTGCTGCGAGCGACGGCGAGCAGCGAAGCGCCCGGACTTGAACACACGACGGCGCGGCCCCGCGTCGTCGCGCTTCCGGTAGCGTTAGGGGGACGCCGGCACACGAACCCACCATGAACAGCGTTCTCTCCGGGTACGACACGCTCGACGTCCTCGGCACCGCCCTCGGCGTCTACGTCGCAATCGCCGCGCTCGGGACGCTCGTCGGAATGCCGTGGCAGTACGCGGACGGGGCGGGTGTGATGGTCGTGCAGGCCGGCGGCTCCGTCCTCGCGTTCGTCCTCGCCGTCGCCTTCCTCGCCCTCCTCCATCGCACGTAATGGCCGTCGACGTGACCGTCTACACGCGCGAGGACTGCCACCTCTGCGAGGACGTCCTCGCGACCGTCGAGCGCGTCGGGGACGACTACGACCTCGACGTCGCCGTCGTCGACGTCGACGACGACCCCGAGTTGCGCGAGGCGTACGGCGAGCGCGTCCCCTACGTCTTCGTTGACGGGACACCGAAGTTCAAGTATCGCGTGAGCGAGGACGCGCTCCGCGACGCCATCGAGCACGCGGAGCAGTAAACGCGTCTTCTACGGTCGCGAAAATGAAGACGGGGAGAGCGATCAGTCGCTCGCGTCCTCGGCGACGTCGACGAAGACGGTGAGGACGCCGAGGACCACCCCGACCAGACCGCAGGCGAGCTTCACGAGGCCCGTGAGGACGCCCGGGACGAGCGCCGACGTCAACAGCACGAGCGCGGCGAGTTTCGTCACGCGGTCGAGCGCGCGGTACTGGCGCGGCGGGAGGGTGGTGAGGGACACGCGCCTGTCAGTCGTCCGAGGGCGCGGCCGCGGTGTCTGAGTCGTCCTCGGTCGGCGTCGCACCCGAGTCCGAGCGGCGTTCGACGCCGCGCTTGAGGACGTAGTAGGTGATGAGTCCCCAGACGATCGGGACGATGATCGTCAAGTAGAGCAGGTACGTCGAGGCCGTCGACGTCTCCACGTTGATGAGCGACCCGACGGTCGCGTTCATCGCGGCGACGGAGAGCATGATGATGAAGACGATCGCACCCACGCCCACCGACGTCTGGAACGGCCGCTTGATCGGGTCGGCGGTGAAGTGGACGGCGTCGCGCTCGTAGTCGATGAACGGCCAGAGGACGAGCACCGTCGCGATGATGCCCGGCGCGACGACGCCGGCCACGAACTCACCGCGCGGGATGAAGCCCGGGATGACCTTCAGGATGCCGAACACCCACATGAAGTACCAGTCCGGTGCGACCCCGCTCGGCGTGCTGAACGGGTCGTTCGGACCCCAGACGGGGAGGCGCTGAACGGGGAAGAACCCGGCGAGCAGCGCGAGCACGCCGAAGACGGAGAGGAAGACGATGATCGTCACCGCGACCTGGTTCGGGACGAGCGGGACGCCCGTGACGACCGACTCGTCGTCGTCGGAGACGCCCGCGTCGTCGTCGCGCGAGCCCTGCTGCTCCGTGTGCTTCTGGCGGATGAGCAGGAGCATGTGGACGGCGATGAGGCCGCCGATGATGAGCGGGAGCAGGAAGACGTGGTAGAAGAACATCCGGGGGAGGATGACGGCGGCGTTGTCCGGCCATAGCCCGCCGAAGATGATCTTCGTCAGCGTCTCACCGATGACGGGAATGGAGCCGGCGACTGTGAACCCGATGCCGGTCGCCGTCGATCCGTACTCGTCGAACGGGAGGGCGTACCCCATGAACCCCTCGCCGATGCCGAGGAAGAGCAGGGTCGAGCCGACCACCCAGTTCAGCTCGCGCGGGTTGCGGTAGGCGCCGCTGAAGAAGACGCGGAGCATGTGGAGTCCCATCGCGGCGACGAAGAGGTACGCGCCCCAGTGATGGACCATCCGGATGAACATGCCCATCGGGACGTCGTACGTGATGCGGAGGACGGACGCGAACGCCAGCGGCACCTCGGTGCCGGCGTACTCCGCGAGGATGCCCTCGTAGGTCGTCGCGGCGGCGCCCGGCCGGTAGAGCATCCCGAGGAACGTCCCCGTCAGGACGAGGATGATGAAGGTGAACAGCGTGACTTCGCCGAGCAGGAACGACGCGTAGCGGTCCTCCGGGAACGCCTTCCCGAGGAACTCGTCGTTCAGGTCGAGGCGGTCGTCGAGCCAGCCGTAGACCCGGCTCTCCTCGTACTTCGCTGTCTCCTCGGAGTCGTCGGATTCGGTTATCGTGCTCATCGGTCTACTCCACCCCGATCGGGGCCTCGAAGGGGCCCGTCGCGATGATCAGTTGGTCGCCGTCCTCGGTGACGCCGACGGGGAGCTGTGGGAGCGGGCGCGGCGCCGGGCCGCCGACGACCTTCGCGCCCTGAAGCGGGTTGAAGACGCTCTGGTGGCACGGGCAGAGGAAGTTCTGGTCGTTCGGCCCCGTCCGCGAGGAGACCGTACAGCCGGCGTGCGTGCAGGTCGCGGAGTACGCGGCGTATCCCTCTGCGGTCCCTTCGAGCATCGTCGGCTCCTCGTAGGCATCCTGCGAGAAGCGCACGAGCAGCGTCGTCGCCATCGGGACCTGGAGCGCGCCGCCGCCCTCCTTCTCCGGGAAGACGGTCATGCTCTCGCCGCTCCCCTCGGAGATGGCGTCGACGGCGACGGGGTTGCCCTCGCCGTCGACGACGCGCGTCCCCTGCGTGTAGAGGGTCTCGTAGCTGTAGTCGGGGCCACCGGAGAGCGCCGAATCCTCCAGCCCGTAGAGGCCGGAGACGGCGAACGTCCCGACGGCGGCCGCACCGCCGAGCGCCGCGAAGAACTTCGCGGCGTTCCGCCGGGTCGCCTGGAGGCGGTCCTCCTCGTGGCCGGGCTGTGCCTCGGTCTCGGCGTCGGTGTCGTCGTTCGTAGACATGGTCAGTGGTCGCGGTCCTCCGCGACTTCGATTGTCGGCATGAAGTGCGTGTAGTACATCAGGACGGTCTCGGAGAGCGAGAACGCCAGCAGGCCGCCGTAGAATCCAAGGAACTGGCTCCGGGAGAGCCCGAAGGCCTCGCCGGCGAAGAGCGCGGCGAAGACGACGCTCAGGAACGTGAACAGCCCGACGAGCCAGACGCCTCGGAGACCCGCGTCGGCGGGGTAGTACGCGACGACGCGACGGTGGGCGGTCTCGAGGAAGCTCGGGACGTGCGGGAGCGACTCGCCCTCGTCGGGGACGATGGGCTCGCCGCGTCGGCCGACGTTGTGCGCGTACCGGAGCTGCGCGTAGAGCAGGCCGACGAGGCCGAAGAGCGCGAGCCACGAGACGATGCCTGCGGCGTAGACCGATATCTCGGTCGGCATCGTGACGAACTGCCCGGTCGGCGCGAGCGAGACGCCCTCGCCGGTCTGTATCGCGATCTCATGGAAGCTATTCCCTCCGCTCGCTAACGCGATGCCCCACATCGGCAGCAGCACGATGCCGATGAGCACCAGTATGATGGCCGTTTCACGTCTCATTGTTAGTCCTTGAAGTCCCGGCGCGCCAGCGGCGCTCGGTACTCGTCGCTGTTCGGACGTTACCCCGTTACGTACATCGTTGTTTCGATTATCTCGGCGTCGATAGGGTACTTATCGGAGCGAGCTATCGAAACACACTCAATCCGGGGTTGAGTAGACCCACCCAAGGACGGCGTTGTCAATGAAACGGAGGCAATTCATCACCAAGGCAGGCGGCGCGGGGCTCGTGGCGAGCGGCGTCGTGGGCTCGGCGAGCGCACAGGAGGGCGAGAGCGACCCCCGGACGGGCTCCGGCACGCAGGACGACCCGTACGTCGTCGAGATGCACACGGACGGCTCGGAGTACCTCTTCGACCCGGTCGGCCTCTACGTCGAGGAGGGCGACTGGGTCCGGTGGGTGAACGCGAGCGGGAGTCACTCCACCACCTCCTACTCGCCGTCGAACCCGAACGCGGAGGTCAGCCTCATCCCGGAGGACGCCGAGCCGTGGAACAGCGGCACCTACCAGGAGCAGGGCGCGACCTTCGACTACCAGTTCCAGGCCGCGGGAACCTACGACTACTACTGCATCCCGCACAAGACGCTCGGGATGGTCGGGCGCGTCGTCTGCGGCGAGCCCGGCGGCCCCGCCGAGAACAACGAAATCCCCGACGACGTCGGGAGCGGCATCCTCCCGGACTCCGAGACCATCGTCGAGGAGAAGGCGCTCGCCTACCCCTACTTCCCGGAGACGAGCGGCGGCCCGCTCCCGGGCCTCGCGCTCGGCGCCGCGGCGCTCTTCGGCCTCGGGAACGTCTACCTCCTGAGTCAGACCGACCGCTTCTCCGGTCGCTACGACCAGGAGGCCACGGACGACACCGAAATCGAATAGCGGTCGCGTCCGGCGTTCGGTCTCGCGCCCGCGCCGAACGCGGGACGCGACGCGCGCGGGTCAGCGCCGTCGCGGCGACTCCAACTCGATGTCCGTCTCCGCGAGCAACTCCTCGACTTCCGCGCGCTTCTCTTGGTGCTCCGCGAGGAACTCCCGCATCAGCTCGGCGGCCTGCTCCTTGCAGTCCCCGCAGAGACGCTCACCGTTCCGGCATTCCTCGTAGACGCGCTCGGCGAACGCGTCGTCGTCGGCGGCGAGGAGGTAGGCGTAGAGCTCGTAGACCGGGCAGTCGTCGGGTTCGCCCCCGAGTTCGCGTTGCTCCTCGGCGCTCTGCCGGCCGCCGGTCGTCGCGGCCTTCACCTTCTCGTAGCCCGTCTCGGGGTCGTCGAGGAGGCTGATGTGGCTCGCGGGGACGCTCGAACTCATCTTCCCGCCGGTGAGCCCCGTCATGAAGCGGTGATAGATGCCGGACGGCGGGACGAAGCCGTAGCCGCCGTGGTCGACCTCGACCTCGCGCGCGAGCTCCTCGGCGTCCGCGCGGTCCATGTCGAAGCTGTCGACGTGGCCCTCGAAGACGCGCTTCTCCCCTTCGACGGCGTCGATGAGCGCCTCGAACGCCTCCTCGGTCGCGTTCCGGTCGAGGAAGCGCACGCGCGGGCGGAGCGGCTCCATCCCGGCGTTGTTCAGCTTCGGGAGCACCGTGGCCTCGGCGTCCCCGCCGTCCGCGACGTCGTCGAGGGGCGCGGGGTCCGCCCACTCGACGGCGTCCAGCCCGCCCTCGAGCAGTTGGGCCGCGTGCAGACAGCGGATGGTCGTGCCCTCGGGCGCGCGCTCGCTGAGGCGCTCGTAGGCGTCCCGGAGCACCGCACGCTCCGCGTCGCTCGATACCTCGAAGGAGGCGTACGCCTCCGTGACGCCGAAGTACCGCGTTCTGGCGGCGAGGTCGCGCGCGAAGCGGACGTGCGGGTCCTGGTCGGGGCCGACCGGGACGACGGTCGGCTTCGGCTCGTCCAACTGGGGGCCGAGGATGTCCGCCATCTGCGTGACGACCGACTGCATGTGCGAGACGTCCGTCTCGCCGTCGAAGCCGTAGATGGACTGGAACTCCGAGAAGTTCGCCTCGATACCGAGCTCGAAGGCGAGGTCCTGCACCTCGCGGTCCTCGGACTGCCGGTAGAGGGTGCCTTCCTCGGGGTCGAAGCCGAGCGCGAGCAGGCTGAGGAGGTAGTCCCTCGCGTGCTCGTCGATTTCCGCCCAGCTGAGCCCGCGCGCGGAGTGGGCTTCGAGGTCCGCGATGAGCGCGGTGGCGTCCCCGCCCTGCTCTTGGTGCCAGATGATCTCGTCGAAGACCATCTTGTGGCCGATGTGGGGGTCGCCGGTCGGCATGAACCCCGAGAGCGCGGCGAACGGTTCGTCGTCGCGCATCGCCTCGAGGACGCGCCGGTAGTCGCGGTGGCCGAAGATGATGGCCCGGCGCATCAGGTAGTGCGGGTTCGGGACGTCCGCGAGGACGTCCTCGAAGGACTCGATGCCGAACTCCTCGAAGAGCTTGCGGTAGTCCGAGACGGTCGAGGACCCCCACGGGTCGAGGGCGAGCGAGTCGGCGCCGTCCGTATCCGTACCCCCGTCCGTCGCGGGAATGTCGTCTCCGGTCATGGTGTCAGGCGGCTCACGGCGAGCCAACTGATGTCGTCTCTGTGTGCCAGCGCAAAAACCATTCGCTTACGCACGCCGTGGGCGAGCCGAACGTCGAGCGCGAGGTCGCGCGGGTCGAAGACGTGGCCGGCTTCGAGACAGCGCACCAGCCACTCGGAGTGCCCGAGGTCCTCGACGTCCTCGACGTCCGCGTAGGTCCGGAAGTCCGCGCCGAACTTGAAGCCGGTCTTCGGGACGAGGCCGCGGTCGCGGAGTTCGCGATACGTGCGGAGGCGCCGGTCGAAGCGCCCACGTTCGACCTCGCGGCCGCGCTCGACGAGCGCGTTCACGCCCGCGTCGTGCTCCGGGAGGACGAGGTCGCCCTCGGCGGCGAGGTAGGCGGCTTCGACGAGCGAGAGCTGGACGGCCGCGACGTCGGAGGCGCGCCCGGTGAGCTGCTGGCCGTAGAACGCGGAGCGGTGGAGCGCCTCGGGGGGCTCCCAGACGACGACGCGGTCGTCGAGGAGCGCGCCCTCGGCCGGCTCGTCGAAGCCGTACTCGGTGCTTCCCTCGGGGTGGACGAACTCGGTTTCGAGGTAGGTGAGTTCGGACTCCTCGTCGACGACGGCGAGGACGGTGTCGCCGAGTTCGTCGGCGGGGACGTCGGTGCGCTCGCCGACGACGCGCACGCGGTAGGCGACTTCGTCGTCGCCCGGGCCCTTCCCGCGCGGGTAGACGACGAAGTCGGCGTCGCCCGACTCGTCCACCCAGTCCTCGCGTGCGGGCGAGAGGTAGAAGCCCCGGTCGCGGAGGTCCATGTAGACGAGGAAGCGCGTGCTGAAGCCGCGGTCGCCGGCGGCGAGGAACTCCCGGAAGCCCATGCCGTCGACGGCGTCGAGGTCGCCCCGGAAGAGGAGGTGGGCGGCCTCGACGCGCGAGAGGGCGATTTCGTTGCCCTCGCGGGGCACCCCGTACCCCCGCGAGTCGTGGAACCGCTGGCGGGCGTCGCCGCCGACGACGACGCGGTCCCCGCGTAGCTGGCCGTTCATACGGGTATCGTGCGACGGGCGCGACCAAAGGGGCTACGGTGCGCGAGCGGGGCAGGTGGCGGCGAGACAGCGCTCGCCGCGCGCGGTTTCGAAGCGCGGCCCGCCGCAGTCGCACTCGCCGACGACGACGCCGACCGGTATCGGGTGCGTCGCGTCGCAGTCCTCGCAGACGGCTCGCAGGCCGCGTTCCCGCCGGATGCGGAGCGTGCCCCCGCAGTGCGGGCAGTCCCACGCGCCGTCGAACCGGGCGCGTACGGCGTCGTCGATACTCGCGCAGGTCCGGTCGAGGCAGACGTCGAGGACGGCGCCGCGCCGGACGCGGATCTCGGGGAGCCCGCAGTCCGCACACGTCGCGTCGATGACGGTGGCGTCGCGCGGGACCGGGTAGCTCGCGTGACAGCCGATGCAGGTGACGCGCTCGCGGGCGCGCACGAGCGGGCCGCCGCAGTCCGGACAGTCGCCGACCACGGGGCCGGCGGGCGTGACGGGCGCGAAGGTGTCGAGCGTCGTCTCGTGGCTCTCGACGCGGAGGCTCTCGTCGCCCGACCCGGCGACGAGGCGGACGCCGTCGGCGTCGCTCGCGTAACGCACAACGTCCGCGCGCGTCAGCCACGACGCGGGCTGGTAGCCCTCGGCGTCGTGGACGAGGACGGTGTTGTCGGGTTTGACGAGTACGACGACTTCGCCGCGTTTCTCGAGTCGGTCGTCGCTCTCGTAGGTGACGGTGCAGTCGCCGGCGAGCACGCGTGTCGCGTCCTGCATCGCGAGTGAGTGGGCGCGTCCCGCTACAAGAACCCTCAGACGATTCGCACGGTGCGCTCCTCGTGGTGGGTGTCGAGGGCGTGCTCGGGGAAGACGACATCGACGGCGTAGACGAGCGCGTCGTCGTCCGCGCCGAAGACGCCGACGGGCAGGGTCGTCGCGCCGTCGAGGTAGGTCGTGGTGCTCGTCATCTCGACGGTGTCGCCGTCCCCGCCGTTTCGGGTCGCGGTGACGCGGAGCGCGACGCGCGCGGCCCCGCCGTCGTTGCGGACGGTGACCTCGCGCATGTCGTTCTCGCCGCGCGCGACCGTCTCGGGGAAGTCGCCCCAGTCGAGGGAGACGTCGGGGAGGTCAGCGGCCTGCTCGAGTATCGCGTCCGCGACGCCGCCAGAGAGGCCGGCGGCGACGAGGCCGTCGTGGCCGGCGGCGCGCACGTCGGCTATCAACGTGATGCCCTCGTCGGCGAGGCGGTGCGCGCGCCCGGAGCCGACCCCGTCGAGCGCGGTGAGTTCGACGGCGTCGGCGGGGACGCCGGTGTCGATGCGGGCTTCGAGGCGGTGGGCGAGGTTCGCGCCCGCCGGCTGGTCGAAGCGCTCGAGGAACTCGGCGAGCGCGGCGAGGAGTCGAAGGGCGTTCTGCCGGATGACCCACGCGTCCGAGCGGAGTTCGGGCGGCGTCGACCCGCGCATGGAGGCGTAGAGGATGGCGAGCACCTTCCGGGGGCCCGCGTCGAGGTCGTCGCCGCGGCCGCCGAGGACGGAGGCGACGGCCTCGCGCTCGTCGCGGCGGGCGCTGACGCTCTCGAACTCGGCGGACTGCGCGACGGCTTCGAGGACGCCGGCCTCGGTGACGCCGGCCTCGGCGAGGTCGCGAAAGCCCGCCGCCGTCGCCATGTCGAGGTAGTACGTGGAGGTGAGCATCCCGAGCTGGGTGGCGGTGAGGCCGAGGTCGTCGTGCGTGCGGACGAACCCCTCGGTGACGAGGTCGTCGAGGACGCCGCGCACGCGCTCGCGGACGTTCGCGAAGTCGTAGTCCTCGGGCGCGGACTGCGCCCGGCGGTAGTAGAAGGTCGTCTCCAGCCACGCCATCACGTCGTCGAGGCTGTCGACGGTGCCCATCGCGATTTCGGCGTTGAGGTGTTCGGGGAGGTTCTCGGCGAGCGTCGACTCGATCTCCTTGCCCTCGCGGAGCAGCTGTCGGTATTTGTCGGCCTCGCTGTTGTCGCAGACGACCCAGCCGTAGCCGACGTCGTCGTACCCCGGCCGGCCCGCGCGCCCGAGCATCTGGAGGACGTCGAGCGGGCTCATGTCGACCTCGCCCTCGAGGGGGTCGTGGTACTTCGTATCGCGGATGACGACGCAGCGCGCGGGGAGGTTGACGCCCCACGCGAGCGTCGACGTCGAGAAAAGGAGTTCGATGGTGCCGTCGCGGAACCACGACTCGACGTGGTCCTTGTCGTTCTTCGAGAGGCCGGCGTGGTGGAACGCCACCCCGTCGAGGACGCTCTTGCGGAGGGTGTCGTTGTCGAGCGCCTCGGCCTCGGTGTGGAGGTCGTAGTCGCCGCGCGCGCCCATCGGGACGTCGCGCTCGGCGAGCTCGTCGCGGGCCTTCTCGGCGGCCCGGACGGTGTCCTGTCGGGAGGCGACGAAGCAGAGGGCTTGGCCGTCCTCGCGGAGGTGTTGCTCGGCCCGGTCGAGGGCCTTGTAGAGGCGCCTGTACTTGTCCTGGAAGGGGTTGTCGCCGTGGACGTACGTGGTGACGTCGGCGTGGAGGTCGACGGGCCTGTACTCGTCGCCGAACGCGAACGTGCACTCGGGGGGCGCGTCGAGCCAGTCCGCGACGTCCTCGACGTTCGGCATCGTCGCGGAGAGCGCGATGACGCGTGGGTCGCAGAGCCGGCGGAAGCGCGAGACGACGACCTCCAGCACCGACCCGCGTTTCTCGGAGTCGAGGAGGTGGACCTCGTCGATGACGACGACGTCGACGTCGGTGACGAAGGAGTATCGCGGGGAGTCGTGTTTGCGCGTCGCGGAGTCGGCCTTCTCGGGCGTCATCACGAGGACGTCCGCGCGGCGCGCGCGACGCGGGTCGAGGTCGCGCTCGCCCGTGACGACGTACACGGAAAAGCCGAGCTCCTCGAAGCGCTCCCACTCGTCCTCCTTCTCGTTCGTGAGCGCGCGCAGGGGCGCGACGAAGAGCGCGGTGCCGCCCTCGGCGAGCGCGCGACAGATGGCGAGTTCGGCGAGCGCGGTCTTCCCCGAGCCGGTCGGGGCGGCGACGACGACGTTGTCGTCGCGCTCCAGCAGGGCGGGGACGGCCTCGCGCTGCATCCGGTTGAACTCCTCGAACGGGAACGCGTCCGCGAACTCCGGGACCGCCTCGGCGACCTCCATTGACGGGTGGACGAAAGACCGCCCGCGCGGAAAGGCGTTTCTACGTCCGGGCTCCCCGCCGGGACGAGCACTTACGGTGGCGCGGCCGCCACGTGTGGACGATATGGCCGAGGAGAGACGGACGGAACTCGCGGTCGTCGGCGCGGGCCCGGGCGGCTACGTCGCCGCGCTCCGCGCGGCACAGCGCGGCGTCGACGTGACGCTCATCGAGAAGGACGCGCTCGGCGGGACGTGCCTGAACGTCGGCTGCATCCCCTCGAAGGCGCTCGCGCACGCGGCGGGCGTCGCGCATCGCGCGGCGTCGGCGTCCGAGATGGGCGTGCACGCGGACGTGACGGTAGACCTCGCGCAGACGACGGCGTGGAAGGACGGCGTCGTCAACCGGCTCACGTCGGGCGTCGAGAAGCTCTGTAAGGCGAACGGCGTCGCGCTCGTCGAGGGGCGCGCCGAGTTCGTGGACGAGCGGACCCTCCGCGTCGAGCGCCCCGGAGGGAGCGAGCGCGTCGCGTTCGAGCACGCGGTCGTCGCGACGGGGTCGCGGCCGACCGAGATTCCGGGCTTCGCGTTCGACGGCGAGCACGTCCTCGACTCGACGGCCGCCCTCGACCTCGACGACGTCCCGGAGTCGCTGGTGATCGTGGGCGGGGGCTACATCGGGATGGAGCTCTCGACGGCCTACGCGAAACTCGGCTGTGACGTGACGGTCGTCGAGCGACTCGATGACGTGCTCGCGGGCTACGAGGACGACGTCGCGCGCGCCGTCCGGCGGCGCGCGGCCGACCTCGGCGTGACGTTCCGCTTCGGCGAGCGGGCGAGCGAGTGGCGCGAGTCGGGGGACGGCGTCGTCGTCACCACGGCCGACGGGGACGACGAGAGACACGACTACCGCGCGGAGGCGGTCGTGGTCGCGGTCGGGCGCGAACCCGTGCTCGATTCGCTGAACCTCGACGCCATCGGCCTCGAGGCGAACGCGGACGGCCGGCTCGAGACCGATGCCCGGGGCCGGACGAGCGTCGAGTCGGTCTTCGCCGTGGGCGACGTCGCGCCGGGGCCGATGCTCGCGCACAAGGCGAGCGCCGAGGGGCGGGTCGTCGCGGCCGTCGTCGCGGGCGAGGACGCGACGCTCGACGAGCGCGCGGTCCCCACGGCGGTGTTCACGGACCCGGAGGTCGCCACCGTCGGGTTGACCGAGGCCGAGGCCGAGTCCGAGGGGTTCGACCCCGTCGTCGGGGAGTTCCCGATGGGCGCGTCCGGGCGCGCGCTCACGGTGGGCGAGCCGGACGGGTTCGTCCGCCTCGTCGCGGACGGCGAGAGAGGTGTCGTCCTCGGCGCGCAGATCGTCGGCCCGGAGGCGAGCGAGCTCGTCGCCGAGGTCGGTCTCGCGCTCACGATGGGCGCGACCCTCGCGGACGTCGCGGCGACGATTCACACGCATCCGACGCTCTCGGAGGGCGTCATGGAGGCGGCGGAGAACGCGCTCGGGGAGGCGATCCACACGCTGAATCGCTGAGGCGACGCCGACGGTCTTTTCTCACCGCCGCGACCTATCCCGTGGTATGCGAACGGTCACACTGGGCCCCGCCGGGACGTACTCGCATCGCGCCGCCGGCGCGGTCGCCGACGACGACGAGATCGAGTTCCGCGAGTCCGTCCGCGACATCGTGGACGCGGTCGCGGACGGGGACGCCGAGCGCGGCGTCGTCCCCATCGAGAACAGCATCGAGGGGAGCGTCACGGAGACGCTGGACGCGCTCGCCGACCGCGACGTCGCGGTCGTCAAGGAGGTCATCACGCCCATCCGCCACGGCCTCCTCGCCCAATCCGAGTCGTTCGAGACGGTGGCGAGCCACCCGCAGGCGCTCGCGCAGTGTCGCGAGTACCTCGACGAGCACTATCCGGACGTGACCGTCGAGGCCGTCGCCTCGACCGCGCGCGGCGTCGAGCTCGCCCGCGAGGACCCCTCCGTCGCGGGCATCGGCCACCCGGACAACGCGACGGGCGACCTCCGCGTCATCGCGGAGGACATCCAGGACCGGCGCTCGAACGCGACGCGCTTCTTCGTGCTCGCGCCGCCCGCCGACCGCTCCGAGGCGGGTGGGAAGTCGAGCCTCATCGTCAGCCCGGGCGCGAACTACCCCGGCCTCCTCCTCGAACTCCTCGAGCCGTTCGCGGAGCGCGGCCTCGACCTGACGCGCGTCGAGTCCCGGCCGACCGGCGAGCGCCTCGGCGACTACCTCTTCCACTTCGACATCGCGGGCGGCCTCTACGAGGAGCGCACGCAGGCCGCGCTCGCCGAGATCGAGGAGATCGCCGCCGACGGCTGGGTCCGCGAGCTCGGGAGCTACGACGTCGAACACGTGGTGTAGTCCGAGCGGCAACGCCCGCCGCTCGGACGAACACGTGAGCGGGGAGCGACCGACGGGGAGCGACACGCGAGCACTGAGCCCGGCGCGCCGGACCGACCACGCGAACGCGGCCCACGAGCGGCGCCGTCGCTCGCCGAAAGAAGGTGTCGTCGCCCGAGAATCCCGGGCGACCCTGCTCGTATCTACTGCTTGTGACGAGAGATACTTAAACGGTGTCGGGTGCGCAACGGCGAAATGGCGGGCCCGCGAAACCCGAGTATGCTCGAAGCAGGCGACGACGCGCCCGCGGTCACGGCGACGAATCAGGACGGGGAGACGCTCGAACTCGACTTCGCGGCGCCCACGGTGCTCTACTTCTACCCGCGCGACGACACGCCCGGCTGTACGGTCGAGGCGAAGGGGTTCAACGAGGAGTTGGACGCCTATCGGGAGGCGGGCGTCTCGGTCTACGGGGTCTCGACGGACGACGCGGACTCCCACCGGGAGTTCTGCGATGCGTACGGCCTCGACTTCGACCTGCTCGCGGACCCCGACGGCGACGTCGCCGCCGCCTTCGACGTCGACACCTCGCGCGGGGCGGCCGAGCGCGTGACGTTCGTCCTCGCGGACGGCGAGGTGCGGGCGGCGTACGGCGGCGTGACGCCCGAGGGACACGCGGCGGAGGTGCTCGAGGACATCCGACGCTCGGGGCTACTCCCCGAGGAGTGAGCCGATAGCGGCCGCGGCCTTGTCGACGGCCGTCCGCCACGCGCCGTCCGGGGTCGCGCCGTGAGTCGGCGGCGCGACGTCGAGGGTGAGGGCGTCGTAGGCGAAGCCGTCGAGGTGGTCGCTCGCGAGGGCGCCGACGAACTCCGCGTTCTCGCGTTTCGAGGAGACGCCGCCGTCCGCGAGCGCGTAGTAGTCGCTGAACAGGTGGACGAGGCGAACGTCGCGGTCGAAGTCGCCCTCGTGGACGTAGCGCGCGAGCTTCACGGGGTTGTTCGCGGGGTCCGCACGCCGCATCTCGACTTCCACGAGGACGAGCGGCGCGTCCGCGTCGTCCGGGACGCCCGCGACGTCGACCGGCGTCCGGCGCGCGTACCACTCCGTCTCCCACGAGCGCGCGGGGTGGCGCGCGGCGAGGGCGTCGCGCAGGCGGGCGTGGACGCGCTGGGTGAAGTCGGCCACGAGCTGGAGCTGGGCGCGCGCCACCGAAAGGCTTCCCCCGCGATGGGAGGCCTTTTGCCCCGCGACGGAGAACGACGGGGCATGACCTACGAGCCACGGGCACTCGAACGAAAGTGGCAGGAGCGCTGGGAGGACGGCGGCCGGTACGAAGCCGACCCCGGCGACGACGAGGACGCGACGTTCGTCACCGTCCCCTACCCCTACCCCAGTGGGGGGATGCACATCGGGCACGCGCGCACCTACACGGTGCCGGACGTCTACGCGCGCTATCGCCGCCTCCAGGGCGACGACGTGCTCTTCCCCATCGCGTGGCACGTCACGGGCACGCCCATCATCGGCGCCGTCAACCGCCTCCAGAAGGGCGAGGAGGAACAGCTCTCCGTCCTCCGCGACACCTACAACGTCCCCGAGGACGAACTCGAGGACCTGGAGACGCCGATGGGCTTCGCGCGCTACTTCATCGAGAACCACTACAAGCGCAACATGAAGTCCCTCGGCCTCAGCATCGACTGGCGCCGGGAGTTCACGACGAACGACGAGCGCTACTCGAAGTTCGTCACGTGGCAGTACGAGACCCTCCGCGAGCACGACCGCCTCGAGAAGGGCTTCCACCCCGTGAAGTACTGCACGGAGGAGGAGAACCCCGTCACCACCCACGACCTGCTCGAGGGCGAGGACGCCGAGCGACAGGAGTACACCCTCGTGAAGTTCGGGCTCGGCGACACCAAAGTCCCGATGGCGACGCTGCGCCCGGAGACGGTGCGCGGCGTGACGAACGCCTACATCAAGCCCGACGGGAAGTACGTCGAGGCCGAGGTCGACGGCGAGACGTGGCTCATCAGCCACGACGCCGCGCAGAAGCTCACGCTCCAGCAGCGCGACGTCGAAATCGTCGACGAGTTCCTCGGCGAGGCGCTCGTCGGCGAGCGCGTCGAGAACCCCGTGACGGGCGAGGACGTCCTCATCCTCCCCGCTGACTTCGTGGACCCGGACAACGCGACGGGCGTCGTGATGTCCGTGCCGGCGCACTCGCCGGACGACTGGATGGCGCTGCAGGCCGCGAGGGCGGACGACGAGCGGATGCGCGAGTACGGCATCGACCCCGCCGAGGTCGCGGAGATCGAGCCGAAGGCCATCATCGACGTGGACGCGTACGACGACGTCTTCCCGGCGCGCGCGGCCGTCGCGGAGCACGGCATCACGAGCGCGGACGACCCGCTCCTCGAGGAGGCCACCCAGGAGGTGTACAACCGCGAGTTCCACGGCGGGACGCTGAAGGACATGTACGGCGAGTACGCGGGGACGGTCGTCGAGGACGTCCGGGACGAGCTCGCCGCCCACTACCGCGAGTCGGGGGACTTCGACGCGATGTACGACTTCTCCGAGCCCGTCGTCTGCCGCTGTGGCGGGGACGTCGAGGTCGCCCAGCAGGAGACGTGGTTCCTCACGTACAACGACGAGGACTGGAAGGCGCTCGCGCACGAGGCGGTGTCGAACATGGACGTCGTGCCGGAGACCTCGCGCGACCAGTTCGACCACACCATCGACTGGCTGGAGGAGTGGCCGTGCATCCGCAACTACGGCCTCGGGACGAAGCTCCCGTGGGACGACGACTTCGTCATCGAGCCGCTCTCGGACTCGACGATCTACATGGCCTACTACACGGTCGCGCACCGCCTGCGCGACGTCCCCGCCGAGGAGCTCACTCCCGAGTTCTTCGACGCGCTCTTCTACGGCGAGGACGCCGTCGACGACGCGCCCGAGCGGGCCCTCGAACTCCGCGAGGAGTACGACTACTGGTACCCCGTCGACTACCGCGTCTCCGGGAACGACCTCATCAGCAACCACCTGACGTTCTTCCTCTTCCACCACGCCGACCTCTTCGAGGAGGCGCAGTGGCCGGAGGGCGTCGCCATCATGGGGATGGGGCTGCTGGAGGGCGAGAAGATGTCCTCCTCGAAGGGCCACGTCGTCCTGCCCGCCGAGGCCATCGAGGAGTACGGCGCGGACACGGTGCGCTTCTTCCTGCTGAACTCCGCACAGCCGTGGCAGGACTACGACTGGCGCGCCGACGAGGTCGAGTCCACGGGCAAGAGTCTCGAGCGCTTCTACAACCGCGCGACGGACGTCGTCGACCTCGACGCGCCGACCGCGGCGCCACGCGACGCGGAGAACCGAGCGGCGGAGCCGCGAGGCGTCCCGGAGGACGTCGAGTTGCGGCGCATCGACCGCTGGCTCCTCTCGCGGCTCCAGCGCACAATCGAGCGGACGACCGAGGCGATGGACGCCTTCGAGACCCGGAGCGCCTCCCAGGAGGCCTTCTACCGCTTCGAGGAGGACCTGCGCTGGTACCGCAAGCGCGCGGACCTCGACCGGGAGGCGACGAAGTGGGTGCGACAGGAAGTGCTGCGCACGCGCCTGCGCCTGCTCGCGCCCGTCGTGCCGTTCCTCGCGAACGAGCTCCACGAGAAACTCGAGGGCGTCCCCGTCGAGGACGCCGCGTGGCCGACGGTCGACCCCGAGTTCGAGAGCGCGCGGGTCGAGCTCGAGGAGCGCCTCATCGACGGCCTCGTGGACGACGTCCGGGACATCGTCGACGTCACCGGCACCGACCCGGACAGCATCACCGTCTACACGCCCGCCGACTGGAAGTACCGGGTCTTCGAGACGGTCGCGGAGACCGGCCCCGACATCGGCGCGGTGATGGGGAAGGTGATGCAGAAGGAATCGCTTCGCGAGAAGGGCGACAAGGTGAACGACCTCGTGCAGGACCTCGTCGCCGACGTGCGCGAGTACGACGACGAGGAGCTCGCGGCGCTCGCCGAACTCGACGAGCAGGCCCTCTACGGTGACGCCGCTGGCTTCCTCAGTCGGGAGTTCGACGCGAGCGTCGACGTCGTCCCCGAGGGCGACGCCGAGGACGAGAAGGCGGCCTCGGCGGTGCCGTTCCGCCCCGCCATCCGCCTCGAGTAGCGAGGCGAAGCCGGGGCGTTTAATCCCCCGGACGTCGAAGCGCCGCGTATGACCACCGAAGCGCCACGGACACTCCGGGAGAAGCTGAAGCGGACGCTCTCGCCGCACCTCGAGGAGGGCGGGTTCGTCGGGCGCGCCCAGATGGACTTCTTCGGCCTGCTCTACGCCGTCGTCATCCTCGTGCTCGTGCTCCCGCTGATACCGTTCCTCCTCGTCGCGAACGCCCTCTACTCGATGGTGCGCTCGTTCTACGACCCGTACCGGCGCCCGAGCGAAGAGGAGTACTAGACGCCGAGCAGGTCGAAGCCGGTGCCGACGCCGTGCTCGTCGGCGTGCGTGTAGACGACGTGTGCGGCGGCGACGTCCTGAATCGCGAGCCCCGTCGAGTCGAAGACGGTGACGGTGTCGTCCGCAGTGCGGCCCTCCTTCTGGCCGGTGAGTATCTCGCCGAGTTCGCCGTAGATGTCGTCGTCGTCGAGGACGCCGGCGCTCCACGGGACGTTGATCTCCCCGGAGTGCGTCGTCTGCGCGTAGTCGTCGATGACGAGTTTCGCGGCGAGCAGGGCGTCGTCGGCGATCTCGTGCTTCCCGGCGGCGTCAGCGCCCATCGCGTTGACGTGCGTGTGCTCGCCGAGGTCCTCGGGGTGGACGATGGGGTCCTCGACGGGCGTGACCGTCGAGAGCACGTCGCAGTGGCCAGCCTCGCTGATGGTGCCGGCGCGCACGTCGAACTCGTCCTCGAAGCGCTCGATGAAGCGGGTGACGCGCTCCTCGCGCAGGTCGCTCACGACGACCTCCTCGATGTCGCGCACTTCGGCGATGGCCTCGAGTTGCGTGTAGGACTGGACGCCCGCGCCGACGATGCCGAGCGAGGAGGCGTCCGCGACGGCGAGCGCGTCCGTGGCGACGGCGGCCGCCGCGCCCGTGCGCTTCATCGTGAGTTCGGTGCCGTCCATGATGGCGAGCGGGTAGGCGTTCGTCGGGTCCGAGTAGATCATCGTCCCCATGACCGTCGGGAGGTCGAAGGAGTCCGGGTTGTCCGGGTGGACGTTCACCCACTTGATGCCGGCGGCGTCCCACTCCTCCGTCTCGAGGTAGGCGGGCATCGAGCGGAAGTCCCCGTTGTACTGCGGGAGGTCGATGTAGGACTTCGCGGGCATCTGGGCGTCGCCGCGCTCGTAGGCGACGAACGCCTCTCGGAGCGCCGCGACGAGGTCGGGCATCGGCGTGTTCGTGCGGACGTCCTCTTTGGCTAGCAGGAGCGTCTCCATACCTGCAAGAATTACCGGCGCACACTTAGGCCAGTCGGAGAGCCCCCACCGCACAGGCTTTGTGCGTCGCGGTCCAAACGCGGGTCATGAGAGCGCACAGCGTCCTCACGTCGATTGCGACGGCGTCGCTCATCCTCGCCATCGGCACCATCGGCGGGTGGCTCCCGCTCCCGCACGTCAGCGTCCTCTTCTTCCTCGTCGTCACCGTCTGTCTCGCCGTCGTCCTCTTCCTCCTCACCGCCTACCGGATGACGCAGGGCGTCTTCGCCGACGAGAACCCGGTCTAGCTCACGAGTCGAGGCGCGCGGCGAGTGCCTCGGCGTTCGAGACGTGGCGGAGCGTCCGACTGGTGCCGTCCGCACACTCGACGTGGACGGTGTCGGCGCCGGGGACGAGACGAGTTCGGGAGACCGTCGCGTCGGTGATCGTCGCGCGGGGAGTGACCCACTGCGCGGCGTCCGTGAGCGCGTTGTGCGCGACGAGCGCGTCGGCGTGGACGCGATAGACGAGCGGTGCCTCCGCGACGCGGGCCTCGATGAGGACGGCGACGAGGCTCCGGGACGCGACGATGCAGAGCGCGCCCGCGACGGCACCGAGAGCGGGACGGGAGAAACCCGCACTGCCGACGGCCATCCCGACGAGGCCGGCGAGGAGGACGAGAAACGCCGTCGGCCCGAGGGCGGAAACGAGGGCGCCGTGGAGGGCGGCCGTGACGGTCGTCCCCCACCGGTCCGTCGGGTGGGTCGCTATCGGGTCGGCGTCGGGGGGTTCGAGCGGGTCCTCGTCGCCGACCGTCTCGTCCGCGTAGACGAGTGAGCGAACGAACCCGGGACGCCGCGCCTCCGCGAGGCCGTACGTCACGCGCGCACCGACGAGACACGCCCCGAGGACGAGGTCGGGGACGCCGCTCGCCTCGGCGGCGGCGAGGACAGGCGGGACCGCGAACGCGAGGACGACGAGGAGCAACAGATAGCGCCGCGTGAGGCCACCGGTGGCCGCGGTCGTCTCGAACTCGCGCGTGCGGACCCACTCGACGAGGCGGATCGCCTGCCCGATCGTGAACGCGACCGCCGCGACCGCGAGCGCGTCGACCGAGAGCGAGAGCGGCGGCGCCGGACCGACGACGCCACTCGCGCCGAGGCCGGCGAGCGGCCAGAGCGTGCAGAACGCGAGCAGCGTCAGGAGGACGTGCGGGACGTTTCGGGGGTAGAGCGGCGGGAGGCCGGGGAGTTCGATGCCGCCACGGACGGCCGCCAGCGCGGGGAGCGGGAACGGCGCTCTGGTGTCCGTCGGACGATACGCGTCGGCGGGCGGCCGCGCGGCGAACAGCGATTGGATGGCGTCCCGGGAGACGACGAACGCGGCCTCCAACCAGTAGCACAGGAGGAGGACGCGGACATCCCAGCCGAGGACGAACACGCCCGCGGCCAACAGGAGGGACGAGGCCACGACCGCGAGGCGACCGCGGCGGGAGTCGTCGGGCATCAGTCGGGCGAACGGCGTGCTTCCCGAAAACGTGTGGGTAACCGTCGGCGGACGACCGGCGTCGAGTCGCGACACCGGACGCGAGGCGGCACCGAGAGCCGTCGCTACGCGGGGAGTGCCGAAAGAAGCGGAACGTCGGGAGTCGAGCGTGCGGTTCGAAGCGTGGTTCGGGTTGTGTGGCGGGCCTGTCTCACGGGATCGCGTCCCGTTCGACTGCCCGAGGTTCGGTCGGAACCTCGTTTTACATCGGCGGGCGAAGCGAAGCTTCGCCGCCTACGTGAAATCAGGCGAAGCCTGACTTCACATCGCGCCGCCCATGCCGCCCATGCCGCCCATGCCGCCGCCCATGCCGCCGGGGCCGCCGGCGGGCGGACCGCCCGCGCCGCCGTCGTCGTCGGAGTCGGCGTCGACCTGCCCGCCCGCGAGGTCGCCCGCCGCGATGACGTCGTCGATGCGGAGGATCATGACGGCCGCCTCGGTGGCGCTCTCGATGGCCTGCGTCTTCACGCGGAGGGGCTCGACGACGCCCTCCTCTTCCATGTCGATGACCTCGCCCGTGTAGGCGTCGAGGCCGGCGCCCGTCTCGCCGTCCGCGTGGCGCGCGCGGAGGTCGACGAGGGAGTCGATCGGGTCGAGGCCGGCGTTCTCGGCGAGGGTGCGCGGGCCGACTTCGAGGGCGTCGGCGAACGCCTCGACGGCGAGCTGCTCGCGCCCACCGACGGAGTCGGCGTAGTCGCGGAGCTCGAGCGCGAGCTCGGTCTCGGGCGCGCCGCCGCCGGGGAGGACCTGACCGTCCTCGAGGGTGACGCGCACGACGCCGAGCGAGTCCGTGATGGCGCGCTCGACCTCGTCGACGACGTGCTCGGTGCCGCCGCGGAGGATGAGCGTAACGGACTTCGCGTCCGCGACGTCCTCGACGAAGATGCGCTCGTCGCCGCCGATGTCCTTCTGGGCGACGGAGCCGGCTTCACCGAGGTCCTCGGCCTCGATCTCCTTCGCGGAGGAGACCGGCGTCGCGCCGGTGGAGCGCGCGAGGCGACCCATGTCGGAGTCCTTCACGCGGCGGACGGCGAGGATGCCCTCCTGCGCGAGGTAGTGCTGAGCCATGTCGTCGATGCCGCCGTCGACGAAGACGACGTTCGCGCCGGTCGCGGCGATGGCGTCGACCATCTCCTTGAGCTGCTCCTCCTCCTGGTCGAGGAACTGCTGGAGCTGGTCGGGGTCGGTGACGTTGACCTCGGTGTCGATCTCGGTCTCCTGGACTTCGAGCGCGCCGTCGATGAGCGCGATCTTGGCGTCCTCGACGCCGAAGGGCATGTTCTCGTTGACGCGCGTCTTGTCGACGATGACGCCCTCGACGAGCTCGGAGTTGTCGATGGAGCCGCCGGTGACCTTCTCGATTTTGATGTTGTCCTCGTCGACGACGCCGTCGTCGGCGACGGACTGCGCGGCCTGCACGACGAGACCGGAGAGGGCGTCCTTGGCGTTCTCGGCGCCCTTGCCGGTCATCGCGGTGGCGGCGATCTGTTCGAGGTACTCGGTGTCGTCGGCGTCGATGTCGATGGCGATCTCGGAGAGGAACTCCTTGGCCTGCTCCGCGGCCTGTCGGTACCCCTGCGCGAGCGTGGTCGCGTGGATGTCCTGTTCGAGGAGGTCCTCGGCCTCGTCGAGGAGCTCGCCGGCGACGATGACGGCGGAGGTGGTGCCGTCACCGACCTCGTTCTCCTGCGTCTCGGCGACCTCGACGATCATGTTCGCCGCCGGGTGCTCGATGTCCATCTCCTTGAGGATGGTGACGCCGTCGTTCGTGACGACGACGGACCCGGTGGAGTCGACGAGCATCTTGTCCATCCCTTTCGGGCCGAGCGTCGTGCGGACGGACTCGGCGACGGCCTTCCCGGCGGAGATGTTCATCGACTGCGCGTCCTTCCCCGACG
This sequence comes from Halarchaeum sp. CBA1220, assembly GCF_003721175.2. GTDB lineage: Archaea > Halobacteriota > Halobacteria > Halobacteriales > Halobacteriaceae > Halarchaeum > Halarchaeum grantii. Next base: position 623,596 of record NZ_CP054707.1, read on the forward strand.
TACGCTGCGAGTCGTCGGAGAGTACGATAAGCGGCTGGTTGCCCATCTGCTGCGCCATAATCACTCGCTGATTGTTTGCCCTTCTATATTAAAGTTTGGGAGAGGCGCATCAGTTCTCCGTACACGACGCGAGCGTGTCGTGTGAGAGAATACCAACGTAATGATTTAAGTACAATCGCAGGCCGGAGCCGGGGTCGAAGGAGCGGGGCGGGCGAAACCGACCGCGCTAGCCGGAGAACTCGTGGTACTCCATGCCCTGGTGCTTGAGCTCCTCGACGTGCTTGCGCTCGAGGAACGAGTAGACCGCACCGTGGGGCGCACCGTCGAGGATCATCTCCGCCGCCGAGCGCACCGTATCGACCTCCTTCGGGCCGCCGATGACGCCGAGCGTCGAGCCGTAGATGACGACGTTCGCACCGGTGAGTTCCTCCATCAGTTCGCGCGTGCGGCCGTTCTCGCCGATGAGCCGGCCCTTCTTGCGCCGGAGGTCGTTGTCGTTGCGCGCCGCGCGCTCGATGTCGAGCGTCTCGAAGAGACGCATGTCGTCCTCGAGCAGCGAGAGCGCGGCGTCGGGCTTGAACCCGCGACCGATGGCCCGCACGATGTCCGGGGCCTTCATCCCGCGAATCGGGTCGCCCGTCTTCTCCACCGCGACCGCGCCGTCGTCGGAGTTCACGTCGAGGCTGACCTCCGCCTCGCGCTCGATGCGGCGCAGAGTCTCACCCCCCTCCCCGATGAGGACGCCGATGCGGTCCTGCGGAATCTTCACGTGTTGAGTCATATACGACGGAGTACGGGACGGAGCGGTTTAAGACTTACACGCGGGCGACGGCGGCCGCGACGCGCCGATACATCCTATTCCGCGATATCAAATCCGGACGGGATGGCGTCGCGCACCGGGAACGACGCCCGCCACCGGAAGCGCCGGCGGTGCGACCCGCTCGACAGCGTCGATGCCCCCTCTGGTCGCCGTCGCGCGTGGCCACGGTTGCGGAGGGCGGGGGAACTGACCCTCGGCGTCCCGTGGCGTCCCCCGAGCACCGACCGGTGCGTGCGACGTCGGCCGTGATGCGACGAGTCCTCGGACGTGCGCTGTCGGACGGGCGAGACGGGGCGCCACAGCAGTTCGCTATCGCTACATACGGTTTATGGATGGTGCCGCGACACTGTCAGCACTGGGAGTGTGAGCGCCGAATCCGTCGGAGAAGGTCGGTACGCGGCGTCAGTCGCCGGCGTCGCCGCTCGGGTCGGCGTCGACGGCGGTGACGTGCTCGAAGAGCTCGTCGGCGTCGGCGTCGATACCCTGCCGGGAGAAGAACGACGCGACGTTCTCGCAGTCGCGCCGGAGGAACTCCTCGGCGTTCCCGTGGTGGACCGTGACGGCCTGCCCGACGTCGATGACGGTGAGGTCGCCGTCGTGGACGACGATGTTGTACTCGGAGAGGTCGCCGTGGACGAGGCCGGCGCTGTGGAGGCGTCGCATGTACTCGCGGACGACGTCGTAGGCGGTCTCGGGGTTCTCGAGGGTGACGTCGTGGAGCGTCGGGGCGGGGTCGGTGGCTTCGCCGATGAGCTCCATCACGAGGACGTTTCGCTGGACGGCGACGGGTTCGGGGACGCGGACGCCCGCCGCGTGCGCGCGAGCGAGGTTCGCGAACTCCTTGCGCGTCCACGCCATCACGACAGCCTTCTTGTCGCCGCGAATGCCCTCGAAGCGCGGGTCGCCCTCGAGGTAGTCGCGCATGTGCTGGAAGTTCGAGGCGTTGATGCGGTAGACCTTCACCGCGACGTCGTCGCCCTCGGGCGCGCTCGCCTCGTAGACGTTCGCCTCCTTCCCCGTCGAGATGGGGCCGCCGAACGCCGCGAGATAGCCGTCCTGAACGAGCTTGTAGAGCGCGGCGAACGTCGCGTCGTCGAACGCGCCGTCCTGGACCTTGAACTGGTCGGCGTCCTTCAGGCGCTTCAGGAACGACTCGAACTCGCGGTCCTGGCGGCGCGTGATGCGGTCGACTTCGTCGTCGGAGACGTCGAGGTCCTCCCACTCGTCGCCCGCCGGTCCCTCCGTCTCCTCGATGAACTCGCCGGCCACGCTAGACGTGCCCCTCCTCGCGGAGCTGGTCGGCCTCGGACTTCTCGTAGCGCCACTCGACGTCCGCCTTCTCGTCCTGCCAGTCCCACGGCTCGACGAGGACGATGTCGCCTTCGCGGATCCAGACGCGTTTCTGCATCCGCCCGGGGATGCGTGCGGTGCGCTCCGTCCCGTCCTCGCAGCGCACCCTGATGCGGTTCGCGCCGAGCATCTCCGTCACCTCGGCGAACACCTCCTCGTCCTCGGGCATCCGGAGGTCCCGTCGTTCCTCGCTCATACCGACGTGTAGCGCCGGCAGACGGTTAAATCCAACCCAACGCCGCCGGGATGCGGGATGACGGGCCGCGCGACGCGACTAGGCGCGGAGTTCGCGCAGGCGCTCGCGACCCGGCGCGATGAGGTCGTCGAGGTAGTCGGCGAGCGCGGACTTCGCGTCCGCCGGGTGGAGCTCGCCCGAGTCGAGGTCGGCCTCGAGGGCCGCGTAGGAGTCGTAGGTGAGGTCGCCGCCGTACTCGTCGGGGCGCTCGACGACGACGGTGTCGACGCGCGGGAAGACGTGGTACTCGAAGACCTGGAGGACGGGGTTCTCGCGCTCGACGCCGTCCTCGTCCGGGTCGGGGTCGGCGCTCGGTGGGCAGAACGCGCCGTTGACCTTCTCCTCGATCTCCTCGGCGGAGTCCTCCATGCTGATGTTGATGCCCTCCGAGGAGCTCATCTTCCCGACGCCCGTCTCGAGGTCGGCGATGAGCGGCGTGTGCAGGCAGGTCGGCGCCTCGTACTCCGCCTTCGGGAGGACGTCGCGGGCGAGCATGTGGACCTTGCGCTGCTCCATCCCGCCGATGGCGAGGTCGACGTCGAGGTACTCGATGTCGAGCGCCTGCATCAGCGGGTAGACGGCCTGCGAGACTTTCGCGGTCTCGCCGCTCTTGATCTCGCTCATCGCGCGCTCGGCGCGCGAAATCGAGGTCTCGCGTTCGAGGCCGTGGAGGTCGAGGACGTAGTCCTCGTCGTTCTGGAACTCGGAGCCGTAGCGGAACTCCGTGGCGTCCTCGTCGAGACCGTAGGCGAGGAACTGCTCCTGCATGCGCTCTGCGGTCTCCCGGATCTCCTCGAAGGAGCCCTTGTCGTTCAGGTAGGCGTGGACGTCCGCGAGGAGGATGGTGACGTCGAAGCCCGCGTCTTGGAGGTCGATGAGTTTGTTCGCCGTGAGGAGGTGGCCGATGTGGAGCACACCGGAGGGCTCGTAGCCGACGTACGCCCGCTTCCCGTCGGGCTCTTCGGCCAGCGCCTCCACCTCCTCCTCGGTCACGACTTCCGCCGCGTTCCGAGTGATACGCTCGTAGGCGTCCATACGGTGGGGAAACGGGAGGAGGAGGTTAGCGGTTGCGGTGTCGAGCGCTCGCGAACGCGGCCGCGCCGTCGTCGGTCGGCGGCGCGCTCGCGGGTCTTCGCTTCGTTCGGGTCGCGTCGCTCGCGGGTCGCATCCGCTCGCGCGAGCCGCCACGCGGCGAGGGCGAGTCAGTCGGACCGACGGTCCGACGCTACTCGCGTCTCCGCGATTCCGCCGGAATCGCGTTCACTCCCGATCAGCGCGGTGTTCGCTGATGATGGAGTCGACCATGCTCTCGGTTTCCTCCTGTTCGCGCCGTTCGGCGCGCTCGTCGTAGTCGTCCTCGACGGCGGCGACGTCGGCGTCGCGTGCGATGGCGAGCTCGTCGATCTCGCGTATCTCGACGCCCTCGGCGGAGCCGAAGGGGACGTCGGCGTCGTAGAGCACGTCCTCGGCGACGTCGCTCGTCTCCCCCTCGAGGAGGACGACGCGGGGGTCGCGTTCGGCGAGCGCTTCGGCGGTTCGCCGGCCCGCCCCGGAGGCGTCGCGGAAGTAGACGACGTCGCCACGCGCGAGGCCGTACTCCTCGTCGGCGGTCTCGATGGCGTCGAGGGTGAACTGCGCGACGGGCTTGACGGCGGTGAGCGAGCCGGCGCCGTTGACGTCCGCGAAGTTCGAGTGGTCGAGCTTCCAGAGCTCCTTGAGGCGTTCGAGCTTCTTCGCGAGGGCGTCGGCGCGCTCGCGTTCCTCCTCGAGTTCGTCCTCGAGGCGGTCGTTCTCCCATTCGAGGCGCGTGACCTCGCGGCGCTCGCGGGCCTCCTTGCGCTCCTCGCGGCGGGCGTCCTCGAGTTCGCCCTCGAGGTCGGCGATGCGCGCGTCCTTCGCGTCGAGTTCGTCCTCGAGGTCGGTGACGTGCTCGTCGAGGCGGGCGACGCGCTCCCGCAACCGCTTGATGGTGCGTTCTTCCTCGCTGAGTTCGCGCGCCTCGTGCTCGGTGTCGTCGTCGTCCTCCCCGCCTTCGTCGGGCGTGAGGTCGTCGACGACGGCCTCGACGGGTTCGTCGTCCGAGAGCACGCGCTTGACGACCTCGCCCCGGTCGACTCGCGGCGGGACTTTGCGGGTGATGCGCCGTATCTGGTCGGCGTGCGCGTCGTGCGCGTAGAGCGCGGCGGCCATCGCGTCGCGCTCGTGGTCGTTGTCGTAGCCCTCCTCGCGGGTGCGGTGCTGTTTCTCGTCGACCGGGAGGTCGTTCTCAGGGTGCCAGCCGGCGGCGTCGAAACTGCGGCGTATCTGGTCGACGGTCGCGGGCATCGGCGTGACGTCGGCGGCGACGAGGACGGGCCGGCCGCGCTCGACGATCCACTCGATGACGTCCGCCGTGTCGGCCGTTCGCGTGGAGAGGACGTCGAGGAGATGCCCATCTAAATCGACGAGCGCGACGGCGGTCGTCGTCCCGGGGTCGACGCCGACGAGGACGCGGTCGCGGCGCTTCGCGAGCGGCTCGAACTCGATGCCGTCGCGCCGGACGCGCTCGACGGTGACGCGGACGTCCCCGGCGCGCTTGTTCGAGACGGGGATGTCCTGCGGCCGGGCTTCGACGGTGAAGACGGCGTTCGAGAACCCGCCGTACTTCTCGGTGACGTCGCGCTCGTAGTCGAGGCCGGCGTCGTCGAGTTTCGATTCGACGTCGCGCGTCTCGCGCTTGACGTTCCCGTGGATGCGGCGCGTGTACCGGTCCTGGCTCCAGCCGCCCTTCCCGGTGGAGCGCCCGCGCGAGACCTTCACGGTGGTCTCGTCCGTAAATGCAGAAACCTCGTAGCCGACGTTGCGCGCGGCGAGGCGCGCGGCGGCCTCCGCCTCCTCGATGGCGGGTTTGCCGTATGGAACGCCGTGGCGTTTCGCGACGCGGGAGAGCGGTTCGGGGCGCTCGTCGCCGGTGACCTGGACGAGTCGCGTCGCGTCCGGGAGGCTGCCGAGGAAGCGAACGAGGGCGTCCTTGTCGGCGGCGAGTTCGTACATGTTGTCCGTCGCGACGATGTCCGGCTCCTCCGACTCGATGAGACGGCGGAGCTTCCGGTGGGTCACGACGTCGCGCTCTATCGACTCGCCGTCGAAGGTGACGAGGGCGTAGGAGGGCCGATCACCGCGGACGTCGCCACTCTGGACGTCCACACCGTAGACGAGCGTGTCGAGTGCGCGCGTGCGGGTGCTCACGACGCCACCGACTAGGTGGCGAGGGAGTATAAGTTCGGCTCCGGCTCAGGCGAGCGCCGCCACGAGGTCGGCGACGGCGCCGTCCTCTGCGTCCTCGCAGGCCTCGCGGAGCGCGGCGGCGCGCTCGGCGTCGGTGAGCGCGCCGACCTTCGCGGTGAGCGCCTCCCAGTCCATCGGCTGGGTGGGGTGGCCGGGGTAGGCGCCGACGGTCGAGTGCTGGACGCCGCCGTCGGCGGATTCGACGGCGATGACGGCGGGCATGAGGCCGGCGTCGAACTGCGCGGTGAGCCCCGGGTCCTCGGTGACGGTGACGGCGTCCGCGAGGTCGCGGAGCTCGGGGTCGGCGACGGACTCGCCGGTGAGGTGGGCGGGGCCGAACGCCCGGTCGGTGAGCGCGCACGCGACGGCGTACGGGAGCGAGCGCGCGGCGTCCGTGGGCGTCTCGGGGACCGCCGAGGTGGGCGCGTCGAGCGCGGGCGCGTCGAACGTCTGGACGGTGACGCGCTCGACGTCGGCGGGGTCGAGGGCGGCGCGCTCGGCGAGGTCGGCGGCGGCCGCGATAGCCGGTTGGGCGGCGAGCGGGCCGGCGTATCGCGGCGTCAGCGCGTCGTGGACGCGCTCGCACGCGGAGTCGAGCGCGAAGCCGTCATCGTGGTCGTGGTCGTGCTCGCCGTCGCCCTCGAACTCGCAGGCGACCTCTTCCTCGTCCGCGAACTCGCAGGCGGCCCCTTCCGCGCTCTCGACGGGGTCGTCGTCGGGGTCGGCCGCGAGCGCGGACAGCACGGGGTGTTCCCCGAAGACGCGGCGCGGTCCCGGCGTGCCGTTCGCGGCGCGGAGTGCGGCGGTGACGCCGGCGCTCGCGGCGTTCGCGGACGCGACCGGCCGGTGAGTGGCGTCGGCGTCGAGCGACGTGTGGTCGGCGGCGAGCGCGATGGCGTTCGTCGCTTCCTCGCTGTCGAGGCCGAGCGCGACGGCGGCGCCGGCGGTGGCGGAGAGGGCGCCGTGGGTCGCGGGCCCGAAGCCATGCTCGCGGGCGGGCGCGTGCCACGCGAGTTCGCCGTGGAGCTCGTAGGCGGCGGCGACGGCGGCGAGGAGCGTCGCGCCGTCCGCGTCGGCGTACTCGGCGGCGGCGACGCAGGCGGGAATCGCGTCGCTCGGGTGGCTCGGCCCATCCGGCGCGAGGAAGACGTCGGCGGCCCCGCTCGCGCGGAGGCGCGCGGCGTTCTCGGCGGCGGCGCTCGCGGGGCCGGCGCGCGCGCCGTCGCTCGCCCATCGCGTGCAGGCGTCGCCGCCGGCGGCGTCCGTCGCGGCCGAAATACCGGGGAGAGCGTCGGCGGCGAACGCAGCGCCGGCGGCGTCGAGGAGGCGGCGTTTCGTCGCGTCCACGACGGCCGGCGGGAGGTCCTCGGGGGAGCGGTCGGCGACGAACGCGCCGAGGTCGGCGGCGGTGGTCATACGCCCGGGTTGGGGATACCGGGGGAAGAACGGCACGGAACCCGCTCGGCGCGCCGCAGGGCGCGAGGCGGCCTCACTCGGGGTACGGCACGTCGACGTCGAGGCCGTCGTGCGCGACGGTGACGTGGCCGGTGTACTCGGCCTGCGCGTCCGCCTTCAGCGGGCCGAGCTGGCCGCCGTAGCGCGAGGAGACGTGCGTGAGCGCGAGTCGCGTCGCGCCGGCTTCCCGGGCGATGCGGCCGGCCTCGCCGGCGGTGGAGTGTGCGGTCTGCGTCGCGCGCTCGGCGTCGTCGTCGGTGAAGGTCGCGTCGTGAATCAGGAGGTCGGCGTCCTCGGCGGCGGCGACGGTGGCGTCGGCGGGGCGCGTGTCGCCCGTGTAGACGAGCTTGCGACCGGGGCGGTCGTCACCGACGACCTGCTCGGGTTCGACGACGGTGCCGTCCTCGAGTTCGACCGGGTTGCCCGCGTGGAGTTCGGAGAACTTCGGGCCGACGGGGACGCCGAGTTCCTCGGCGTGCTCGCGGTCGAAGCGACCCTTCCGGTCGTCCTCGACGAGCGCGTAGCCGACGGAGTTCGTGCGGTGCTCGGTGTGGAAGGCCTCGATGCCGTACGCCTCGCGGTCGAGGACGGTCTCGCCGGGCGAGACTTCGTGGACGTCGAGTCGGAACGAGGGGGTGGCGCCGACGGCGGTGATGAGGTCGCGGACCGCGTCGCCCGTCCCCTGGGGCGTGTAGACGTCGAGGGGGGCCTCGCGGTCGTGGAACCCCCACGTCTGGACGAGGCCGGGGAGGCCGAGGACGTGGTCGCCGTGGACGTGCGTGAGGAAGACGGCCTCGACGTCGAAGCCGGTGCCGTAGCGCATCATCTGGCGCTGCGTGCCCTCGCCGGCGTCGAAGAGGAAGGCGTCGCCCTCCCGGCGGACGTAGATCGAACTCGGGTTGCGCTCGACCGTGGGGACGGCGCCGCTGGTCCCGAGGAAGGTGACGGAGAGCGTCATACCGAGGAGTGGGTCGGGCGGCGTAAACCGCCTTCGGAACGGTTTGAACGGTTTTCCACGGACTGAACGGCCGACGGGCTTTACCGGAGTCCGGGCCCACGGTTCGGGCACCGATGCAACGACAGCGCCTACTCGCGATAGCGCTCGTCGCGCTCGTCGCCCTCGCCGGCTGTTCGACCGGCCCGGGCGGTGGCGACGGCGCGAACGGCGAGACCGGCACGATGACCGTCTACCTCAGCGACCAACCGGGAGCCATCGAGCAGTTCGAGCACCTCAACGTCACCGTCACCTCGGTCGGCGTCCACGCGGTGAACGGCTCCGAGAACGGGACCGAGAGCGGCGAGTGGATACGGCAGAACGTCTCGGGCACCTACGACCTCACCGAGCTCCGGGGCGAGAACGCCACCGTCCTCGGCGCGCTCGACCTCCCGAACGGGACGTACGACAACGTCTTCGTCTCCGTCGCGGGCGTGAACGGCACGCTTGAGGACGGCTCGCATCCCGCCGTGAAGCTCCCGTCGAACAGGCTCCACGTGCAGAAGAACTTCACCGTCGGCGCGGGCGAGGAGGCCCACTTCGTCTTCGACGTGATGGTCCACGAGACCGGGAACGGGAAGTACATCCTCCGGCCGAACGTCGGCGAATCCGGCGTCGACAAGCCGGTTCGGGAGACTGACGCCCGCGCGACTCGCGGGGGCTCGAAGGGCGGGCAGAGCGACTCGAACACGCCCGAGAACCGGAGCGGGCAGGGATCGGTCGTGACGTACGTGAGCGACCGGCCCGCCGCAATCGACGACTTCCGCCACCTGAACGCGACCGTGACGGAGGTCGGCCTCCACCGCGCGGGCGGCGCGAACGGCTCGACGAACACGAGCGCGTGGCGGACCGTCACGGTGAACGAGACGGTCGACCTCACCGAACTCCAGGGGGCGAACGCGACGCCGGTGGTCGAGCAGACCGTGCCGAACGGGACGTACGACAACGTCTTCGTCTACGTCTCGGACGTGAACGGCACGCTCGATGACGGCTCGCATCCGCCGGTGAAGCTCCCATCCGGGAAGCTCCACCTCTCCACGACGTTCACGGTCGGGAGCGGTGAGACGGTCGACTTCGTCTTCGACCTCGCCGTCCACGAGACCGGGAACGGCCGCTACATCGTGAAGCCGAACGCCGGCGAGTCCGGGCCCGACCAGCCCATCGAGCGCGTGGGCGGGCACGACGAGGCGGACGCGGAGGAACCGACGACCACGACGACGGCAGAGGACACGACGACCACGACGGCAGAGAACACCACGGCGACCACGACCACGACGACTACGACCACCACGACGGCGGGGAACGCGTCGGCCTGAGGCCCGCGACGGCCACCGCGTGCGCCGCGTAATCCGACCCTTTCTTTGCCGGGCGCGCGCTAGAGGCGGCGTAATGGACGCGCCGCTCTGGACCGACACGCACGCGCCCGCCATCGCGGACCTCCCGCAGTCGGACGTGCGGGACCGCCTGCGGAACGCGCTGGACGAACCGCAGAACCTCGTCGTCCACGGGCCGGCCGGCGCGGGGAAGACGGCGGCGATCCGCGCGCTCGCCGAGGAGGCGCACGCGGACCCGGAGAACGACCTCGTGGAGCTGAACGTCGCGGACTTCTTCGGGATGACGAAGAAGGAGGTGAGCGAGGACCCGCGCTTCGCCCGGTTCATCTCCGCGAAGCGCCGGCGCAACTCCTCGAAGGCCGACCTCATCAACCACGTGCTGAAGGAGTCCGCGAGCTACGCGCCGGTGTCGGGCGAGTACAACACCATCCTGCTCGACAACGCGGAGGCGATCCGCGAGGACTTCCAGCAGGCGCTCCGCCGGGTGATGGAGCAGTACCACGAGGCGACGCAGTTCGTCATCGCGACGCGCCAGCCCACGAAGCTCATCCCGCCGATCCGCTCGCGCTGCTTCCCCGTCTCGATGCGCGCGCCGTCGAGCGAGGAGACGGTCGCGGTGCTCGAGGACATCCTCGACGCGGAGGGCCTCACCTACGACGCGGACGGCCTCGAGTTCCTCGCCGGCTACGCGGACGGGAACCTCCGGAAGGCCGTCTTGGCGGCGCAGACGACGCACGAGGAGGCGGGCGCGGTGACGATGGACGCCGCCTACGAGGCCCTGCAGGACGTCGGCCTCGACGACGAGCTCCGGGGGATGCTGGACGACGCCGCCGCCGGCGACTTCTCGGACGCGCGCTCGACGCTCGACGACCTCCTCGTCGACGAGGGCTACGACGGCGCCGAGCTCCTGCGCGAGCTCCTGCGGGTGGGGCGCTCGAAGTACAGCGGCGACGAGCTCGCGGAGCTCCACGCGCTCGCGGGCGACGTCGAGTTCGAGTTGAGCGCGGGGACGAACGACCGCGTCCACCTCTCGCGACTGCTCGCGGAACTGGGGCGGGACGCGTGACGGCGGCCGTCAACGTGGCGAGCGCCGCGCGTCGCGCGCCGGCGAGCGCGGCGGGGGGCAACGCGTGAGCGACGTTCGGGCGGCCGCTCGCGGCCTCCTCACTCGCGACGGGCGCTACCTCCTCCTCGAAGCCGACTTCGACGCCGGCACCAGATACGTCCTCCCGGGCGGCGGCGTGGACTTCGGCGAGACGCACGCGGAGACCGTCGAGCGCGAGGTCCGCGAGGAGACCGGCCTCGACGTGGACGCGGGCGCGGTCGTGGACGCCTACACGTTCACCGTCGAGTACGGCGGCGGCGCGCACCACGTCTCCTCGGTCGTGCTCGCCTGCGAGGCGGGCGCCGAGGAGGTGGACGTGACGGGAAACGTGGACGACGAGCCGCTCGTCGGGCACGTCTGGGCGACGCCGGCCGACGCCCGCGAGTTGCCGCTCGCGGACGGCCTCCCGGAGTCGCTCTTCGCGGACGCGGCGGACGCCGGCATCGCGCGCGAACGGTAGCTTTTCCTCGCGGAGGGCGCTCTCCCCGAGTATGGTTCTCGGCGAGCGCTTCGGTCGGCCCGGACGACTGCTCGGCGGCGCGCTCCTCGGCTGTATCGCCGCGCTCCCGCTCGCGGTCCTCATCGCGGGGGTGGCGTGGGCGCCGTGGTGGCTCGCGGTCGGCGCGCTCCTCGGCCCGGGCGCGCTCGCGGCGGCGGCGGTCGAGGCGGACGCGCTCCCGGTCCCCTACGCGGTGTTCTTCCGGTGGACGCTCGCGACGGGCGTCCTGACGACGGCGGGGTGGCGCGGCGGCGAGTTGGCGACGCCGCCGGCGGAGACGGGCGCGGCGTTCGGCTACTACGTCGCGGGGATGCTCCTCGCGGTCGCCGTCGCGTACTACGACCGGCTCTGGGACGCGCTCACCATCGACTAGTCGCGGAGCGCGGCGTAGAGCGCGGGAAGGCCGAGCGGGAGCGCGAGGACGCCGAACGCGCCGGTGGCGAGGCGCGCGTGCGAGGCGTCGCGGCGTCGAAGGAGGAACGCGGCGGCGCCGAGACCGGCGACGAGGTACGCGAGGTCGCTCCACGCGGGGACGTACGTCGAACAGTAGGCCCAGCAGACGAACGTGTACGCGGGCGCGTTCCACGTCGGCGGGTGGAGTTTCGGCCAGAGGAATCGACAGTACGTGGTGAGCGCGAGCATCAGGGCGGCGGGCAGGCCGACGAGCCACGCGCGCGAGTCGACGGCCGTCCGGGGTGCGAGCCGCCGATACGCGGCGAGGAGGGCGAACGGCAGGCCGAACACCCACAACCAGACGGCGAGCGTGTACGTCACCGGCCAGTGCTCGATGCGGGGTTGCGTGACCGGCAGACGGAGCGACGCCGGAAGCGTCGCCCACGGGAAGGACGGGTCCGGAACCGGGTTCGTGAGGAAGGCGAACAGGCCGAGGAGGGTGCCGGCGACGAGCGCGAGCACGCCGGCGTTCGCGGCGCGGGCCAGCCGAGGCGGGAGCGGGTCGACGGGCATGGGGAGCCGTACGGACGCCTCGTTCAATGCGGTTGCCGTTCGGGAGCCCCGTGAGACGAGAGTTAAATGACGGAACCGAACGGTTCGACCGCCGCGAACGACGGACTCCGACCCTACTCGAGCACGAGGACGTGGCGGTCGAGCGAGCGGTGGACGCGCCGAACGAATCGCTCGCCGACCCGCCAGTCGGCATCGCGTGCGGCGTCGCGCCAGTCGCGGTCGGCGACGAGGACGCAGCGACCCGTCGCGACGCGGCGGGCCTCGGCGAGCGCGCCCGCGACGAGGTCCGCGAGGGCGTGCGTCTCGACCTTCGACTGCCGACCGTAGGGCGCGTCGAAGACGACGCAGTCCACGGCGTCGTCGCGCAGCCCGAGGCGGGTGGCGTCGCCGCGCACGACGTCGTAGTCGTCGAGGAACGCGTCGAGATTCTCGGACGCGCCACGCACCATCTTCTCCTGGGCGTCGTTGCCGAGCGCGCGCGCGCCGACGAGGCCGGCCTCGATGAGGACGCCGCCGGTGCCACACATCGGGTCGAGGAGCGTGTCCCCCGCACGCGCCCCGGCGAGGTTGCAGAGGGCGCGCGCGAGCAGGGGGTCCATGCTCCCCGGCTGGAAGAACGGCCGGTCCGTGGGCTTGCGGGTGCCGTAGTCGCGGACGGAGGCGGCGGCGTGCCAGCCGAGGAAACACTCCTGGCCGCTGAAGAGCGCGCGCAGCTCGTGGTCGGGGTCGTCCAAGTCCACGGAGAAGCCGCGTTCGACGAGGACGCTCCCGAGCTCGCGCTCGGCGCGCTGGGTGTCGACGCCGGTCGTGTTGCGGACGTCGCGGGCGCGGACGGCGACGCTCCCCGAGCGCTCGAGGGCGCAGTCGGCGAGGGCGTCGGCGGCCGCCGCGACGCTCGCGCCGGCGCGCGCGAGGAGGGCGTCGGCGCGGCGGGTGTACGCGAGGACGGACACGCGCTCGGGCGCGACGTCGGCGGCGAGCGCGACGCCGGGCGCGACGCGTTCGACGCCGTCGGCGGCCGCGGCGCGCGCTTCCGCGGCGGCGAAGGCGTCGTCCTCGCCGGCGAGTTCGAGGCAGTACACGCCCGCAGTCGGCCCGCCAGTACCCTCTGTCTGTCGGTCACCGGGCGAACCATAAGGGCAGGCAGTGTCGGGACCGCCAACATTTATAAAGGTTAAATACGACCTTAAAGTCGAAGGATGACCGACCCAAAGGAAACCATCAACATTGAAAACGTGGTCGCGTCGACGGGCATCGGGCAGGAGCTCGACCTGCAGTCCGTCGCGATGGACCTCGAAGGGGCGGACTACGATCCCGAGCAGTTCCCCGGCCTCGTCTATCGCACGCAGGAGCCCAAGTCGGCGGCGCTCATCTTCCGCTCCGGGAAGATCGTCTGCACCGGCGCGAAGAGCACCGAGGACGTCCACGAGAGCCTCCGCATCGTCTTCGACAAGCTCCGCGAGCTCGACATCCAGGTCGAGGACGAACCCGAGATCGTCGTCCAGAACATCGTCACGAGCGCCGACCTGGGCCACCAGCTCAACCTGAACGCCATCGCCATCGGCCTCGGCCTCGAGAACATCGAGTACGAGCCCGAGCAGTTCCCCGGCCTCGTCTACCGGCTCGACGGCCCCGAGGTCGTCGCGCTCCTCTTCGGCTCCGGCAAACTCGTCATCACCGGCGGGAAGGAGCCCGAGGACGCCGAGAAAGCCGTCGACAAGATCGTCTCCCGGCTCGAAGAGCTCGGCCTGCTCGAGTAGAACGACCTTTTGCTATGCCCCGGCTTCGCCGGGGCTTGCAAAAGCTCGACCAAAAGCACGGCGCGCCTCCCTCCGGTCGGCGCTTGGCCTCGCCTTCGGCGAGGGAACCGCGCACCTACCGGGTCCTAGCGGACCACTCGGTGCGCGGACGCTAGCCCACACAGTTTTCGTCGTCCGGTCTCGTCGTGGAACGACTGTTAAGCAGATCAGCGAGCTGACCGTTTCTTGAGCGACTACTCACCCACTACCCGCTTTTATAGACTGAATAGAGCGTGTCATAGAAAGCGCTGGGTGGCTGACTCTATCCAGCGAAAACGATTCCCGGGGCAAGTCTGGCGGTCACCCGAACAAGAATCCGGGAGCGAAGACGGTAACGACGAGACCACACAGGAACATGAGCATCGCCATAAGACGAAGGACACCGGCTGTCTGTCGCTGGCTCTCTGGACGTGACTCGGCGACGGTCTGCAACATGAATCCGACACCCATTACGAGTGGAAAAAAGAGTGGATCTGCGCTACCGAGTATCCACTTGAGATACACGTACAGGCTGAGGAAGGCGACTGCTAAACCGAAATAAAAAACCGACTCGGGACGGCCGGTTGGTTCATTGAATACGCGTTTTTTGATTGTAGAGAGCATGACTGTCAAATGCTCATTCAATCAGTAAATCACTTGTTCTCGTTGACCCTGTTTGGTCCGTGTTCGACTGTGAACGATTCTATGGCACGCTATAATTCTCTGCTGGCTTGTCATCTACGTGGTCTGTACCGAACGTTCCACGTCGGCTCGCGGGCCGACGAGCGACTGTAAGGAGCGAGGAAGGCTTTTGTCGAGCTTTTGCAAGCGACGGCTCGCGACGCGCGCCGAGCGCCGCAAAAGGTCGTTCTACTCGACGAGGCGCTCGATTTCGGTGACGAGGATGTCGCTCGCGCCGACGGCCTTCAGTTCGGAGACGGTTTCGAAGACGTCGCGTTCGTCGACGACGGCGTGGACGGCGACGGCGTCCTCGCCCTCGACGTCCATGACGGTGGGGCCGCCCATCCCCGGGAGGACGTCCTCGACGGCGTCGAGTTCGCTCTCGGGGACGTTCAGCATCACGTAGCGCTTGCCGTTCGCGGCGAGCACGGAGCCGAGGGCGGTTTCGACCTGCCCGACCTTCGGGTCGTCGGCGACGTCGTCGCGCGCGAAGAGGCGGACGGAGGAGTCGAGGACGTCGTCGACGACGGCGAGGCGGTTCACGCGGAGGGTGGTGCCGGTGGAGGTGATGTCGACGATGGCGTCCGCCATCTCGACGTGCGGCGTGAGTTCGGTGGCGCCGGTCACCTCGACGACTTCGACGTCGATTCCCCGCTCGGCGAAGTAGTCGGCGGTGACGTTCGGGAACTCGGTGGCGACGGTCGCGCCCGCCAAGTCCTCGGGGTCGGTGATGTTGCCGTCCTCGGGCGCGGCGAGGACGAGGCGACAGGAGCCGAAGCCGAGGTCGAGGAGTTCGTCGACGTTCTCGACGCGGGACTCGCGGTGCTGGTCGTAGCCCGTGATCCCCATGTCGGCGGCGCCGTCCGCGACGTACTCGGGGATGTCGGCGGCGCGCGCGAAGAGGACGGTGACGTCCGGGTCGACGGTGTTCGCGTAGAGCTGGCGGTCCGCGCCGGACTCGACGGCGAGGCCCGCCCGGTCGAGGAGTTCGAGCGTCGGCTCGTGCAGGCGGCCCTTGTTCGGGACGGCGATCTTCATACGCGGGCTTGGCGGCGTCGGGCCTAAGGCGTGCCGGTGAGGTCGGGCCGCAGGGCCGACCGGAAGAGGCGAGCGGGACCGGCTGACCCGAGGGTTGATGTGTCGCGACGCGAACCGTCGGACGTGTCCCTCCTCGCCAGCGCCGCCGCCCTCCTCGTCGTCTCGTTCCTCGCGTACGCCCTCGCGCGCCTCTACGGTGCGGCCGTCCACGGCACCGAGAGCGCGCTCACGCGACTGCGACGCGCGCTCTACGCGGGCTTCGTCGTCGTCACGCTCGTCGCGTTCGTCGCGACGGTCGGCGCGGGCGGGTTCGAGGCGTTCGGCGACGGCCCGCTCGGCGACCTGCTGACGCTGCTCGCGATGGCGGCCGCGCTCGTCGTCGCGGACCTCGCGTACTACCTCGGGCTCTGGCCGGCGATCCGGGCGACGCGCGACCTCGACGCGAGCACGGCGTGGGCGGCCGCGAGCGTCGGGCGGTGGCTCGCCGCACTCTTCGGGGCGTTCGCGCTCGCGCTCTACGCGCTCGGACACGTCCCCACCGGGAGCGCGTGGGGCGTGCTGGCGCTCGGCGCGGGCATCGTCCTCCTCGTGTACGTCGGGAGCGGGACGCTCGTCCGGGTCTCGCAGTCGACGCGCGAGCCGAGCGACGCGGAGCGCGAGCGGGTTCGCGCGGCCTGCGAGCGCGTCGACCTCGACCCGCGCTCCGCGCACGTCATCGAGTCCGAGACGGTGCGCTGGGCGGGCGTGCTCGTCCGCGGGCCGCCCCGGTTCCGCACGCTCCTCGTCGGAAGCCACCTGCTCGCGGCCTACGACGCGGAGGCGCTGGTCGCGCAGGTCGCTCGCGCCGCCGGGCGAGCGCGACGGGGGTACGTCGAGTCGAAGTTCGGCGCGGCGGTCGGCGTCGTCGCCGCGGTCGCCGGCCTCCTCGTTCCGGTCGGCGACGCGGTCGCGGGCGCGCTCGTCGCCGGCGGTGTGCTCGCGGCCGCCTCCCTGCTCTGGTACGGGCGGCGCGTCGTCTACGCCGCCGACCGCGACGCCGCCGAGGCGACGGACCCGGGGACAGTCATCGAAACGTATCGGGCGGTCGCGGAGGACGCCGGGCGCTCGCTCGACGGCGGCGGCGGCCGGATACGACGCGTCCTGCGGATGCGGCCGAGTCTGCGCTCGCGCATCGCCCGCCTCGAAGAGCGGGCGGACTAAGGCGGCGGGGCGCGCATGCGGGGACATGACCACGCTCCGAATCGCGGACGGGCGCGTCCTCCACCCGGACTTCTCGGTGACCGAGAGCGACGTGCTCGTGGACCGGGAGAGCGGCGAGATCGTCGCCGTGGGCGACGTGGCGGCGGGCGACGAGACGCTGGACGCGTCGGGCTGTCTCGTGATGCCCGGCCTCGTGAACGCGCACTGCCACGCGGCGATGACCCTCCTCCGGGGGTACGCGGACGACAAGCCCCTGGAGCGCTGGCTCCGCGAGGACGTCTGGCCGGTCGAGGCCGAGCTCACCGCCGATGACGTGCGCGTCGGCACGGAGCTCGCGCTCGTCGAGCTCATCCGCTCGGGGACGACTGCGTTCGCGGACATGTACTTCGAGATGGCGGAGGTGGCGGAGGCGGTCGCGGACGCAGGCGTTCGCGCGCGTCTCGGGCACGGCGTCGTCGGCGTCGGGAAGGACGAGGACGCGGCGCGCGCCGACCACGAGGAGAGTCTCGCGTTCGCGCGCGAGTACGACGGCTACGCCGACGGCCGGGTTCGAACGGTCTACGCGCCCCACAGCCTCACGACGGTGAGCGAGGAGTTACTGCGCGAGTACGTCCCGGACGCCCGGGCGGCCGGCGTCCCCGTCCACTATCACGCGAACGAGACCGTCGACGAGGTCGACCCGGTCGTCGAGGAGCACGGCGAGCGCCCGCTGGCGTACGCGGACGACCTCGGGTTGCTCGGGGAGTCGGACTTCCTCGCGCACGGCGTGCACAGCGACGCGAGCGAGATCGCGTTGCTCGCCGAGCGCGGGACGGCCGTGGTGCACTGCCCGGCGTCGAACATGAAGCTCGCGTCGGGCGCGGCGCCGGTCCCCGCGTACCGCGAGGCGGGCGTGACGGTCGCGCTCGGGACGGACGGCGCGGCGTCGAACAACGACCTCGACCTCTTCGACGAGATGCGCGACGCGGCGATGCTCGGGAAGCACGCGGCCGCGGACGCGAGCGCGGTGCCCGCGGAGGCGGCAGTGGAGATGGCGACGGCGGGCGGCGCGGACGCGCTCGGGATCGACGCGGGGCGCGTCGAAGCGGGTCGAAACGCGGACCTCGCGGTCGTGGACTTCGAGGCCGCGCACCTGACGCCGACGCACGACGCGGTTTCGCATCTCGCCTACGCGGCGCGCGGGAGCGACGTCCGGCACACGGTCTGCGACGGCGACGTCCTCATGCGCGACGGCGAGGTGACGGTGTTCGACGAGGCGGCGGTCCGCGAGCGCGCCGCCGACCGCGCGGCCGCGCTCGTCGCGCGCGCCGAGTCCGAGTGACCGTTTAAACCGTTCAGAACGCTCTGAACGGCCGGAACACGGCTGAACGAGCGTCCGGGTTTTTCCCCATAGCGGCGGTAGGGTGGGGCACGATGAGACGCACTCGAACGGTCGTGGTGACGGCGATGCTCGTCCTCGCGCTCGCCGCTCCCTTCGCGGGGGGCGCGCTCGCGGCGTCCGGCGACGGGCTCGCCGTGGACGTTGCACAGGCCGACGACGGGAACGCGACGGTGACGGTCACCGAGAACGCGAGCGCGGTGGCGAACGCCTCCGTGGCGGTCGCCACGCAGGACAACGCGACGTACGCCGGCGCGGGTGACTACACGACGGACGCCGACGGCACCGTCGCCCTCCCCGCGCCCGAGCGGAACGTCACGGTCGACGTGACGGCGGCGTTCGAGAACCGGAGCACGTCGACGACGGCGACGCTGACCGTGGCGACGAACGCCACGAACGCCACGAACGAGTCGGCGGTCTTCGGTCAGCGCGTCGCGACGTTCGTCCACTCGCTCCTCGCGTCGGGCAACATGAGCGGGCAGGCGGTCTCCGAGTGGGTGACCGCGAACAACCCCGGGAACGCCCACGCGAACGGCCACGCTGACGACGGAAACGAGACGGCCGACGGCAACGAGAGCGCCCCCGGGAACGCCGGCGCGGCGGACGGTGAGCGCGGGCCGCCCGAGCACGCCGGTGCGAACGGCCACGCGAACGACACCGACGAGAACGAAACCGCCGACGGAAGCGAGCGCGGACCGCCCGAACACGCCGGTTCGAACGGTCACGCTGACGACGGCGGCGACGCCGACGACAGCGACGGCGACGACGCCGACGAAAACGGCGGCGACGCGGACGCCGGGAGCGGTGGCGAGCGCGGACCGCCCGAGCACGCCGGGAACGGGAACGGCGGCGGTCCCGGTAACTAATCGGCCGCGAACGCCGTTGTACGGTGAGTGACCAGTCGCTTAGTCGCCATCGTTCTTTTCCGACGAGCGCCCCGAGCTAGAGGCCCGTGGCGCCTGCACGACGCCACGGGAACGAACGACGGCCATCGGAGCCACCGCGTCGGCACGCACGCCACCCTCGCGTGCCGGCGCACACCCACGGGACGGGCATCCGAAGTGTTTTGCACGCGCCCCGCGCACGCTGACGTATGGATACGGCCGCACCTATCAGCGACCGCCTCGACGACGTCGAGGCGCACGTCGAGGAGGGGCGACGGAAGATGGACTGGGCGCTCGAGCACATGCCCATCCTCAGCGCGCTCCGCGAGCAGTTCGAGGCCGGCGAGCCGCTCGCCGACCACCGCGTCGGGATGGCGCTCCACGTGGAGGCGAAGACCGCCGTCCTCGTCGAGACGCTCGCCGAGGCCGGCGCCGACGTCGCCATCACGGGCTGCAACCCGCTCAGCACGCACGACGACGTGAGCGCGGCGCTCGACGCCCACCCGAACATCACGTCGTACGCGAAGCGCGGCGTCGACGACGAGGCGTACTACGAGGCGATGGACGCCGTCATCGCCACCGAACCGACCATCACGGTGGACGACGGGGGCGACCTCGTCTTCCGCATCCACGAGGAGTACCCCGAGCTCATCGAGGACATCGTCGGCGGCACGGAGGAGACGACGACGGGCGTGCATCGCCTCCGCGCGATGGACCAGGAGGGCGCGCTCGACTACCCGATGTTCAACGTGAACGACACCCCGATGAAGCACCTCTTCGACAACGTGCACGGCACCGGGGAGTCCGCGCTCGCGAACATCGCGATGACGACGAACCTCTCGTGGGCGGGCAAGACCGTCGTCGTCTCGGGGTACGGCTACTGCGGGCGCGGCGTCGCGAAGAAGGCCGCCGGCCAGAACGCGAACGTCGTCGTCACGGAAGTCGACTCGCGGCGCGCCCTCGAGGCCCACATGGAGGGCTACGAGGTCATGCCGATGGACGAGGCCGCGAAGGTGGGCGACGTCTTCGTCACGACGACCGGGAATCGGGACGTCATCACGGAGAAGCACTTCGCGAGCATGCAGGACGGCGTCGTCCTCGCGAACGCCGGGCACTTCGACGTCGAGATCAACCTCGACCAGCTCTCCGAGCTCGCCGTGAACGAGCGCGACGCCCGCGAAGGCGTCCGCGAGTACGAACTCGAGGACGGCTCGCGCGTGAACGTCCTCGCGGAGGGCCGCCTCGTCAACCTCGCGAGCCCCGTCGCGCTCGGCCACCCCGTCGAGGTCATGGACCAGTCCTTCGGCGTGCAGGCGGTCTGCGTGCGCGAACTCGCCGAAAATGGGGGGAAGTACGACGCCGGCCTCCACTCGGTCCCGGACGAGCTCGACCGCGAGGTCGCGGAGACGAAGCTCGATGCAGAGGACATCGAGCACGACATCCTCTCGACCGAGCAGGAGCAGTACATGGGGTCGTGGCGCCACGGGACGTAGGGCGAACTCGAAGAGTTCGCCACTAGGCGAACGGTGCGAGCCGTGAGCGACGTAGGCGACAACCGAGCGTCAGCGAGGGCGTCGCCATACGCGAGCGGGGAGCGACGCGACCCGCGAGCGACGGCACCGAACCCGTCGGCGTTGTCGAACGGCGGGTGAGGGGGCGACCCACGGGCCGACGGCCCCGTCGTCGCCGAACGGGCGACCGGCATCGGCGAGCGCGGGCGGCAGGCGCTCACTCGCCGCCGGCCGGGCCGGGGAAGTAGAAGTCGGATCTCTCGCGGCGATGCGGTGAGGCGGACGCCACGGTCTCGATTTTGGAGGGGGCGCGATTCCGGACGATGTGGACGTCGTAGGTGTCCTCGGCGGCGACGGCGGCGCCGACGCTCCCGAGCGTGGAGACGATGTCGCCGGCGTTCTCGCTCCCGATGAAGACGATGGCGGCGTCGACGTCGTAGGCGAGGTCGCGGAGCGTGCCGGCGACGGTGCCGGGCGGCGCGAAGCGGTCGACGGTGGCGTGCTCGAAGTCGGCCTGCGGGGCGAGCGAGACGACCTGCGTGTGGAGCGCCTCGACGGCGGCGTCGAGGTCGA
Source organism: Halarchaeum sp. CBA1220 (assembly GCF_003721175.2). Lineage (GTDB taxonomy): Archaea > Halobacteriota > Halobacteria > Halobacteriales > Halobacteriaceae > Halarchaeum > Halarchaeum grantii. The sequence continues at coordinate 644,664 of NZ_CP054707.1, forward strand.
AGGGGTCGGTCGGGCCGATCCAGTCGCGTTCGCGGGCGTACTCGCGGTTCCCCTCGGGGATGACGGCGGCGGCGACGACGCGTTCGTCGAGGACGGTGCTGAACTCGGTCGCGCGCACGAGCGCCGTTCGGGCGAGGTCCGACCCGTCGTACGGGACGAAGAGCGTCATATCCTAAGTTGGTTGACTGGTCAGAAGAACCCCGCTCCGGTTCCGAGGTACTGGGAACGAGCGTAGCGGGAGAGAGTCACTCGGACGGGAGTGCGACGAACGTATCGCTACCGCAGACGCACGTTCCACTCGTCCCGATAGGTCGGAAGTCGCCGTCGCCATCACTCTGGACGGGATAGACGCGTCCGCAGTCGACGCATTCGCCGACGTGCTCCGGCTCGCCGCCGGTATCTGGGTCGGGCGCCATCTCACCGCGTGGTTAGGGAAGTGAAACGAGTTAGCTGTTCGGGTTTGTCACGTATCTATCTGGTTCCGGTCACTCGCTGCCGCGGACGACGTGACCGTACTTGAGGAGGGCGACGAAGACGACGCCACCGGCGGCGTTCCCGGCGGTGGCGACGACGAGGAAGCGGACGTAGTCGAGGAGCGAGTAGGCGTCGCTGGTGAGGACGCCGGCGAGCACCTCGACGGTGCCCGCGATGGAGTGCGGGAGGTGTGCGAGACCGATGGCGGCGGTGACGAGCCAGACGACGGCGAAGCGCGCGAGCGTGCTGTCCGCGCCGGCGACGAGCCACGAGAGGAGGCCCATGAGCCAGCCGGCGAGGACCGCGCCCGCGAAGAGGACGGGCAGGTCGTGGGCGAGGAGCGGCGCGGCGAGGGCCGCGAGCACGCCGGCGTCGACGACCCCGTAGGCGGGCGCGAACCACACCATCGCGACGGCGAAGACCGACGCGCCGACGACGTTTCCGGCGTAGACGAGCCCCCAGAGTCGCGCGAGCGACGCGAGCGAGGAGCGCCCGTCGATGACGGGGAGGACGGCGAGCGTCGTGTGCTCGGTGAAGAGCTCGGAGCGCCCGAGGACGACGAAGACGAAGCCGATGGCGTAGGCGTTCGCGACGAGGAACGTCCGCGTCGCGTGCTCGTAGACGCCCGCTGTGAGCGTGAGAACGACGCCCATGAAGAGCGGGCCGAAGGCGATGTCGAGGCCGGCAGAGAGCCCGGAGAGCAGGAGGCCGGACGCGGGCCGCCGGAGTTCGTTCAACCCCGACCGGATCTGTCGGGCGAGGATGTCGGTCCCGGACGGACCCGATTCGGCCGCGTCCTCGGCGTCGAGGCTCGGGTCGGCGGCGTCGGTCACGGCCGGTCGTTCGGCGGGGACGGGATTAAGCGCCGTGGCCCCTCCCGGCGCTATCGGCCGGTTTATCCGCGCACGGCGGCGAGTGGGCGTATGGTGCGAAACGAGAAGGGCGACCGACGCGAGCGCGAACTCGTCAACCGCCTCGACGAGGCGGGGTTCGCGGTGATGCGCGCGCCCGCCTCGGGGGCCGCGACGACGCGCGAACTCCCGGACGTCCTCGCGGGCGACGGCACGGCCTTCTACGCCGTCGAGGCGAAGTCCTCGGCGGGCGACCCCATCTACCTCACGGGCGAGGAAGTGGAGGCGCTCGTCTACTTCGCGCAGAGCTTCGGCGCGCGCCCGAAGATCGGCGTGCGCTTCGACCGCGAGGACTGGTACTTCTTCCACCCCTCGGAGTTACACGTCACCGACGGCGGGAACTACCGCGTGAAGAAGGAGACGGCGCTCGCCGACGGGGAGACGATTGCCGACCTGACGGCCGCAGACGAGCGCGACGCGGGCGACGCGGACGTCGAGGGCGTCCTGCAGGCCGTCGCGCAGGGCGTCCTCACGGTCGAGGAAGCGACCGAGATGCTGTCGTAGCTACCGCGAGAGGCGTTCGAGGCGGGCGCGCGGGAACGCGTACGTCCGCACGCCGCGCTCGCGGAGCGCGTCGGGCGTCGCCTCCCGCGTCGGGTAGACGGCCTCGACGACGGCATCGCGCGGGTCGTAGCCGTCGTTCGTCGGGTGGTCCGCGACCGTGTGGTCGCCGACCGCGACGCCGGTCGCGCGCTCCCGGAGGGTTTCGACGACGACGAGGACGTCGCCGCGTTCGCGGTCGCGGACGAGCGTGCCGGGCGCGAGCGTGCAGGCCGCACAGTAGGCCGGGTCCGGGGCGTCGGCGGCGACGAAGGCCGGGTCGCCGCAGGCCGCGCACGTGGCGTCGCGTTCGTCGGGCGCGGGGACGCGGCGCTCGGTGACGTCGATGGCGACGCGGCGGCGGTGCTTGCAGCGGCGCTCGCGGTAGCGGTAGTCGGGGCACGTGCACGTTCCCTCGTCGAGCGAGACGGTGTAGGCGGCGCCGCCGCGAACGACGACGTCGTAGCGGCCGTCGCCGAGCGCGATGACCGCCATCGGCTCACTGCGCGCGCGGTCGGCTCGGTTCTCGGTCGGCCCGCCCGGAGCGAGGGGGGCGAGGCGGGGGTTCGTGGTGCGAGTGGGTTTCGTTGGCACCATGAGAACAGATAGGCGCTACGGCCGTAAAAGCGCATCACCGGGCCGGTGACGGCCCGTCTCGCGACGGCTGGGGAGGGACGGACCGCCACCCTTTTGCTCGCAGTGTGGAAAAGAGCGGGTATGCTCATCGAACGCGACACCGTCGTCGAAGCGGCCGTGACGCTCGCGGCGGTCGCGCTCTTCATCGGCATCATCGTCGTCGGTGACGAGATCATCGGCGCGCAGGCGTTCACCCTCCAAGAGGGCTACACCGTCATCGGAGCCATCGTCGCCTTCGTCCTCGTCATGGCCGGCGCGGGCTTCTTCCTCTCCACGAAGCAGGACTAGCGCTCAGGCGTCCGCGTTCTCCTCGTCGGTGTCGCGTTCCTCCCGCCAGTCCTCGAGGTCGTCGTCCTCGGCGTCGTCGAGTTTCGCCTCGTAGTAGCTGAGCGGGTGGCTGATGTGCTCGCAGAGCGCGTCCGGGTTCACGCAGTCGCCGTAGGCCTGCATCGTCGCACACGACGGGGCCGTGTACTCGGTCGGGCTCGTCTCGCCCTGAATGTGGTCGGTCTGGTAGCGCGTCATCTCCTCGCCGAACCCCGGGTTCACCTCGTAGAGCTCGACGATCTCGTCCGTCGAGAGACCGATGTTCCCGAGGAACGCCGTGAGCGCGAAGCGCGAGTGATGCGGGAGGTGGTCGCCGCGCTGGACGGCGTCGAGGAGGTGTTGCATACACGGCGGGAAGAGGTCGGGGACGACCGTGTCGATCTCGCGGGTGAGGTCGAGGTCCGCGAGCGTCTCGCGGATGGCGGCGAGCGGGTCGTCGAGCGCGTCGCCGATGGCGTCCGGCACGCCGAGCGGGAGGCCGTCCTCGACGCGTTCCTGCACGGCTTCCCGAAGGAGCGTGTCGAGTTCGGGTTCGCTCACCGGGACGACGCCGGCGTCGAGCGGGCGATTGACGAGGCGCCACTCGTCGCCGCGTAGCGACGTCGCGAGGCGGAGGTAGGTCGCGACGTCCGCCTCGAAGCCGCCCTCGCGGACCGGGCGGACGGCGTCGGCGAGGTCGAACTCGCGCAGGAGGTCGGTGCGGGTGACGACGCCGCGACCCGCCTCGGCCGCGAAGTCCGCGCGAAAGCGCTCCTCGGCGCGATTCGCCTCCGCCTGCGCGTAGTAGCGCGTGCAGACGTTCTCGTCGACGAGCGAGACGAGGACGCGCGCGACCGGATAGGAGAGGAGTTCGACGCGGTCGGACGCGGCGCGCTCCCCGACGTCGCGCTCCGTGAGCGCGTTCTGCACGCGCTGTGTGGCGCGCTCGACGACGGCGTCGTCCTCGCGGACGACCTCGACGAGATCCACGCCCGCCTCCTGAACGGCCCGACGGGCGTCGCGGGCGAACGGATACCGGGCGTGACGAGTCTCCATACGGACTGTCGGTGGGGGCGGACGCCGATAAACCGCCCGGTCCGGGACGTGACGGGACCACAAGAGGGTTGTCGGTCCCGTCCCCACTCCGGCGTATGCGTCTCGCGCCCGGCGCCCGCACGTACGCCGTCCCGCCGCTCGCGCTCGCGATTCCCGGCCTGTTCGTCTTCCCGCCCGCCGGGGTCGCGCTCGCCGCGCTGGGGTGCTTCGTCCTCTGGTTCCACCGCGACCCCGAGCGCGAGGTCCCCGACGGGGGCGTCGTCGCGCCCGCCGACGGCCGCGTGAGCGTCCGCAGAGTCGAGGACGGCCGCGTCCGCGTCGGCGTCTTCATGAACGTCACGGACGTCCACGTGAACCGCGCGCCGGCGGCGGGCGTCGTCGCGTCCGTCGACCACCGCGACGGCGCGCACCGCCCCGCGTTCTCGAAGGAATCCGAGCGCAACGAGCGCGTCCGCATCACCACCGACAGCTACGAACTCGACCTCATCGCGGGGGCGTTCGCCCGCCGCATCCACCCCTACGTCGAACCCGGCGACACCGTCGCACGCGGCGAGCGGGTGGGACACGTCTCCTTCGGGTCGCGCGCCGACGTCCTCCTCCCGCCCGAGTACGACGTCAAGGACGTGCGCGTCGCCGTCGGCGACACCGTGCGCGCCGGCGAGACGGTCATCGCCTGACTCAGCAGTGGTCGTCCAGCAGGCGGCCGAGTTCGGCGGCGTACTCCTCGTAATCGTAGCCGAGTCGCGAGAGCCACATGTGCTGGTAGGCCGGGTGGAGGACGGGAAGCACCGTCACGTCGAGCGGGGGGCACGGAACCGGCTCCAGGACCGCGTCGAGGAAGCTCTCGAGGTCGCGGCCCGCCGCGTCGAAGAGCACGCGCGTCGCGTGCTTCCCCGTCGTGACGACGACGGCGGGGTCGACGGCGTCGAGTTCGGCCTCGAGGTGCGAGAAGCAGTTCTCGAGTTCCGCCTCGCGGGGTTCGCGATTCGAACCCTCGCCGTCCGGCGGGAAGCATTTCACGGCGTTCGTGTAGAAGACGTCCGTGTGCCCGCTGTCGGCGAACAGCGTGCGGACGATCTTCCCGGAGTGGCGCGCCGTGTACGCCATCCCCGTCCAGTTCCCGCCCCGCCAGCGCTCCTCCTCGGGCGTGCCCGCACCCGGCGCCTCGCCGACCGCGACGACGGCCGCGTCGCGGGGGCCGTTCCCCCACGCGATACACTCGCGGGCCTCCACGAGGGCGGGACAGCGCTCGCAGCCCGGTTCGATGGGGAACGCCGAATCGGGGGCCGGGAACTCGGGGTCGCTCATGGACGCGTGGAGGCGCCCGCGCGCAAAGAGGGGCGCGGCTTCGACGCGGCCGACTACCGGCGCTCCTCGACCGCCTCGACGCCGCCGGCGAAGGCGGACGCGAGCGCGCCGACGAGCGCGAAGACGCCGAGCGTCGAGAGCGCGAGGCGCGCGAGGTACCGAAGGTCGGGCGCGAACGCCGCCGCGCCACCGCCCCGTGGGGCGTGCCCGAGGACGTTCGCCTCCGGGAGCGCCGCGACGTAGAGCGGGTTCGCGAGGCACGCGACGGCGACGACGAGGAGGGCGCCGGCGAGGAGGTGCGCGCGTTTCACGACGGCGAGTAGGCGGCGGGGGTACGTGGGTGTTACGCGAGCGTCCGGGGGCCGTCGAGGGCGGACACGTCGCGCTCACGAGGAAGGACGTGCTCGTCGAGCGCCCGCGAGAACGGCGAGAGAGAAAAGACGGGAACCGGCCGCGACGGCCCTAATTCGACTGAATACGGGGCGCCAGCATGTAGGTGACGGAGCCGAGGCCTTCCGCGATGTCGAAGTGGAGCTTGACCGGGAACTCCTCGCCGAGTTCGAGGGTGACCTCGGCGTCCTTGGGGAGCGCCTTGTTCATGTCCTTGAGGTAGTCGAGGCTGAAGAGCGAGCGCGCGTCACCCGCCTCCAGGTCGATGAGGTCCTCGCGTTCGAGTTCGAGGTGGACGTCGTCGGTGTCGCCCTCGGCGTCGACGTAGAAGAGTTCCTTCTCGGCGTCGACGCCGAGCGCGATGTGGTCGGAGACCATGTCGGCGGCCCGGACGGCGCGGTCGATGTCCGCGCCCTCGACGACGACCTGGGCGGGGAGGTCGAGGTCGGGGAGGTCGGGCTCCTGCCGGATGCTGTCGGGGTCGATGAGCGCGAGCGTGTACTCGAGGCCCTCGATCCGGATGTGGAGTTTGCGGGTCTCCTCGTCGAGTTCGAACTGGACGAGCTGGCCGGCGTCCGCCATCCCGGCGATATCCTCGAGTCGGGAGAGGTTGACGCCGATGAGCCCGCCGTCGGCCTCGTAGGACTCGAAGGCGTCCGCGGAGAGTTCCAAGTCCACCATCCCGACGTTCGCGGGGTCGACGGCGCGAATCTCGAGGCCGTCCTCGTTGAGGTGGATCTTGCACTCGTCGACCAGCACGCTCACGGAGTCGAGCGTGTCCCGGAGCGTGTCGGCACTCACGATCGCCTTGAACATCTTGAAGAGCGGTACGGCCGACCGGCATAATAAACTCCCGGTGTGCGCGCGCACGCGTGAGGGGGCGTCACGGTGGCGTACCGGCGCGGTGGCCCAGCGCGGCCGGCGAGCGAAGCGCGTAAACGCCGCCGCGTCCTTTCTCGTACTATCATGGCCGGGAAGGACGAGTACTACAACCGAGCGAAACAGCAGGGCTATCGCGCCCGCTCGGCGTACAAGCTGAAGCAGTTGAACCGCGAACTCGACCTGATCTCGTCCGGGGACACGGTCGTCGACCTCGGCGCCGCCCCCGGCGGGTGGCTCCAGGTCGCCGCCGAGGAGGCGGGCGAGCACGGCCGCGTCGTCGGCGTGGACTTCCAGCGCATCGACGCCGTCGAGAGGGGCGGCGCGCCCGTCGAGACGATTCGCGGCGACATGACCGAGGACGAGACGAAAGCGGAGGTCCGGGAGGCCGTCGGCGGGCGCGTCGACACCGTGCTCTCGGACATGGCGCCGAACATGAGCGGCGAGTACAACCTCGACCACGCCCGCTCGGTCTACCTCGCCCAGCAGGCCCTCGAGACGGCGAGCGACCTCCTCGGCGAGGGCGGCGACTTCGCGGTGAAGGTCTTCCAGGGGCAGGACCTCGAGGGGTTCAAGGACGACGTCGCCCACGAGTTCGCGTTCACGCGGACGCTCTCGCCGGACGCCTCCCGGGACTCCTCCTCCGAGGTGTACGTCGTCGGGAAGAACAAGCTCACCGGGCCCGTTCGGGTCGGCGACGAGCTCGACGTCGAGATCGTCGACGAGGGCGAGGAAGGCGACGGCATCGCGAAGGTCGAGGGGTTCACCCTCTTCGTCCCCGAGGCCGAGGTGGGCGACGAACTCCGCGTCGAGGTGGTGGACGTGAAGCCGCGCTTCGCGTTCGCCGAGCGCCGCGACTAGGCCTTTTTCCCGGTCCCGCTCGCGGGCGGACGTATGGAGCCCGTGAACGCGAACGACGTCGAGTGGGTGGCGACGGAGAGCGAGCAGATGCGCTTTCGCCGGAAGAAACTCGGCGCCGCCGGGGGCGGCGAGCGCATCGGATGCAGCCTCTACGAGCTCGATTCCGGTGACGCGGCGTGGCCGTACCACTATCACGCGGCGAACGAGGAGGCGCTCTACGTGCTCGCCGGCGAGGGATTGCTGCGCACCGCGAGCGGGGAGCACGCCATCGAGGCGGGCGATTACGCGGCGTTCCCGACGGGCGCGGACGGCGGGCACCGCGTCGTGAACGACTCGGCGGGCGCGCTCAGGTATCTCGTCGTCTCGACGATGGCGGAGCCGGAGGTCGTGCGCTACCCGGAGAGCGAGGGCGTCGGCGTGATGGTCGGTGGCGCGCCCGGCGCCACTGAGCGCGAGTTCGAGGCGTGGTTCACGGAGGGCGACGCGCGCTCGTACGAGGACGCGACGAGCGCGGACGGAGGTGGGTGATCACTTCGCCGGCGCGACGCGGCCCGTCTCCGCGCGGTCGCCGAGGAGGGCGACGGCGGCGTAGACGAACGGCGTGTCGAGCAGCGCGATACCGAGCTTGAGGACGTACTGGCCGACCATCAGGGAGGCGATGACGCTCCACGGGAGCGGCGTGGCGCCGAGGAGTTCGGGGCCGAAGCGGAAGCCGATGAGGACGAAGATGACGGTGTCGATGGCCTGACTGGACGCCGTCGAGCCGACGTTGCGGAGCCAGAGATGCGCGCCGTCCGTCCGGCGGCGCAGGGCGTGGAAGACGTAGACGTCCCAGTTCTGACTGACGAGGTACGCGCAGAGCGACCCGAGGACGATGCTCGTCGAGGAGCCGAGGACGGTGGCGAACATCCCGGGGTCGACGGAGGAGCGCGCGGCGGGCGCGAGGATGGTCGACCAGACGAGCGCGAGCAACACGAAGTTCATCGCGAAGCCCGTGTTGACGACGACGGTGGCGGCGCGCCGGCCGTAGAGTTCGCTGTAGCAGTCGCTCGCGAAGTAGGTGAGCGCGTACGCGAGCGCGGCGCCCGGCATCACGAGCGTGCTCCCCGTCACCGGGAGCGCGACCGGGATCTCGAAGGCGAGGACCTTCGACGCGGTGAGTTGGGCGGTGACGAGCGCGGTGACGAAGAGCGCGACGAGGGCGACGCGGCCGGTCGCGAGCGGGGTCTCGCCCTCACTCATCGTCGTCGCGGTCGTCCTCGAGGCGGCCGTGGCGGGCGTCGATCTCGTCGAGGACGTCCAGCGTCTTCCGCAGGGACGCGCGGATCGCGTCGGAGCGGTTCACGAACTTGCCGTCGTCACCGACGTGCGCGTCGAGGTCGTCGAGCAGTTCCTGTGGAACGTCGACGGAGATCTTCGGCATACCGGAGTATTCTCGAGCGAATAGTTAAGCGCCGCGTTCGTCGCCTCAGGCCGGCCGCTCGTCCGTGGCGGTCGGCTCCTCGGGGGTCGCGCCACCGCCACCGCGACGGCCGCCGAGCGTCACCGCCCAGAGGCCGGCGAGGCCGACGAAGAACGCGAGCGCGATGGGCGCGCCGACGATGATCATCGTGTAGAGGCTGTCCGGCGTGACGAGCGCGCCGAACGCGAACGCGCCGAGGACGAAGACGCGCCACTGGCGGCGCATCGTCCCGTAGCCGACGATCCCCGAGAGGTGCGAGAGCCACATCGTCACCGGGACGGAGGCGATCAGGCCGATGCCGGCGGTCGTCATGAACACCAGCCAGAGGAAGTCGCTGATGCGGAAGCTGATGACGACGTCCGCCTGGAGGGCGTCCCAGACGAGGAAGGAGATGATCGAGGGCGCGACGTACATGTAGCCGAGGACGCTCCCCGCGACGACCGTGACGGTGATGGCGGCCGCCCACACGTAGACGACGCCGCGTCGCGCCGCGATGAAGCCACGCTCGCGCAGCGCCGGCCACATGAAGTAGAGGACGAGCGGGAGCGAGACGACGGCCGCGACGACCGTCGAGAGCTTCACCTCGAAGACGAGCGCCTCCACCGGGTGGAGGACGATGGGCCAGCCGAGCGCGTCCGGGTTCCCCTGGAGGACCTCCTGCGGGATGCGCCGGAGGAAGTCGTTGCGGATGAACCCGAGGCCGCCCCGGTAGAGGAACGCGAACGTCGCGGCGAGCACGAGCATGAACCAGCCGACGAGCCAGAAGAGCCGCGAGCGCAGGCTCCCGAGGATGAAGCGGATGTCGTGGTAGTAGCCGCCGATGTCCTCCTCGGTGGTCTCCTCGTCGGTGAACGCGTCGAGCACCCCGGCGCTCGTCCGCGAGAAGACGTTCCCCTCCTCATCGTCCCCGGACTCGCCGTCCTCGGCGGCGTCGCCGCCCTCGGCTTCGCGTTGCGCCTCGACCTCGTCGAAGCGGTCGAGGATGGCGCGCGCCTTCTCCTTCTCGTCGGCCTCCATCGCCTCGTTCGCGAGCTCGAGGGCCTCCTCCTCCTCCATCGCCGCGAAGCGCTCGTCGGGCGCGGCGCGGACGCCGGAGGCATCGAGCACGGCGAGGTTCAGGTTCTCCGGCTTCGGCGCCTTGCCGCCGTAGACCGCGTTCTCGGCGCGCGCGGCCTCGGCGAGTGCGTCGTAGAGGGCGTAGCCGAACGCGACGACGAGCGCGACGAACGCGAAGACGGCGCCGACGACGGCGAGCGAGGCGTCGGGGCCGAGGCCGACGAGTTCCGTCGCCGTCGGGAGGCTGTACTTCGAGAGTCGGCCGAGCGTCCGGTTGAGCAGGCCGATACCGCCGTAGCCGAAGAAGCCGTAGCCGAGGAGGAAACCGACGACGGCGCCGCCGGCGAGGACGTTCCAGCGCGCGAGGAGTTCGCCCGCCACGTCGACGCGCTCGCTCCCACGGCGCGCGAGCGTCACGACCTTCGCGAGGTAGAGGCTGAGCACGTAGAGGAGGAGGAGGGGGACCGACCACATGATCTGCGTGAACGGGTCCGGCGGGGAGAACACCGCGCCGAAGCCGAAGATGAGGACGACCGCGTGCTTCCAGTAGTCCCGGAAGGTCTCGTAGGGGACGATTTCGGTGTAGGAGAGCGCGGTCATCGCGAGCGGGAGCTGGGCGGCGACGCCGAACGACACCGCGAGCACGAGGATGAACTGCGTCCACGCGACGATGGAGTACATCGGCTGGAGGTTCGCGCTCATCGCGTTCCCCGCGAGGAACCCGAACATCAGCGGGAAGAAGAGCTCGTAGGCGTAGGTGACACCGACGAAGGCGAGGAAGACGGCGACGACGCCGGCGAGCGCGAGCTGCCACCGCGAGAGGGAGACGTCCGGGACGATGCCCCTGTCGGCGAGGGGCTGCTTCGCGTAGTAGAGGAGGATCGGGAGCGCGCAGACCACGCCGACGATCATCCCGATCTTCACCTGGAGGAGGATGACGTCGAAGGGCGTCTGGAAGATGACGTCGACGCTCGCGTCGAGACCGAGCTTCGTGATGAGGTCGGCCTTCAGCGCCGGCCAGATGTACCGCCGCATCGCGACGATCCCACCGAAGAGGCCGACGACGAACGCGATGAAGACGACCTGGAGGCGTTTCTGTGCCGTCCCGAGGAGGACGCCGATGGTCTCGCGGCCACTGTTAACCGCGCGGGCGGTGTCCTCGCTGACGACCCCCGAGTCGCTCATTTGTGTCCGGTAGCCGGTTTCCCGTTATCAATCTTCTCCTCGCTGGCCAAAAGAAAGGCTATAACGCCGGAGTCGCGTACCGTAGACAGAGAATGGCAGACGAACCGGACGACGGGGCGCCGGCCGACGATTCCGCCGGCGACACCGAGGCGAGCGACGACCCGGACGTCACGCGAGCCGAACCCGCAGACCGGAGCCCCGTCGGGCCGGACGTCACCGACGTCGACGGCGAGCCCGACGGCAGTGCTGCCGCCGAGGAGCCGGACGGCGCCGGTTCCGGGACCGCCGATACCGACGGGCCGGAGGACGACACCGAGACCGGCGACCGGGACGACGAGGCCGGGGGCACCGGCGGCCAAGACGAGTCCGACGAGGAGGGCGACGGCGGTGTCCCGTACGTGGCCCCGGACGACGCCGACGCGGTCTCGGAGGCCGACGACGAAGCGGGCGACGCGGACGACGACGCGGACGGCGGAGGTCCCAGCGTCCCGGACGGGGAGGAGCCGGGTCTCCCCGAGGACGTCGATGCCGAGACGGGCATGCTGAGCGGGCCCGCGACCGACGAGGAGCAACCGATAGCCGTGCACGTCGAGGAGATGGTCAAGCGCCTCGGCGTCGTCATCCTCGTCGCCGGCATCGTCAGCGCGCTCTGTTTCCCGCTCGGCGACGACCTCATCAGCAACATCTGGTACGGCGTCCTCCCCACCGGCACCACCGCACAACCCCACGTCTACGGGCCGCTGGAGCTCATCGTCACCCAGTTCAAGGTCGCGTCCATCGCGGGCGTCGTCGTCGCGCTCCCCGTCCTCGTCTACGAGACGTACGCGTTCATGCGCCCCGGCCTCTACCCGAACGAGCGGCGCTACTACATCTCCGCCATCCCGACGAGCCTCGTGCTCGCCGTCGTCGGCGTCACCTTCGCCTACTTCATCGTCGTCCCCGCCGTGATGACGTACTTCCTCTTCTACTCGGAGACCGTCGCCACCGCCGCGCTCGCGCTCGGCTCGACGTTCAACCTCATCCTCATCCTGATGGCCTACCTCGCCATCGTCTTCCAGATCCCGCTCTTCGTCATGCTCGCCATAATGATGGGACTCACGACCCGGCGGTGGCTCGCCGACCGACGCCTCCTCTTCTGGGGCGCGTTCGCCGGCGTCTCCTTCCTCATGACGCCCGACCCGACCGGCGTCGCGCCCGTCGTCGTCGCCGTCACCATGATCGTGCTCTTCGAGGGGACGCTGTTGCTCCTCAAGTGGACGGGGAACTAGCGGGAGAAGCGCGGCCCGCGAACGCCCTCAGTCGTCCGCGTTGGCCGTCTCGTTCGCCGGTGAGACGCTTCCCGTTCGGTAGCCGTGCAGGTCCAGCGTCACGTGCTACGACCACCTTTTGCCGGGGGCAAAAGCTGGACCAAAAGCCGGAGGGACCGGCGGGTTAGTCGTCCGCGTTGGCCGTCTCGTTCGCCGGTGAGACGCTTCCCGTTCGGTAGCCGTGCAGGTCCAGCGTCACGTGCTCGAAGCCGACATCGGAGAGGTGTTCGCGCGCGGCCTCCGCGAACTCGGTGGTAAGCGCGACGTCGAGTTCCTCGGGCGCGACCTCGATGCGCGCGAGGCCGTCGTGATCGCGCACGCGGAACTGCTCGAAGCCCCACGTCCGCAGGAGGCGCTCGGCCTTCTCGACGCGCGTCAGTTTCTCCTCGGTCACTTCGAGGCCCGTCGGGATGCGCGAGGAGAGACACGCCATCGAGGGTTTGTCCGCGACGCTGAGGCCGTAGTGGTCGGCGATTTCCCGCACCTCTTCCTTCGTGATGTCGGCCTCGAGGAGCGGCGAGGCGGCGTCGAGTTCCTCGACGGCCTGCAGGCCGGGGCGGTGGCCCTCGCCCGGGTCGGAGGCGTTCGTGCCGTCGCAGACGGTCGAGATGCCGAGGTCGCGCGCCGCGTCGAACATCTCGGAGAGGCGCATCGTCCGACAGTGATAGCAGCGCTCGCCGTCGTTCTGGACGAACTCCGGGTCGTCGAGTTCGCTGAAGGAGACGAGTTCGTGGCGGATGCCGATCTCGTCGGCGACGCGCTTCGCGTCCGCGAGTTCGGCCTCCGGGAGCGTCTCGCTCTTGGCGGTGCAGGCGACGGCGTCGTCCCCGAGCGCGTCGTGCGCGATGGCGGCGACGACCGCTGAATCGACGCCGCCGCTGAACGCGACGAGCACGCCGTCGCGCTCCGCGAGGGCGTCGCGCGCGGCCGCGAGTTTGGCCTCGACGGTCATACCACACGGTTTCGCACGGCACCCCCTTCCGTGTACCGGTCAGGCCGTCGCAATAGGGTGTTTTAAGCCGGGGGAGGCCGTCACGCCGAACGAATGCTGGACATCGAGGACGTCGCGCGTTGGCTCTCCGGTCGCTCCGTCTGGTGGCCGTTCGCGTCGCTCGCGCTCCTCGTCCTCACGCACGTCGCCGTCGGTGCCGAGGGGCCGCTGGGCGTCCTCGGCGTCCCCGGCGCGCTCCTCGTGCAGGCGTACGAGCGCGCCCTCGCGGCGACGGTCGGCGTCGGGGCGCTCGGGCCAGCCGACCCCGTGGGACTCGTCGTCTGCTGTTACCTGCTCGCGCTCCCCGTCGCGGCCGTTCTGCGGACGTTCGCGGCGGCGTGGCGCTGGCGGAAGGGCCTCCTCTACCCCGAGGAGTACCCCCACTACTGAGGGCAAGACGTTTTCCCGATGCCGCCTAACTCGGGAGCGATGGAACTGGAGGAGGTCCCGGGCGTCGGCGCGAAGACGGCCGAGCGACTGCGCGAACTCGACGACCCGATGGCTGCCGTAGAGCGCGAGGACGTCGCCGCCGTCGCGTCCGCGTCCGGCGTTTCGGCGGGCCGCGCCGCGCATATCGTTCGGGGCGCGATCCGCGCGCGACACGACGACCCCGGCGGCTTCCTCGCCACCGACCGCGCCCGCGAGGTGTACGACGCGGTCCTCGCGTTGCTACAGGAGCGCGCGGTGACGACGTACGGCGAGCACCGCCTCGCGACGATCTACCCCTCGGCGGTCGACTCGCGCATCGAGGAAGTGCGGGCGTTCGCCGAGCGGGCACGCGAGCGCGACCCCGACCCCGCCGTGCTCGACGCGCTCGCGGACGTCGCGCCGGTCGAGCGCCCGGCGGACGTCACCGTCAGGGACCGCTGTCTCGCGACGACGGACGCCGAGACGTACAGCGAGGCGAGCGAGGCGTTCCCCGAGCTCTCCGTCGAAATCGTCGAGGACGCACACGGCCTCGCGGACCTCGCGCGCGGCTACGCGTCGGTCGTCGCGCTCGACGAGGCGTTCGCGGGCGTCACCATCGACGGCGACGTCACCGTCGACCCGAACGCGCTCTCCCACCCCGAGGAGTACGTCCCGGAGCGCACGCTCGCGTTCTTCGCGACGAACCGCGCGTCGCTCCGGGCGGCGATTCGGGTGCACCGCCGCGCCGGCCTCGAGGCCGCCGTCGACCTCGACGAGCTCGAAGCGGGCCTCGCGGAGCTCGACGCCGACGGGGGTGTCGCGGGCGACGAGGAGCTCGAGCGCTTACAGATAGCCGTCGACGACCTCGACGCCGCCGTCTCGACGGCCGAGTCGATGGCAAACGACCGCCTCAGGGAGGAGATCGAGGAGCGCGACGTCACCATCGAGGGCGCGGACCTACTCTCGCTCGTCGAGCGCGGCGCGGGCGTCGACTCCCTGCTCTCGCGCGAGCTCGCGGACGAGTACGCCGAGGCGGTGCGCGCGGCCCGGGAGCACGTCGCGGACGCCCTCGCGCTCCGCGAGGACGAGGCGAGCCTCGCCGACCAGGTCTTCGGCGACGAGCCCACGTATCCGGTGGAGCGCCGCGAGGAGGCAGTGTCGCGTCTGCGCGAGGAGCTCGTCGCCGAGCGCGACCGCCGGGCGGCGAAGCGCAAGCGCGAGGTGGCGGCGCGCCTCGCGAACCTCCGTGCGGGCGCCGCCGACCTCGTCCGGGACGCCCTCGAGCTCGACGTCGAGCTCGCCGTCAGTCGCTTCTGCGCGGACTTCGACTGCACGCCCGCCGAGCGCGCCGGAACCGGCTTCGACATCGAGGGCGGGCGCTCGCCGCTCCTCGACGTGCCGTTCGCGGACGTCGAGCCCGTCGACTACGGCGTGAGCGGCGTCGCGCTCCTCTCCGGCGTGAACTCCGGAGGGAAGACGAGCACGCTCGACCTCGTGGCGGTGGTGGTGGTGCTCGCGCACATGGGCCTCCCGGTGCCCGCCGAGTCGGCGCGCGTCCCGGCGGTCGAGGAGCTCCACTACTACGCGAAGAGCCAGGGGACGCTGGACGCGGGCGCCTTCGAGTCCACGCTCCGCGACTTCGCGGCGCTCACGCGGGGCGCGGACGCGAAGTGCGTGCTCGTCGACGAGCTCGAGTCCATCACCGAGCCCGGGGCGTCCGCGAAGATAATCGCGGGCATCCTCGAGGAGCTCCACGACGCGGGCGCGACCGGCGTCTTCGTCTCCCACCTCGCCGGCGAGATACGCGACACCGCCGCCTACGACGTGGACGTGGACGGCATTCGCGCGGTCGGCCTCGAGGACGGCGAGCTGGTGGTCGAGCGCTCCCCGGAGAAGGGGTTGCTCGCGCGCTCAACGCCCGAGCTCATCGTGGAGAAACTCGCCGAGGAGGGCGCTGACCGGGCGTTCTACGAGGGGCTGCTGGAGAAGTTCTGAGTCGCGGCGAAGGCTTATGTGGCGTGCGGACCCACGTCTCGGCGATGGCCGACGACCCCGACGGAGGGATGCTGTCGTGGGACGAGTCGGTGTTCCGCGACGAGCACGTCTTCGAGATCGACTACGTGCCGGAGGCGTTCCGCCACCGCGAGTCCCAACTCCAGACCCTCCAGTACGCCCTCCGACCCGCCGTCCGGGGGAATCGGCCGC